>CAZLNM010000029.1:0-45332 GCA_964561025.1 uncultured Myxococcales bacterium
CGCCTGGCGGGAGAGAGCCCGGTCTTTCTGGCCGGCTGCAACCTGTGCGCCGCCGCCTGCCGCGTGGGCGGCGAGCGCGAGGTGCGGGCCATGGGCGAGGCGCTCGCGCAACACGGCGTTGCCGTGGCGGGGAGCCGGGTGCTGGACGGCGCCTGCAACGCCCGCAAGACGCGCCGCGAGCTGGAGTCGTGCCGCGCTGCCCTGGAGGGCGCGCGCGGGGTGCTGGTGCTGGCCTGTGGGGGTGGGGCGCAGAGCGTGCTGGCGGCGCTTCTCGAGCTGGGGCTCGATCGCCTGCCGGTGCACCCCGGCGCGGACACCCTGATGCAGGCCGAGCAGTCCGGGCCGGCGGAGTTCGAGCAGCTGTGCAGCCTGTGCGGCGAGTGCCTGCTCGACGACTACGGCGGCATCTGCCCCGTGGCCCGCTGCGCCAAGGGGCTGCTGAACGGGCCGTGCGGCGGTTCGGCCGGCGGGCGCTGCGAGGTGTTCCCGGAGCACCCCTGCGCCTGGGTGCTGATCGGGGAGCGGCTGCGCCGCCTCGAGCACCTGGACCTTCTGGAGCGCGTCATTCCGCCGCGCGCCGCCGATCCCCGCGCCCACCCCCGCCGCCTCCGGCGCTCCTGAACCCCCGCGTCTTGCTCTCGTCTCCCTGCATGGCCTCCGCTCGGCTGGTGCGGTCAAGGGCTTACGGTCGCTTTGCGACTCGCTTTCGCTAAGACCGGCCGGCGGAGGGAACGGAGGGAGAGAACCCGAGAGGACGGTGCCTACTTGGACTCCTTGAGGGTGTCCAGCATCTGGTCGATGTCGATGTCGCCGCCTCCGTCGGCCGCGCCCGTGGGCGGGTGGGACAGCGGGGTGGCCCCGGCCTTGCCGGGGGCCAGCCGGGCCGCGGCGCGGGGCGCCGGCGCGCCGATGGGGCGCCGTTCCAGCTCGGCGATCTTCTCCTTGAGGCGTTGGATCTCCAGCTCGGCGATCTTGAGCGCCTTGCCGCGCTGCAGGTAGTTCTGGTTCATCTTGGTCATCTCGGCGATGTGGGCCGAGCGGACCCGCTCCAGCTCCTTGATGTAGTGATCCTGCTTGGCCTCCATCTCCTGCATGGCGCGCAGCTCGGCCTCCTCGCGCTCCCGCAGGGTGCGCTGCATGGCCTCGTCGTGCTGGGCCAGGGCGGCGCGCAGCTCCTGCTGTTCGCGCGCCATGCGCTGCGTGTCCTGCTCGGCGCGTCCCAGGCGCGCCTGGGCCTCGGCCAGGGCCTGGCTGCCGCGATCGCGCTCGGCCTCGGCGGCGATGACCCGCGCGCTGGCCTCCTCGAGCGCCCGTTGCGCCTGCTGCAGGCGCGACTCCCACATGCCGGACACCTCCTGCAGCTTCTCCTCGGCCTCCTGCCGCACCCGGTTCTCCTGCTCCTGGGCGATGGCCAGCTGCTCGTTCAACGAGCCGATGCGCTCCTCCCATTGCTGGATGCGGTCGCGGATCTCCTGGCGGGTGTGATCGAGCTGGCCGTTGGCGCGGGCCAGCGCGTCGGAGAGCTCCGTGACCCGGCCCTCGGCCTCCTCCAGCCGCTCGCGCAGCGCAGTCTCGGTGCGGGCGGAAAGATCGTTCTGCTCGCGCACCTGGCTCTCCAGGGCGGTGGCCCGCTCGCGCTCGGCGCGCAGGGCGGCCTCGCTCTCCTGGAGGCGCCGGGTGGTCTCGCTGAGCTGCTCGCTGAGCTCGGCCTCGCGCTCCACCGAGCTGTTCTGCAGCCGCTCCAGCTCGGAGCGTAGTTGTTCGGCCTGGCTGGAGACTCGCTGGAGATCGGCGGAGAGGCGGCCCTGCTCGGCCTCGGCCTGCGAGGTGCGGGCGGCCAGGTCTCGCTCCAGAGCCGCGGCCCGCTCCCGCTCCCGGGTCAGCAGGGTCTCCAGCTCCTCGTCGCGCTCCGCCGCGGTCTGCCGGTGGACGCTGAAGGCCTGCTCCAGCTCGGCAAAGCGCCGCTCCAGGTCGGCGCGCAGCTCCTCCCGGTGCCCCAGCTCGGCCTGCAGGCGCTCGACCTGGGCGCGGAGCGCGGTCGCCTCCTCGAAGACCCGCGCCTTCTCGCCCCGCTCGTGCTCCAGGGACTGGCGCAGCGCGTCGGCCTGCCCCTGGCGCTCGGCCAGATCCTGCTCCAGCCGGGTGCGCTGCTCGTGGAAGGCGCGCTGGGCCTCCTCGCGCGCCTGCTGCAGGCGGGCCAGCTCCTCCTCGAACTTGGCCGAACGTCGCTCCAGCTCCTGCTGGAGGCTCTCCCGCTCGGCGCGCACAGCCTCGAGCTCGCCGCGCAGCTCCTGGAGCCGCCGGTCCCGATCGGCCAGCGAGAGCTCGCTCTCCTGCTTGATCTCGGCGATGATGCGGTCGCGGTCGGCGACCTCCCGGTCGGCGGTCTCCTGGACCTGGTCTTTCTCGCGACGCACCTCCTCCAGGTACTGCTCCAGGGCCTGCATCTGCGAGGCCAGGTCCTCCTCGCGCTGGGCCTTCTCGCGCGCCAGGGTGTCCATGCGCTCGGCGAACTCCCGGCTGCGCTGCTCCAGCTCCGCGCCCAGGCGCTCCAGCTCCTTCTGGGCCACGTCCCGGTCCTTGCGCACCAGCACCAGCTTCTGCTCGAGGTCGCGGATGTTCTCCTGGCGGTCGCGCAGCTGAAGCTCGAGGTCGTCCTTCTGGCGCAGGTGCGCCTGGCGGGCCTCCTCGAGTTCCTTCTGCAGCTCCACGATCTGGCGCTCCCGCTCCCCGAGCTTGCCGCCCAGGCGCTGCTCCTGCTCGAGCTTGGCGGCCCGTAACCCGGCGATCTCCTCGTCCAGGCTCTTGATCTTGGACTCGCGGTCGTCGAGTTTCGCGGCCAGCCGCTGCTGCTGTTCATCCTTCTCGCGGCCGAGGCGCTTGAGCTCGTCCTCGAGCGCGAGGATCTTCTCCTCGCGCTCCTCGATGCGCTGCTCGTAGTTCTGGGATTGCTCTTGCCAGGCGGCGCGGGCCTCGCCCAGCTCGTTCTCCAGCGCGGCGGCGCGCTGCATCTGGGCGCTCAGGCCCTCGTTGAGGATGCGCTCGGCGCGCACCTTCTCCTCGGAGAGGGTCTGCAGATCCCGGTCAAGTTCGCTGATGCGGCCCTCGGCCTCCTGGATGCGCCGCTCCGCCTCGGCCTCGCGCGACTCCTTCTCCTTTTGCAGCGAGTCGAACTCGGCCCGTATCTTGCGCAGGTCCTCCTCCAGCGAGGAGTTGGCCAGCTCCAGCCCGGCGATGGTCTCCTGCTGCCGCTGGTTCTGGGTGGCGGCCTCCTGCAGCGAGGACTGCAGCTTCTCTCCCAGCAGGGCGTACTGCTCCTCACCGGCGCGAAGCTTGGCCCGCAGGTCCTTCTCCAGCGCCTCGCGCTCGCGCTCCTTCTGCGACAGCGAGACGCGCATGTCGTTGATCTGCTTCTCCTTGGCCGCCACCACCTGGATGAGATCGTTCTCGGTGACGACCTTCTCCTCCATCAGGGTGTCGATGGAGGACTTGAACTCGCGCGCCTGCTGCTCGGAGTCCTTGCGCGCCTCCTCCAGCTTGCGCTCCAGGTCCTCGACGTGCATGCGCAGGCCCTGGATCTCGACCTCCTTGTCGAGCAGCTTCTCGTTGAAGGCCGAGAACTCCCGCTCCTTCGACTCCCAGATCTCCGCCAGCCGCGCGATCTCCATCTCGCGCTGCTTGAGCTTCTCGCGCAAGAAGTCCAGCTTGTCCTCGAGCCCGCCCTTGGGGGCGTCCTTCTTGCGGGGCTTGGCCGGCCCCTTCTGGCGCTCTTCCTGGAGGGCGCGCCGGGCCTCCTTGATGGACTCGAAGGCCTGGTCGACGAAGGCCAGGTCCTGATCGCTGACGAACCGCCGTGGCTCGGGCCGCGCGGGCGGGGGCGGGGGAGGCGCCGAGGCCGGAGCCGGGGCCGGGGCATCCTCGATGAGCATGGCGTCGTCGATCATCTCGGGCTCGTCCTGGGCGGGGGCGGGTTCGGAGAGCGCCTGGGCCAGCGCGGCCGCCTCTCCGGCCGGGGCCTCGGCGGGCGCCGCGCTCTGGGCCGCGGCGGCATCGGCCTCCGGCGCGGGCGCGGCCGGCGTGGCGTCCACCTGGGTGGCGTCCTCGGAGCGGTCGGGCGCGGTGCGCGGCGCCGCCGGGTCCGCCCCGAGAAGCCCGAACACCTGGCGCCGGAACTCGTCCATGTCGAACGGCATGCTCAGGTACAGGTTGGCCGGGTGCTTTCCCTCCCGGTGCTTCTGGATGGCCTCCTCGGTGGCCTCCGAGGAGATGAACACCAGCGGCACGTCCTTGAGATCCCGGCTCTTGCGCAGCCGGGCGCTCAGGGTGAAACCGGAGACATCCGGCAGCTCGGCCCGCAGCAGGATGACGTCGGGCCGCAGCGCCTCGGCCTCCTCGAGGCAGGTCTTTCCCTTCTCGCAGAAGGAGAAGTGGTTGTCGGCTCCGGCCAGCACCGCCGCCAGAGACAGGGCGAAATCCTTTTCGTGGTCCACGATGAGGATCTTGGCCATGGAAACCCTTTCCGGATGCCGGCCGCCGAGCCGTTCTCAGCCGGCGGACTCGCTGCCCTCGACCCCTGGTTCCCGGTAGAACATCACGATCGACACGCAGTGGAACTCGCGATCGCTGGACTGCACCACGCGCAGGTCCGTCATCTCCACTCCCGGGTGCTCGGCCAGCCAGCGCGTGGCCTGCTCGCCCAGCTCCTCGCGGTCGCGCGTCAGCGTGGCCGAGAACACCTTGACGCCGCTAAAAGGCTGCATGAAAAACCTTTCTCCTGCAAAAACAAACACTTCCGTCGAGAGGTCAACGGCTCGAATGTATGCCGTTCGAGCGCCGCAAGTCAAGGGATTCGGTGGCTTGCGACGGTGAGGGGTTTTCTGGTAGCCTGCGCGCCGATTGCGCTACAGGAGGACGGCATGGAGATCCTGCAGTCGGGCGAGGGCCAGCTCCTCGGATTTCGCGACCCGGACGAGAACCGGGCCTGGGTGCAGCAGAACAAGTCGCGCGCGCTGGTCGACAAGCGCATGAGCGCCGCCGAGGCGGTGTCGCGTTTCGTGCGCGACGGCGACTTTCTGGCCATGGGCGGTTTCGGCCACGTGCGGGTGTCCATGGCGCTGGTGTACGAGCTCATCCGGCAGAAGCGCCGGGGCCTGCGCATGGCCGGCAAGACCGCGGTCCACGACAGCGACGTGCTCATCGCGGCGGGCTGCGTGGACGAGATCGAGGTGGCCTACACCTTCGGCCACGAGCTGCGCGGTCTGTCGCCGGCCTCGCGCCGCGCCGCCCAGAGCGGGCGCCTCAAGGTGATCGCCGAGATCAGCAACGCCGGGTACCAGTGGCGTTTCCTGGCGGGCATGATGGGGTTGCCCTTCATCCCCACCCGCAACATGCTGGGCACCGACACCTTGAAGAAGAGCAGCGCCAAGGTGGTTCGCGACCCCTTCACCGGCAAGCCGGTGTGCCTGGTGCCGGCGGCCTACCCGGACGTGGCGCTGATCCACGTGCACCGCTGCGATCGCTTCGGCAACAGCCAGATCGACGGCATCCTGGTCGAGGACTTCGAGCTGTCGCGCTGCGCCCGGCGCCTGATCGTCACCACCGAGAAGATCATCTCCGAGGAGGACATCCGGCGCGAGCCCGCCCAGACGGTCATCCCCTATTTTCTGGTGGACGCGGTGGTCGAGGTGCCCTTCGGCGCCCACCCCACGCTGATGCCGCAGCTGTACTACAGCGACGAACAGCACATCGCCGAGTGGCTGTCTCTCTCGCGCACCGACGAGGGCGTGCGCCAGTACCTGGAGCGCTACGTGTTCGGCGTGCCGGATTTCGCCGCCTACCTCGATGCGGTGGGCGGGCAGGCGCGCCTTGAGCAGCTCGGCCGCATCGAGCGCTACGAGGAGCCGTCGATCACTCCCTGGGCCCAGCGCGACGGCAAGGGCGAGCGGTGACAGGAGGTGTCCGGTGAGTGAGCGACTTGAATATACTCCGACCGAGCTTCTGGCCGTGGTGGCCTCGCGCATGCTCTCGGACAACCAGTCCGTGTTCGTGGGCACGGGGCTGCCGCTGATCGCCGGCATGCTGGCCCAGCGCACGCACGCCCCGGGCCTGCTCTTGTTCTTCGAGGCGGGCAGCATCGGGCCGCGGGTGCCCGAGCTGCCCATCTCGGTGGGCGACTCGCGCACCTACCACCAGGCCATCGCCCTCTCCAGCATGCACGACGCCATGTCGCTGGCGCAGGCGGGCTACGTGGACGTGGGCTTCCTGGGCGCGGCCCAGATCGATCCCTTCGGCAACATCAACACCACGGTCATCGGTCCCCACCAGCATCCCACGGCCCGCCTGCCGGGGAGCGGGGGCGCCAACGACGTGGCCTCCTTCGCCGCGAGGACCATCATCATCCTGCGCCAGTCGGCCCGCTCGTTCGTGCCGAAGCTCGACTTTCTCACCACCCCCGGTTACCTGGACGGCCCCGGGGCCCGCGAGCGAGCCGGGCTGCCGGCCGGGACCGGGCCCTACCGGGTCATCACCCAGCTCGCCACGTACGGGTTCGATCCGCACAGCCGGCGCATGACGGCCGCCTCGCTGCACCCCGGGGTCACGCCCGAACGCATCCGGGAGAACTCCGGCTTTGCCATCCCCATCGGCGAAGGTCTGCCCGCAAGCCCCGTCCCCAGCGCCGAAGAGATCCGCTTGCTTCGCGAGGTGATCGATCCCAAGGGCGTGGTGTTGAGCAAATAACCCAATCCAGACGCCTTGTCAGTTTTTCGTTGACTGGAACATTCCAGGCGTGATACCCTCCTCGCGCTCGGTAGTGTACATCCCATAACCCAGGAGAAACCATGCAGCCAAATTTCAAGATCGGCGACAAGGCGGTTTATCCGGCCCACGGGGTGGGAGAGGTGATGGGGATCGAAAAGCGCGAGATCATGGGGCAGAAACAGCAGGTGTACGTGCTGCGCATCCTGGACAACGGGATGAAGATCATGATCCCCATGGACAAGGTGGCCTCGGTGGGATTGCGCGAGGTGATCTCCCGCGAGCGGGTGAAGGAAGTATATAAGGTATTGAAAGGTAAGGGGATTTCCGTAAAGAGCCAGACCTGGAACCGCCGCTACCGCGAGTACATGGAGAAGATCAAGACCGGCTCGATCTTCGACATCGCGGAGGTGCTGCGCGACCTCTACCTTCTGAAGTTCGACAAGGATCTCAGCTTCGGCGAGCGCAAGATGCTGGACACCGCCCGCAGCCTGCTCATCAAGGAAGTGAGCATCGCCCGCAACGTGCGGGAGCAGGTGGTGGAGAAGGAGCTGGAAGACATCTTCAACTAGAGCTTCGGCGCCCGCCGCAAGAGCTCGACCTCCAATTCGACCCCGTCCCAGTACAGGCGCCCGCTGCCACGCCAGCGGAAGCGGGCCCGGGTCACGCGCAGGGAAAGCGATGCACTGTGCCGGGCCTGGGCATGCGAGGTGAGCGCCAGCAGGGCCGAGCCTCCCTCCCGGGCGCGCCGCGCCAGGCGGGCCCAGGAGGCCCGTGAGAGGCCCTGGTCCGAGCGACACCCGACGAGATCGAGGATCACCAGGCCGAAGCCGCCGGTTTCCAGGACCAGCTCGGTTCCGCGCAAGGTGGCCGCGCGGTCCGGCGGCCTCAGCCAGAGCAGGCGGGCGAGATCCACTCCCCCCGCCGCCGCCGCCGCCGGGTCGAAGCCGTCGCCGGGATCGATCAGCGCGTTCATCTCGCCCCGGGCGGCAGAGGCGCGCAGGGCGGCGTAGGCGATGGTGGCGCTCCCTCCAGTCGGCACGATCACCTCCATAAGGCCGCCCCGCAAGAGCCCGCCGCTCGCCTTGTCCAACGCCGCGAGGCCGAAACTTGAGCGCGGCGCTGGTTCGGCCAGGCTGCGGGCGGTCCAGATGAGCCGCCGCCGCAAGAGATCCTCGACGATCTGCCAGCCGGAAGGCTGGGCGGGGGCGGGATTTCCATCGGGTTTCTTCACCAGCCCATTTATACTGAACGCATATTCAGTAGTCAATCCGGGTTGGCTCGGGCGAGATTTCTTCTGGTTCTTCCCCCAGCCAGCCGATGGACATGGCCAGCCGATCGTCTCGGCAAGTCCAGACCATTGCCGCGCGTCCAGCGAAGAGGGCCGATGCCGGCGCGAACGATCCCACCGCGGGATAGCCGCTCACGGTCACCCGGCGGGGGGAGAGTCGAAGGCCCCGGGTTGTCGCCTTGAGCACGGCCTCCTTGATGGTCCAGATTTGCAGAAGGTCGGCGAGGGGGAGGCGAGCCGGATCGGCCGCGGCGAACCGTTCGATCTCCTGCTCGTTCAGGGCGCGCCACAACACCTCGCGCCGGCGCTGGACGAGCGGCTCGACGTCCACGCCGAGCGGTGCATCGACGACCCCGGGGCGCACGGCGCACAGCAGCCACTCTCCACCGTGGGCCAGCGACAGGGTGAGCGGCAGGTCGCATTCGTGGTGGCGGGCCCGCGGCGGCCCGGCCGGAGAGGGGGCGATCTCGACCTCGTCGAAAGGTTCTTGCAGCACGCGTGCGATCAGACGGCGGGCGGCGACCCGGCCGGCCACCCACTCCCGGCGGCGGCGGAGGCTGCGAAACGATCGGAAGGCGCTCCGCTCGGACTCCGCGCGAAGGTCTTCCTCGCGCGCCACCGGCGGAAGCCGGCTCAGGTTCCAGAAGATCATCTTCCTGCGCCTCTCTTGCGGGCGGCCAGGGCGCGATTGTACACGGGCGGACCGGGCATGGCCACCGGGGAGCGGGAGTTTTCGGTTGATCTGGTGGAGAAGCGTTCCTATACTGGTCACCTCATGAAACCAATGATGGTAATCGCATGGGTTCTCGCATCTGGGATGCTCGCTGGTTGCGGCGAGGAGGGCGGCCAGATCGCGCTGCGCCTCAGCGTGACGCAACTTCCCCTGGACAGCCGGGGCGGCGCCCCGGCGGCGCGGGGGCAGCCGCCGCCCGACATCCAGGGATTTCGGCTGTGCGTCCAGGACGCGAGCGGCGAGACCCTGGTGTGCAAGGACTATACGGATCTCTCGTTGGAGAAGTTCCGTCTGGGGGACATCCCCACCGGCGACCGCCAGGTGGTGACCTTTCAGGGATACCGGCCGAACCCGCTCACCGGCGTGCCCGAGGTGTTGTGGTGCGGCCGCGCGGTGGATGTCCCCATCCGGAAGAACTCCACCACGCGGGTGTCCCTCCTGCTCAGCCGCTGCGGAGACAGCACCGAGACGCCGGGCGTCCTGGGCCGGCCCCGCGTCTTTCACACCGCGACACGATTGGCCGACGGGAGGGTCCTCATCGCGGGCGGGTTCTCTGCCTTCTCCGAGGGGAGCTGCCCGGAGCCGTGCACCGAGCTCGTCGCCGAGGCCTCCTTGGAGATCTACGACCCCGGCACCGGGGAGTTTTCCGCCGCTGGAAATCTCGCCAGCGCCCGCGGCTTGCATGCGGCGCACCTGCTCCCCGGCGGGCGGGTGGCCCTGGTCGGGGGCTGCCGGCGCGCCAGCCTGCAATCCACCTTCTCCGATCCCGACCGACCGGGCTCGCCGCTGCGCTGCCTGGAAGGGGGCCCGGCCTCGCGCTCCTACGAGGTGTTCGATCCGGTCACCGGCCTCTCGGACGCGCACGACATGCCGGAGGCCACGCTGGCGGGCGCGGTCGGGCTCCCCGACGGCCGGCTTCTTTTGCTGGGCGGGCTCGAGAACGGCTCGCCGTTGCGGCGCGGCCTGTTGATCGATCCCGCGAGCGGGGAGATCTTTTCGCTGGAAGACCTGCTTTCGCAAGCGCGGGTGTTGCCGGCGGTGGTCCCGCTCGGCGGCGAGCCTTTCGAGGTGTTTGTCGTCGGCGGTTCGGGCCCGCTGGACTACCAGAACGCCGGGATCTGGGCCGAGAGGATCTGGGTGACCGGAAGTCAGGCGAACAGCGCGGTGCCCGCCTTCGTGAGCGCCAATCCGACGGGTGGATTCCCCGTGCTCCACGCCGGCGCCGGCCTGTGGTGGCCGGGGCGGGTGGTGCTCTCGGGCGGCATGTACCCCTCGGCCTTCGGCACGCCCGACCGGCCCTTCGTGCCGACGCCGCTCAAGCGCTCGGCGATGATCGATCTGCGCCTCGACCAGCTCAGCGTGCTTTCCGAGTCGGCCGAGATGATCGACGCCCGCGCTTTCCACACCGTGACCCAGGTCTCGATGGAAGGGCTGCTGGTGGCCGGGGGCTTCCAGTACCGAGATCCGCAGCTTCCGGCGCGCTTTCAGGGATCGGCGTTTCTGGAGTGGTGGGACGGCCCCAACCTGAGCTTCGGCCCGCGCTGGGCCCTGGGCCAGCGGGTGGTCCTGGCCCGCGCGCGCGCCGGGCACAGCGCCACCCGTCTCGCGGACGGCCGTGTGCTGCTGGTCGGAGGCCTGGGGCCGCAAGGGCCGCTGTCGTCGGCGGAGGTGTTCGATCCCTTCCCCAACGAGCTTCAGACGGGCGGCTTGCCCCCGTTGCTCCCGCTCCCCTGAAAATTGTCCCGTTGCCGCTTTCGCCGGCGCTGTGTTACCATGGCCGAAGTCACGGGGTGAACCATGAGAAATTCTATGGTCCTGCGCTTGGCTCGATGCGGCTTGTGGCTCGTCGCGCTGGCGGCCTGGCCGGCGTGGTTTTCCGCCTGCGACTGCGGCGGCGGGACGCCGCTGTGCTCCCCGGAAGAGCGGCTGTGCGGCGACACCTGCCGCGCGCTGGCGCGGGATCCCAACCACTGCGGCGAGTGCGATCACGCCTGTGACCTCGCCCAGGCCTGCTACCAGGGCCTGTGCCTGAACGGGTGCCCTGCGGGGATGCAGAACTGCCAGCGGAGCTGCGTGTTCCTATCCACCGACCATGAGAACTGCGGGGAGTGTGGGCGGGCGTGTGGCGAGAAAGAGCAGTGCCTGGCGGGCCAGTGCGGCTCGGCGTGCCGGTCCGGGGAGGCCCGTTGCAGCGGCAACTGTGTGGATCTCTCGAGCGACGAGGCGAACTGCGGTGCCTGCGGCTACAGTTGCAGCGGCGCCTTGACTTGCTGCGGCGGGGGCTGCGTCGACCTGCAGTCGGATCCCTCGAACTGTGGCGGTTGCGGCCGCATGGTCGATCCCGGCAGCCTGTGCATCTCGGGCCGCGCCGTGGACCCCGCCTCCGATCCGGAGCACTGCGGCACTCCCTACCACGCCTGCCCCATGGACCAGGTGTGCAACCTGGGGCAGTGCGCCTCGAGCTGTTCAGCGGGGCTGACCAACTGTGGCCGCGCCTGCCGCGATTTGCAATCGGACGCCGACGCCTGCGGCGGCTGCGCGGTCGCCTGCGCCGAGGGCCAGGTGTGCGCGCGAGGGGACTGCGCCGGCTCGTGTCCGGCGGGGCTGGTGGCCTGCGGCCGGCGCTGCGTGGACATTCTGGAGGATCCGTTCCATTGCGGCGCCTGCGGACATGACTGCGGCGGCCAGTTCTGCTACCACGGCGGCTGCGTGGGCGCGTGCCCAGCGGGAACCATGCCCTGCGCGGGCCGCTGCGCCGATCTCAACGATGATCGCAGCCACTGCGGCTTCTGCGGCAACGCCTGCAACGACGGGGTGTGCAACGCCGGGCAGTGCGTCACCGGCTGTCCCGCCTGGCAGGTGGACTGCGCCGGGTCTTGCGTGGACGTCATGGGCGACTTCGCCCACTGCGGCGGCTGCGGCCTTTTCTGCGCCCCGTCCCAGGTATGCGCCGGTGGCCGCTGCGCTTCAAGCTGCCTCTCCGGCACCACGCCGTGCCGAGGGGACTGCGTGGACGTCGCGGGCGACCGGGAGAACTGCGGCAGCTGCGGCATCGTGTGCGAGCAGTCGTGCGCCGGCGGAAGCTGCACCGGGAGCTGCCCCGCGGGCACCATCTCGTGCGAGGGGAGTTGCTTTCCTTCCTCCGACCGGGCGCACTGCGGCGCCTGCGGCACGTTCTGCCGCGACGGGACCGTCTGCTGCACCAACCGCTGCGCCGACGTGCGCGCCGATCACGAGAATTGCGGGGGGTGCGGGACCGCCTGCGCCGACGAGCAGGTGTGCCTGTGGGGCGCCTGCTCGGTCTCCGGCTGCCCGGCCGGCCTGGTGACCTGTAGCGGCGCCTGTGTGAACCCGGCCAGCGACGCCCAGCATTGTGGCGGGTGCGGCCGCGCTTGCCGCGTCGGCCAGTACTGCGCGCTGGGCGTGTGCGTGGATGGGTGCCCGGCGGGATTGCTGCCCTGCCATTCGAGCTGCGTCGATCCGGCGGGTTCGTTCGATAACTGCGGCGGCTGCGACGTGCGGTGCGCGCCGGGTCAGGTGTGCGCCGGCGGCGTCTGCGGGGCGACCTGCCCGGCGGGGCGGACCGCCTGCGCCGGTTCGTGCGTGGACATCTCCACCGACCCGTTCCACTGCGGTGGCTGCGGACAGAGCTGTCCCAGCGGACAGGTGTGCGACCTGCGCCAGTGCGGCAGCGGTTGCGCTCCGGGGCACGCGCTGTGCGGTGGGCGCTGCGTCTCGCTCGAGAGCGATCCGGCTCACTGCGGGAGCTGCTTCCATTCTTGCCCCGGTGGCCAGGTGTGCGACATGGGCTCCTGCCAGAGCCAGTGTTCGGGAGGCCGGCAGAACTGCCAGGGCCGCTGCGTGGACACCGGCAGCGACGAGAGTCACTGCGGCGGGTGTTTCCTCTCCTGCGCGGCGGGCTTCGTGTGCCTGGGCGGCCAGTGCCAGAACCCGTGCGATCCGGGCGAGATCCTGTGCGGCGGCCTGTGCGTGGATCCCCTGGCCGATCGCGCCAACTGCGGCGGCTGCGGCCAGCGCTGCCCAAGCGGCATGAGCTGCGAGCGGGGGAGCTGCCTGGGAAGCTGCAGCCCAGGGCTCACCTCCTGCAACGGGAGCTGCGTCGACCTGACCTCGAATCCGAAGAACTGCGGCGCCTGTGGGCGAACCTGCCCCGCGGGCCAGCTGTGTAGCCGGGGCGGCTGCGTCGCGACCTGCCCCGACGGCAGCACCGAGTGCCACGGCGCCTGCGTGAACACCAGCGCCGATCCCTTGAACTGCGGCGCCTGTGGCTCGGCCTGCGCCGCCACTCAGGTGTGCCAGAACGGCGGCTGCTCCGTCACCTGCCCGACCGGGCTGACCGCTTGCGCCGGCCGCTGCGTGAACCTCTTGATCAACAGCTCGAACTGCGGCTCCTGCGGAAACGCCTGTCCGGACAACGCGGTGTGCTCGGCGGGCCAGTGCAACTCCAACTGCGGAGCGGGGCTGACCAACTGCAACGGTTCTTGCGTAATGCTGTCCGTGAGCCCGGAGAACTGCGGCTCGTGCGGCAACCGCTGCCCCGATGGCTGGGTGTGTCAGAGCAGCGCCTGCTCCTCCGCGTGCACCGGCGGGACGACCAACTGCAGCGGGTCCTGTGTGAACACCTACCTGGATCAAAACAACTGCGGCAGCTGTGGTCATGTCTGTGGCCAGGGGCAGATGTGCCTGTTCGGAGAGTGCAAGTCCTACTGCGACGCCGGCGATCTCACCTGCTACTGCGACGAGAACCGGGTGTGCCAGGCCTGCATGACCTGCCCGGTGAACCCGGGGCCGCCGAACGTGACCACCGTCCATTGCGAGAATAGCAACTGCGAGATCACGCTCTGCAACGAGCCGTTCCGCGACATCAACCAGATCATGAGCGATGGCTGCGAGTGCCGCATCACGGACATCTTCCTGGCCCGGGACGGCAGCGTGCGGGATGCCCCGCGTATGGCCGCGGGGGGGAGCGGCCAGACCGCGGGCGTGGTGTGGGAGGATCGACGCTCGGGCCACTCCCAGATCTATTTCGATCGCGTGGAACAGAACGGCGAAAGCCTGCAGGAGTTTACGGACGTGCTGCTGCAAGCCAGTTCCCAGGAGGAAGGCACCCAGCCCTCGATCACCTGGAACGGGCGCAGCGGGAACTTCAACGTGGTGTGGATCGGCAGCGGCACCATCAAGTTCGTCCCGGTGTCCGCGACGGGGGTGCGGGGCAGCGAGGTGAACGTGCTGGCGGGCTGGGGCCAGGGGGTGCCGCGGACCCCGGCCATCGCCAGCGGGAACGCCGGCAACTTGCTGGCCTACTCGGTGGACAACAACAAGATCTGGATCGCCTTCATCGGGGACAACGGCAGCCCTGACTTCGATCCGGGGCACGAGCTCCCGGTCGGCCACTACAACGCCCAGGTGGCCACCGCCGACCAGCCGGTCGATGTCCGCGTGGTCGCCTCCGGGGACAGCTACCTGGTGGCCTGGGAAGAGGGTGGCGGCTCGTCGCACCAGATCCGCTTCGTGATCGTGACGGCCACCTGGGTGGATGCACAGAGCTTCGTCTCGGTCACCGCTCCCCAGAGCGTCGAGCAGTGGTTCAGTGGCTTTAGCGATCCGCGGCACCTCTCCGCCATGGCGGGCGGCGGCGGGTTGAACGACGCCTTCTGGATTGGCTTCGACGCCAACAGTCTGGGAAGGCGGAACATCTGGCTGGCTCGCGTCGGGACCGACGGCCAGGTGACGGACACCTCGGCGGTGACCCAGGCGCGCGACAGCTCCACCGCCTCGGTCGGCGGCGCCCCGGCGCGAGGGCCGAGCGGCACCATCGGCGTGTTCTGGAGCGAACGCGGCCAGAAGGTCGAGGAGCAGTCGCTGTCCTACCGGCCGCTCAACGGTGGCGGGACCCCCATCACCGAGAAGCCCTTCAAGCTGCTGGGCGACCCATGGGACGTCGGGCCGACCATCTACCCCACCCAGTCCATCTACCAACAGAACCGGTTCAACACCGTGTTGCGCGAGGTGCAGAACGGCCAGTACGGCATCCGCTACGTGACCGTCTGTGGATCTTGAGTGTCTCCTCTGCCCGAGCTGGTGCCATGCCCCGCAAGAAGCAGCGCCCCGCCCGGCGCGAGTTCTCCAACCGGCCCTTCGCCAAGGTGAAGGTCCTCTCGCCTGCGCCAGCGGCGCCGCCCCCGCCGCCTGTCGCCGTTCCCCAACCGCCCGCCAGTGACGATTCCGGCGAGGATCTGCTGGCCGAGGCCATGGCCGGCGTGAAGCCGCTCTCCGGCGGCTCGCGGCAGGCCTCCCTGCCGCCGCCGCCCACGGTTCCCGTGCCGCCGGCGCGGGACGAGGTCGAGGCGCGGGAGGTCATGCAGGCCCTGCGGGATCTGGTGGACGGCGAACTGCCGCTCGACATCAGCGAGACCAGCGAGGCCATCGAGGGCGCGGCGCCGGGGCTGGACCCGCGCCTGCTGCGAAAGCTTCGGCGGGGGGAGTTCGCGGTACAGGATCACCTCGATCTCCATGGGCTGACCTGGCAAGAGGCGCGGGAAAAGGTGGACGGCTTTCTGCGAGAGGCCATGCTGGCGGGCAAGCGTTGCGTCCTCGTCATCCACGGGCGCGGCCACGGCTCCAAGGACGGGGTGCCGGTGCTCAAGAACGCGCTTCGGACCTGGTTCTTGCGGGGCGGGGTGCGCAAGTACTTGCTGGCCTTCGCCACCGCCCGCCCCGGCGACGGCGGGGCCGGCGCGGTGTACGTCCTGCTGCGAAAGCGGCCCGGGCGCTGACGAATCGTTTCGCGCCAACGCCGCATCGCGAGTCGCGAGGCGGCCGCAGGCCGTCATGGGGTGGGAGGCTCTTCCTCGTCCGAGCCCACCGGCGCCTCCAGGCGCGGCGAGTGGCCCCGCAGCACCTCGTAGGCCACCCGGTTGCCGTACTGGGCGTTTCGCGACAGCGAAGAGTAGGTGAGGAAGGGCGCGCCGGCCTGGTGCTTGTCGCTCTGCGGCAGCAGCGTGCGGTGGTAGCGGTTGGCCGCCACGTCGTGCAGCACCGCCGCCAGCGCCGCGTCGCCGGCGCCGTTGGTGTTGGCGAGCCGTTCGGGCCCGCCGCGGTACGGGTGGATGTGAGAAAAGATGGCCTGCGGGCGGCGGCAGTCGCGCCGGCGCATGAGCCGGCTGTACTCGAAGCGGTTGTACTCCGGGATCGACTTGGAGCGGATCTCCTGGTCGGTCTCGCGGCGGTGCTCCTCGTCCACCCAGCCGGCCATGGTCATGCCCTGGGGGCCCTCGGTGACGATCACCGCGTCCACCCACTCGAGAACATGGCGGCAGGCGAGCAGGACGTCTTCTTCGCCGGTGAGGGCTTTCGCCTCCTCCTGGTTCATGGCCGCGATGGTGACGAACCGGCGCAGAAGATCGATCACCGTGCCGCGCAGCTCGCGCACCAGCGAGGCCGTGCCCAGGCCCAGGGCCAGCGGCACGTTCGCGTCCGCGGCGATCTCCATCAGCCGCAAGGCCGAGCGCGCCACGGGCCATTCGGGCCGGCGCAGGCAGTACAGCGTGGTCAGCGCGGCGCAGGCCGAGCGCACCAGGCTCTCCGGCACCGCCTCGGGCGGGTAGTCGTTGGAGTTGCCGCTGGAGACGGCGAACGAGCGCTCGCCGTCCGCGCCCACGAAGGTCACCGCGGTGGCGATCGACCCGGGCCGCGCCAGCAAGGTCTCGACCTGCACCGAGGGCGGCGTCTGCGCCAGGTAGTAAAACGCCGGCGAGCCAGGGCGGATGCACTCGTCGATGCAGCCGAGCAGCACCGCCGGCTCCCCGGACAGCATGCCGTAGTTGTGTAGGGTATTCCCCACCGCGCCGCCGGCCAACACTCGCAAGGGGCAGCCGCTCTGGCGCAACCGCTCGAGAAGGCGGGCGTGCACCTCGTCCGGCAGCATCACCGACTCGCCACGCCGGATGCCGAACTCCTGCATGAGCGGCTCCGCGCCGATCACCTCCACGTCCGCGATCACCTGATCGAGCCCGAGGACGTACCAGCGGTTCTCCATCTCCTGACGAACGGCATCGATGCGGGTCTGGGGCCGGCGGACGGGAAAGTAGTGGCGGGCGATGCGGTTTCCGGGAAACCTCATGGCGCGGTCGTAGCATTTTCATCGCAGGCCCGCAACGTATTTCCAGGACCGGTCGCCGCGCGTCCAACTGACCGATACCAGGCCCGAGCCACGCGTAACCAATTGAAAAACAATGCGATTATTCGTCCGGTCGGCGTATGGTCTGGTGATTGCGGTTGATCTAATGATGGGGCGAGGGGAACGGATACCCCGGCGAGGAGCGGACCATGCGAAGACCCAAAGGGATTCATCGCGAGAGCGGCCAGGTGGAAGTCGAGACCGCCATCGTCCTGCCGCTGGTGATCTTTCTGCTGCTCGGCCTCATCCAGCTCGGCCTGCTGCACCAGGCGGGCATCATGGCCAAGTACGCCGCCTACCGGGCGGTGCGCACCGGGGCCCTGCGCGTCTACTCCAGCCGCGACGACTGGATAAAGGGCATGGAGATGGCCGCCTTGGCGGTGGCACTACCCGTGCTGGGGTACAAGACCGGCGGCGCGGGCAGCCCCGAGGTCCTGGGCAAGACCGACAGCGCGGCCAACTGGCTCATCAAGTGGAACAAGCCCGGCTTCGGGGGGATGCTCTTCAAGAACAAGATGGTGGACCTGCTGCTCACCAACCTGAAGTATACCGAGGTGAAGATCTGCGGGCCCCTCAAGGGGGACATTCCGGAAGGGGACACCTACGAGGTTAGCGGCACCAAGTACGTCCCCTTCGACCTGCCGCACGTCTCGGGCAAAGGAATCCGGACCAAGCTGCGCATCCAGCTCACCCTCAACTACCGCATGATCATCCCCTTCGCTGACTGGGTGATCTACTACATGTATCGGGGCTGGCGCACCTCGCGCGAGCTGCACCTGGGCACGGTGAACACCCCGGCGCTTCCCGCGAACGCCTACGACCTGGCGGCCATGAACAACAAGGTCTACATCATTCCCATCAAATCCCAGTATGCCATGAAGATGCATTCGGACATCCCCTACGATCACCTGCCTGACGAAAACGAGTGCGAGGATTGAGGAGGGCCCCATGAACGCACAAAGACTGCTGAACCGCCTGCGCAGCCGCCGCCGCGGCCAGATCATGGCCCTGGGGGCGCTCTCGATCCTGATCGTGGCGCTCATCCTGCTGCTGACGCTCAACCTGGGCCAGTCGGTGTTCGAGAAGATCCGTATCCAGCAGGTGACCGACTCGGTGGCCTTCTCGGAAGCGACCCTGGAGGCGCGCGCCTTCAATTTCTTCGCCTACACCAACCGGGCCAACCTGTCGCTGCTGGTGTCCGCCGTCTCGGCGCACTCCTTCATGAACATGGCCACCATGGTGGTCGAGATCAACATGGCGGCGGCGCTCAACGACTTCATCATGGCGGGTATGGAGATCGGGCGTTGCTGCTCCTGCCCCTACTGCTCCTGCGTCATCCACTGCATCCACGCGGCCTTCGACACCGTGGACGGGGTGATGTACTTCATCGAGACCATCGACCTGGGCAGCAAGGTCCAGGACATCGACGAGAAGTTCGAGAAATTTTTAGACGCTATCAACGACCACATGAAGAAGATCACAGATGACCAGAAGGACGTCCGCGATGCCATCAAGCTCCAGATGCCGATCATCGGCCAGCAGATCCAGAACGAGTTCGCCCCGCAGGCCGGCCTGGCCTTGCAGATCGAGGGCATCAACTCCCAGGAGTACGATCACGCCTTCGAGGACAACGTGAACGGAGAGAGCACCAAGCAGGAGAAGGCCGACTTCGTGGCCACCGAGGCCGCCAACGGCTCCCGCGAGGGGTTCGGCATGGGGCTGATCATGGAGGGGCTGCGACTCAACTTCAACTTCAGCAGCTTCGTACTCTCCGACACCATGGACGATTTCGAGAGCGACACTCCCATCTTCGATACCGAGTCGAGCGTGATGATCTACCTCGGCGGCTCCAAGGTGATCGAGAGCGGCGGCAGCCCCTATCAGGTCCTCACCGAGAGCGGGCCGGGGCCCGAGGGCAAGGGCGTGGGGGCCTTCGATTTTGCCATGGTACATTCCGAGGCGTATTGCGATCAGTCGGTAATGATCGCCATGTCCATGCTGGGGTCGGGCGAGGACGGCATGCACCTCGGCCTGGTGTGGCCGATGGTGTGCGGGGCGGATCACACCGGCAAGTTCGAGTGTCTGTACGAGCCGGGAGGCGAAAACGGCTGCTTCATGCTGTTCCACTCGGACCAGAACCCGGCCAACGACTACGGCCAGCCCAAGGTGTACGCCTTCATGCACCAGGACCTGCGGCTGGACTTCGATGGCAACAAGGGGCCCTGGGAGCTCAACGACAGCGGCGAGGTCAAGGTGAACCTGGGGGGCGACGTGGGCGAGAAGAAGATGCAGCTCTCGAACGCGCGCTCCGAGGGCGTGGCCATGAGCAAGGCCCTGGTGTACTACCACTGGCCCCACAAGGAGACCGGCGGGTGGAAGGAGCACCCCAACTTCTTCAACCCATTCTGGCGTGCGAAGCTTCAGCCGTTCCGCCAGGACGAGGCGCGCAATGTCGTGACGCTGGCCGGCCACCCGGAGTACTTGCCCCTGATCATGGCCGCCAGTATCAGCGAAGTCCCGTTGCCCTAGGAGGTCGCCATGAGCCGCCGACGACTGATGCGTAATTCCGAGCGCGGCGCCGCCATGGTGGAGCTGGCGGTGCTCATGCTGGTGTTCGTGCCGCTGGTTCTGCTTCCCATGTACTTCCAGGACGCCATGCGCTACAAGCTCAACGTCCAGGAGGCGGTGTACTCCGCCGCCTGGGACATGGCCTACGCCAATTACCAGGAGGACTCGGGAGGGAGCATCACCGGAGAAGCCGAGAACCCCAACCACGACCTCTATAAAGATCTCCGCTCGGACGTCGAGCGGGACGCCAGCGACGAGTGGATCGGCGGCCCGTGGGCCAGGTTCAAGTGGCGCCAGCAGATCGACTGCGAGATCGACACTTCCCTGGCCTCCTCGGTCAGCGCCTCCAGCATGTGGTTGGCGCTGGCGCTGCTCAACTCGACGGGCGGCAAGGCCTACTGCAAGGGCTCCATCGACGTGCGCAACGACTATGTGCCCAAGGTGTTCATGCAGGAGTTCGCCGAGAAGGATCTGTTTGAGCAGGACAATGATCCGTTCGAGTTCGGCGAGGGCCCCGAGCATACCTACAAGTTCGGGCTTCTGGTGGACCCCTGGTGCATCCAGGAGGAGGGCCGCAGCCTGGGGTTCCTGGGCTACATGTACTTCACCCTGTCGAGCATCCCAATGGACGGGTACGCGCTACGGGTTGCGGCGGTGCTGCTGGCGGCTCCAGGACGCAGCGACTTCACCGACGCCTGGGATAACTTCGCGAAAAAGATGCACGACGAGGACATCAGCGAAAGCAAGAATTCTTTGGAGATGAACCTCGACAACCCCACCTGGCCGGATGTCAAGTCGAACCACCTTCCCGACAACAAGAACCTGGTGCCTCACCTGGGCGTCCAGTGGAAGTACTACACCACGCCCATGGAGGACGGGCAAGACGACACCTACAAGGAAACCTTCGATGCCCGCGAGGCGGACGGCGACAAGGCCTACTACCTGGGCTGCAAGCAGTTCGAGCCCAACTGCAGCTAGGAGTGGATGAATGGCGGCCCCGCTGGCCATCGTTGTGATTCTGCTTGGCGCGCAGGCCGCGGCCCCGGCCGCGGCGGCCAGCGCGCCGGCCCCGGCTGCCCCGGTGGCGACGGTCCTGGGATTTCCTCCCTATCCGGGGGCGCTGTCGCTGCGCTACGCCGGCGACCTCAAGGTCAACGGTGTCCCAGCGGACGCGTTGGTGCTGCACACCGGCGATCCGCAGGAGACCGTGCTGGCGTACTACCAGGAGAAACTGGCCGGCAAGGTGTTCCCGCTCAAGGTGCACCGCTTCGGCGCCGGGAGCGCCTACATCAGTTTCTACGACGGGCTCTCGCGCACCATCCGGGTGCTGACCGTGATGCCCGATCCGGCGGGCGGCTCCATGCTGGTCTATTCCTCGATGGATCCGCGGCCCCTTTATAAGAAGACGCAGGTCGAGCCTCCTCCGGCGCTGCCGAAGATTCCCGGGGCCGAGCGGATCACCACCACCGAATCGAACAGCCGCGGCGACACCTCGCACAGCGCGCACTTTGTACTGCCCGGCCACACTGAAGAGCAGGCGCGCGCCGCCGTCAAAGACGCCATGCGGGCACAGGGTTGGAAGCTCATGGCCGGTGATGCGCTCGACAAGGATAGCCTGGTGTTTGAAAAAGAGTCCCGGATGTGTATTGTCCGGATCGGGTTGGCGAACCAAGACGGCGCTGGCGGCGCCTCGGTCACCATGGTGGTGAGCCAGAGGTAGCCCCGCCGCAGCATATGGGAGAGACGGCGATGCGCAAGAAGAGCTTGTGGTGGCTGATTCTAATCCTGGCGATGTCGATCCCCCTCGTGGTGTGGGCCGAGTCGAAGCGCGAGAAGTGCCTCAAGGCCTGCGAGATGAGCGTGGAGTATTGCACCAAGGCGTGCAAGGACGGCTCCGGCGGCAAGCCGGGAGCGGATGCCGAGTGCAAGAAGGCCTGCGACTTTGCCAAGAAGAAGTGCGAAGAAGTCTGTCAGAAGCGCTACTAGCCGGTGCGGCCGGCGGGAGGCGGACATGAAGAGGCGAATGCCGAGACTCAAGGGCCGGCGCGGGCAGGCCATGGTCAACTACGCCATCATCACCTTCTTCATCCTGGGGGGGCTCACGGGCCTGAGCATGATCATCCTGCCGCAGATGCTGGACGCGTTGGACGCCTTCACCGCCAGCATGTACTTCTGCGTGAACATGCCTCTTCCCTGAGCCGCGCCAGGAATAACGAACCGACTCGCGACTGCTCCGCTGGCGGTGGATGAATTGTTTCATCGCAGCATGTTGTGATCTTGGGGATTCTCCAACCGTCATCCCTCCTTGGAGTGCTTTCTGACCCCGGCGATATCTTTCGGTAGGGCTCGTATCGCTCGCTGAGACAGGGTTGACAGCGTCCGGCGTTTGCGGATAGCTTTTCGCCGCGAGGTGCAATCCATGGGCGAGGCGAGAGAGCCGCGGGCGAGCTTTGAGCTGCTATTGACCCGGGATGGCAAGGATGTGGCGGTGGTGCCGCTCGATCGGGACTCTTTCCGCGTCGGCCGTGCACCCACCAACGACCTGGCCGTCCCCGATGCGAAGGTCTCGCGGCACCAGTTCGAGCTTTTGCAAACCCCCAAGGGGGTCCGGTTGCTGGATCGCAGCGGCAAGGGAACCGTGGTGAACGGGGAGAAGACAAGCGAGGCCGAGCTCACGCCAGGGGCCTGCGTGTCGTGCGGCGCCCTGTCGCTCTTTCTCCGCCCCTGTGAAACCGTCGCGGGGAGCGATCTCACGCGGCCCGGTGGGGGCACCGAAGTGTTGGAGCGGCCCGCCGGTGAGAGCGGCCACCGCCTGGTGCTCACCGGAATGAGCGGCGACCGTCCCGTGCGGGTCGTGCTGAGCCAGGGTGTGCTGGGTCTGGGGAAGGATCCATCCAATGCGGTGGTGATCCGCGAGCCCTACATCTCCTCGTTCCACTGCCGCCTGTTCCAGAAGGCCGACGGCTGGTACGTAGCGGATCTCGATTCCACCAACGGCACCTTCATCAACGGTGTCCGCGTGACCGAGGCCCGGCTGGAACCCGGGGTGACCCTGACCGTGGGGCGGCTGGACCTGCGGCTCGGGCTCGAGGTCGAGAGCGGCGAGTGGCCCGGTTTCGGGGCCATCTACTCGCAGGACCCGGCCATGAAGCCGGTGTTCGCCCTGATCCAGCGCGCCGCCGCCACCGACGAGCCGGTGCTCATCACCGGCGAATCCGGCACCGGCAAGGAACTGGTCGCCCGCGAGCTGCACCGCTTGAGCCCGCGCTGCACCCGCCGCCTGGTGCCGCTGAACTGCAGCGCCATGCCGCGCGACCTGGTGGAGAGCGAGCTGTTCGGCTACGAGCGGGGCGCCTTCACCGGCGCCAACACCGCGCGGGCCGGGCTGTTCGAGGAGGCCGATGGGGGCACGCTATTTTTGGACGAGATCGGCGAGCTGCCGCTCGAGCTCCAGCCGAAACTCCTGCGCGTGTTGGAGAACGGCGAGGTGCGGCGGGTGGGGGGCAACGAGCCGCTGCATGTCAACGTCCGGCTCCTCTCGGCCACCCACCGCGATCTCTCCCGCAGCGTGGGACAGAAGACCTTTCGCGAGGACCTGTACTACCGGCTGTGCGTGATCCCCATCCAGCTGCCGCCGCTGCGGGAGCGGCCCAGGGACATCCCGTTGCTGGCCCGGGTCTTCCTCGAGCAGGCCACCCGCAACCTGGGGCCCAAGCACTTCTCGCCGGCGGCCCTGGAACACCTCGGCGCCTACCGCTTCCCGGGGAACGTGCGCGAGCTCCGGCACGCCGTCATGCGGGCGGCCATCCTGTGCCCGCGCGACACCATCGGCCCGGAGCACCTGGTCTTTCACCCACCCACCCTGGCGGACCGGGTGGCCGAGTCGCTGGTGTACCGCAAGGGCATGACCATGCGCGAGGTCGAGCAGGAGGTCATCCGCGAGGCGGTGCTGGCGTTCGATGGCAACGTGGGCATGGCGGCGCGGTCGCTGGGCGTCGCGCGCAGCACCCTGTGGGACAAGATGGCCCGCTACCACATGCAGATCCCGGGGGTCCAGGAAAGGCCGCACGGCGGCCCGGCCAACGCCCGGCGCTAGCTCGGCGGACACGGCGAACCCAGCCCCAGCGATTTTTTCTGCTGAGCTTTGTTGTCCAGGATTTTTCCCTGTCAGAAGGTTTTTTTCGAGATTTTCGTTGGATGAGAGTCTTTATGAGGGGCTTGCTGGGATCTCTTTTTTTTTCCGAAATCAGAAGTGGGGTAGGGGAGCGCCAGGGGAGCCGGCGTCCGGTGTCTCGCTCGTCGGGTCGTTCTCGCCGGCGCGCTTTTTCTTTGCGTGGTCGTCGTTGGAATGCCCCTCGTGAGAGTGGGCCGTGGGTTTTCCCAGGACGGCCTGATCTAGAAGTTCCTCGAGTTCGTGGAGCTGGTCCCGGCAGCGTTCGCCGAACACATGTACTGTTTTCATGTGGTTTTGGTACACCTTGGCGAGAGTTGCCTGGAGGCGTTGGTTGAGCTTGGCGGCGCGTTCCGGGTTGGGGTCGTCGAGTTCCTTGCGGATGCGAGAGAAGTCCGAGCGGTTGCGGACCAGATAGGCTCCCACTTTGTCCAGGGCCTTCTCGCATTCGGCCTGGTTACGCATTGAAGCCTTTTTCAGGATATTGAAGACGGCGTGGTAATGCTGCGCCAGACGCCGGGGGGCATCGGCCGGTTTCTGCTGTGAACCCTCGCTCGCGGGAGTGGGCACCTCCGAACCAGGCGGCTTCTCTGTGGGCTCTGCCCACGCCACACAAGACGAAAGCAGAACCCAGGCCACGATCCACGATGGCCGTCTCATGTTCCCTCCCCGGCCGAAGGCCCGCTCAGCCAGCGTCGAGCGGGAGTTCGCTCTCGAAGCGCTTCTTCTGGCACATCTTCTCGGTGCACAGCACCACGTCGAACTTGAGCTTCACCGAATAGCGTCCCTTGGCCTTGGCGGTGTACGAGACCGCCAGGCTGGGCGCGCCGGACTTGGGATCGTCCTTGTCGGTGTTTTTCAGCTTGGTCTTGGCCAGGCTCAGGCCCTCCGGCGGGCTGAGATCGATGACGAGCGGCGCCTCGGGAGACACCTTCCAGCCGCCGGAGCCCTCCAGGCGGATCACCAGCTTGCCCTCCAGCGGGTTCTTGTCGTTGGGCTCGGTGCCCGCCTGGGCCTTGAAGTTGTCATCGCTCTTCAGCACCGTCATCCCGGCCGTGGCGGGCCGGCAGGCCCACGACCAGGCGATCAGCGCGCCGATGGTGAACAGGGTTGGCTTCATGCGTCCTCTCCGCTTCATAAAAATTGGGACGGTCTGCGCGTCCGGCCGATTCACGGCTCGTTTCCCGAAAGAAAGGGGTTGTGGCGCCGCTCCTCACCCACGCTGGTGGCCGGGCCATGGCCGGGGTAGAGCCGGGTGTCGTCGGGGTGGGTGAAGATCTTCTTTTTCACGCTCGCGACCAGCGTCTCGAACGACCCGCCCGGCAGATCGGTGCGCCCCACCGAGCCGGCGAAGACGAGGTCGCCCACCAGGATCTTCTTCTCGCCCTCGATCACCAGCGAGATGCTGCCCGGGGAGTGGCCGGGCGTGTGGCGCACGGTGAGCTTGAGCTTGCCGACCTGGATGACATCGCCCTCGTCGATGGTGCGGTCGGCCGCGGGGGAGTTCTCCGCGCTGAGGCCGAACATCCGCGCCTGCACGCCGAGCGCCGTGAGCCAGTCGGCCTCGGCCGGGTGGATGAGGAGCTCGGCGCCCGTCTTCTTCTTGAGGTCGCGGTTGCCGCCCACGTGGTCGAAGTGGGCGTGGGTGTTGATGATCCACTTGCAGGTCAGCTTGTGGCGCGCAAGGCAGCTCTCGATGGCGCCGGCGTGCCCGCCGGGGTCCACCACCGCGGCCAGGCGGCTCTCCGAGTCGCCCACGATGTAGCAGTTGGTCATGATGGGACCGGTCTCGAGCGAGTCGAACACCAGCATGCGGCGCCTCCACCTCCCCCGCCGCCAAGACGATAGCCGAAGGATCGGCCGGAATCAACCGGACCGGAGAGGGCCAGCTCCTGCCATTGGCAAGCGGACGCCCTCCGGGTACACTGGGGGCGTTTCTGTGAACACGGGAGGTTCCATGAGCCAGGTTTTCCGAGGCCTCGTACGCCGGACGATCCTTGGCGCGGCAATCGCGGCGGCGTTCTCGTGGCTGGCCGCCGGTTGCAGCGACAGCGCCCCCGGCTGCGGCGATTGCAGCGTCCTCGACGACTGGTGCCAGAAGGGGGTGTGCGACGCCGCGCAGGGCAAGTGCGTGGCGGAGCCGCTCGCCGACGACCTGGAGTGCAAGGACGGCGACCCCTGCACCGTGGGCGATCACTGCCAGGCCGGCCGGTGCGTCGGCACGCCGCTGGATTGCACCGCCGAGGAGGACGAGTGCGTCCAGGGCGTGTGCCAGGACGAGGCCTGCCAGTACCAGCCGCGGCCGGACGGGACGCCCTGTCCCAGCGCCGCCGGCGCCTGCACCGACGGCGAATGCAGGTCCGGGATCTGCCAGGCGGTGAACCACTCCAACGGGGAATCTTGCAACGACGGCAACTGGTGCACCGATCCCGACACCTGCCAGGAGGGCGTCTGCGCCGGCGCGCCGCGGGACTGCGGCGATCTCCTCGACTGCACCCATGATCGGTGCGACCCGGAACGCAACGCCTGCGTCCACGAGCCGCTCGCCGGGACCTGCCTCATCGGGGGGGTATGCCGGGCCGAGGGCGAGGCCAACCCCGAGAACCCCTGCCAGGCGTGCAAGCCCACGGCGAACCAGTCCGCCTTCAGCGACGACGACGGCCGCGCCTGTGACGACGGCAACGTGTGCACCGGCCCGGACACCTGCGCCGGCGGCAACTGCTTCGGCCCGGCCCTGGCCGGATGCTGTGAGACGGACGCCGACTGCGACGACGGCCGCGCCTGCACCGCGGATGTATGCCACACCGCGGACGGCACCTGTGAAAACGGCATCCGCGACGGCTTCTGCCTGATCGGCAACGCGTGCATCCTGGAGGGCGTCTTGAACCCGGAGAACGGTTGCCAGGCCTGCCTGAGCGCCGTCCACAAGACCGCCTGGAGCGACACCAGCGCCGCCTGCGACGACGGGTTCTTCTGCACCGCCAACGATCGATGCAGCGGAGGGTCCTGCGCGGGCCAGGCCGGCGTGGTGTGCGCCGATTCTCTCGAGTGCACGGACGACGTGTGCAGCGAGGCAGGACAGGTGTGCAGCCACCCCGTGCGCGCCGGTTTCTGTCTCATCGCGGGTGTGTGCGTCGTCGAGGGGGCGCCGCATCCTTCCAACCCCTGCCGCCGCTGCCGGCCCGCGCTCGACCCGGACGACTGGAGCAACGACGACAGCGCTGTCTGCGACGACGGCAACCGCTGCACCGATCCCGACTTCTGCAACCAGGGGGCGTGCACCGGCATCCCGCTCTCGAACTGCTGCACCGCGAATGGCGATTGCGATGACGGCCGGGAGTGCACCGAAGATCGCTGTGACGTGGCGAACGGGATCTGCGAAAACGTGGTGCAGCCCGAGCGCTGCCTGATCGCCGGGACTTGCTACGCCGCCGGACAGGTCAACCCGGCCAACCCGTGCCAGGCCTGCCTGCCGGCCGTGGCCAGCACCGCCTGGTCGCCGGCCAACGAGGGCGGACGATGTGGCCTCATTTGCAGCGCCTGCCGGAATGGCGCCTGCCAGAGCCTGCCCGACACCGGCGCCGATCCCTTCGGCGACTGCCCCACCTGCCGCGTGTGCGACGGCCAGGGCGGCTGCCGCCCGACGGCCGACGGCACCGATCCCAAGAACGATTGTGTGGCCTCCGATTGCAGCTACGCGGAGTGTTGGGCCGGGAGCTGCCTAAAACCCGCCGGCAGCGTCTGCCCCGATCCCGCGCCCCTGGATTGTCGGGCCGCCCGTTGCGACGGTGTGGGTGTCTGCGATCCGAACTACGCTCTCGAGCTTCCCGGCTACGCCTGCGACGACGGCGACCCCTGCTCCGCGCCAGACCGTTGCGACAGTTCAGGACAGTGCCTGGGCGCCGCCCTGGCCCCGCTGCCCGACCCGGCCTCGCCCATCGCCGCCACCAGCGCCTGCCTGACTGCCGAAAGCGGCGCGCGCGCGGTGGTGAGCGTGCGGTTGCGCACGGCGGCCAACCAGCCGATTCCAGGCGCCAGCGTGACCATCGAGGGCGACAGCCCGGCCACGCGCTGGGCGGGACCGGTGGTCGAATCGGCGGCGGTCCCTGGCACCTACTACCGCATCCTGCTCGCGCCGGCCGGCGCGGGAAGCACCCGCATCACCGCCAGCGCCTTCAGCGGCTCGGGGTCCTGCACCTCGCCGGTGGTGGCGCTGAGCGGCAGCGTGATGGTGCGCTTCGTGGCTCCCTCCACCGCGGGCCTCGGTGGTTGCAGCCCCCTCGACGGCAACCTGCGGGTCCGGGTGGTCGCCGCCGAGAGCGGCCTACCGCTCTCGGGCGCTTACCTCATGGTGGGGACGGCCCAGAGCGCCGCCTTCGAGGACGACTACGAGCGCCTGCTCGCCGGCCAGCCCCCCGCGCGCCTCAACACCGCGCGCGCCGACGGCAACGGGACGGCGGAGTTTACGGATTTCGGGACCGGGCTCGACGGCCCGCGCATGATCACCGCGGGGCTGGATGGCCGCGCCTACGTCAGCGTGGTCGAGGCCAACGCCTCCGACGTCATCATCCCCCTGCCGTTGATATCGGATCCGCCGCCCATGGCCCGCCTCGACGGAACGCTCACCAACATGGGCAACGTAAACTACGACGGCCAGTTCGACGCGGGGCTTACCATCACGGAGTTCGGCATCGACAGCCTGGTCAAGTTCCGTTTCGACGACATGCTGGCCGGCCAGCGCGACTGCTGGCTGGCCACCGACGCCGCGGTGGTGGGCGCGCAGTGGGTGGAGATGCCCTCCAACGTGTACGTGCCGGCCCAGAGCGAGCGCTACCTGGTGATCTTCAACATCCCCATTTACGAACACCGCTACACCACCCGGCCCATCCCCATCGGCGCCACCAACCAGCGCATCGTCGGCATCTCGGGGCGGGCGGCCTTCTCCACCCTGGTGGACCTGCTCATGAACGGCGGATCGCTCGCCGACATGGTGGCGCTGCTCACCACCCGCCGCATCGGCGTCATCAGCCGCGCCACCATCACCGGCGACGAGCACAACGTGCCCATCGCCCTGGGCACCGCCCTGACCGCCAACGTGGACTGCAGCATCGCCAACAAGCCGGCCGGCTCCGACGCGCTGTGCTTCACCATCGGCGACTGGAGCGGGGGCACCGGCGCCGGCTCCCTCTTCGTGATGGGGTTCCGGGTGCTGTCGGGGGGCACCGGGAGCGTCACCTCGGTGCCGGCCAGCGGGAGCTTCGCCGGCATCGGCTACCTCGGCGCCGGCGTGGCCACGTACCTCAACGCCGACAACCTGCCGGCGCAGGATCGGTGGAAGGCCAACGCCACCTCGGGCATCCTCGACCGCTCGGGCACCAGCTTCAACGGCGGCGGCGGCGCGCTCACCTTCAACTCCTTCCTCGAGGTCACGCCGCTCTCCCGCAGCGGGCGGACCTTCGCCTGGGCCTCGGTGGCCACCAGCACGCCGGTCCACTTCACCGAGCACCTGCTGGAGCTGGTGACCTCGACCCGCTACGTCCCCGGCCCCAACTGTAGCGAGGTCAGCGAGGATGTCTGGCGCCGCCCCCTATGGAAGGTCATCACGCCCGGCGCGACCCTGGGGTTCACCCTCCCCGATCTCCCACCCGGCTGGCCGCGGCAGGCGGAGGGCGGGCTCGCCACCCCGGCGGCCGGCGAGCGCCTGAGCTGGTCGTTCGGGGCCTACTTCCAGGGGCTGCTGGGGACTCCCTTCGACTTCAATCAGTTCGACTTTGCTCGGGCCCTCTCCCGGGTCACGCACTCCTCCACCAACAGCGCCGACTTCTGATCTCGAACGCGGGACGCCGCGAGCTCTTGCCCGGTGGCGAGTGACCGCCTATAATCGGCGCAACCTGGGGAAAGGACCGCTTGCATGGCCGCCATGGAGATGTACGAGAAATCGCTGCGGGCCTTCTTGAAGCCCATCCTGCCGTTCCTTGATGACAAGTCGGTCTCGGAGATCATGATCAACGGCCCGGAGGACATCTGGATCGAGCGCAAGGGCAAGCTCTACAAGACCGCGGCCCGCTTCAACCCCGAGGGCCTGGAGGCCGCCGCCCAGAACATGGCCCAGTACGTGGGCCGCATGATCAACCAGGAGCGCCCGCGCCTGGACGCGCGCCTGCCCGACGGCTCGCGCATCCACGTGGTGCTGCCGCCCATCGCGCGCAAGGGCACCACCATCTCCATCCGCAAGTTCTTCCCCGGCAAGCTCACCATCGCCCAGATGGTCGATTTCAAGTCGATGACCCGGGAGATGGCCCGCTTCATCGACGCCTGTGTGCAGACCCACCAGAACATCGTGGTGGCGGGCGGCACCGGCTCGGGCAAGACCACCCTGCTCAACGTGGTGAGCTCGCTCATCCCCAACGACGAGCGCATCCTGACCATCGAGGACTCGGCCGAGCTGCAGCTGGTGCAGGAGCACCTGGTGCCCTTCGAGGGCCGCCCGCCCGACAAGCACGGGCGCGGCCAGGTCACCATCGCCGACCTGCTGCACTCCTCGCTGCGCCTGCGCCCCGACCGCATCGTCATCGGCGAGGTGCGCGGGGGCGAGGCCTTCGACCTGATGCAGGCGCTGAACACCGGCCACTCCGGCTCCATGTGCACGGTGCACGCCAACTCGCCGGTGGACACCTGCCGGCGGCTGGAGTCGCTGTGCCTGATGAGCTCGGTGGAGATCCCCATGGTGGCGGTGCGGGCCCAGGTGGCCTCGGCGATCAACATCGTCATCTGCTGCGCCCGCTTCTCGGACGGCTCGCGGCGGCTGACCCACATCAGCGAGGTGCTGCCGCTCAACGAGAAGGGCGAGTACCGCACCCAGGACATCTTCGTGTACACCATGACCGGCAAGGACGCGGACGGCCGGGTGCAGGGCTACCACGCGCCCACGGGCATCCTGCCCACCTTCTTCCACAAGCTCGCGGCGCACGGCTTCCCCGAGATGGACGAGAGTTTTTTCGATCCGGCCAGCTACGGCTACGAGCGCCCCCTCACCGCCGCGGTGCAGGAGTTCAAGATCCGTTTCATCCCGCGCCTGGCCGATGGCGTGGAGCGCGAGCCGGCGCGGCCGCTGCCGGCGGAGAAGAAGGCGGCCCTGGAGCGGGCTTTGCAGCGGGTGCTGGAGGAGCGGGACCTGACCCCGGCCCCGGTGGTGGCCACGCCCGCGCCGCCCCCCGACGCGCCGGCGGAGCCGCCGGCCCCGGACCCGGCCCCGCCCGAGCGCGAGAGTTCCAAGGTGTCCCGGCCGCCGGCCGAGGCGAAGCCGGAAGCGGGCGCGGCCCGCGAGACGTCCAAGGCCGGCCCGCCGCCGGGGGCCGGTGCCCGGGAGGACTCCAAGGTGTCGCGGCCGCCGGCCAGCGGTTCGGTGGCGCGCCAACTGCTCGGCCTGCGCAAGGAGAGCGAGCCCGCCCGCGGGCCCCGCCTGCTGGGCCTGCGCCCGATCCGGCCCGAGAACAACAAGGACGGCGAGGAGAAGTGAGCGGAGGGCGGCATGGCGCGCAGTGAGGGAAAGCTCTCGGCCTTTCTGGGGGGATTGCGGGACTTCTTCGCCAACCTCGTCCAGGACTTCCGCGAGTCCAACCGCTACTTCAAGTACAAGGTTCTCATCATCGGCGGCTACGTGGCGGTGGCCATCCTCACCCTGGCGGTGTTCATCCCCGGAGGCGAGCTGAACCAGATCGACGCCGAGGTGCGGCTGGCCAAGGCCGAGTACCTGGGCGGGCGCTACTTTTTGGTGCACAACCAGTCCTCGCGCGACTGGAAGAACCTGGTGCTGACCCTGAACGGGACCTATCAGTTGCGCTGGCCGATGCTCCCGGCCCAGAAGAGCGCCTCCTTCCACCTCAACCGTTTCCGGGACGGGGCCGGGCAAAAGCCTTCCGACGAGGTGGTGATCCAACGCCTGCGCATCGACTGCGATCGCGGCGCCTTCGAGCGCGTGTTCGAGCGGGCGCCGTGAATGGGTTTGCCTGGGCCCCCGTCTTCCGGATAGAATGCCTCGCCGAAGGTTGGCGACGGAGAACGACCGATGAAGCGAACCTCGATTTTGTGGTTGGTCCTTTTCTTCTTGCTGTGCGCCGTCGGTGCCGCCCTGGCCCGCGCCCCGGCCAAGAAACCCGAGAAGAAGGACAAGAACCTCAACCAGACCAAGATCATCCCCAAGAAGGCCTTCTACGAGGCGCTGGTCAAGCTGGCCAAGGACGAGCGGGTGCCCGTCGCTTCCTCGACCCTGGTGGAGAAGGGCCGCGGTGACGATTACTACGCAGCCGAGAAGATATTGGATCAGAACCCGGAGACGTTCTGGGCCGAGGGCGTGAAGGGCTCCGGCAAGAACGAGTGGGTGGCCTTCGCCATCGTCGAGGAGTCCACCCACCTGGAGATCACCCCGGGGGCGGGCCGGGAGCAGTTCGAGAACTTCAACCGGCCGAAGACCCTGCTGGTGGACATCTATCAGGTGAAGCTGCCCCAGAAGGACGACGAGTACGATCCCCAGTTCAAATGGCTGGGGCGGGCCACCTACAACTTCCAGGACAAGAACGTGCCGGTGGTGCAGCGCCTCCCCGTCCAGCTGCCCGAGCTGGCCATGGGGGTGCGCTCGATGTACGTGGGGGTGATCATCCTGCAGGACGTGTACCGCGGCCAGTTCGACGACACCGCCATCAACGAGATCAAGATCACCGCGGTGTGGGGCGCGGACTGAGGCGGGTCACTCGTCGCGCTCGCCGCCGCGGCGGCGGGGCGGGCGGCGGGGATCGTCCAGCGAGCGCACGTACTCCAGGAAGTTGGCCTTGTCGTCCATCACGTTGAAGTAGCCCCGTCCCTCGCGCCGGCCGCGGCGCCCGTCGCGGTTGCCGTCGCGGAACCCCTCGCGGCCCCGGCCCTCGCGCGGCCCGCGGGAGAAGCGGCCCTGTTGCCGCTGGCTCAGGCCGGCCGAGAGCAGCTCGGCGCACAGCATCCCCAGCTCCACGTTCTCCTGGCGGGCCTGGATGCTCAGCTCCCGGTGCAGAGAAGCGCTGACCTGGATCTCCAGCTTGCCGTCGAACTCCCGCCCGTCCATGGGCACCGGCATCTCGCGCCCGGTGTCGGCCGCCTCGCGGAAGGCCTTCTCCAGGGCGGCCTCGGCCGCCTGCAGCGCCTCGGGGCGGGTGGCGCCCTCGGCCACCACATCGTCGAGCTCCGGGATGCGGGCGATGAACTTCTGCTTGTCGTTGTCGTAGGCGATGGTCAATCGGAATCCGTCACGGATCATGATCCTCTCCTCCATGGTTCCCGACAGAAGACGCGCGCCGCTGTCGGGCGGGCCTCTCTCTAGCACGGGCGCGCCCGCCAAGTCAAAACGCTGATGCGGCCGGCCGGCGCCGGTCAAAAAATGGACCCGCCGAAAAACCTCGTGCTACAATCCGCTCGCGATCCGGTAAGGTGCGGTATCGCAAGCAGAAACGGGCCAGGTGCGCATGTCCGAACAGGACGGCAAGCCACAGATTCTCCCGGATCCGGCACAGGAGGGATCCCAACGCCAGGGCAACTCCTTGGGGTTCGATCTCGAGTTCTCCGACGGGTTGGCCCAGGTGAGCCTGCGCGATCGCAGGCTGGCCGGCGGGGTGGTGCTGGAGCGGTTGCGGCTCGAGATCCCTTCGGTGCGTTTCCCCTTCGACGTGAGCGGCGGAGCGGAGCGTTTCCGCCACCAGCGCTGCCGGCTGCTGGAGATGCGCCTTTCGCTGGCGGAGAAAGATCTGGAGTCGTTGTTGCTCGGCGCGCTGGATCCGGCGCGCCACGGCATCCGGGAGCCGCGCCTGTCGCTGGAAGAAGGCTTCGGGCGGCTCGAGGGGACGTTCGTCTCCGGGGAGCAGACGGCGCCGTTCTCGTTGCGGTTCTTTTTGCAGACCGGGGCGGGCCTGGGGATCCGCGTGCTGCTCGCGGACATCCGCTTCTTCGGCTGGGTGAGCGAGGTGCCGCTCATGCTGGCGGTGCGGCTGGCCCAGGCGCTCAAGCCGCTGTCGCTGCGGGCTGTGGCGCCGGCGGTGCTCGAGCTCGACCCGGTGTCCGATCTGCTGCGGCGGCTGCTGCCCCGGCACGGCTGGAAGATCCCGGATCTGGAGGAGGCGCGGGTGCTGCAAGCCCGCATCCACCGCGGGCGGCTGCTGGTCGTGGTGCGCCGGCCGGGGTTCAGCGCGGAGCGAGAGCCGGCCGTGACGGCCGAGCCGCCGGAGATCTTGCGCGAGGCTACCTCCTTTGCCGCCCAGGCCGAGATCTTCGCCGAGGCCGAGCGGGCCCTGGCCGAGGGGCGCCTGCCGGTGGCCCGCGCCTTGTACCTGGGCCGGGGCAGCGTCGAGCCCGCCGGGGAGCTGCCGGCGCGGCGTCTGCTGGAGATCGCCCTGGCTCGCCCGGAGCACTTCGCCGATCTGGAGCCGGCCGTCGATGACGCGCTGCGGTTCCACCCGGGGTTCGTTCCGGCCCTGCTGGCGCGGGCGGTGATGCTGGAGAAGACCGCGCAGGCGCTGGCGGCCGAGGCTTATCGCGCGGTGGGCGAGGCCTGCGCCGGGCGCGGCGAGCGGCGGGATGCGGTGTTGGCCCTGGACCGGGCGGTCGAGCTGTGGCGCCCTCGCGACGTGGCGCAGGCCATCGCCTGCGCCGAGCGGATCCTGGCGCTCGATCCGGATCACCCGGCGACGCTGCGCCGGCTCCTGGACCTGTACTCCGAGGCCGGCCGCCATTACCGGGCGGTGCGGGTCGGGCTGCGCCTGCTCAAGCTCCTGAACGAGCCAGCGGAGGTGGCCGCCTGCCACCGGCGCATCGGCTCGCTCTACCTCGCGCATTTCCAGGACCCGGAGCGGGCGCGCCGGCACCTGGAGGCGGCCCTGGAGTACGACCCGGCCGACCTGGAAGCGCTGGAACTTCTGGTGCGTATTCAGCGCGATCGCGGCCAGCCGGCGCGCGCGGCGGCGTTGCTGGAGCGGGTGGTGGAGCTGGCCCGGCAGAGGCAGGACCCGCGACAGCTGCAATTCCGGCTGGAGGCCGCCCGTATCTGGGAGGAGGACCTGGACGATCCGGCCGCCGCCCTGGTGCAGTACCAGCGGGTGCTGGAGGAGCAACCGGATCACCTGCACTCGCTCTACCGGGCCGGCGCCCTGGCGGCCCGCTCCGGTCTGTGGGAACGCGCGGTAGAGTACCTGGGCCGGCTGCTCGACCTGCAACAGGCCGGCCGTCCCTCGCCGGACGAGGTGATCACCTCCGCCTGTCTGATCCTGGGCCGGGGTTACCTCAAGCTCCCCGGCGGTGCCGCCGAGGCCCGGATCTTCCTCGACCGGGCCGTCGAGCTCGCGCCGCGGGACATCACGGTGTGGAACGAGCTGGAGAGGCTCGATCGCGAGGAGCAGAACCACGCCGATCTGTTGCGGGTGTTGGAGCACAAGGCCGAGCTGTGCGAGCGGCCGGAAGAAGCGCTGGGCATCGTCCTGGAGGCCGCCCGCCTGGCGGAGCGGGCCGTGGCCGATCGCGGCCGCGCCGAGAGGTTGTACCGGCGGGTGCTGGAGCTTGCGCCGGCGAACGAGGAGGCGCTGGAGTCTCTGTCGCTCATGCTGCGCGAGAGCCGGCGCTCGGAGGAGCTGGCCGAGCTGCTCGAACGCTCGGCCGCGGGCATCTCCGACCCCCGTCGAGCCGCCTCCGTGCTGTCCGAACTGGCCCAGTTGCGCCTCGCGCTCGACGATGAGGACGGCGCGGTGGCGGCGCTGGAAAGCGCCCTGACGCGCGAGCCGGGCAACGCCCGCATCCGGGAGTCCCTGCTTCTTCTCTTGCGCGAGCCGGGTCGCGAGGCGGCCTTCGTCGAGCAGGTCGGCCGGATGGACGCGACGGTCGTAGATGGGAAAACGCTCGGGGCCTTGTGGCAGGAGCGGGCCGAGCGGCAGCGGGGCGCGCTCCATGACCTCGCGGGGGCCTTCTCCAGCCTGCAGCGGGCCCTGGAGTTCGATCCCGATCGCCGCCCGGTCTGGCACCTGCTGGCCGAGCTGGCCGAGGCGGCCGAGCAGTGGCCGGAGGCGCGCCGGGCCCTGCGCCGCTTGATGGAGTTCGAGGAGCCGTTGTCGCCGGAGGAATCCAAGGCGTTGTGGAGACGGCTGGCCCGGGTCGAGCACCGCCTGGAGAACCGCGACGCGGCCATCGCGGCCCTGCAAGAGCTCGCCCGCCTGGACCCCCGCGATCCCTCCGTGGACTGGCTGTTCGAACTGCTCCGTGACGACAACCGCTTTGCGGACCTGGCCGAGGCCTACCAGCGGCGGGCCCTGGCCTTGTCGGGCGAGGAGGCGGCCACCTTGTTCACCGCCTCCGCCGCCTTGCTGGCGGAGAAGCTTTCGCGCTTTGAAGAATCGGCCGAGGCCTACCGGCGGGCCGTGGACGCCGCGCCCGAGAGCCCGGCCGCGCCCGCCCGGCTGGCCTCGCTGCAGCGAGTCTTGACCGGGTTGCAGCGCTTCGAGGCGGTGGCCGAGGTGCTGCGCCAACGCATCGAGCGAGCGGCGCCACGGGAGCGGCCGGCCATGTGGTTGGCGCTGGGGGCCCTGCGCGAGGCTCGTCTGGGTGACGCGCCTGGGGCGGAGGAGTGCTTCGGCGAGGCCCTGCGCGGGGACCCCGAGTATCTGCCGGCCTTGCTGCTGCTCTCCCGGCGCGCCTTCGAGCGGCGCGACTTCGAGAAGGTGCTCGAGCTGTGCGCGCGGGCGCTGCGGGTCGGGGCCGAGCGGGGGACCCTGGCCGGCGAGCGGCGCGCCGCCGTGGCATTGGACGCAGCCCGCGCCGCCTGGGAGCTCGAGCGTTACCCGGAGGCGCGGGACCGTTACTGGGAGTACCTGGAGTGCTACGCCGCCAGGCAGTTCCAGGGCGCGGCGCACGAGAGCTTCGAGCGGCTGGAACTTTTGCTGCGCGAGGTTCGGGACTTCGAGCGGCTGGCCCTGCTGTACCGGCGCTGGCTGGGAACCGGGGCCACCGCCGAGCGGCAGGCGGGCCTGGAGCGCAGCCTGGCGCTGCTCCTGTTCGATCACCTGGAGCAACCGGAGGAGGCCATCCGCTTGCTGGGGCAGCGGGTGCAGGCATCTGCGCAAGATCAGGACGCGGTGCGCGACTATTTGCGCCTGCTGCGCGAATCCGGCCGGTTCGAGGCGCTGGCCGCCTTGCTGGAGGAGCAGGCCGATCAGGCCGGCGATGAGCGGGAGCGCCTCTCCCGGCGCGAGGAGCTGGCGGAGCTCTACCAGCTTCGCTTGGGGCGTCCGGAGGAAGCCGCCCGTCACCTGAGGACGCTGCTCCAGCGTGGCTACGCTCCGGCCCGCGAGCGCCTCGTCGCGATCTGTCGCCAGGAGGGCTGGCACGCCGAGCTGGTCGAGCTGTTGCGGGCCCAGGCCGATGCGGCGTCCGATCCCTCCGAGGCGGCCAACCTGTTGATCGAGGCGGCGCAGCTTTCGCGGGATCGGCTGCGAGATCCGGCGCTCGCCCGCACCTGCCTGGAACGGGCGCGGGAACTCTCGCCGCGGCCGGAGATCGCGCTGCAGTTGATCGAGCTGTATTCCGAAGGCGAAGAGGTCGAGCGACGCCTCGAGCTTCTGCGAGAGGCGGTCCAGGCCGCGGAGGACCCGGAGGAGCGCCGCACCTGCCTGCTCCGATTCGCCTCGCTGTGCAAAACCCGGCCGGAGGGCCGGGCCGAGGCCATCGATGCGCTGCGGGAGGCCTGGGACATCCGCCCCGACGCCACGCTCGCCATGCAGCTGCAGCCGCTGCTGGAGCAGGCGCAGGACTTCGACGGCGTGGCCGATCTCGAGGAATTTTTGGTGGACGAGGCCCCGGACGACGCCGAGCGGGCCCGCCGGGTGCACCGCCTGGGCCTGCTCTACCGCGACCGGCTGGAAACCCCCGAACGCGCCGAGGAAGCCTTCGCGCAGGCCACGCGCTGGGACCCGAAGGCGCCCGACCACTGGCGGGAGCTGTGTGCGTTGCTGTGGCAACGCCAGGCCTGGGAGGATTTCCTCATCGCCGCGCAGGCGCTGGTGGAGTTGCTGGAGCCGGGGCGGGAGAGGGGGGAACTCCTGGGCCGCATGGCGCTGGCCCGGCTGCGCACCGGCCAGCGCTGGGGAGAGGTCCGCGCGCTGGCCGAGCGGGCGAGCGGCGAGAGCGAATCCCCGGACGCGGTGTGGTCGGAGCTGGCCCAGGTTGCGGAGCAGCTCGAGCGGCCCGCCGATGCCGCCGGGGCGTTGGAGGAGCTGCTCCAGCGAAATCCCCCCTCGCAGACCGGTTTGCTGCGCCGCCTGCTGAGCCTCCGTCTGCGCGCCTCAGACGACGCGGGCGCGGTGTCGGCCTGCGAGCGGTTGTTGGATCGCGAGCCGCTCGACGGTGCGGCCCTGGCCACGCTACAGAACCTCTACCGCCGCCTGGGACGCCACCGCGACCTGGCGCGGCTGCTCTCCGAGCAGGCCGAGCGTCTGGCGGGGGACGAGGCGGCGGCGGTCTGGCTGGAGGCAGCCACCAGCCTGGAACAAGCGGACGACGGCGCCGGCGCGGAGCAGTTGCTGCGACGGGCGTTGTCGCTCCTTCCGCAGCATACGGGGCTCCAGCAGCGGCGCATCGCGCTGCTTCACCGCCTGCAGGCGCTGGATGAGCTGGAGGAGTGGCTCCCGCAGCTGAGCGATGCCGTGTTGCAACAGGAAGAGGCGCGGGGCGCGGTGGAGACGCTGTGGCAGGCGCGGCACGACCAAGGCGACGACGAGCGCCGCCTGGCCCGCTGCCGGCTGGTGCTGCGGAGCCTGCCCGACCACGCCCCGGCGTTGCAGCAGGCCGCGGAACTCTCGGAGTCCCTGGGGCAAGCGGAGGAGGCGGAGCTCTACTGGCAACGGCTGGATCCGGTGGTGCGGGACCCCGATCCTTCGCTGCGGGAGAAGCTGGATCTCAAGCTCGCGGCGCTCGACTTCGCCCGCGGGCGGCCCGAGGAGGCCGAGCGGCGGCTCCGGCGCTGCCTGGCGAGTCGGCCCGATCACCCCGAGGCCCGGTCGCTGCTGCACAAGATCTTCACCGGCGCGCGGCGGTTCGCCGATCAGGTGGAGCTGCTCCTCTCCGAAGCCGAGCGCACCACGGATGCGAGCGAGCGCATCGAGAAGTGGCTCCAGGCCGCCGGGTTGTTGGAGCGGGAGCTGGGGGATCCGCAGGGCGCCATCCGCGTGCTGCGGCGGGTGGTCGGCGCCGAGCCCGGTTCGGTGGATGCCTGGCGGCGGCTGGCCCAGCTCTACCGGCTGGTGGACGAGCCGGCCAACCAGCACGAGGCCTGGCTGCGCATCGCGCGGATGGCCCCGGAGGGCGAGCGGCTGGCCGCGCTGCAGAAGGCCGCGCGCCTGGCCGAGGAGGTGCTGCGCGATCCGCTGGCCGCCCGCTCCACCTGGGAGTCGTTGCTGGAGCTGGATCCGCGCCAGCGGGAGGCCCTGGATCGCCTGGTGGAGCTGGATCGCAGCGAGGGCCGCTTGGAGGAGCTGGCGGACCACCTGGAGCGTCGCGCCGATCTGGAGGACGATCCGATGCGGCGCCGGGCCTGGCTGTGGGAGCTGGCCGAGGTGCTGGGCGCGGGGCTGGGCCAGGAGCGCGCCGCCGTGGCGGTGCTGCGCAGGATCCTGGAGCAGGATCCCGACGACAACCGCTGTCTGGACCGACTGCAGCAGTACCTGGAAAAACTCGAGGAGTGGCGACCGGCGCTCGAGGTGTCGCGCCGGAGGCTCGAGCGGGCCGGTTCGGACGGCGAGCGGCTCGAGCTCTTGCTGCACCAGGCCGAGTTGAGCCAGGAGCGGCTCCAGGACGTCGAGGGCGCGATCGGGTCCCTGCGCCGCGCGGCGGCCCTGGCCGCCGACGATCCCCGCCCCCTGAAACGGCTGCGAGCCCTGGCGGCGCAACGCCGGGACGACGCGCTGCTGGCGGAGATTTACGAGGAACAATCGGCCCGCGAGATCGCGCCCGACGCCCGGCGCGGCTGGCTGCGGCAAGCCGGGCTGCTGTGGGCCGGCGCCGATCGGCCCAGGGAAGCGCAGCAGGCGTTTGGGCGTGTGCTCGATCTCTTCCCGGAGGACGCCGTCGCCCGCATGTTCCTGGCCCGGCTCATGGGGGAGGACCGCGCGGCGCTGCCCCACCTGCGCTGGTTGCTTGCGAAAGACGGGCTGCTACCGCCGCCGCTCGAGGCGCGCTTGTTGCGCCGCCGGCTCCGTCTCGAGACCGATCTCGACCCCGAGGAGCGGATAGGGCTGTTGCAACGCCTGCTGCGGATCGAGGCCGCGGACACGGAGGCCTGGGAAGAGTTGATCCGTCTCTACCGGCGCACCAGTCAGCGGCCGGAGCTGATGGCGGCCCTGGCCCGGCTGGCGGCGCTACAGAGCGGCCCCCGTGCCGCCGATCTGTGGCGGGAGCGCGCCGAGTTGTTGCTGACCGACGGGCGGGTCTCCGAGGCGGCCGAGGCCCTGGCGCGGGCCGCCGCCGGAGAGGGAGAAGGGGCCTTCCGCGCCGCGGTGAAACTGGCCGAGCTACGGGAACGGGCGCTGCGGGATCCCGCGGGCGCCTTGCAGGCGCTGGAAGGCGCGTTGCGCCTGCGGGCGGACGACGCCGAGCTGCTCCGCTGGACCGTTCGGCTGGCCGCCGAGGAGCGGCGGTTCGAGACGGCCATGGCCGCGGCGGGACGCCTGGCCGCCATCGCCACGGTCCCGGCCGAGCAGGCCGAGTGGCGCGCGCGGCAGGGGCAGTTGTTGCGAGAGGCGGGGCGTTCCGAGGAGGCGCGGGCGTCCTTCGAGGCCGCGCTATCCCTCGACCCGGCCTGCCAGCCGGCGCAACAGGGGATGGAGGCGCTGCTTTCGGACCGGCCGGAGGCGCTGTGGGATTTCTATCTGCGGCGGGCGGACCAGGAAGGGGAGGGAGCGCAGCGCGTGGAGTGGCTGCTGCGGGCCGCCCGCCTGCTGGAATCTGCCGACCCCCGGCGCGCCCGCGAGGTGTTGCAGCGGGTGCTGAACATCGACAATGGCAACGCCGAGGCCCACGAGCGGTTGGCCCGCCTGCTGGGACAGGACGGCGAGTGGGACGAGCTTCTGCAGATCCTCTACCGTTTCCGCGAGCACGTGGCACAGGCCCCGCGGCAGGTGGCCATCGCCTTCGAGATGGGCGAGATCTGCCGCGAGCACCTGAACGATCCGGTGCGGGCAGCGGTCCACTTCGAGTACTGCCTCAACATCGATCCCGAGCACGCCGGGGCGCTGGAGGAGCTGGCCGAGATCCGTTACCAGCAAAAGTCCTTACCCGAGGCGGCCCGCCTCTACCGGCGCCTGGGCGAGCGGGGCCTGGCGGCGAAGAGATTCTTGGCCGCCTTCCGCCTGGGCGAGGCCGCGGAGGCGGCCGGGGATTCTGCCGAGGCCCGGGAGCAGTACCGGCGCGCGATCGACAGCAACCCGACCTTCCTGCCGGCGCGGCAGAACCTGTGTCGTTTGTTGGAACAAGAAGGGGACCTGGAGGCGCTGGCGACCGAGATCCGCGGCATGATTTCCATCCTGCCGGAGGAGGGATTCGAGGCGCTGACCCTGGAGCTGTGGCGCGAGCTCGGTCGGACCCAGCGGCGCATGCTGCGCTTCGAGGAGGCGGCGCGTTGTTTCCACGAGGTGGCGCGGCGAAATCCTGCGGACCGGGAGGCCGTCGCCCGGCTCAAGGACTTCTATGCCAACCGCATGCGCTGGGAGGAGGCGGCCACCTGGGCGCGGCGCGAACTCGAGCTGGAGCCTCACGCCGAGGAGGCGCCGCAGCGCTGGGCCTTTTTGGGCAATCTGTACGCCACGAAGCTCAAGGATTCGACACGCGCAGAGGAGGCCTACCGGGCCGCGCTGTCGCTCGCCCCCGACCACCTCGAATACCGCCTCGCGCTGTTCGACCTCTTGCGCCAACGCGAGGCCTGGGCCGAGCTGCGGTCCGAAGGCGCTATCCTGTTGCGATCCCGCCTGGAGCCCGCCCGGGAGGCCGATATGCGCCGGGTGTTGGGGCGCGCCTGCCTGTTGCTGGGGGAGCGAGGCGAGGCCCTGGAACACCTGGAGCGTGTGCTGGCCCTGGGCCGGGCGGACCAGGCGCTCATCCAGGAGATCATGGAGTTGGCCCGGGCCGAGGGACGCTACCAGCGCTATGCTTCGCTCTACGGGCAGCTTTTGGAGTGGCGCATCGGCGCGGGCCTGCCTGTCGATGAGGCGGTGCGTCTCTACCGGGAGCTGGCTCAGATCTACTGGCAGAACCTCCACGAGCTCGATCGAGCCGCCGCCTGCTTGCGGCGGGCCCTGGAGCTCAAGCCCAAGGATGCCGAGCTGCTGCGGGCGTTGGGGACGATATACGCTTCGGACTTCGAGTCCTGCCAGGCGGCGCTGGAGGTCTTCGAGCAGCTCCGGGAGATGGAGCCTTTACGGGTGGATCATTTCCGGGCGCTGGCCCGGTTGGAGTGGGCCCGCGGCGAGCGCGATCGATCGTTGTGGTACTTCGGCGGGGTGCGCTTCTTGGCGCCGGTGGACGCCGAGGCGCGACGCCTGATCTCGGCGGCGTCGCGCGCGCTGCGGCCGGCGCGCCCGCTCAACCGCGGCGAGTGGGACGAGATCGTGCTCCACCCCGCGGCCAACAACCTGTTGCAGCGGGTGATGGCGGTGCTGGCGCCCTATCTCGAGCAGCTCTTCCCGGCCAACCTGGAGCGCTTCGGGGTGAAGGGGGACGACCTGGTGGATCGCCACAACTTCCCCGAGGTTTACCAGGCCGTGGAGTACGCCCAGAACCTGGTGTCGGGCCGCTCGCTGAATGTCTTCGTCATCGCCCAGGGCGGGTACCAGGCCTATCTGGACTGCGGCGGCACGCCGGCGCTGCTGGTGCCGCACGCGGTGGTCGAGCGAAGCACCGGGCCGGAGCTCACCTTCTTCCTGGCGCGGGAGGTGGCGGCCATCGCCATGGGCTGCGTGCTGCCGCTGCGCTTCTCGCCGGCCGATCGCATGCAGCTTCTGGTGTTGTTGTGCCACCTGGCCAACCCGGACGCGCCGCCGCTGGCGCCGCTGCCACCCACCGCGCCGCAGTACCTCCAGGCCATCCGCCAGGTGACGCCGCCCGAGATCCTGGAGATGCTCTCCCCCTTGCTGCGGCGTCTCTCACTGGAGCTGTCCCCCGCGGGGGTGGAGCGCTGGCTCCAGGGCGTGCGGCACACCGCGGCCCGGGTGGCGCTCATCGCCTGCGGCGATCTCAACGCCGCCATGGCCGTCTCCGCCCGGGGCAGCGAGGCCGCCGGTGGCCGAGAGCTGGCCTTCATCCCCGACCGGGCGCTACTCCTCGAGCGCGATCCGGCCATGCGGGAGCTGTTCGACTTCGCCTTCTCCACGCCTTTCTTGCGCCTGCGGCAGGCGCTGGCGGAAGAGGCGCGGCCCCACAAAAAGTCCGCGCCGCCGAAGCCTTGAACCCGAATGGCCGCGGTGGGCACCCTACCCCGCACTTGTCCGCGCTGGTCGCATGGACCCCGCGGTCGGTAACGCCACAAGATGTTCACGTGGACGAGGCAGGTTTTTCGTGGGAAATGAGCGAAGGCATGACACGGAGGGAGGGGCGGGAGACGGGGACCGCACTCACTCGCTGCGCTCGAGGATGATCATCTCCACCCGGCGGTTCATGCTGCGGCCCTTCTCGGTGGCGTTCGAGGCGATGGGGCGGGTGAGGCCGAAACCCTTGGCCACCAGGCGTTCGGGCTCGATGCCCTTGCCCACCAGGTAGGCCACCACCGCCTCGGCCCGCCGCTGGCTGAGCGAGAGGTTGTAGGGCGCGGAGCCCACCGAGTCGGTGTGGCCTTCGATCTGCAGCTTGGTGATCTCCGGGTGCTGGCGCAGGGCGGCCACTACCTGATCGAGCAGCGGGAAGGATTCCTTCTTGATGATGGCCTTGTTGGTCTCGAAGTGGATCTTCTCGCGCAGCTCGAAGCTCTCCTGGCGCACCACCACCTTGATCTGGTTCTTGCTGGGACAGCCGTCGAACTCGGGCTTGCCCTTCTGGTCGGGGCACTTGTCGATGCGGTCGGGGATGCCGTCGCCGTCGCTGTCGGCCTCGGGGCAGCCCTGGTTCGAGGCCGGGCCGGGCTCCTTGGGACAGCGATCCTCGCGATCCTTGAGCCCGTCGCCGTCGCTGTCCTTGTCCACCGGGCACCCCTGGTTGGAGGCGGGCCCAGGCTCCTGCGGACAGGCGTCCTCGCGGTCCACCACCCCGTCCGAGTCGGTGTCGGTTTCCGGGCAACCCCGGTTGGACTCCGGTCCCCACACGTCGGGGCACTTGTCCTGCGCGTCGGGCACGCCGTCGCCGTCCCGGTCCGCGGGCGGGCGGATCTCGCGCGCCTCGTTGAAGGAGAAGGTGTAGCGCAGGGTGAAGAACGCCGCCGCGGCCACGTCGCCCCGGGTGGGCATGATCAGGGCGTTGGCCTCCACGCCCACCGAGAAGTGGCGCAGGGCGGTGTACCACTCGAGCGCGCCGCCTGCGATGAGCACGACGTCGCTTTTCCCGGCCACCTCGATGCCCTGCACCGTCTTGGGGCTGGCGGCCAGGTATCCGGCCCCGGCCTGAACCGAGGCGAAGAAGCGCTCGGTGGCGAGAAGCGCGAACTGGGCGCCGCCCCACACCGCGTTGTGGTCGAAATCCATGGAGATGGTGGAGCCCCGGACGTTCTGGTCGGTCGAGGAGTAATGGATGGTCATGAAGCCGGCCTTCAGGCGGAACACGTCGGTGACATCCCAGCCGCCCTCCAGGCCCACCAGGACGCCGGGGACGGGATCGCCCGCCGGCGGATTGAAGTCCACCGCGCCGCCGAGGTGCAGGCCCAGGGTGAGGCCCTTCTCCACGGGGCGGATCACCTGAAAGCGAGGGGACTGCGCCTGCGCCGCCGGGGCGGTGAACAACACTAGCCATCCCAGCCACCCGATGAGGAGCGGTCTTCCCATGAGCCTCCCGCTGCGCCAGCCAACCGGTACCAGGGTACCCCAGCGGATTTGAAGGATCAACATTCTTGTCCTGGAATGGATCCGGTCGGGTCCGGGTTGCGCCGGCCGGCGGGTTGTGGCATTTTCATCGCCGGATGGTGACCGCCGGACGCTCCGGGCGGGAGAGTGGGGATCGCGACATGGTCCGGGACAAGACGAGTCGGCGTCCTCAAAAACCAAGGCCCGATCTCCAGGAGATCGTCGAGGTGCTGGCCGCGGCCTCCCTGCGCGGCTCCCTGCGGGAGGCGGAGCGCGCCCTGCTCAAGCGCTTTTTGCAACGGGAGCCGAAATTGCGCCCGGATCGCCCGTCCCCGCTGGACGAGCGCTTCTGCCCGGTGTGCATGTTGCGCCTGGGCGAGCCGCGGCCCGAGATCTGCCCGGGGTGCGGCGTGGTGCTCGAGGCGGCCTGGGCCGAGAGGCGGCGCTTGCTGCGGCGCCAGAAAGAGCGCTGAGCCGTGAGCGGGCCCTACCTGGAGATCATCGATCGGGTCGGCGAAGGGGATCTCTTCGAGGTCTTCCTGGCCAGGCTGTGCACCCCCAGTGGAAAACACCTGGTC
>CAZLNM010000030.1:0-45071 GCA_964561025.1 uncultured Myxococcales bacterium
CGGGCGGGGACGGCGCGGGGTTCTCGACGCTGATGAGGTAGAACTTGTTGCAGCTCCGGTCCAGGATGCGCAGCGAGCGCCGCTGCTCGGGGCTCAGCTGATCTTTCAGCTTCTCCAGCCGGCCCTGCTCGACCAGCAAGAACACCCGCCGGTCGCGGTGCTGGGCGAAGAAGTCCTGGAGTTTTCCCGCGTTCTTGAGCTGGACCACCTCGTTGCGGGTGTAGAAGGTCTCGCCACGCCAGTTCATGAGGTAAGCCCCGATGGGCTCGCCCGGCGCGCGCAGGGCGTAGTAGGTGTCCGCCAGGTGGCGCTGACTCCAGTGCGGGCCCATGGCGGAAAAGAAGTACCACCCGCTCCACACCGCGCCCAGGACGGCGCCGATCGAGAGCGCCGCCCGGATGTACCGCGCCAGCCGGTCGCGCGACCACAAGAACAGCCCGGCCAGCGAGAGCGACAGCAGCCCGTAGATGACACCGTAGCCGATCTGACCCGGTACGGCGGCGTCCTTGGGAAAGTCCCGGGTGTAGTTGTACACGAACAGATCCACCATGGCCTTCGGGGTGAGCCCGATGTCGCGCGAGACGAGGATCACGCCGAGCACGAGCAGGAGCGGCATCAGCACCCGGCCCAGCTCCTCCGGGTTGCGCGCCGCGCGGCACAGCCAGAGGGCCGCCAGCAGCGCCAGCGCCGGGGCCACCGGCAGGGCGTAGTGGTGGAACTTGGTCATGGAGAGCGAGAACAAGGCGAAGCCCGCCACCGCCCACAGGACCAGGAACAGCTCCACCCGCTGCGCGGGGGAGGCCGGCTCGCGCTCGACCCGCGAGAGGCTCTTCGCCGTTCCCCAGATCATGAAGGGGAACCACGGGTGGGTGCCGAGGCCGAGTTGCTCGACGAAGTAGGCGAACGTCCCTCGATCCCCGTGCACCCCCGAGCCCAGCCGGTACAGGTGATCGTGGAGGAAGAAGCGCGCAAAGAAGGTCTTTCCCTCGTCGTCTTGCAGCTTGCGAACCGCCGAGGCGATGCTGAGGTACACAAACCACGGCGCGGCCAGGAGCAGCATGAGCAGGCCGCCGGAGACGATCCGCACCGCCTTCAACCTGGGCCAGTCTCCGCTCACCAGAAGGTACAGCAGGAAGAGCAGCCCCGGAAAAACCGCGCCCAGCAGGCCCTTTCCCAGGATGGCCAGGCCCAGGGCCGCCCAGCCGAGGTAGAGCAGCCCCCGCCGCGGCCGCTCGTCGTCGAACGCGCCTAGCAGAATCAGAATCATCCCCGCGGTCATGAGCGAGACGAGCGGCATGTCGGTCATGGCCTGGCGGGCCACGAAGGCGTACTGCGGCGAGGTGCCCAACACCACCGCGGCCAGCAGCCCTTCGGCCACGCCGAAGAACCTCCGTCCCAGGGCGAAGACGGCCAGCAACCCCAGCATGGCCAGCAGCGCAAACGGCAAGCGCAGCGCCCACTCCAGCCCCGGCTTGATGCCGCCGCCTTCCTGGTGCGGTCCGATGATGGCCATGGGCACGGCCATGAGCCACATGCTCAGCGCGGGCTTGGAGAAGAAGTACTTGTTCTCCAGCGGCTGATTCGGGCTGTGTTCCCAGGTGGGCTCGAGCCAGTTGCCGCTCTCGACCATCTCGCGCGCCACCTCGGCGTAGTGCGGCTCCCACGGATCCCACAGGCCGGTGCTCCCCAGGAAGGGAAGGTACAGGAATGCCCCCAGCGCCAGCACGAGGGCCCAGGGCCGAGAGCCGCTGGCCCACCAGGCGTCCGGGCTCGCCGGCGCGAAGACTTTCGCGGTCGAAGGCGCGGCGGGGGAGAGGTCTTCCATGAGTGCGCAAAATAGGCGGGCCGTGCCCGGCGTGTCAAATGCGCGCGCCGGGGAAGTCAGAACGACTGGCGCAAGTAGGCGAAGATGGTGCGCCCGATGAGCTCACCGCCCATGTAGCGGCCGTCGTCCAGGGGCAGCGAGGCCACGTCGAAGAACGGCTGGTTCAGCACGTTTTCGATCTGGATGCCGGCCTGGGTGCGCCGCCCCGCCACTGAGAAGCCGAGCTCGGCGAAGAAGTCGAAGTAGGTATAGGCCTTCTCGTGGACGATCACCCGCGGCACCAGGATCGAGCCGCCGGGAGGCCGGGCGTCCGTGGTGGACGAGGCCCCGTGCATGGCGAGACCGGTCCACAGACCCTCGCAGGGCTGGACGGAGCCCGTGAGGTGGTAGCGCAGCGCCGGCTCCCACTGCACCCGCGAGCCCTTGGCGCCCTCGGCCGGCCCGGCGTCGGGTCCGATCTCCGAGACGTAGAAGCTGTAGCGGTAGATGGCGTTGGCGTTCAGGCGCAGACGGTCGCGGATGTACAGCGTGGCAGAGAGCGAGCCGCCCAGGGTGTCCACGTCGCGGCCGGCGTTGCGCCACTCCATGCGGCTGTTCTGCAGGTCCGGGATCTGGATGCCGCCCACGTTGCGGGTGTGGATGTCGAGGTAGTAGTTGATGGTGTCCCGGTAGCGGTTGTAGAAGAAGCCGGCCTCGATGCTCAAGGCGCCGCCGAAGAAACGCCCCAGGTAGCCCGCCTCCAGGGTGGTGATGCTCTCGTTGCCGAGGTTGTCGTTGCCCACGTTCTGCCGGAAGAACTCGGCGATGCCCTCGAAGCCCGGCTCTCCCCGCACGTTGGTCATGTGCAGCGAGGTGTTGAAGAACGAGGGCTTGCGGAAGGCCTTGCCGAAGGCCAGCCGCAGGTTCTGTTCCGGCGCGAAGCGCCACACCCCCGCCAGCCGCGGAGACACGGCCAAGGGGAAGTCCACCCCGAACAGATCGCCGCGGGTGATGTTGTTGTAGTCGAGGCGCACGCCGGCGGTGAGCCGCAGGCTGTCTCCCAGGCGCTGCTCGTCATGGACGAACAGCCCCGCGCGGTGCTGGTGAGTGGTGGCCGGATCGTTGTCATCCGAGAGGAAGGTGATCCAGCGGTAGTTGCCTCCCACGATCAGCAGGTTGCCCGGAAAAAGCTCGAAGCGTCTCTCGGCCTCTCCGTCGAGCCGGGTGGTGATGAAGGCGAAGGGGCGCGAGAATTCGCCGATACGGAGGTCGCCGAAGACCAGCGGCATGTCGGGGACGATGTCGCAGCGGGAGAAGTTGAACCATAGCCGCACATCCCAGTTCTCGGCGCTGAACACGCCGAGCAGGTAGGTGTCCACCCCATCCTGGAACCGGCCCGGCGAAAGGCCCAGGTGCACCTGGCCGTCGAAGAAGGAGGCGCCAGTGCTGATGGAGAGGGTGCCGGCCGAAGACGCCCGGTCCAGGCGCAGGTTCACGCGTTTCACGTTCTTGTCTTGCCGCGAGCGGACCTGGAAGCTGTCGGCGAAGTCGCCGCCGGTGGCCAGGCTGAGGCGCGTCTCGCCGAGGTTCTTTTCCAGCCGGGTGTGGAAGGTGGTGTTTCCCCGCTCGCCCGTGCCCAGCAGGACGGAAGGGCGCCGCTCGGCCGGGGTGCGCGTGGTGATCGCCACCACCGCGGAGTGGGCGTTGGCGCCGTACAGCGCCGAGCCCGGGCCGCGGATGACCTCGATGCGCTCGATGTCGTCCAGGTGGATGGGGAGGATCTCGAAGCCTGGCGGGCCCACCGTCTCGATGTTCGCCTCGCGGCCGTCGATGAGCAGGAGCACCCGGTCGCCGGCCTCGCCAGTGAGCGCCCGGCCGCCCACCGAGACGTACATGGCGGAGATCTGGCGCACGTCGATCTCGGGCACCCAGCGCAGCAGGCAGGCCACCGAGCGGCACGGGGAGTGCTCGATGTGATCGCGGGTGATCACCGTGATGGCCGAGGGGGATTCCATCAGCGTCTGCTGGTGCCGGGCGGCGGCGGTGACCACCTGCTCTTCCTCCGCCAGGAGTTCGAACTCCTCGTCCACCTCTTCCACGGCGGATTCCGGCGCGAGATCGCCTTCTTCATCCTGTGCCAGGGAGAGGCCCGGTTGGAAGAGCAAGAAGAGCAGCGCCCACAGCGGCCACACGGATCGTGGCCCCGGGGTCGGCCAGTATCGGCATACACTCCGCATGCGCGTCCCTCGGACTTGCCGCTCATTGTATTTCCAGATTCTCTCTCCAGGCAAGAATATGAAAAGATCGATCTTGCCAACCAGTCCCGGGTTCGGTAGGAAGGAGAGCGAACCGGGCGGAGGGAGCATGCTCATCGATCGCGAGCACGAGTTTACGGTGGTGTTGTCGTCGGTGGAAGAGTTCGAGAAGACCTTCGCCAGCAAGGGGGACGACACCGGGGTGTTCTTTCCCGTGAGCCGGACGGTCAAGGTTGGAGACCGGGCCATGCTCCGGGTGTCGATCAAGGGCCATGCCGAGCCGTTGTTCCTCGAGGGGCGGATCCGCTGGCGGCGGGTCAAGCCCGGCGGGCCGAAGCTCCCGGCGGGGATCTTCGTGGGCCTGGTCGAACGGGAGCGTAGCCACCTGGAAGGCCTGGCGCGCTACCTGGCCTCGGGCCGGAGCCGGGCCGAGCGCCGCAAGAACCCGCGCTACCCGGTCGAGATCCCGGCCAGCTACGGGACCTCCAAGGGGTACTTCCCCGCCGAGGTGATGAACGTGTCCAAGGCGGGGGCGTTTCTGCGCTGCCTCGGGCCGCTGCTGTCGGTGGGCGTGCGCTTTCCGGTGAAACTCGACATCGGCGAAAAGAAAGGCGCGCCCATCCAGCTCAACGCCCAGGTGGCATGGATCGATCTCTTCGAGGACACCAAGGGCATGGGGATCGGCTTCATCCGGGGCCAGGCCGAGATCAAGGAGATCGAGCGCATCGTGAAACTCGCCTCGAAGGAGCAGGGGGCGAGACAGGGCGCGGATCCCACCTGAGGCTTCGGGCCGTTCGGACAGTAGGGAATCCCCAGGTAGCGGCGATCTCTCCGAAGGTCGTTTTCCGCGCGAACGTGGCCTCAAAATCCAGCGCGCTGGGGCATAGAAAACCAAGGGCAGGATCGAAGTCCCGAGCAGTTGTGATCAAATGACAGTTGATAGTTGAAGCCATCCTTCGAGCGAACGGCTGCGGCAGGGGACAGATTTGGCTTGACATGCATGGCGCCGTGCGTTAGAAATTGCCCAGTTTTCGACCGTCGGGTTTTTTTATGACGCGGCGCAAAAAAAATTGCCGGCGTCCAGGAGGTGCGCGATGACGAAACCGTTGTGTCTGGTGACCGGTGCCTGCGGCTTCATGGGCACGCACATGGTCGAGGTCCTCGTCGAGGCCGGCTACAAGGTCCGGGCCACTGATCTCCCCGCCGCCTACCCGGACGACGATCGCGCGGCCGGCCGCTTCCCGTCGGTGCTGAGAAAGCTCAACGTGGAGTTCGTCGGCGCCGATCTCACCGATCCCGACAGCGTAAAGCCCCTGGTCAAGGACGTGGGGATCATCTTCCACATCGCCGGGTTGTTCAACTACTCCTCCAAGTGGGAAGCCTACGAGGCGGTTAACGTGGGCGGCACGCGCAACCTGCTCGATGCGGCCCTCGCCGAGGGGAAGCTCACCCGCTTCATCATGTGGGGCGCCGGCGGGGTGTACGGTGTTCCCACCCCGGACATGCTGCCGCTGCGCGAGGACATGCCCACCAACCCGCCCAACAACTACCTCAAGAGCAAGGACCTGGCCGAGAAGCTGGTCATGGAGGTGTGCGAGAAGCACAAGATCCCGTACGCCATCCTGCGGCCCACCACCGTGTACGGCCCACGGGCGGTGTACGGCGGCGGACAGCTGGTGATGGGGCTGGCCAAGATGAACCCGCTGGCCGCCCCGGCCAACTTCACCGGGCGGGTGCCGTTCATCCACGTGCGGGACGTGGTCAGCGCGGCGCTGCACCTGGCCGAGCACAAGGGCCCCATCGGCGGCGCCTACAACGTCAACGACGACAGCCAGATGACCCAGCTCGACCTGATGCGCTTCTTCGCGAAACTCAACGGCGCGCTCTTCTTGAAGCTGCCCCCGGTCCCGGTCGAGCCCATCAAGAAGGTGGCCATGAAGGCCGCCGGCCTGTTGCAGAAGGTCATGGTCGACATGCTGCACAAGAAGAGCCCGCTCGAGGCCGACACCATCGCCTACCTCAACGGCGACTTCGTGTACAGCAACGAGAAGCTGAAGGCCACCGGCTACAAGTTCATCTACCCCGACGCCCGCCACGGCCTGCGCGACACCGTGCAGTGGTATCGCGACGAAGGCTGGATCTGAGCACAGGAGGAAGCCATGAGCGCGAAGAGCAAGTCGAGTTCGCCGAAGCTGGATTACCTGGCCCTGGCCACCGGAAGCAACGACTTTTTGGACGACGTGCTGGCGAAGGGCGTCATGCCCGACCCGAAGGCCCTGGCCGGCTGGGAGTTCCGCGGCTTCAACACCCTCGACGTGACCCTGCTGGCCGGTATCCGCAAGTTCAAGAAAGGCTTCTACCTCGACGGCGACGTCGTGCGCGGCTACAACGTGAAGATCAAGCCGGGCAAGGCCGGCCTGCTCGACCCCTGGGTGGAGACGGTGAAGAACGGCACCTCGGTCAAGCACGGCTGGTACGACGTGTACCCGGTGCGCGCCGAGGAGACGGACAACCTCTATCCCAACGCGCTGCTGCTCAACTACGCCAGCGACAAGAACCCCAAGTTCGATCCCTCCCGCTTTCTGCGCGACTACCTGGTCCAGGTGGACCCGGACAACCCCGATCTGCTGCTCGGCAAGGCCTACGTGGCGCTGGGCGCAAAGCGCCTGTTCGTGTCTTTCTTCATCCTGCAGCGCGCCAACCCCTCGACCCTGTAGGCAGGTTCTGTACCAAGCTGCCCCAGCAAAAACCAACGCAAACGTCGGACCTGCGTCGCCGGTCGCGCTGTCGAGAGAGCAAGCGCGGCCGGGCGCAAGCGACCGACCCGTAACACCCAGGCAGAGCGGTCCCACGGGTGGTGCCAGCGGGGCAAATTTGAGGTATGCTGCGCTCTCATCGGCGTCCGCCGGCGCCGCGTCCAGCGCGGGAGGAGAACGTGGACTCACGACGATGGCGTACCTGGTTTTCGCTTTTTTCGTTGATGATCTTTGGAGGAGTCGCCGCGGTCTCCGAACCACCGACGGCGCCCGAGCCGGCGGTGCTGGTGGTTTCGCCGGCCTTCGAGGCGGCAAAGGAGATCCCGGCGCGCTTCACCTGCCAGGGCGCGAACCTCTCGCCCGCCCTCCAGTGGAGCGGCGTGCCCGGGCCGGCCCGTAGCCTGGTGCTCATCGTGGACGACCCCGACGCCCCCGACCCGGCGGCGCCCAAGATGACCTGGGTGCACTGGGTGCTCTACGATCTCCCGCCGGACGCGAAAGGCCTGCCCGAGGGCGTGGCCCCGGCCGCGCTTCCCAAGGGGACGCGCCAGGGCAAGAACAGCTGGAAGAAGACCGGCTACGGCGGACCGTGCCCACCCATCGGGCGCCACCGTTACTTCTTCAAGCTCTTCGCCCTCGACGTTGTGCTCGGCGACCTCGGCGCCCTCGATGCCGCCGCCTTGCAGAAGGCCATGCAGGGCCACGTGCTCGCCCGCGGAGAGCTGGTGGGCACTTATCAAAAAACGAAGTGAGCCCATGCGCGATCTTCGCGAGCGCGTGGTGGTGGTGACCGGAGCGGGCTCGGGCATCGGCCGGGCCTGCGCCGAGGCCTTCGCCCGGCACGGCGCCCGGGTGCAGGCGCTCGACGTCTCGGCCGCGCGGGCGCGCGAGACCGTGGCGCTCATTCGCCAGAGCGGCGGCGAGGCGCGATCCTATCGGGTGGACTGCGCCGACGGAGCGTCCTTCGAGCGAGCGGCCCGCCGCATCCTGACGCGCGAGGGCCGGGTCGACGTTCTGGTCAACAACGCCGGGGTATGCGTGGCCGGCCCGGCGGACCAGATCACGCCTTCCGACTGGGAGTGGATCCTGGGCGTCAACCTGTGGGGGGTGATCCACGGGGTGCGGCTGTTTCTGCCGGGGATGGTGGAGCGCGGGGAGGGGCACATCGTCAACGTGGCCTCCATGGCGGGCCTGGCGGGTCTGCCCATGGTCGCGGCCTATTGCGCCAGCAAGGCGGCGGTGGTGGGGTTTTCCGAGTCGCTGGCGCTCGAGCTTCCCGCCCGCGGCGTCCGGGTGACCCTGGTGTGCCCCGCCGCGGTCCGCACCAACGTGATGCGCGACGGCCGGATCCGCTTGCCGGGACGCTGGCCGGAGCGCATCGAGCGCTGGTTCGGTCGGTTCGCGGTCAGCCCGGAGAAGATGGCGGACGAGATCGTGGAGGCGGTGCGGCGGGAGCGTTCGCTGGTGGCGCCAGTTTCCCAGATGTCTTTCCTGTGGTGGCTGCGGCGAGCCTTCCCGCGTGTCTATCTCGACGGCGGCGCCCGGCTGCTTTCCGGCTTGCTCGGCAAGAAGGAGCCCGGTGATACGAAACATGAGGTTTGAAGTCCTTCGCGGCGCGTGCTAGCGTGCGCTCGATTGATGGCGGGGGAGAGGAGACACTTCATGAAAGAGAAAATCCAGAAGGTGATCGAGGAGAAGATCCGTCCCTACCTCGAGGCCGACGGCGGGGGCATCGAGTTCGTGGACTTCGATGAGAAGAGCGGCACGGTGAAGGTGCGCCTGCAAGGCGCCTGCGCCGGCTGCCCGGGCGCCCGCATGACGCTGTCGATGGGCGTCGAGGCCGCCCTCAAGGAGGAGTTCCCCGAGGTCCAGAAGGTCGTCGCGGTGTGAGGCGCGGCATGGCTCGTTCCAGAACGGCGTGCCTGTTCCTCTACGGTGTTCCCGAAAACGACGCCGATCTATTGTACCTGGCCCGATTCCCCGCGCCGGATCCCATCCTGTACTTTGCCAAGGGGAGCCGCCGGGTGCTCCTCGTGCCGGACTTCGAGATCGGCCGGGCCCGGAAGATCTTCGGCTCGGGACAGGTGTGGGGTGTGCAGACGCTGGCGCGCGAGGAGGCCGAACGTCGTGGCGCGGCGTTCCCAGATCTGTCCCCGGCCGCGCTGGCGCTGGCGGCGCTGCGGCGGCTCGGCGAACGGCATGTGGAGGTGGCCGAGAACTGCCCGGTGCGCCTGGTCGAGCGGCTGCGCGAAGGTGGCGTGCGCGTCTCGGTGCACGACGGCCCGCTGGTGCCCGGACGGCTCGCCAAGTCACCGTCGGAGATCTCCCGCATCGTCTCGGTGCAGCGTCACACCGAGCGCGCGCTGGCGGCCGCCGAGGCGGTGATGCGCCACGCCACCATCCGCCGGGGCTACCTGTGGCTTGGCAAGAAGTTGCTGCTGGCCGAGGACCTGCGGCGGGTGATCAACCTGTGCCTGCTCGAGGCCGATTGCCTGGCCTCGCACACCATCGTGGCGGTGGGGGAGCAGGCGGTGGACCCGCACGAGGAGGGCCACGGCCCTATCCGCGCGGGCGAGCCGGTGGTGCTGGACGTGTTCCCGCGCTCCAGCAAGACCTTCTACTTCGCCGACATCACCCGCACCTGGGTGCGCGGGCGCGCGGATCCACAGCTCCTGCGCCAGCACCGCGCGGTGTTCGAGGCGCAGCGGGCGGCGATGCGGGTGATGCGCGCGGGGGCGAGTATCCGGCGCGCCCACGAGGAGGTGTTGCGCTGCTTCATCGCCCGCGGTTTCCTCACCGGCGAGCGTGACGGGCGGTTGCAGGGCTTCACCCACTCGACCGGCCACGGCGTGGGCTTGGAGATCCACGAACCGCCGCGCGTCGGGCCGGTGGACCCGAAGCTGCGCTTTCGGGAGGGGATGGTGGTCACGGTGGAGCCGGGCCTGTATTACCTCGGCCGCGGGGGCGTGCGCATCGAGGACATGGTGGTGATCACCCGAAGCGGCGTTCGCAACCTCACCCGCTATCACAAGCGGCTCGAGATCTGACGAAGCTCCCATCGCTCGGCTTGTGCCGTCAAGGGCTCCTGTCGGTATTTTTCCTCCTGGGTTTCCACTCGCCAGGAGATCTTCTCCGTGCTTTTTCTTGTCAGCAGGTTTTCTTGGGGCGGTGCGGCTGCTTCCGGGTGGGCCTAGGGCGTGATTCCCTGGTTGCGAGCGGCCTCGTTCTTGAGGCGATCCAGGCTGGAGCGGTCCAGCTTCTTGATCTCCTCCTCTTGCGCCAGCTTGCGCGACTCGATGAACTTCATCACGCCGAAGATGGCGCCGCCGAGGACCGCCAGGGCCACGACCACGATCACGACCAGCCGGACGATCTTGCCGCTATCGCGTTTGGGAGAGGAGGAGTGCACGCGGATGTAGGGCCGCTCTTTCTCTGGTGGTGGAGCCACGGGCTCCGCGTCCTCCACGGGGGACTCGGCCTCCTCCGCCTTCGCTTTGAGCGGGGGGCGGGGAGCGGGCGCGCCCGGTTTCGCCGCCGGCGCTCTCGCGGCTTTCGCTGGCGCTTTTTCCTGGCTCGCCATCTCGGGGAGAGGCTCGTCGCTCCCTCCGAGATCCACCTCGCCGAAGGCCAACGACCGCTCGCCTGCCGGTTGTGGGCTCGCGGGCTTCGCGGCCGGCGTCTTGCTCGCAGCGCCCGCACCAGGGAGCGGCGTGATCTGAATGCCTCCCATTCCTTTTGTGGGGAGTCCTGGCAACTGAGACGGCGACTTCGGCGTACTCGGTGGCGCCTTGCGGTCGACCATGGGGTATTCCTCCGAAAGGTAAACGATAGTTTTATTGATTGGCTGCTGGCTTGCAATTGAAAAAGAACCAGTTTCTTGACTTGTGTGTGCCTATGTAGTACATAATAACACAAGGTGGACCATAAGGAGGAAATCCGATGGAACCAATCTTCGACAGACGGAGCAAGGTTCGCCGCAACCGGTATCCCTCCAGACGCCGTTTCCCGAGAGTCATCCTCTCTTTCGATGGCTTTTTCGAGAGCCGAAACCGCATGCTCATTGGAAAGCTGTTCGATCTCAGCCTACGAGGCGCGTTCATCCGAACGAGCGCGCCGGACGCTCCGGGAACCCCGGCCACCATTCGTCTGGAGATTCCGGGGTACCGAACCCTGATGAAAGTCCAGGCCGAGGTGATTCACAGTTCCCCGGAGGCGGGACGCCGTCCGCCCGGCATGGGAGTGCGCTTCGTCGAGCTGCAGCAGTGGCAGCTCAAGCGCCTGGCCGCCGTTCTGCTCGAGCGCGCCGGCTACCGGGGACTGGGGATCGCTCGCTCACACGGGAGGATGACATGCTCAGCCACCTGACCGAAAAACTCAGACTGCGTTCGCGAGAGCCGAGCCCCGCGCGTCTTCGCAGCTTCTACCTGGAGAGCCGCGCGCTGGTGGAGCGCGCGCTCCTCGAGGAGCTGGAGGAGGATCTGCGGCGGGCCCTCTCCAGCCCAGGCCGGCCGGACGATCCCTGGGGTTGGTGAAAACCCTTCCCATCCTTTTTTCGTCTATGGTATGGTAGATTCGCCAACCGGCGCGAATGACTTTTTTTCGCGCCGTCGTAGAGAGGCGCTCCATGCCAGAGGCCGAAGGCGTTCACTTCCACCGCGAAGAGATGGATGCGCCGCCCGGGGAGTGGCTCTTCAAGGTCCGAGGGGAGGTGCTCGGGCCGGTGCCGTCCACGGAGCTCATCGAGCGCATGTTCCTGGGCGAGGTGAACGAGTCCACCCTGCTGTCTCAGGGCGAGGGGGAGTGGGTCGCGCTCCAGAGTGTGGCCGGCTTCATGCCCTTCTTGATCCGCGCCAAGGCCAAGATCCGGGCCGATCGCGCCCGGGCCGAGGCCGCGGCGGCGGTACGGCGGCGGCAACTGCGCGCGCGCATCAACCTGTCCATCGGCGCCGCGGCGCTGGTGATCTTCGGCTTCGGCGCCACCTACCTCCTGATGATCTTCAAGCCCGAAGGGCCGGCGGGGGACTGGGAGAGCTGGTCCCGGCGCCACGTGCCGCTGATCGGGGTCCCGGCGGCGGCGGCCAGCGAGTCCGCGAACGCCCTGGCCTCGGCCGATCCGCTCGGTGGCCGCATCAACATCGATCGCATCCTGATCGATGACGCCCCGGCCCTGGTGGGGCTGCGTTCTCCGGGAGGTGGGCGTACCCGGCCGGCTCCGATCCCGGTTCGACCCGGGGGCAAGGGGGGCGAGACATCGGCCAAGCCCACCAAGGAAGACAACGTGGCCGCGACCTCCTCTCTGAGCCAGGAGGAGATCCTCTCCGAGGTGTTCGCGCGCCCCAACCTCAACCGCATGATCGGCTGCGTGGCCCAGGAGATTCAGCGCAACGCGGACCTCACCAGCCCGGTGCAGATCAGCTTCACCATCAACAACGACGGCCGGGTGGGGGACGTGCGCATGTTGGACTTCCGCCTGGACAACGGCCCGCTGCACCGTTGTCTGAAGGAGCGGCTCGCCTATCTCAAGTTCCGCCCGTACGCCGGCGAGCGGCGCAACGTCGAGCTTCCCATCAACTTCAATCGCTGACGGGCATCTCCGATTCTTTTATCGCGGTTTGTCTTCAGCGTGTCTCGCGGGGCTGTCTTCTGCGGGTGCGCGCCGCACCCATGAGGATGGCTGCGAAGGCGAGCCAAAAGATACTGGCCGACGGGGTCGCGAACGTCTGGCAGCCGCAGCCGCCTTCCTCGACGCAGCGAAGCTGATCGGAGCAGCGGTAGCCTTCCCGGCAATCCGCGGCGGTCTGGCAGCGGCCGACCCCGAGCGCCAGCGCCGCCGCCTCGAAGGCGTCGATCTTGCCGTATCCCCAGCCGTCGTCCGGGAAACTCGCGCCGGTCCACTCGTCGGACCGCGCCGAGCGCTCCAGGATGTCCTTGAGCCGGGCCGGTTCGAGGCCGGGTTCGATCTGGAGCAGCAGCGCCACGATCCCGGTCGCGTGCGGGCAGGCCATGCTGGTGCCGCGCATGGCGAGGTGCTTTTCGTCGATGCCCGTACCCGGCTCGAGCGCCGCGGCGCTCTTGGAGCGAGCCGCCACGATGTACTCGCCGGGAGCGGCGATCTCGGGTTTGACGCCCGTGCGCGTCAGATCGGGGCTCGGCCCGCGGCTGGAGAAGAACGACAGGTCGCCGGGGACTGTCTCCGGGTGCGAGACGCTGGCGCCGCTCTCGTCGGTCCAGGAGGAGCGGGTGGCGTACGAGGCCACCGCCAGCACGCCGGGGATGATGGCGGGGGAGCCCACCGTCTTTTTCGTGTCTCCCGGGAACACGCCCGTACCCGAGCGATCCGAGAACGCCGCCGGGATTCCGCCAAGCTCCGCCGAGGCGATCCAGGCGTCGAAGGCCCCGCTCCCCTCGAAGGCGAGGACCCACTCGTATCCGTCCAAGTTTCCGGACGAGGTCCCCGGCGCCGGCGTGATCAGGATGTCCATCTGCCACTTGCCGTTGGCGGAGTTCGGCGCGCCGGCGGGCTCGAAGCGAACATCTCCCAGGTGCTTCGGCCCTTCATCAAGCAAGGCGTCTTGGGCATATCCGTCAAGGGGCACGGCCGCCGAGCGGGCCACCTCGGCGCCCTGGCGTTCCACCGCCACGGAGAACGCCAGCGAGGCGCTCGGCTCGGCCCACAGCGTGACCAGCATCGAGTCTCCGAGAAGGCCGGCCTCTCCCATCTGCAGGTAGGTCTTGCCCGGCTCCTGCTGGAGGCGGGCGCCGAGGTGAATGCGATCGTTGCCCTCGTTGCCGGCCGCGGCCACGATGATGTGGCCGGGACCTAGCAAGGAGGAGATGGCCTGCGACTCCAGGTCGGTGCCGTCGTGGGGCCCGTAGTGGCCGCCGAGCGACAGGTTGATGACCATGGGCCGGCCCAGGTGGTCGGCCTCGGCGAAGAGCCACTCCAGCGACTCGACGAGCAAGGCGAAGTCGAGCGAGGCCACAACCAAAAAATCGGCTCCGGGCGCCATCCCCCGGTAGCGCGCCTCCGAGCCGCCCATGGTGGAGGCCACGTGCGTGCCGTGCCCGACGAGATCTATCGAATCGCAGCTTCCCGAATCGATCCGGTCGATGTCGCAGTAGGCCCCCGTCGTCTGGCCCGGGGGCGGGTCTCCCGTCGCGAAGGCCTGATCCCAGATGCCGAGCACCCGCGGCTGGCCCTCGGGCCGGCGAAAAGCATCGTGGGCGTAGTCGATGCCGGTGTCCACGAGACCGAGCAACACCCCGCTCCCGTCGAGCGCCCGGGGCAGCCCCGTGCCGAGTTCGACTTGGTCTACCCGGACGTCGGGGCGGCTGAGGTCGAGGAGCAGCCGTTTCGGCACCGCCGGCTCGACCCGCAGCACGCCGGGAAGGCGCGAGAGAGCCTCGATGGAGTCCGGGGGAACCGCGGCAGGGATCACCCTCCCCAGGGGCCTGCCGACGCGGGCCCCGAGCAAAAGGAGCGAGCGCGTCGTGGCCTGTCGATCCGCGCTCTCGATGAGGACTTCCACGTGGGGTGTAAGGAGGATGGATGGGGAACCGGCGCGCTGCTTCATGAGGAGCTTGGCGAGTTCCGGCGTATGCCCGGCCAGCCGGAGCAGCGGAGACAATTTCGAGCTGGGCCTCTGCTCCTGTGCGCTGGCAAGAGGAGAAAAGACAAAGATCCCCGCCAACGCCGCCAGGAACATGAGCGATGGTCTCATCATGACGCCTCCGGTGGAAGAGGGAGCCGGCGAGCGGATTCTATCCGAAACGAAAAAAAGGGCGAGTGCGCGCTCGCCCTTCGACCCGGAGTCAGGATGCCGCGAGAGGAGGGAGGCTCGCGACTTCCGCGCTCCTGACTACATAATGCCACATGTGGGATTTTTGTCAAGATTTCTACCAAATATATATATAATTATTTATAAATTATATATAATTTACTTCGCGGGGGCGAAGTGGAATCCGCAGGAGACGAGCAGCGCGGTGAAGAAGGCCTTCGGGTGGGACTTCAGATCGAACTCGACGTCGTCTCCCCAGTCCACGAACCAACGCTTGAAGAAGGGGACGGAGAAGCGCAGCTCGGCGCCGAGGCTGAACCAGGGGGCGAAGAAGTACCTCCCGGCGAGGCCGAACTCGAGCGTGCCGCCGTCGAGGCCGCGCGAGTTGTCGTCATTCGGTTGGCCGCCGCCCAGGATGGAGTACCCGCCGCCGAGAAAGACGCTGGCGTCGTAGTCGCGCGCGGGCAGGAAGAACTCGAGCGGGTGGAGGTGCGCGACCAGGGAGACGTGGCCCGAGCCGCCGAGGTCGTCGCCGCCCAGGTTCCAGCCGTGGCCGGTGATGCCGGCCTCGACCGAGGCGTAGCCGCGGATGGTGTAACTGGCCGAAAGGCGGAGGGCGAGCCCGTCGGAAAGGGTGCTGGTGAGAAGCGCGCCATCCGAGCGGGATACGCCGGACTTTTCCAGCGACGATCCCAGCGAGGAGGTGGAGAGGTCGAAGAACCCGCCGCCGATACCCAGGTAGATGGAAAAGCCCTCCCGGGCCGCGGCCGGACACGTGGCCAGGACCAGCAGTACGGTCACGAGTTTCTTCACGGCAGCCTCCCAAAAAAAAAGGATCCGGGTTCGCCGGATCCTTTGGCTTTTCTGCCGTCCGTCCGATCAGCGGCCGCGCCTGCCGCGGCGGTTCTTCTGCTCCTTCTCCTCGGCTTCCTTGAACTCCCGCTCGACCTGCTCCATGGTCTTGCCCTGGCGCAGGGCCTCGGCCTTGGCGGTGTACATCTTGGCGTTCTTCTCGCCCTCGGTGCCGCCCATCTCCTTGAAGACCTTGGCCACCCAGAAGTACACCTCGGCGATCCGCGGCCCGGGCTCGCCGGCCTGCTGCAGCATGAGCGCGCACTTGGCCAGCTTGTCCATGGCGTTGTCGAAGTCCTCGGAGTCGAGGTAGATCTGCCCCATCTGGCAATACACCTCGGCCTTCTCGCCGCCGGGAAGGATGAGCGTGTTCTCGTACTCCTCGCGCGCCTTGTTGTAGAGGTTGCGCTTCTCCTCCTGCTTCTCCTTGGAGGTGCCGAGGGCCTCGCCCATCTTCTGGTAGGCCAGGCCGACGTGGAAGCGCGCGTCCGGGCTGAGTTCGTCCACCTTGACCGCCTGCTGGAACTCGGCCAAGGCGAGGTCCAGCCGCTCCATGCGCATGAGCAGGTTGCCGGTGCGGACGTGGTAGGCCACCGTGGGTTTCAGGTAGCGGGTGAACTCCTTGAGCTTGGTGAGCGCCTCTTCCTTCTGCCCCAGCTCGAACATGCTCTCGGAGCGATCGAAGTACACCTTGGGGAGGTACGGATCGAGCGAGAGCGCCTTGGCGAACTCGCTCGTTGCCTTGGCGCCGTCCTTGTTGATGGTCGCCAGCCGGCCGGCCAGATCGTGGGCCTCGGCGGAGGCGTCGTAGGCCTTGATGGACTTGGCCGCGAAGTCGTTCGCCTGGTTCAAGTCACCCTGCCGGAGAGCGAACTCGCCGCGCGCCAGGTACAGCATTCCCTGGAGGGGAGGGGAGAGCGCGCTCTCGGGCACCTTCTCGGGGTTCGCGTACTCGTCGAGGATCTTGCGCACGGCCTCGAGGTTCTTCCCCGTCTGGAGCAAGGAGTAGGCGAGCCGCAGGTTGCTGAAGTGGTGCGAGGGGTTGGTGCGCAGCGCGTCCTGGAAGCCCTTGACCGCGCGGAACCAGTTGCCCTCGCGGACGTACACGTCGGCGTACATGGCCTGGTAGTGGGGCGAATCACCGGAGAAGCGGGCGGCGCGGTTGAAGTCCTCGCGCGCGTCCTCGGTGCGCCCCATGCGCAGGCGGGCCAGGGCGCGCGAGCCGAAGACGAAGCCGTTGAGGAAGATGTCCTTCTTCTCGATGGCGCGGTTGATGACCTCCTCGAGGTACTTGTCCGCGTCCTGGGGTTTCCCCTCATCGGTGAGGAGTAAGCCCTTGAGCGCGAATCGCTCGGGGTTGGGCAGGTCCTCCTCCTCCATCCAGGCCAGCGCCGCCTTGAGCTTCTCCTTGCGATCGGCCTGGGCGTGGTCCAGCCACAGCAGGCTCTGCACGAAGGCCTGGCGCACCACGAGCTTCTCATCGTTTCGCTTGAGCGCCAGCGCCTGGTCCAGCTCCTTCTCCGCTCCGAGCAGGTCGGCGAAGTTGTCCCGCGGCAGCAGCGTCCCCGCCTTCTTGAAGTGCTCCCGGACCTGGACCTTCACCTTGACGTAATGGTCGTAGTACACCAGGCCGGCGGCCACCAGGATGGCCAGGCCGAGCGTCTGGATCAGCGTCTTCCAGATCGGTTGGCGCAGGTCGCGCGGGATGACCGCCGCCCGCGGCAGCCAGAAGTTCTCGGGCACACCGTTGCCCGAGGCCTTGGCCGGCATGCCGAGGGCCTTGAGCAGCTCCCGCGTGTGCGGGTCGCGGGAGTCGAGCTCGAAGGAGCGGCTCAACTCCTGGATGGCCTCCTGCTCCTGGTTGCGCTCCATGAACAGCTCGCCCAGCAAGCGGTGGGCGGCCGCGGCCGACTCCGGCTGGGTCTGCACCACCTCGCGCGCGACCTTCTCGGCCTTGCGGTCGTCGTAGGCGTGGTAGTAGGCCATGGCCAGGGCGAGACGGCCGTCCTTGGCCGCCGGGTTCTTGCGCAGACCCTTCTGGCACACGGCCACCGCCTGCTCGGCCAGCTTGCGTTCCAGGTAGGCCCGGGCCAGCGGTACGAAGTTCGCGTTATCGGCCTCGAAGTCGGACTCCAGCTTGTCCACGTCGATCGAGGTCAAATTTCTTTCCTCTGCCATGGAGTTCCTCCGGGGTCGTCGACCCAGGTTCGACCAGGCCAAAACGAGGGTTGCGCTTTGCATAACAAACCGGGATCTGGCTTGTCAAGCGTGAAGCATGGGCGGCGAGACGCCAGGATTGACAGGCTCGCTTCTCTCACCTAACCTCTCCGGTTCAAGGAGCCGACGGCACGTGAAGCTCAGAAAACTCCTCTCTCCCTCGGGATTCAAGCTGGGGTTGCTGGTCACCCTGCTGTTCTGCCTCATCAAGCTCAAGACCCGCGAGCTCTCCGGGTTTACCTCGGTGGAATTTTTGCAAAATATCGAGAACAGCGTCACCGACATCATGTTCCGCCTGCGGGGCGGGCCGGAGACTCCCGTGGAGAGGGCGGCCTTTCAGGATGCGGCCCACGTGGTGATCGTGGCCATCGACGAGCGCAGCCTGCGCATGAGCGAGCTCGGCATGTGGCCCTGGCCCCGGCGGCAGGTGGCCCGGCTGGTGCAGAACCTGGAGGAGTGCGGCGCCCGGGTGATCGCCTTCGACGCGGTGTTCTCCGAGCCCGACTTCGAACGCACCCTGCCCATCCTGGAGGAGATCAACCAGGCTTGGGAAAAGACGGGGTTGTCCCACTCCGAGTTCGCCGCGGCGCTTGCGCAGGCCATCGAGAAGGCGAGCGGCGATCGAATGCTCGCCGAGGTGCTGGAGAACCACGACAACGTGGTGCTCGGGTACTTCTTTTTCCTCTCCGAGGAGGAGATGCGCGGCGAGGGGTCGGATCCGGTGCAGAGCCTCGGGTACGGCACGGTGGGCATCGTCTACCGGCTGCCGGACGGCAACACCTACACCTTCATGCCCCGGGCCATCGGGGTGCGGGCCAACCTGCCCGTGCTCACCGATGCCAACGAGTTCTTCGGGTTCTTCAACATGTTGTCGGACGAGGATCGCATCTTCCGCCGGGCGCCGCTCATCTTCGGCTTCGGGACCGAGCTCGTGGACGCCTTCGGGATGTTCCGGCCGTATCTGCGGGCCCTCGAGCTGGTGAGGCCGTGGCCGGTCACGGCGGAGATCCTGCCCTCTCTGTCGCTGCAGTCTCTGGCCTTGTGGTTCGGCCAGCCGGTGCGGTTGCACCTGGGCACCCGCGACGGCGCCACCTTCACCTCCGACGTGCCGGAGATTTTCCTCGGGCCGCTCCTCGGTCCCATCGGCCCCGAGCACCGGCCCATCCCCGTCGAACGCGGGGGCCTGTTCCGGGTGAAGTTCTACGGGCCCGGCCAGACCTTCCGTCACGTCTCCGCCGGCGACGTCATCCGCGGCGATGCCGCCGCCTGCCAGGCGGTGCGCGGCAAGGTCGCCCTGGTGGGCGCCACCGCCATGGGGCTGTACGACCTCCGCCCGAACCCCTTCGAGACCAACTACCCGGGCGTGGAGATCCATGCCTCGGTCATCGAGAACGTCATCCGCCAGGATTACCTGGTGCGGCCCGCCTGGATGGAGACCGCCGAGCTCGTCCTTCTTCTGGGACTCGGGCTGCTGCTGTCCTGGGTCCTGAGCCGGCTGCGGCTCACCCGGGGGCTGGTGCTTTCGCTGGGCATCTTCTTGATCCTGCCGTTGCTCAACTACCTTATTTTGTTCCGCAACGGTTTCTTGGGTTTCGTGGTGCTGCCCTCCATCGAGATGATCGTGCTGTTCATCGCCATCGCGGTGTACCGCTACGCCACCGAGGAACGCGAGAAGTCGCGCATCCGCAACGCCTTCCAGTTCTACCTGTCGCGCAACGTGGTGGAGTCGGTGCTCCAGGACACCAGCAAGCTCAAGCTGGGCGGCGAGCGCCGGGAGCTCACGGTGCTGTTCTCGGACATCCGCGGCTTCACCACCATCTCGGAGCGCCTGGCGCCCGAGGCGCTCACCGAGCTTCTCAACGAGTACCTCACGCCCATGACCGACCTGGTGTTCCGCTACAACGGCACCCTGGACAAGTACATGGGCGACGCCATCATGGCCATCTACGGTGCCCCCCTCCACTTCCCGGATCACCCCAAGGCAGCGTGTTTCACCGCCCTCGACATGATGGAGGAGCTGGCTCGCCTGTGCCTGTCGTGGAAGGAGCGTGGCCTGCCGGAGATCGACATCGGCATCGGTGTCAACACCGGGCCCATGTCGGTCGGCAACATGGGCTCGCGCACCCGTTTCGACTACACCGTGATCGGCGACAACGTGAACCTGGGCTCTCGGCTGGAGGGCCTCAACAAGCAGTACGGCACGCACATCATCGTCAGCGAGTTCACCCGGTCCTACCTGGGCGACGACTTCACCCTGCGGGAGATCGATCTGGTGATCGTCAAGGGCAAGCTCGAGCCGGTGAAGATCTACGAGCTTCTGCACCGCGGGCCGCCCGATCCCGCCGCCGACGGCTGGCTGGCCGAGTACGCCGCCGCGCTGGCGGCGTACCGCGCGCGGCGCTTCGAGGAGGCGGCGGCACGGTTCGAGGCGCTCTCGCAGCGCCGGCCCGCCGATCGGCTGTTGCAGTTGTACCAGGATCGCTGCCGCGCCATGCAGAAGAACCCGCCGCCGCCGGAGTGGGACGGGGTCTTCAAGATGACCACCAAGTGATCGGTGGCGCGTTGACAGGGCAGGGCATATTTGTTACAGCCGGGCGCAGCCCCGAGGGCGAACGCGGTCCGCGACGGGAGAGTGCATGAGCGAAGCCGAGCGATTGTTCGAGAAGTTCGGGCGTGAGTTCCCCAAGGGGACGGTGATCTTCCGCGAGGGCGACGCCGGCAACGAGATGTACGTCATCCAGTCCGGCAAGGTGAACATCACCAAGAAGGCCCGCGACGTGGAGAAGGTGCTGGTGACCCTGGGCCCGGGGGCCTTCTTCGGCGAGATGGCCATCATCAACCAGAAGCCACGCTCGGCCTCGGCCGTGGTGCTGGAGGACGCCCGCTTGCTGGTGATCGGTCCCAAGACCTTCGATGCCATGATCCGGGGCAACTCCGAGATCGCGGTGCGCATGATCAAGATCCTGGCCCAGCGCCTGCAGGAGGCCGACGAGCAGATCGAGAACCTCATGCTGCGCGACCACAACAGCCGGGTGGTCCACCTGCTCACCCACCTGGCGGCCAAGGGCCGGCACGTGCCGGGCGGCATCCTGGTGGAGGTGGACCCCGGGACGCTGGCGCAGAAGGTCGGACTGGAGGCGCAGCAGGTCTCGGAGGTCCTCTCCAAGCTGCTGCGGGCCCGCCTGGTGCGGGAACAGGACGGGGCCCTGCTGATCTACGACGTGAACCGGCTACGCGAGTTTCTGGAGTTTCTGGAGATGAAAGAGAAGTTCGGCGACATCTGAGCGGCACCAGGGACGAGGCACGGCGTGGCACAGTGGCTGCACATCCGGGTGCTGGGATGTTCCGGGGGGGAGATGGCGGGCTACCTCGCGCCCAGCCTGCTCTTCGACGGAGGCGTGCTGCTGGACGCGGGCTCGTTCGGCTCCGTGTTGTCGCTCGCCGAGCAATTACAGATCGACCACGTCCTGCTCAGCCACGCGCACTGCGACCACGTCAAGGACCTGGCCGGTTTCGCCGATCTGATCATCGGGCGGCGCAAGCGGCCGGTGCTCGTTCACGCCGCGCCGGAGGCCATGCGGGTGCTGCGCGGAGACCTGTTCAACAACCGCCTGTGGCCGGATTTCTTCTCCCTGCCCAGCCCGGCCGCGCCGGTGTTGAAGGAGGCGGTGTTTTCTCCGGGGCGGGCCTTCCGCGTCGGCCCTCTGCGGGTCAAGGCCATCCCGGTGACTCACCCGGTCGAGACCATGGGGTTCATCATCCGCACGCCGCGCGGCTCGCTGGTGTACACCGGGGATACCGGGCCCACGGAGCGATTGTGGCGCGAGGCGAACCGGCTGCGCGACCTGAAGCTTCTTTTCATGGAGTGCAAGTTCCCCAACGAGCTGCAGGCGGTGGCGGACGCGGCGGGGCACCTCACGCCGGACACCTTGAACGCGGAACTTCGCAAGATCCGGGCGCGCCGCGTGCCCATCTGGCTGTACCACATCAAGCCGGACTGCCAGCGCGAGGTGATCCGGGAGCTTCGGCGCCTGCGGGATCCCCGCCTGCACATCCTGCGCGCGGGCAGTTGCGTGCGGATCTGATATTGGAACTCCCGGACAGAGATGCTTCGGGCGCATAACGCATTTTCAGCGCGACCGGCCGCGCGGCCCGGCAAGCCAGCGCGGGCGAGCGCGAGTCTGGTCAGTGGGCGGAGGCCGCGCTAGGACATGGACATCCGCAGCGCCACCGCCTTCCTGTACGCGCTGAAGCCGCGGGGGATTCGCTTCGGCCTGGAGGCGACCCGGCATACCCTGGAGCGTCTCGGGCACCCGGAGCGAACCCTCCAGGTGATCCACGTGGCCGGCTCGAAGGGCAAGGGCTCGACCTGCGCCTTCCTCGACTCTGTGCTGCGCGCCGCCGGTCATCGCGTGGGGTTCTTCAGCTCGCCGCACCTTGTGCACTTTCGTGAGCGCTTTCAAATCGACGGCGAGCCGGTCTCGGACCGCGCCATCGAACGGGTCATGCCGCGTCTTTTGCAAGACGGGCTGGGCCTGGATCCGGCCGAGGTCGAGCGCTTCATCCAGGGCGAGGACCTGGTGCGCCGCATGCACGGGCCCGGCTGGTACACCGAGCGCGGCGCCGCCAGCCGCTGGACGACGCTCACCTTTTTCGAGTGCACCACCGTGCTGGCGCTCTTGCTTTTCGCCGAGGCGGGCGTGCGCTTCGCGGTGATGGAAACCGGCATGGGCGGCCGTCTCGACGCGACGAACGTCCTCTCCCCCCAGGTCTGCGTGATTACGAGAATCCAGCTCGAGCACACCCGGTGGCTGGGGGACACCTTGGAGAAGATCGCCGCCGAGAAGGCCGGCATCATCAAGCCCGGCGTGCCGGTGGTCTCGGCCCGCCAGGCACCCGAGGCGGCCGCGGTCATCGCGGCCACGGCAGAGCGGCAGCAGGCGCCGCTGTGGGTGATGGGACGGGATTTCTCCGCCGAAGGGGATTTTCTCCAGGCCTCCTTCGACGCCGGAGAGTCGCGGGTGGGACCGCTCCGGTTGTCGCTCGCCGGTGCGCACCAGGTCGAGAACGCCGCCTGCGCCTTCGCCTGCGTTCCGTGGTTGCGGCGGGCGGGAGCGATCATCCCCGACGCGGCGGTCGGGCAGGGGCTCGAGCAGACTCGCTGGCCGGGGCGATTCGAGCGCTTCGGGCCGGACGGGCACATCATTCTGGACGGCGCCCACACGCCGGACAGCGCGGTCGCGCTGGCGCGCTGCTTTCGAGACGTCTTCGGCCCTCAACGCGCGCGCCTGCTTGTGGGAATGCTGGCGGACAAGGAGGCCGCCGGCATCCTCGCGCCACTCGTCCCGTTGGCGTGCGAGATCCATCTGACCCGTCCCGCCGACGCTCGCGGGCGCGATCCCATGTCCCTTCGGAGCCTGGCCGGCGATGGCGCCCGGGTGCACGCCTCGGTGCCGTCCGCCATGGAGGCGTTGGCACCCGACGCGGCCCGCCCCCTGCTGGTCACCGGTTCGCTCACGGTGGTGGGCGAGGCGCGCGCCTGGTTGCTCGAACACGGAGTTCTGCCGACCAATTCTTGACTTATGTTTATTAAGTTTATATAAATTAGTTGTAATTTTTATATTAATTATGCGTAATAAAAATTGGCCGAATTTCCAGGATGTGATACCATGCCGTTGACAATTGCCGGAGGTATCTCCATGCGGGCGCTCTTTCCCCGGTCGCTGACTCCCCTGACGCTTTTTATCCTGCTCGCGCCGCCGGTCTTCGGCGTGGGGCCCAACCGCATTCACGACGTGCGGCTTTCGCTGCAATCCGGGAACGCCGTGGTCGAGATCGCCGGTGAGCGGGCGCCGAACTTCACCTCCTTCAAGCAGGACAACCCTCGCCGCATCATCGTGGACGTGGCCGAGAGCGATCTCGGGAACGTCCCCGATCTGATCCGCGGCGACGGAAAACTGGTCAACGAGATCAGCACCCGGCGATACGGGCGGCCGCCGCACAGCGTTTCCCGGGTGGTGATCGCGCTGAACCACGAGGCGGAGTACCGCGTCACCTCGCGCGGCGGATCGCTGTTCGTGCACGTGATGCCGGGCGCCGGCGGCCTGCTGGTGTCCGCGGGCGTTCCACTCTCGCCGGAGCCCCCTCCTCCGCCGCCGGTGGAGGAGGCGCCGCCCTCCGCTCCGGCCACGCCTCCCGTACGGCCCGAACCCTCCGCCGCCAGGCCCACCGGAGCAGGGGCGCCGGTCGCGGCTCATTCCGCGGTGACGCGAACCGCCGCGGCGCCGGCCCCGGCGCCGATTCCGCCCCGGACGACCTCGCCCGAATCGGAGCCGGTCCTGGTGGCCAAGGCCGATGCGCCCGTTGCGGCGCCGCCGGCGCCTCCCGCACCCGCTCCGGAGCCCACGCGCACTTCCGCGGTCACGGCCGCTGCCCCGCGGACACCGGTCTCCGCCGGCGTCGGGGCCACCGGGCCCGCGCCGCGCCCGGAGCCGATCCGCCTGGCGCAGGCCGATGATTCCAGCGAGCCTCCGCCCGAGGTGGAGGAGGTGACAGAGGAGCCGCCGCCGCCCCCGCCGGAGGAGCAGGGTGGCGAGGCCGTGCCTCCACCTCCGCCACCCGCCGAAGAAGCCACGCCGCCGGCTCCGCGGCCCGCCGAAGAAGCCACGCCGCCGCCGCCACCGCCGGAGCCGGTGCGCGAAGAAGAAGAAGTTCCACCGCCGCCTCCTCCCCCGCCGACGCAGCCCAAGCCCGCGCCTCGCGAGGAGCGCGTGATCCAGCCCGAGGCCCGGGTGGAGGTCACCTCGGCCATGAAGGACATGACCTGGCTCGGCTTCCAGCAGACCGCCGAGGCCTCGCGCGTCTTCATCAAGACCAACGAACCGGTCCGCTACCGGGTGGTGGAGGAGGGTGACGATCTGGTGGTGCTCGAACTCGAGAACACCCGCATCCCGCTGCGCAACAACCGGCGCTTCCTCGACACGCACTTCTTCAATACCGCGGTCACCATGATCACCCCGCGCGAGATCGAGGGCGTGAGCCGCAACGTGCGGGTGGAGATCCAGTTGCGCCACAAGGTGCCGTACTCGGCCACCCAGGAAGACAACGTGGTGTACCTGCGCTTCGAGCGGCCCCGTTGAGTCTGCCTTTCGAACCCCGCTGCCTCGACCCGCATCGATGCCCCTCCCGTTCGTCTGCCGGTAGAGTTTTTGGCAGCAGCATGCCTGCGTCTTTTTTCGACAGAGTTGGGTGCGGTCGAAGGCCAGGCCCCGAAAGCCCGCGCGGGTGGTCGCGCAATTTCGCGAGCGTGAGAAGCGAGGAAAGAACCGTCGTTCGCTGGCGCGCCGTGGCAGCCGAGGTCGTGGTCGCGGTGCTCGGCTTCCTGCTCTCGTTGCCGCACATGGCGCGCGGGCAGGGCGCGCCGCGGGCGGCGGATTTTCTCGACGGATCGGTGTTCTCACGGGGGGAGATCCAGGTCGAGGCCGACCGGTTGCAGTACCTCGAGGCCGAGAATCTGCTACGCCTCGACGGGCGGGTCCAGGTATCCGGGGCAGGCGCGCGGCTGCAAGCGGATCACGCCGAGCTGTGGCTCTCCGAGCGGCGCGTGCGCTTCTTCGGCCGGGTGCGCCTCACCCATGGTCGGCAGGTGATCCGGGCCGAGCAGGTCGTGCTGGATCGCGAGCGCGCCGAGCAGACCTTCTTTCTGGCCACGCTGCTCGTCAAGGAGCGGGAGGTGTCCGCCGCTTGCGCCGAGGAACGGCATGACGCCCGGTGTGGCCAAAACACCCTCATGATCCGGTGCGGCAAGATCCTGCGCCGGGAGAAAGAAAGTCACCTGGTCGCAGCGCGCTTCACCCCTTGCGATTGCGGTCCGGACGAGGCGCCCACCTTCGAAGTGGGAGCGAGCCGCGCCGAACTCGAGCCCGGCGAGGGGGCCTGGCTCTCCTGGCCGGTGTTCTACGCCAAGGGGGTGCCGATCCTGGGCCTGCCCGGCGTGTACCTGCCCCTGTCCGAGCGGCGGAGCGGGTTCTTGTTCCCGCGGGCCAACTATTCGGGCCGGGACGGCGTGGTGCTCTCCGAGTCGCTGTTCCTTACCCTGGGCCGCTCGGCCGACGCCACCCTCTCGCTCGACTGGTTCGAGGAGCGCGGCATGCGCGAACGCGTCGAACTGCGCGCCGCCCCGGCGGCCGGCGCCTGGACGCGGGCGGAATTCTCTCACATCGCGGACCGCAAGCACCCGACCTTCGAGCGCCGCTTCAGCCTGGAGGCCGAGGCCGCGGCCCAGGGCCCGCTTTCGCTGGCGGCGGATGTCCATCTTTTCAGCGACAGCGACCAGAGCCGGGACTTCGCCACCGACCTGGCCGGCCGCTCCGCCGAGGAGGCGCCCTCGCGCCTGCGGCTTTCCTGGGAGCGTGCCGCGTACGGGCTGGAGGCCGATCTGTCTTACCACCAGGATCTGCGGACTCCAGGCGTGGATCTGTTCTCCGCGGACAGTGCGGACACCATCCACCGGCTGGGGGGGATGACTTTCCGCTGGCGGCCGGTGCTGGCCTCTGTTCCCTTCGCGGGCCTCGACGTCGTCGCCGAGGCGGCCAACTACTCCTCCCTGGGGTATTCCGTGCGAGACTTCGGCCTGGACGGGACGGCGGAGAGCGGCGATGCCGGCGAGGCGGACGGGGTCGTCTCCTTCGGCGAGGTGCGGCGAGCCCTGCGCCTGCGGGCCGAGCCCACGCTGAGCCTGGCCGGTGGAGGGCGCGTCTTGCGCTATGCCGGACGGTTCTCCCACCGCCAGCTGGTGTATCTGCCTCACGGAACCGGGGCCCCGGGGCCTTCCACCCGAGGGCTCAGCCGCGTGGAGCTGGAGCTGTTTTCCGAGATCTCGCGGCTCTACGGCGAGGGAAACTCCGCCCTCGGGCACGTGCTGCAGCCGCGCGTCTCTCTTGTCGGCATCTGGCCCGGGGCCGAGGCCGGAGACTTTCGAACCTACTTCGATGAGCTGGATCGGCTTTCTCGCCAAGTCGCGCAGGTGCTGGCCGGGATCGACTCCGACCTCTATGCGCGCGAAGGCTTCGGCTGGATGCGACGGCTTCGTCTCGCTCTGCGCCAGGCCGTCGATCTGGAGCGGCGCCGGATCGGCCAGAGCGTGGCGCACCTGAGGTTCGAGCAGGCGCCGCTGGAAGCTTTTGGCTGGCTGTCCTTCGCGCCCGAGCGGGCAAAATTGTGCGAGATCGAGCTCGGCGCCGCGGTGATGGATCAACGGGGGGACCGGTTGCGGCTGGGGTACCGATACCTCCCCGCGTTCGCACAACAGGACGGCTCGAGGTGGATCCTGGCCGAACGCATGAACCGCGAGGAGGGGACGCTCGTCGGTCTCGCGCCGGACGCCTGGCGCCTCGCGAGCGGCGAGGTCCATTTCCTGGAAGGGCAGGGGACGGTCGTCCTGGGCGCGGGTGTGGCGCTCTCGGCGCTGGCCAACCTGGATCTGGCCGGCGGCTACCTGATCGGCGCCGGCGGGGGCGTCTCGTACCGTTCGCCCTGCCGCTGCCTGTTGGCCTCGCTGGACGTGCGCTGGGTGCGCGGCCAGTCCTACCCCGACGTGTTCTTCCTTCTGGATCTGGCCATGCTGGGGTCCGCCGGTGGGGGCACGGCCCAGAGGTTCTAGGCGCTCACGCCGCCGGCGCCGCGCAAGAAGGAGTCCACCAGGGCGCGTTTCATGCCCTCGTAGGCCTCGTCCTTCTCCGGCGGCAGGGTGCGCAGCAGGTAGCCGGTCAAGATGAGCTCGATCGAGCCGAAGAGCATGTAGGCCAGCAGCTTGGGATCGAGGTCGCCGCGGACCTCGTGCAACCGCTGGTGGTGGGCCAGGATCTCGGAGAGCTTCACGAAGGCCCGCTCGAAGGTCTCGATGCGCGGGCGCTTGAGGAGCTTGCTGGAGCGGGCGATCTCCATCACCATCACCTGGATGATGTCGGGCACCATGCGGTGGGCGTCGAGGATGAACGAGACGATGTTGAGCAGCTTCTCCTCGAGCGTCCCCGGCCCCTCGCCGACGTTCTCGATGGCGCGGGTGAGCAGCCCCCAGTTTTCCTCGAAGATGGTGTTGAGGATCTCTTCCTTGTTCTCGAAGTAGTGATACACCAGCCCGTAGGCCACGCCGGCCGCGCTGGCGATGTCCGAGATGCGGCACTGGTGAAAGCCCTTCTGCGAGAAGACCTGGATGGCGGCGTTCAAGATGCGGCGGCGCTTCTCCCGGGAGGCCTCGGGCCGCTGGCGAGAAGGGGCGTCCTTTGGCTTCTTGTCCTTCATGTTGACTCCGGCGTCAAACGGGCAGGTTCTATGGCAGAGCCGCAGATATGTCAAGCACAATGCCCCGGAGCTTTGCTTGATCATTCGCCGAACCCGTGCCAGGGTGCACCTTGGACAGCGCTGAAGACACAAGCGCAAGCCGACGTCACAGAGAGGCAAACCCAAGGAGGAACCCATGAACAAGAGGATGGCATTGCTCGTGGTGGTGGTGTCTCTGGCGGTGCTGGCGGCGCCCACCGTGATGGCGCAGCCGGACCGCCAGTCGGTCGGGCTCGGCGTCTCCATCGGAGCGGCCTGGCCCGAGGGCGAGTCGAGCGAGATCCAGTACGACGACTGGTCCACCAGCTTCAACTGGGGCTTCTACGTCAATATCCCCCTGCTGTGGACCTTCCACCTGACGCCCTCGGCGGAGCTGTACCGCTTCGGCGACATCAACGCCACCGACATCTCGCTGGCGTTCAAGTTCATCATCCCGGTGTGGAAGCTGGACATCTTCGTGGGCGTGGTGCCGGGGCTCACCACCATCGGCGACGACACGCTGTTCAACATCGGCGGCCTCGGCGGCGTGTCCTTCAACCTGTTCTCGAACATCGACGCCTTCCTGCAGGTGAAGTACAAGATCATCATCCAGGACAACGAGAACAAGCGCGTGCTCCACGCCAACGCGGGGTTGTTGTTCCGCTTCTAGGTATATTTGCAAATAAAATCAATTAGTTGCGGCATACGTCACTTGACCGATTGCCAGGCTTGGCCGTTGGCGGTATCCCTGGAGTCGAAAGGCGATTGAACCAGGCTCAGGAGAGCCAAACATTCTAGGAAAGGAGAGTGTCATGCTGAGGAAAATGAGAGGGCGTAGAGGCCAGGGTATGACCGAGTACATCATCATCGTGGCGCTGATCGCGATCGCGGCCATCGGCGTGGTGTCGCTGTTCGGCGACAACATCCGCGCGCTGTTCGGCACCTCGGCGAACGCGCTGGCCGGCAACGAGGCCGCCGAAGCGAACACCAACTCGTCCACCGATGCCATCCACGGGCACCGCAACTTGAAGGACTTCGGCAAGACCCAGAAGTAACTGCCGGCCCAGGTGCGCCAGGGTTTCCCTGGCAACGAAAGAGACAGGCAGCCCCGTCGGGCTGCCTGTTCTCTTTGGATGACAGGAGAGAGCGAAGTCTTACGGGCGGGTTCGGGCCTGCTAGGGCGGGACCGGGAGCGAAGGCGCAGCGCAGGACGTCTTCGAGTAAATTGACTGATGGGGGAACGGGCGGTAGGCTCCGGCCATGTCCTGGGTCGAAGTGGCCCGTCTTGTGCTGATGTTGTCGGCGGCCACCGCCGGCTGCGTCATGGACCTGTGGAAGCGGCGCATCCCCGATCTTGTCACCTGGCCCGCGCTGGGGGCGGGGCTGATCCTCTCCTTCGTCGAGGGCGGTCTGGGCGGGGCCTTCGAGCGCGGCCTGGTGTCTTCGGTGCTCGGCGGAGCTTTCTGCGGCTTCGTCTTCGGCATGTTCTATCTGTGGAACCGCGGCATGGGCGCGGGCGACGTGAAACTCATGGCCGCCATCGGCGCGCTCTCGGGCTTTTCCGGCTCGCTGGGGATCGCCATGTGCGTGGGGATCGCGGGCGCGGTGCTGGCGCTCGTCTGGATCGTCGCTTCGCGGCGGGTCGGCGAGCAGCTGCAACGGCTGGTGCGACGATTCCGCCGAACCCCCAAAGAGCCCGCCCAGGGCGCCGCGCCCCGCGAGCGCCTGACGGTGCCCTACGGCATCGCCATCCTGGCGGGGGCCGTGTGGGGGGCCTTGGTTCAGTACGGCGTCCTGTAGCCAGCGCGGTCAGACGATTCGAATGACTGGCGGCGGTCCCGTGAGGTCGCCAGCGCCTCGCCTTCGCTTTTTGGATTTCGGTCTTGTCAGGCGTCGCGCGGGGAAGGTAGACTGCTCGCGATGCCAAAGCCATGGGCGTGGATCGCCGTTCTGCCGCTGCTTCTGGCCCGGCCGGCGCCGGTCTTTGGTGAATCCTGCGTGATATGGCTGCGGCAACCTGATGCTTCCGGTACGGGACGGGATGCGCTCCAGCAGGAGATCGTGCGGGCCTTCGCCGAGCATCTCTTGCCGGACCCGCTGTTTGTCGGCCCGGGCTTGCCGCCCGAAGAGCTCGCCGCCCGGGCCGGGCGTGCGCAACAACTCCTGGAGCAGGCCCGCGACGAGTATCGGCGTTTCGAGAGCGAGGCGGCGCTGGCGTCGGTGGGGAAGGCGCGCGAGGCCCTCGCCGAAGGGTGCGGGGTGGCTACAGGCGATCTGGCGTCATCCATCGAGCTCTGGGAAGGACTGATCCACTTCGCCGGCGGCAATCGCGAGCAGGCCGAGCGGGCCTTTGCGCGTCTCTTCGAGCTGGATGCCGAATTCGCGCCGGACGAGAACCTGCTCTCACCCAAGATCGTGGCGCTGCTCTCTCAGGTTCGCGCCGTTGTCCAGGCGCGGCCCGCATCGGTCCTCAAGGTTCGCGCGCTCCCGGCGGACGCCGAGGTGCGGCTGGACGGACGGATCGCCGGCGGCGACATCCACCGACTGAACGTGCCCGCGGGCGAGCACTGCCTGTCGGTATCCCATCCGCTTTTTCTCACGGCGGTGCAACGCCTGCGCCTTTCCCCGGGGCAGGAGCTATCGCTGGTCGTGGTCTTGCCGCCTGCGCTGGATGGGCGGGAAGAGCCCGGGGCCATCGCCGGGGCGCTGGCCGCGCGCTATGGAAGCGATTGGATGCTCTGGCTCGAGGCGGGCGGCGACACGACGGACGCGCTCTTCGCCTCCGCGGCCGCGGGCGCCGTGCCCGCGCCAGTCCGGTGTCCCTCCGCGGACGTGGCGCGGTGTCTGGCGCAGAGGTTCGAGGAGATCCGGGCAGCGCGAAAACAGATCGTGGAATTGCCACCACCCGTGGCTCCGCCACCCCAGCCCGTGCCGGCGCCGGTCTCGAACCCCGAGCCCGTGCGGCCGTGGTACCGGCAGTGGTGGTTCTGGACCTCGGTCGGGGCGGCGGTGGCGGCGGGGGTGGTGGTGGGGCTGGCGCTCGCCCTGTCCCCGGCCGAGCCGGGGTACCGGATCGTCCTCAGCCGTCCTTGAGGCGCGCCATGGCCAACACCTACCGAATTCTGGGCCGGATCGGCAGCGGTGGGATGGCCGAGGTGTTCCTGGGCAAGGCGCGCGGGGCCGCGGGGTTCGAGCGGACGGTGGCCATCAAGTGTATCCTGCCGGCGTACTCCGAGAACCCGCAGCTTGGCGCCATGCTGATCCAGGAGGCCAAGGTGGCCACCTGGCTCACCCACGCCAACATCGTCCAGGTGTTCGATCTGGGCGAGCACCAGGGGCGGTACTTCATCGTCATGGAGTACGTGGACGGCAACGATCTCGACGCATTGCAAAAGAACATCTCGCAGAGAGGCGAGCGGCTTCCTCCGGCGCTGGCGGTCTGGATCGCGCGCGAGGTGCTGCGGGGATTGGAGTTCGTCCACGGGCGCTGCGACGACGCCGGCCGGGCGCTGCACCTCGTGCACCGCGACATCAGCCCGGCGAACATCCTCATCTCCCACAGCGCCGAGGTGAAGCTGGCCGATTTCGGCATCGCCCGCGCCCGCCACCTGGCCCGCACCACCCAGGCGGGGATGGTGCGCGGCAAGTTGGGTTACATGTCGCCCGAGCAGGCGGCCGGCGAGGACGTGGACGAACGCAGCGATCTCTTCTCCACGGGCGTGGTGCTGTACGAGCTGCTCACCGGCCAGGCTCTGTTCCCCGGGAGCAACCTCTCCGAGATCGTGCGCCGGCTCTATGCCCCCGAGACTCCGCAGCCATCCGAGGCCTGCCCGGGCCTGCCGCCGGCGCTGGATCCGGTGGTGCTGCGGGCGCTCATGCGAAAGCCCGAGGAACGTTTCGCCTGCGCCCGCGAGTTCGATCGAGCCCTGGAGCAGGCCGCCGCGGAGGCCGGCCTCCATGCCTCGCGCGCCGAGTTCGCTGACTGGCTGCACAAGGCCATCCCGCCGCGCCGCATTCAGCCGCTGGCGAGCGAGGCCGACGTCGTCCTGGGCTCCTCCACCTCGCCGGCGGTGGCAGCGTCCTCCACCCGAGAACTCGCCACGCAAGAGCCGCAGGAGAAGCGGCGGGCGGTTCTGCCCTGGCTGTTGTTGCTGGTGGGGTTTGGCGGCGCCGTGGCGCTGGTGGCGTTTTTCTGGTGGTGGCCCAACGCAAGCGACACCCCGAGGGCATCCCAGCGCCAGGCCCTCTCCTCTCCGCCCGGTGGCGCCGAACCGGTTTCCGTGGACGGTGGCCCGGCCGACGCGGCCACGGGGACGGATTCCTTCGACGGCGCCACCGAAGACGGCGCGAGCGCGGCGGCGCAGGCGCCCGGCGACCGCGCGCCAGCGGCCGCCATCGTCCGCCCTTCGGGGACGCTGGTGCTCAACTCGGAGCCCTGGGCCCGTATCTTCGTGGACGGCAGGGACACCGGGGTGACCACCCCGACCATCTCCGGCCTGGTGCTGCCGGCGGGGCGTCACCGGGTGACCCTGGTCAACCCGGCGCTGGAGCTGTCCGCCACCTTCGAGGTGGACATCCAGCGCGGACAGGTGACCAAGCGTTTCGTGGACCTGGCCCGCGAGGGAAAGCAGCAATAAAAAAAAGACCGACCGCCGGGGGCGGCCGGTCCTTCATCGCGGGCCAGGCGGCCCGCCATATCAATCGATCCCGTCGTCCAGCATGACCTGGCAGGTCTTTTCTGGCGTGACGCAGCTCGGGCAGGGGCAGGTGAGCGAGATGGTGATGGAGGCCCCGATGGGATGTACCCAGCCGGTGCAGCCCTTCTCGGTGAACACCACGTCGGTGTCCAGGCAGGCCTTTTCACCGAGCACGGTCGTGAGGACATCGGTGAACGTCAAAGCGCAATCTGACTGGCGCACGGGCAGGTACACGCTGGTGCCGGACGGGATTCCCGGGCAATCGCCGGTCACGAAGTACGAGCGGGCCACGTTGCGGCAGTTCGCCGCGCTGCAATTTGAAAAGCCCACGCAGTCCTCGGCGCAGTTGCAGCGGTTCTCCCAGGCGCTTTCGCAGGTGCCGTTTCCGCAGTCGCTGCACACGTAGCAGGGGCAGTTGGGGAAGGCACAGCCGGCGTTGTCCGCCACGGCCACTGAGATGGGATCGAGCCCGGGACAGCAGCGGTTCTGGGTGTCGAAGCTCTCGTAGGTCTCGCCCGCCCGGAGGCAAGCACCGGAGGTCTGGCAGATGCCGCTTGTGCTGTCGCAGGTCTCGCCCGCCCAGCACGAGTACCCCCCGATGCAGGCGGCGAACTGAAAGCACTCCCGCGGGCAGCCCGCGCAGCCGCCGGTCTCGTAGCCGTTCGAGCCGGGGCAGCTGCAGTCGCACAGCCCCACGTAGCCGGGCCAGCAGGAGCTCATGGACAGGCAAGCCAGCTCGTCCTTCACCTGGGCGCAGTGGTCGAGCCGGCAGTCCGGCTCGCACTTGTCGCTGACCGGATCGCACACCAGCCCCTGAGCGCAGGGCGGGCCATGCGTGCAAAGGCAGGGATCGAACTCCCACAGGATCCGTTCCCACTCGCCGCTGTTGTTGCAGCGGTAGCACGCCGGCTGCTCCTGGTAGAGGTTCTGGCAGTCACAGGAGCGGGTGGCGCCGGGCTCGCAGCCGGTTAGGGGACGGCACACCCCGCTCTGGGTGTCGCAGAACTGCGAGGCGGTGCAGTGCGGCCAGTTGCGGCAGTCGCAGGGGTCGGCGAAGTACAGGATCTCGTGCCACTTGCCGTCCTCGCCGCACTCGAAGCAGTCCGGCTGGATCACGTACTGGTTCTGGCAGGAGCAGGCCACCCGCTCGCCGGGCTTGCACTCGGGCACGGGACAGTCTTGCGGGCTGTTGCAGAAGTTCTCGCCCAGCCCGCAGAGCTGGTCGCCCGCCTCGACGCACACGAAGCACAGGCAGCGCGGGCAGGAGCAGTCCAGCCGGCCGTCGGGGGTGAGCACGGGGGTGCAATCGGCCACCCGCTCGAGATCGGCGCAGCAGAAGTTGGCCGGGTTGTCGGGGTTGTCGGAGCTTACGGTGAAGTGCTCGCCCAGGCCGCGGCACTCGGTGGTGCACTGCGCCTCCGGGGTCTTGATGCAATGGAAGGAGCCGTTCTCGCAGGTGCACCAGGGGACCTTCTTGCCGCTCGGGCAGGTGAACTCCCGCGTCTCGCCGCTCTGGCACTCGGGGCAGTCGGCGACGCAGTCGCAGGGGTTCTCGCCCGGGCCGCACACGCCGTTCCCGCACTTGGCACACACGTAGTTGGCGCGGTTCAGGGGGTAGCAGGCCCCCTCCCACCATGCCTCGAACGGAATGGGCAGCGTTCCCGGGCAGCACATCCCGGTGGGATCGCCGGTGGCGAACTCGGCCCCCTCGGGCAGGCAGTCGTCGCCGCACACGCAGAAGCCGCGCGCCTCGTCGCACACCGACGGGCAGTGCTCGATGAAGGCGCACTCGGCATCCTGGGCGCAAGGCACCTTGCACTCGCAGCGCGAGAACTCGTTGCAGCGCGCCGGGCAGTTGAGGAAGATGCAGTCCTCGTCGTTGCCGCACATGCCCTGGCAGTGGCACTTGCCGTCGGCGCCGCAGTAGGCGGGGCAGTTGAGCGCGCTGCAATCCGCGACGGTCTGGCAGCTGATGTCGGGGGGTTGACACTCGCTGAACTGCCCGTCGAACTCGGGATCGCAGCACACCGTGCCGTTCCCGGCGACCACGCAGCAGGCCCCGCTCTGGGTGATCTGGCCGCCGTTCTTTGTGCACAGCATCTGCTCCAGCGCGGCCTGGTCGGCCTCGTCCACCTTGCCGTCGCCGTTGAGGTCGGCCTCTTTCTGGTAACCACCAGAGGCGATCAGCGCCTTCAAGGTGTCGAGATCTTTCTGGGTGATCCTGCCGTCGCGATCAACGTCCCCGAGCAGGACCGGCGCGTAGTTCTGGCAGCCGATGGCCAGCATGGCCGCGAGCGCACAAACGACGAAAATCGCATTTCTCATCTTGGAAGTCTCCTTTTCTCGCAAAGAGAAGGTTCGCAGAATACCCAAGCACTTTCCGTGCCAGCGAGACCAGATGTAAAAAGTAAGTAAAAGCAATTAGTTATTGTGGAGCGCCGCTGCGGGCTTCCGGGCAGAATCGGCGCCTGGTCCCTCCACTTGTGGCGCTGCATGGTAACCCCTCGGACGAGAAAGCGATTTTTGGCGGGTTTTCCCCCGGGGGTCAGGGACTTTTCACCAGGGAGCCATTCTCCAGCTTGTACAGACGGTACTTGATTCCTCCGAGCCAGGCGGCGTCATGGGTCGCCAGCAGGACGGTGGTGGATCTCTTCTCCGTCAGGGTGGTCAGGGCGTCGAACGCCCTCTTTTGCGATTCCAGGTCGAGCGCCAGCGTGGGCTCGTCGAGGAACAGCACCTCGGGTTCCACCGCCAGGGCGCGGGCCAGGTCGACGCGTTTTCGCTCGCCCCCCGAGAGTTCTCGCGAGGAGCGCGAAAGCAGCCGACCGAGATCCAGCAGGTCCGCCGCCCGCTTCGCTTGTCCGGCGAAAAGTCGCCGCGAACCTCTGCGACAACACAGGCCGAACTCGATGTTCGCCCGCACGGACCCCGCGAACAGGAACGGCTCCTGGAACGCCGAGGCAGTCCGTTGCCGCAGGATTCGCGGCGCAGGGGCGCGGCCGCGGTGGAACACCTCACCACCGAGGAGCACCTCGCCTGCGGCCAGGTCGAGCAGCCCCGCACAGGCGAGCAGCAAGGTCGTCTTACCGGCGCCGTTGTCGCCGACGATGACGCTCAGGGTGCCGCCTTCGAAGCGGGCCTCGTCGATGTCGATGACGGTGCGCTCGCCGCGGCGTACCCGCAGCGATCGCAGCAGAAGGTCGGGCGCGCTCACGGCTCCCTCCGCGATTTCGTCGACGATATCCGGCGCGCCAGCAACACCAGAAGCAGCGCAGGGAACAGCAGCAGGATCCCCAGGGCGATGCCCAGCGAAAATTCGCCCTTCATGGTCTCGAGGGCGATGGCGGTGGTGATGTTGCGGGTGACGCCGGGGATGTTTCCGCCCAGCATCATGGAGACACCGACCTCCGAGAACACGCGTCCGAAACCGATGAGCATGGCGCCCAGCAGCGGCCGGCGGTACTCGTTGATGAGACACCCAAATAGCCGCCAGCGTCCGCCGCCCAGGCCGAACACGGTGTGTTCCAGGCGGGGTTCGGCGCGTTCGAGCACCGCCACTACCAGCGAGATTACGATGGGCAGCGCCAGCAGGGTCTGGCCGACGATCATGGCCGCGGGGGTGAAGAGCAGATCGAGCCCGCCCAGCGGCCCGCGTCGCGAGAGCATGCCGAAGGCGACGAGCCCGATCACCACCGTGGGGATTGCCACGCAGGTGTTCACCAGGGTCACCAGGGCGCCGCGGCCGAAGAAGCGCCCCCGGCCCAACCAGTAGCCGAGCGGCAGGGCCAGGGTATAGGCGATGAGCGTGGCCGTACCCGACACCAGGCAGGAGACGCGCACCGCCGACCACACCTTCGGGCTGCCGCTCAGGATGAGCCCCAATGCCTCGGAAAACCCTCCGCTCATGGCGATTCCCCGACAGCGGGTTCGAAGAGGCGCGTTCCCGCCGCTGTCACGGAGCCGATTAGGCGCTGCCCCTCCGGCGAAAGCAAGAATTCGAGCAACTGATGCGCTTCTCGGTGGCGCGCGTACGGGTAGCGTGCGGGGTTGAGCAGCAGGACGGCGTACTCGTTTCGCAGCGCACCGTCTCCCTGGTGCAGCACCTCGAGTTCGAAGCGGTTTCTCGCTCGCAGAAAGGTCGACCGGTCGGAGAGCGCGTACCCTCGCTTCTCATCGGCCATGAGCAAAGTCTCGATCATCCCTTGGCCGGCCGAGAGGTACCAGGCTCCCGCCGGCTGGATGCCGCACGTTTTCCACAGGCGCTGCTCGGCGCGATGGGTGCCGGAGTCGTCGCCGCGGGAGACGAAAGAGGCGCCCTTTTCAGCGATGCGGCGGAACGCTTCGGTGACCGAAGGGGCTTGCCGGACGCCGGCCGGATCGTCGGGCGGCCCTACCACCACGAAGTCGTTGCGCGCGAACACCCGGCGCTCGACCAGGACCCCGGCCGCAAGCATGCGCTCCTCTCCTACCCGATCGTGAACCAGCACGGCGTCGCAGTCACCGGACTCGGCGAATTTCAGCGCCTGGCCTGTTCCTACCGCCACCGCGCGTACAGGGATGCCGCTATGCTTCTGGAAGGCAGGCAGCAATACGTCCAGCAGCCCGGAGGCCTCCAGCGAGGTGGTGGTGGCGATTCGCAGGGGACGGCTGGAATCGTTCCCGCGCGGGTTGTCACAAGAATAACATCCAGCCAGCAGAACGACCACCATTGCCAGGGAAAGGCTGGACTGTGTCATGGCTCCCTGTCCTCCTTTGTTTGAGTGTCGGTATCGCGACGCTCGTTCTTTGCGGGAGGCGTATCACTCGTCTCGTACCCTCAGCAATCCGCCCAGAGTGCCCAGGAAGGCCGCTCCGTCCGGGCCGATGGCCATCGGCGAGCCGAAGTTGGCGGCTTCCAGGCCGGCGCCGGTCGGGATGCGAAGGCGCGTTTCCCCGGTGGCCGCGTCCAACGCCGACAGGAAAAAAACGTATTCCCCATCCGTTCTACGCTGGTAGGTGTAGATGTAGAGCAGGCCGTCCTTCAGCGATAGCTTGGGCAGGACGCCGGAGGATTTCTCCGGGCTCTCCCACGCCACTTCGCAGGCCCAACCACCATTTCCGTCGGGCCGCATGTCGATGCGGGCCATGCCGCCCTGGTGGTCCAGCCAGGAGCGTCCCTCGAGCTGGATGTGGCTGCGGTCGATGCCGTAGTTGTTGTCGGCGAACACGGTGTACTCGATGCCATGCGGGCCGCGGCGCGCGAAACCGGGCAGGGCGTTCTCCGTCCCCGAGCGGCCCGCCGGGAACACCGGGACCGAGCAGGCCGTGGTGCCGTCGGCGCGGCGCACGAACAGCACGTTCATCTGCGGCTCGGCGTTGTCGGCGATGGCCACGAACTCGTCGAAGAGGTGCGGCGTGGTGCCGGACCCCTGGTTGAACTGCCCCGGCTTCACGCGGTTTCCCCGGTCGTACTCCGTGCGCCAGTCGGTAATAGGGGTCCCGTCCGCCGCCGCCGTGAAACGGTACAGGGCATGATCGGTCACCACGTAGGCACCATCCTCTCCGACCGCGAAGGAGTTTTCGATCTCCTCGCCGCCGAGGTCAATGGTGTGAAAATCGCCGCTGGCAGGGTCCAGGGTGCCCACGTGTCCGTATCGGGTGGTGAACCACAGGTGTTTTCCCGACCAGTCCGGGATGGCCATCTGCAGATGGTCGCGGGCCGGAGGTGTCCGTGGCGCCAGCGCTGCCTTCAGGTCAAAGCGCGCCACCGGTTCGAAGGCGCCTCTCCCGTCGTCGAAACGCAGGAGCTGGACGGCGTTCTCGGCGTCGGCCAGGACGACGCGCCCGGCGTGGTCCAGGACGAAATAGGTGGCCCCCGAGGTGTCGTCGTAGGGGAACAAGGGGTCCGAGGGGTCACGCGCCGGCAGGGGGTAGTCCGCCAGGCTCTCGAGCGTGTGCGGATCGACGAGCCGGATGGTGAAGGAGAGCATCTCGGCGCCGGTGGTGACGATCCGTCCGGCCTCGTCGAAGACCACCGTGGCGCAGGTGTTGACGCCGACGGCGTAACTTTTCACCGTCGCCGTCGCATCCGAGCGCGCGGGCCCGGCGATCTCGTAACTGTCGGTCATGTAGGCGTCATTGTGCATGTTGCTGCGGCCGTTCGGCGCGAGGAAGGGGTGCTGGGGCACGGGAAGGTGCGAGAGCGTCGGCCCGCCACCATCGGCGCAGGCGGAGGCGACGGGCAGCAAAGCCAACAGCCAGAATGAGAATCTCATGGACGTCGTTCGATGCATGAAAGGATCGAGGAGTCGCGGCTCAGGTGCCGAGCAACCGCCAGGTCTTGCCATCGTGGATGAAAAAGATCCGCTCGATCGAGACGTACTCATCCTTGACCTTGCGATAGCACAGGCCCAGCTCTTTTGATTTTTGGAACCGCTCGATGGCGCTCCCAAGGTCCGACCAGCCCATGGCTAGGGGAGGGCAGGGCTCGAGGGTGAAGCCGGTCTTTCGTGTATGGCGCAGGTTCTCCATGATGCTCGGCGGGTCGCGGTTGGCGCGCCTGGGGTCCGCGTGGGAGAACAACGCCGCGAAGGCTTTCGAGTCGTCGCGCTCGACCAGCGAGAGCGCTTGCTTCAGGAGCGGCAGCGCCTCGAGGTACGCTTGCCGGTACGGTGCGTACCCGGGGATCTGCTCCGGCCGCTCGGGCGCTTCCTCCCGCACCGAAAAGGGCAGCTCCTCGAGCCGGCGCCCGGTGCCGTTCTTCTCCATCTCCAGGCCGCGCGGGTAGGCCTCGGCGAGCAAGGTCAGCGCTTCGGCCATGGCGTCGAACTCCTTCGCCCGGCGCCACACGTCGAAGGCCGCCTCGTCATCCCCCGCCCGGTAGCGCTGCAGCCGAAGCAAGCCCTGGGTGCGTCCGTGGCTCGACCAGAAGCAGGAACGCTTCTGATCGAACACCATCTGGTACTGGGTTGCGACGAGATCCGAAAGCAGCGTACGGCGCAGTTCCACCAGCGCTCCAGCGTACGGCGCGCGGCTCGCCCCGTCGAGGTATTCCTGCATGCGCTGGCAAAACTCGCCGGGCTCCATGGCCTTCGTCGGCAGGGCCCGCGCGAAGGCCGCGGTCGAGGCGCGGTAGCGAGGCTGGGCGTTGAGCAGACGGTCCGTAAGCGGCCCGACGCGGGCGGGCGCCTCGGCCAGCGACGGAAAACTCTCGCTGGCGCGCGAGGTGACCTTCCCCTCGCGGGCGTCGATGATCTGCAGGTTCAGCACGAACAGGTTGTCGAGCTTGCCGATGGTGCCGCCGACCAGGAAATCCGCCCCCAGGATGCCGGCCAGCCGCGTCATGCAACCCTCGTCGCTGCAGCCGAGGAGCTGCGCCTGCTGCTCGGCCGCCAGCAGCGAGCGCACGTCCGACGGCCCGACGGCGCGGATGCCATGGCGCGACAGCATGGCCTCCAGCAGCAGATCGTTCAGCACCTCCGCCGTCCCGGACGGGATGCCCGGGTAGGCGATGATGCCCGGCAGCACCACCTTCCACTCCTTCTTGGTCTCGGCTCCCGACGAGGGTTGGGCCATGGCGCGGCTGGTGAGCAACGCCAGCAGGCAAATCACAATCGTTCGCATGGGTCCTCCTTGACGAGCTGCCCGGCGCCCGGGCCGGCTAGAAGCGGCCCCCCACCAGCCCGAGCTCCAACCCCACGGCCCGCGTGCCGTCGGCGCGGCGCGGCCCGGGACGGAAGCGCGGCACCGGCGCCCCCACCGCCCAGCCCTCGGGGGTGAGCTCGAGCAGTGAAAATCCCGAGGCTGTTGCCGCAGGCTCGTCGTAGTTGCGGGTGAAGAAGGCCCCCGCCGCCAGGCCGGCCACGGTCATGCCCAGCTCGAGGCCCACCGCGGCCCGGATGTTGTCGGGCTCGGCCAGGGCCAGGATGCCGGCGCCCACCAGGGCGCCCATCAGCCCGCCCAGGTTGATGAGGTTGACCCGCCCGGCGCTCATGTCGAACTTGCCGGTGAGCAGCGCCGCCCCGGCCACGCCCGCATCGCCGCCGGCCAGCAGGATGGGGATCCACACCTTCTCGTCGTCGAAGAACTCCTCCTCGGCGATGAGCGTGCCGATGGCGGCGGTGAACCAGGTGAACCAAGGCCCGGTGGTGGACACCAGGGCGGCGTCGCCGTCGGCCACGTCCAGGTAGTGGGTGAGCGCGAAGGCGCCGCCCCAGCCCAGCGCGCTCAGGCCCAGCGAAAGCGAAAAGGTGGTGCGCACGCTGAGGTCGGGGGCCGGCATGAGCGAGAAGGCCATGCCGTGCCACAGGCCCCAGCTCCAGCCGAAGTTGATCGTGGTGGCCCGGCCGGTGGACATGGGAAGATCCGACGACAGCAGGATGGACGGGATCAGGCCCGCCACCGAGCCACCGATGGCCGCCCAGATGGCCGCCTTGCTCTCGTCCTCGTCGATGTCCTCGTTGATGGCGATCATGGCGATGGAGAACCCGCTCCAGGCGCCGTACAGCGTGGCGCCGGTGATGAACTGCGCCCGTCCTTCGCGGTTGAGGCGGCCCTTGCCCGACTTGAGGTCCTCGAGCTTGGGCCGGGCCCAGCAGGCGAACAGGCCGTCCGGGTGCTGCGCCAGCAGCCGCTCGAGCAGCTCGCGGGCCTGGCCCAGGTTCCCCTTGACCTCGGCCGCCAGGGCCTCCTCGTAGAGCGCCCGGGCCTCCTCTTCCTGGGCGGAGACACCGGGGCACTCGGCGCGCGCCGCGGCGGAGCCGGCGACGAAGGCTACGAGCAGGACGACGAACCCAGTAGCTTTCATGGAACCTCCGGCGAAAATTACGGGCCGCTCGACGGCAAGAATGAGTGAGTTCCGCTGCCCGAGTCAAGGCGAAAACAAAAATCTTGAGTGCGCGTGCCGATTTTGGTTGATTCACTCCGGCATGGAGGTTTTTCGCAAACTCGGCACGGAGCTTCGGGATCTGGCACGAGGGCTCCAGCCCTTCGAGGCGGTGGCGCTGACGGCCGGCGCGCTTTTGCTGCTGCTATGCTGGCTGCTCCTCGGCGGCCGGGCGTTCTTCGTCGCCCACCTCGCTCCCGCCTGGCTCGCGGGCGAGCCCGCCGCGGTCGTCGAGTGGTGGTCGCTCATCTACCAGTTCGCTTGCGCCCAGCTCTTGTTCCTGTGGCTGCCGCTGCTCATGTTCCGGGTTCGCCGCATCCCGTTGCGGACGCTGGGCCTCGGCCTGGGCGACGTGCGGGCCGGCTTCGGAGTGGTGGTCCCGCTGGGGATCGTGCTGCTCGCCATCCCGGGCGGGCTCATGGCGGCGACGCAACCGGATTTTTTGGCCGAGTACCCCATGGCGCGCCTGTCCGCGGCCTCGGGAGCGAACTTCGCCGTCTACCAGCTCGCCTACGGCCTCTTGTACTACGCCGCCTACGAGGCCTTCTTCCGCGGCTTCCTCCAGCTCGGCCTCACCCGTGTCATCGGCGCCCTGCCGGCGCTGCTGGTGCAGACCTCGATCACCACCCTGCTCCACATCGGAAAGCCCGCGGGCGAGATCGTCTCGGCGCTGTTTGCGGGTCTCTTGTTCGGCGCGCTGGTGCTGCGGCTGGGCTCGGTGTGGCCGCTGTGGCTCGTCCACTGGGCGCTCGGCGCCGCCACCGACTTCTTCTGCGCGCGCGCGGGGGGCCTGTGGTGAGGCGGGCGCTGGTCACCGGGGCCAACGGGTTCATCGGCGCCCACCTGGCGCGCCGCCTTCTGGCCGAGGGCCTCGAGGTCCATGCCCTGGCCCACCGGTCGGCGAATCGTCTGACGGGGCTCGGCGTGCGGGTGTTTCAGGGGGACGTGACGCAGGCGGATTCTCTGGTGCCAGCCTTTACGGGAGTCGACGTGGTGTTTCACCTGGCCGCCCGCGCCACCGACTGGGGGCCGCGACGCGAGTTCTTTCGGATCAACGTCGAGGGCACCCGGGCGGCGCTCGAGGCGGCGCGCGTGGCGGGGTGCCGGCGCTTCGTGCTGCTGAGCTCTCTGGCGGTGCACCGCTTCACCGGGCACCTGGACGCGGACGAGGACACGCCCGCCGACCAGCGGCGGTACCATTACGGCGCCTCCAAGGTGGCGGCGGAGGCGCTGGTGCATACGGCGCAGCGAGAGGGCTGGTTGGAGACGACCATCCTGCGGCCGGGCGTGGTGGTGCACGGGCCGGGCGATACCACGGCGTTCGTCCACATGGCCCCGGTATTGGAGCGGGGCCGCTGGGCCCACGTGGCCGGCGGACGGCGGGTCTTCTGTTATTCCTACGTGGAGAACCTAGTCGAGGGCATCCTGACGGCGGGGCTACAACCGGTCGCGGCCGGGCGCACCCTCATCCTCACCGATGACCTCCGCGTCACCTGGGCGGGGTACATCGAGGTGCTGCTGCGCATGTTCCAGAACCCGCGGCGCAGCCTTTCCTTCCCGGTGCCGGTGGCCCGCGCCGCTGGCTGCATGGCCGAGTGGGTGTTCCGCCTGTTTCGCGCCAAGAACCCGCCACCGATCACCGACTACCGCACCGCCCTGGTGTCGAAGGACTTCCACTTCTCCTGCGCCCGCGCCAAGGCGCTGCTCGGCTACCGGCCGCGGGTGCCGTTCGAGGAGGGGCTGCGGCGGACGGTGGAGTGGTACCGTCATCTGTCATGACCGACTTCGCGGATATTCTCTCGCCCGTCCTGGTCACCGGGGCCAACGGCTTCATCGGCTCCGAGCTGTGCCGTGTCCTGCGCGCGCACGGCTGTGCGGTGCGGGGGCTGGCCCTGCCCGGCACCCCGGTGGAGGCGCTCCACGAGTTGGGCGTGGAGGTGTTTTTCGGAGATGTGTGCGATCCGGTCTCGCTGGCCGAGCCCTGCTCGGGCGCGCGCACGGTGTTTCACCTGGCGGCGCTGGCGCGCGACTGGGGGCGCTTCCATGATTTCATGCGCATCAACGCCGAGGGGACGGGGAACATGCTGGAGGCCGCCCGGCGCGGCGGCGCGCGCCGCTTCGTCCACATGAGCTCGCTGGCGGTGCACCGCTTTCGCGGGTACCGCGATGGCGACGAGAGCGTACCGGCAGACAACGTCGCCTTCGGCTACTGCGCCTCCAAGGTGAAGGCCGAGGCGCTGGTGCGAGCGGCCCATTCGCAACAAGGCATGCACACCACCATCATCCGGCCCGGGGCCATCATCCACGGGCCCGGGGACACCACCAGCTTCATCCACCTGGCGCCCGCCATCGAGGCGGGCGGCTTGCCCCTGGTCGACGGCGGCCGGCCGCTCACCTGCTTCTCGTTCTCCCGGAACCTGGCCGAGGGGATGCTGCTGGCGGCGGCGAGCCCGGCCGGGGCGGGGGAGACCTTCGTGCTGGCCGACGAGGTGCGTCTCACCATCCGCGAGCACCTCGAGGCCATCGCCCGCGAGCTGGGCGTTCCCGGCCGCTTCCGCTCCGTGCCGGCCTGGCTGGCGCGGGCGGCGGCGTGGGTGGTCGACGGCGTGTTCCGGCTGGCCGGAGCCAGGGAGGCGCCGCCCATCCACCGCTACCGGGTGGGGCTGGTGGCACGGGATTTTCGCTTCCACTCTGCCAAGGCCCGCTCGCTGCTGGGGTACGCGCCGCGCGTGCCGTACGACGAGGCCATCCGGCGCACCGTGGCCTGGTACCGCGAGTGGCGGCGCCAGGGCAAAGCATAGGCAGGGGAGCGCGAGCATGCGAGTGTTGATCACCGGAGCCACCGGCTTTCTGGGCTCCCACCTGGCCGAATACCTCTCGCGCCTGACCGGCCTGGAGCTCGTACTGCTGCTGCGGCCCACGTCCGACCCGCGCTGGCTGGCGGGGGCGCGCTTCGAGCGGGTCGGCGGAGACGTCACCGAGCCGCCGGAGGTTCTCGCGCGAAAGTTCGCTGGCGTGGATATCGTGCTGCACCTGGCCGGCATCACCAAGGCGCTCGCGCGGAGGGCCTTCTTCGAGGTCAACCAGGGGGGCGTGCGCAACGTGCTCGAGGCCTGTCTGCGTCTGTCCGAGCCGCCGCGGCGGGTGGTGGTGGTGTCCAGCGCCGGGGCGCTGGGGCCCGGGGTCGACGGCCGGCCGGTGCGCGACGACCAGCCGCCCCGCCCGGTGGACGTGTACGGCGAGAGCAAGCTGGCCGCGGAGGCGGAAGCGAAGGCTCGCCAGGCGCGGCTCCCCATCGCCATCGTGCGCCCTGGTGCCATCTACGGCCCGCGCGATCTCGAGCTGCTGCCGTACTTCCGCGCGCTTCACCGGGGCCTGGCAGCGCGCATCGGCCTGAAAGAGGCCTGGATGAACCTGGCGTTCGGCCGCGACGTGGCCCGGGCCATCTGGTTGGCGGCGACCGCACCCGCGGCGGCGGGGCAGGCGTGCCTGGTCGGCGGGCAGGACGTGGAGGCGCGCGAGCTGTGTC
>CAZLNM010000031.1:0-15647 GCA_964561025.1 uncultured Myxococcales bacterium
CACCTTGGCGGGATCCTCGACCTCGGACATCCAGCGCACGCCGCTGAGTCCCTCGGCCCAGTCCTGGCGTTTGTTGGAGGCGATGGCCCAGGGGTTGGAGTTGTTCTCCATGCCCTTGAAGACGCCGGTGGCCTCCTTGGGGAAGCGCGACTCGGTGAGCACCAGGTAGCGGCGCATGTCCATGATGCGGGGGATGTTCTCGATCAGCACCGGGCAGCCTTCCTCGCACCAGCCGCAGGTGGTGCAGGCCCACAGGGTGTCCTCCGAGATCACGTCGCCCGGGATGAGGCGGGGGGCGAAGCTCGCGGCGCCCTCGGAAGACTCGCTCGCCGCGGCCGCGCCGGCGGCGGCCCGGCGGCGCTCGGCCAGGTGGGCCGGGCCCTCGGCATAGATGTGGTGTTTCAGATCCTGGTTGATGCCCTTGTGGGTGAGGGGCTTGTCGGTCTGCTTGGCGCAGCAGAACTTCTCGCAGCGCCCGCACTCGGTGCAGCTCCAGCTATCGAGGATCTGTTTCCAGGAAAGATCCGGGATGTGGGCCAGGCCCCAGGAGGTGGCGTTCTCGTCCTCCAGGTTGATGGGGGTCAGCGCCGCCTTGGGGGGCAGACGCTGGAAGTACACGTTGGGGATGGAGGTGATGATGTGGAAGTGCTTGGAGGTGGGCAGCAGGTTGAGGAACACCAGCAGCACCACCAGGTGGAGCCAGTAGTTGACGGCGAACAGCGTCTGCTGCGTCTCGCTGGAGAGGTCGCGCAGCAAGTGCCCGGCGGCCGCCGAGACGGGCACCCAGCGGGCGAAGTCGGCCGGGAGTATGCCCACGTTGAGCTTGATGCCGAACATGACGAAGTCGGTCAGCATGAGGGTCAGGATGAACAGCAGGATGAGGTGGGCCTCGAAGGAGTAGGTGAGCCGCTTGGGCCGCACGATCAGGCGCCGGTAGAAGGCGATGGCCAGGCCCACGACCACCAGCACCTCGAAGACGTCCTTGGCCAGCCCGTACAGCTTGCCCAGCATCTGCTCCGGGCCCAGCAGGGGCAGGTGGAAACCCTCGACGAAACCCTCGGCCACGAAGGTCAAGGTGTTGATGGACACCACGCAGAAGCCCCAGAAGATGAACACGTGCATCACGCCGGCCCAGAACTCGTTGACCAGCCGGCGCTGCAGCAGCGCGTACAGGATCACGCCGCGAATGCGCTCCCACACCGGGACGAAGCGGTTTTCTTTCTTGCCCAGGGTGAGCAGGCGGGCCCGGACGAAAAGCAAGCGGGCGAACCAGCCGAGCCCCAGGACCAGCACGGCGATGAACACGACCATGCCGATCGTACCGGAATGCGTGGGTGCCATGACGCTCTCCCCAACGGATGTCTGGGTGGATCAGCGGACGACGCTGGCCACGCGGTTGCGCCCCTCGCGCTTGGCCTTGTACAGGAACTCATCGGCCACCCGCAGCATGTCCTCCGCGTCGCGGAAGTTCCCGTCGCGCAGCGTGGCGATGCCCATGGATATGGTGACCAGGATGCGTTTCTTCTCCCACTCGAAGTGGAACTTCTCCACCGAGCGGCGCAGGCGCTCGGCCAGGGTGTGGCAGCGCACCTCGTCGAGGTCGCGCAGCATGAGCACGAACTCCTCGCCGCCGAAGCGGGCCAGGAAGTCCTCCTGGCGCAGGTTCTGGAGCATGATCTGGGCCAGCGCCTTCAGCACGTAGTCCCCGGCCGGGTGGCCGTGGGTGTCGTTGATCTTCTTGAAGTGATCGAGGTCGAACATCACCAGCGAAAGCAGCCGGTTGTTGCGCAGCGAGAAGGTGAACTCCTTGTGCAGCCGGTCCACCAGCACCTTCTTGTTGTACAGCCCGGTCAGCGCGTCGAAGTTGGCCTGGCGGTACTGGTTCTCCAGGAAGGCTTCCTCCAGCGAGTCCTGGAAGCTGAACTTGAGGATGGTGATGGAGCCGACCTGCACCTTGTCGCCGTCGCGCAGGGCCTGCTGGTTGATGCGTGTGCCGTTGACGTAGGTGCCGTTGGTGCTGTTCAGGTCCTCGAGCATCACGTTGCCGAAGCCGTCCTGTTGCAGCCGGGCGTGGCGCCGCGAGATGCCCTCGTCGTCGATGGAGATCTCGCACTCCTTGGCGCGGCCCACCGTCATGGGCTCGCGGCCCAGGCGGAAGATCTTCCCGGCGGAGCCGCCGGAGATGACGATCAGCGAGGCCTGGCGCTTGTCGCTGGAGGGGGTGATCTTGGGGATGCCCTGGATGACGGTGCGATCGGAGTCGGCCTCGGTGGCCTCGTCGTCCAGGGAGGTGAGATCCGGCGCCGATTCGGGCCGGGCGTTGCGTTCCTCATCGGTCATGGCGCATCTCCGCTCCGCTACTTCCGGGACGGGGCGAGGATATCAGAACTCGATCGGGTTTCAACAGGAAAAATGTCACCGGGGCTCGCCGGCGCCGGGTTCGAGCAAGGCGGCCAGGGCGCGCCGCAGCGCCTGGGTGGAGAACGGTTTTCGCAGGTGATGTCCGGGGGGGACCGCGGCATCGGGCTGCGTGTCGGCCGCCTCGGGGGTGAGGAACAGCACCCGCAGGTCCTGCTTGCGCAGGGCCAGGCGCCGGGCCACCTCTCGGCCCGAGATCCCCGAAGCATCGCTCTGGACCACCAGTAGCTCGATCTGGTCGAGCAAGGGTACTCCCAGCTCCAGCCCGTCCGGGCCGCTGTGGGCCACCAGGCAGAAGTAGTTCTCCTTCTCCAGGGCGCGTTGGATCAGGGCGGCGGTGGCCGGGTCGGCCTCGACGATCAGCGCGGTGCGCCGCGCCGGCTGCGCGGGGTCGGCGGACGCCGCCCGGGTGATGCGGGCGGAATCGGTGGCCGGGAGGTGCACCCGGAGCACCAGCCCGCCGCCCTCCGGGAAATCGCTGATGATGAACCCCCGGTTCTGGCGCACCACCCCGTGCGCCGAGAACAACGCCAGCGACTCGCTTGCGCTGCAATCCTCCGTCCATCCGAAGGGCTCGAACAGCCGCTCGCGCGCCTGTGCCGGGACGACCTCGCCCGGCAGGCGCAGCACAAGGCGCACGAAGTCGCCCGGCTGGGCCCCGGGATGGTCGCGGCAGAAATCGCTGTCGATGGTGGCGGTGTCGCTCTCGATGACCAGGGCGGCGTCGGGCGCGCTGGCCCGGGCCGCAAACTGCAGCAGGTCGAGGACGAGCTGCTCGAGGTGATCCGGTGCGGCGTCAACGGAGGGCAGGGGATCCTGGCAGTACCAGGTCACCTGCCGCGTCTCGCCGAGCAGCTTGCGGGTGGCCTGCAGGGCGCCGCGCAGGATGGCGTTGAGGTCCAGCGAGGCGCGTTCGCGCGCGCCGGGGCGCACGAAGCACAGCAGGCGCCGGCCGAGCGCCTGAAGCTCCCGCCGCGCTTCACCCGCCGGCCGCAGCGCCTCGACCGCCGGGTGGTCCAGGGGCAGCAGCTCGAGCGCCCCCTTCAGCGCCTGGTCCAGCACGTCGAGCTGCGCCGAGAGGGGCCGGGCCAACCCCTCCGCCAGACGGCTCACGCTCTCCAGCTTCTCCGCGCGCAGCCGCCGCTCCCGCCGGACGTCCTCCTCGGCCGCCGCCTGGCGCGTGGCGGTCACGTCCTCCAGGTAGCCGAAAAGCTCCGGGCCTTCCGGCCGTGGGGAGGGGAAGGCGCGTTCCTGGATGAAGCGCACCGCGCCGTCCGGCCGGGTGATGCGGTAGGTGAGGCCATAGGCGGCCTCGCCAAAGCTCTCGAGCTCCTCGATCACCCGCTCGCGATCCTCGGGATGGATCGACTCGCGCCAGGGGTCGCGCTCGCCGAGCAGGCCCTCGGGCGAGCGGCCGAAGATCTGCGCGAAGGCCGGGCTCAGGTAGCGCAGCCGGCGCTCGGGCAAATCGCTCACGAACAGCACCAGGGGCAGCGCCCGGGCCATGCGGGTGAAGCGTTCCTCCGAGAGGCGGCAGCGCTCCGCCAGGCCCCGCTCCTCGGCGCGCTGGCGCAGGCCCGCCATGGCCATGGCCAGCGCCTGACCCAGGGGCACGAGATCGCTCACCACCTCCGGCGGAAAGCTATCGGGGCGCTCTCCCAGGAGGACCAGGGCGCCGAGCGGCGCTTCCCCCTGGACGATGGGGAGGGCCAGGATGGACTGGTATCCCCGGGCGGCGGCCTCCTCCCGATACGGCGCCAGGCGCGGGTTGTGATGGACATCGGCGCCGACGACCGGCTGGCGGCGGGTCAGGCACTCGGCCAGCGGGCCGTCGGAGCGGGCCGCGTCCACCCACACGGGCGGGCCGGGCACGTCCAGCAGGCCGCGCAGCGCCTGGGCGTTGACCGAGAACGCCGCAGCGGCGTCGATCCGGCCGGCGAACGCGGCCGGGTACCCGCCCTCGCCGACCGCGAGCCGGCACGCCTCGCGCAGCAACCCCTCCTCATCCTGGGCCGCAAGGCACGCCGAGGCGAACTCCAGGGCCAGGCGGTGCCGGGCGCGCGCTTCGCGGCGGAGCCGTTCGCGATCGCCGATGTCCTCGATGGCGAGCAGCACCACGCCCGGCTCCTTGGCCTGGCCGATCTGCCGCGCCGAGCAGGCGGCGGGAAAGAGCTCTCCCATGGCCCGTCGCAGCGAGGTCTCGGCCCGGAAGTAGCCGATGCTCTCGATGGCGGCCTGGAGTTCGCCCTCGAATTCGCGGTACGCCGCGCGATCGGGGAAAAACTGCTCCAGCGAGCGGCCCAGCATCTCCTCCCGGGCCAGGCCGAAGATCTTCTCCGCGGTGAAGTTGCAGCCCTGCACCGCCCGCCCCGTCGGCTCCAGCAGGAACACGGCGAGATCCAGGGCGGAGAGGGTCTTCTCCATCCGTTCTCTGAGATCGGCGAGCTGGCGAGCGAGCTGGTTTTGCGCCACGGCGTGGCGGATGGCGTGCAGCAGCCCGCCGAACTCGATCTGCTCCAGGATCTGGTAGTCCTGGGCGCCGCGTTCGACAAGCGAATTGGCGAGCTTCTCCTCCGCGTAGCCGGCGACGATCACCACCGGCACGCCGGTGGCCTGGGCCCGCAGCGCGTTCAATGCCTGCGCGCCGCTGGCGTCGGGGAGCTTGGCGCCGAGCAGGATCACGTCCGGTTCGCTCGCGCGCAAGCTCTCGAGACCCCGCTCCAGGCTGTCGACCCAGGTGAGGTCATGACGCCCCTCGGCGGAGGCAGTCAGGGCCTCGGCCACCGTCCGGGCGACGTCGGGCGAGGCTTCGACCAGCAACACCTTGATGGGCGAGGTCATGTCGGTGTTCCCTGGGCCGTTGAAGCCCGTTCGTACCACGATTTTTCGAGAAGAGTCAAACCGTTGCGGCGAGGGGCTTCCTCAAGAACAGCGAGCCGAAGGTGTAGCTGCGCCCGGGGTGGCGCCGATCCAGGGCGAAGCGTTCCCCGGTGTCTTCGAACCCCTCCGGCCCCAGGAAGGCCAGCCCGCTCGAGCGCGCGAGAGCGAGGACCTCGTCGGCCGTGCGCAGGGCGCCCGGCTCCGGGGCCTCGAGGCCGAAGTCGAAGGTGAGGTGGAGCTGCCCGCCGGGGGCCAGCGTCCGGGCGACGGCCGTGAGCAATCGTTCGCGCCGCTCCTCGGGGACGTGCTCGATGACGCAAAACGAGATCGCGCGCGCGAAGCGGCCGGTCCACTCGGGCGGCGGGTCCTCTCGCGAGAGATCCAGCGGCCGGCACTCGAGCGGCCAGGCGAGGCGCCGGGCCACCTCCCCGGTGTGGCGGCACAGCCCCTCGTCGATGTCGCAGCTCGTCACCCGGCAGCCGAGGCGCGCCAACCAGAAGATCGGCACCGTGCCCGCGCCGCCGATGTCGAGGACGTTCATGTCAGGCGTGAAGCCGCCGACGGCCAGGGAGCGGGCGTACTCCCAAAGCTTGTTCCAGCGGATGCGAATGCGGCGGCGCAGCACGCCGTTTTGCGCCACGGGAATTCCGCGCAACCACAGGCGGCGCGTGAGGCGTAAAAGCTCCCGGGCGTGGCGCCGGACCTCGGGCATGTCCAGATCCCGGCGCGACAGCGTCCGGCAGAGGAGCGGCCCGGCCGGCGAGGGGCTCATCGGGGGCTCAACCCGTGGTGGGGAAAGACGACGCGCATCACGTGGGCGATGACCGCGTCCACCTCGGCGTCCACCGGGGCGCGCGCCTCCCCGTCGAGCGAGTGGGGCCGGTCGCGAAGCCCGCCCAGCCAGTCGCCGGTGCCGAGCATGACGCCGCCGAGCCCCGCGGCCAGGTCCTCGCCGGTGTCGGCCCCGGTCCACTCGGCCCACAGCAGGGCCCAGCCCCGGGAGGTGTTCTCCACGTGGTAGCCGCCGCCGCCGGTGTGCACGGTGGGTTTCTCGAGTGTCATGAGGCGGCGGGCGATGGCCGCGGGCGTATTGTTGGTGAGCTGGAGCTGCGCCAGCGGGTCCTGCGTCAGCGTGTCCATGCCCCACTCGACGATCAGGACGTCGGGGTCGAAGGCGCCGATGAGCGGCCACACCACCTTCTCGAAGGCTCGCAGGTAGGCTGTGTCGTCGGTTTGCGGCGGCAAGGGGACGTTGACCGAAAAGCCCTCGCCGTCTCCCTCGCCGATGTCGTCCTCGAAGCCGGTGTACGGAAAGAGCGTCTTGCCGGACTGGTGCAGGGAGATGGTCATGACGTCGCGCCGGGCGTAGAAGAACTCCTGCACCCCGTCGCAGTGGTGGACGTCGAGATCCAGAAACAGCACCCGCTTTCCCTGACGCGAAAGCTCGTCGCAGGCCAGCGCCACGTCGTTGAGGTAGCAGAACCCCGCGGCCCGGTCGGCGTGGGCGTGGTGGAAGCCGCCGGACGGTTGGAACGCCGCCCGCACCCGTCCCTCGGCCACCGCGCGCGCCGCGAACAGCGTGGCGCCCGCGGCCAGCGCCGCGTACTCGAACATGCCGGGGAAGATCGGGGTCTCCGGCGTCCCCAGCCCGGCCCACAGGGCGCTCTCGTCCACCCGGCCGGCCTCGGCGCGCTGGAGCGCCTCCAGGTAGGCGGGCGTGTGCAGGCGGCGCAGCTCCTCGAGGCTGGCCGGCGGCGGCTCGATCAGCGCGCGTTTTTCATCGAGCAGGCCGAGGCGCCGGACGGTGGCCAGGGCGGCCCCGGCGCGCTCGGTGCGAAAGGGGCACTCCGCCGGGTACGCGATCTCGTCAAAACGATTCGAGTGGATGAACCAGATGTCGTCCACGGTCATCTCCCGGCCCCCGGGGACAGCTTGAACCTAGAAGGGGAATTCGCCCCAGTCAAGCGGGACGTGTCGGGAAAAAATACCTGCTGCCAGCAAAAAGGCTCCAAGAAAACCTGCCAATAAAGAAGAAAGGGGGAAAAAGCCTTCTTGCTAGGAAAAGTTCGGTATCGGGTCAAGTTTGCTCGTCTGTGAATTTCTGGCTCCTGCCTTTTCGCTTACTAGCTGCGGTTTTTGGGAATTTTTATAGATTTTTCCGGAGCATCTTCTCTGGGGGCAAGTGGCGAGTCCCTTGCTGTGTTATATGAATTCGGGCAGAGTCGTTGGCGGAGTCGAACCAACTGCGGGAGCGCGCGTGCAGCACATCCATGAGTTTTTTCTGGTCGTGGCCTTCCTGGCCGGGTGCGCCGGTGTGGTGTGCTTTACGTTGCGCTCCTGGCTCCGGTATTGGCGGTGGCGCCGGCAAGAGAGGCGAAGTGTGAAAGACGGGCTGACGCCGCCGCCCGGCCCATCTCCGGTCGTGCGCTGGACGCTCACCGGGTTGACGCTGGCCGGTCTGGGCTGCCTCGCCTGGGGCTTTTTCTTCGAACCCGCCTACCCGCGGCTTGCGCGGCTCGAGGTGCCCATCGCCGGGCTCTCGGCCCCCTTGCGGTTGGTCCAGCTCTCCGACCTGCACCTGGACGGCCGGGAGGAGCGGCTGGCGCGCGCGCTTTCGTTGGTCCAGGAGGCGGCGCCCGACCTCATCGCGCTCACCGGAGACTACCTCAACGACGAGCAGGACCTGCCGGTCCTCGAGCGCCTCGGGGAACGGCTGGTCGCCATCGCCGGCGAGGGGGCGGTGTTCGCGGTGGGCGGGAACTTCGATGGCGCCATCGGCGATGGCGGCTCGCTGGACGCCCTTTCGCGGGCCGGGGTCCAGGTGCTCGACGGGACCGGGGTGGTGTTCACCCGGAGAGACGCCGCGCTGCAGGTGTTCGGGATGCGGCATACCTTCGACTACTTCGATTGCGACGAGTGGTTGCCGCAGCTCGCCGCCCAGGTGCAGCCGGGGGTGCCGGCCATCTTGCTGTACCACGAACCCAGCCTGGCCGAGTCGCCCGGCGCCGAGGCCTTCGCGCTGCAGCTCTGCGGCCACACCCACGGCGGGCAGGTGCGCCTGCCCTTCATCGGCGCCTTGATCACGCTGGCGCGCCACGGCCGGCGCTACCAGGCCGGGCTCTATCCCCTGGCGCCGGGCCGCTACCTCTACGTCAACCGGGGCCTCGGCCTGGAGCCTGCTCCGGCGCCCAAGGTGCGCTTTCTGTGCCCGCCGGAGGTGACCGTGCTCGAGCTGGTGCCGGCCGCCAACGATTGACGCCAACGGGATCTGGGCATACCTTGCAAGACACTGGATGTTCCCGGCCGGGTCACCCTTCTGGCGTGGCCGGCCGCGGGGTCATCAGAGCCAGCGCGGTGAGGCGCACGTTTGGGATGGTACAGGCTTCGTTTCAAGGAGGTGCTTCATGTCTGATGTCATCGTGACTTTTCCCGGTGGCCTGAAGGTCGACGCCAAGGTCGGCGAATTCACCGTGCACACCGATCAGCCCGCGGGCGGGGGAGGGGACGGCTCAGCGCCCACGCCTTTTGCGCTGTTCCTCGCCTCGCTGGGAGCCTGCGCCGGCATCTACGTGCTCGGCTATCTGAAGGCGCGCTCGCTGCCGACCGAGGGGCTGGAGATCCGGCAGGAGCACGAGGTGGATCCCGACACGGGCCTGATCGGCACCGTGCGCATGCGCATCCGCTTGCCGGCCGGGGTGGGAGCGGAGCACCACGCCTCCATCGTGCGTTCGGCGCAGAAGTGCGCCGTGAAGAAGCACCTCGAACACCCGCCGGCCTTCGACGTGGCCGTGGCCTGAGGGACGACGATGTTCGAAGTCAGCGTGCAGACGACCATCTCGGCCTCGCACCGCTTGCGCGGCCACCAGGGAAAGTGCGAGAAGCTCCATGGCCACAACTGGCGCATCGAGGCCACGGCGGGCCGCGAGGAGCTCGACGGCCTGGGCATGGTGGTGGACTTCTCCATCTTCCGCCAGATGCTCAAGGAGGCCACGGCCTCGTTCGACCACACCGACCTCAACGGATTGCCCGAGTTCGAGCATGTCAACCCCTCCAGCGAGAACCTGGCGCGCATCGTGTACGAGCGGCTCAAGCCCCGGCTCGCCCGCGGCGGGGTGCGCTTGCTCCGGGTCACCGTGTGGGAGACCGAGGGCTCCGCGGCCGTGTACCATGAAGAAGCCTGACCCGCCGCTCTCGGTCTGCGAGATCTTCCGCTCCATCGCCGGGGAGACCACCCACGCCGGCCGCCCGGCCGTCTTCGTGCGCCTTGCGGGCTGCAACCTTCGCTGCCGCTTCTGCGACACCCGCTACGCCCGGAGCGGCGGGCAGGAACTACCCCTCTCGGAGGTGCTCGCCCGGGTGCGCCGCGCCGGCGTGCGTCTCGCCATCGTGACGGGCGGCGAGCCGCTCCTCCAGCCCGCCACGCGGCGCCTGCTCCGGGCGTTACGCGGGGAAGGGTTCGAAGTCCTGCTCGAGACGAACGGGAGCCTCGACATCGGCGGCGTGGCGCGGGGCGTGCGCGTCATCCTGGACGTGAAGTGCCCGGGCAGCGGCGAGAGCCGGCGCAACCTGCGCTCGAACCTCGCCCGGCTGCGCGCCGGAGACGAGCTGAAGTTCGTCATCTCGGACCAGCGGGACTTCGCGTGGGCCAGGCGCTTTCTCGCTCGCCACAGGGTGGCGCGAGGGGTGACGGTGCTCTTCTCCCCGGCGAGCCCGACGCTTTTGCCCGGCCGGCTCGCCGAGTGGGTGCTTTCGGCGCGCTCGCTCCCGCTGCACAGCCGCGTCCAGGTCCAGCTCCACCGCGTCCTGTGGCCCGGGGGCAAGGACGGGGTTCGCCTGTGGCGTGCGGCGGGTCGGCCAGACCGGGCATCTTGACCTGGTTTTCAAAGCGGGACTAGTATGCCCGCATGAAACCCAACCGATTCCTCTGGCCTTTTTCCGTGGTGCTGGCCCTGTCCCTGGCTCTACCCGCGGCGGCCTCCTTGGCGGTCCGCCTGTCCCTCGACGATCTGGCGGCGCGAGCCGAGCGGGTGGTGACGGTGCGGCTCGCCGGGGAGCCCGAGTCATACTGGCGCGGCCAGCGCATCTATACCCGCTACACCTTCGCCGTCGAGGAGGAGTGGCTGGGGACGGGGGAGATGTCCCTCGCCATCGAGCAGCCGGGCGGGGCGGTGGGAAAATGGGCCCAGAAGGCCCACGGTTTTCCCGTGTTCGCGGAAAAAGAGCGAGTGGTCTTGTTCCTCGAGCGCGGAGTGGAGGGCTGGAGGGTGGTCGGGATGTGCCAGGGCGCGTTCCGGGTGTCGAGCGAGGATGGCCGAGACCTCCTGGAGCAGAAGCTCGATGACTTGCGACTCGTCGGTGGCGATGACGAGCCCATCCGCGTCGAACCGAGCGAGCTGCGGCGCGTCATCGAGCGGCGCAAGGCGGGAGGCCGGCCATGAAGGCACTGGCTTTCCTGCTGGCCCTGGAAGTGGCGCTTTCGGCCTGGGCCGAGCCGGCCGCGGCCTGCTCCCGCAGCCGGGATCCGCAAAATGACAAGGTGTGCTTGTGGTGGAACAAGCGCAAGGTGAACTTCTTTCTCCACCGCACCTGCTCGCTGGACGTGCAGCCCGCGGACAACTGCTACAACGCGGTGCGCGCCTCCTACCAGGCCTGGCGCAACGCCTGCACCGATCTCGAGCTCGTCGACGCCGGGCTCACCGACCGGACCGACCTGGGCTTCGATCAGGAAAACTGGAACAACAACATCAACCTGCTCATCTTCCAGGCGGACTGGGGCGGGCGGGACCGCAGCTCCATCGCGCTCACCACCACCACCTACGACCGCGACACCGGGCAGATCGTGGACGCGGACATCGAGTTCAACGACCAGTACTTCCACTTCACCGTGCCCCAGTCACCGGCGGTGGACATCGACATCCAGAACGCGCTGGTGCACGAGCTGGGGCACGCGGTCGGGCTCGATCACTCGACCGACGCCCAGGCCACCATGTACCCCACCGCCAACACGGGCGAGACGCTCAAGCGCGATCCCGACACGGACGACTTCCAGTGCCTGTGTGAGATATACCCTCCCGGGAAATCCGCCACCAAGTGCGACGGCAGCACCACGGGAGACGATGAGGGTGGTTGCCGCTGCGCCGGAGCGGGCGCGGGCGGCGCGGGAGCCTGGCTGGTTTGCCTTTTGTTCTTGCGCCGGCGCGCCGACGGGCGCGGTGCCGGCAGGAAGGAGAAGCGGGCATGATCCGGAATGGCATTTCGCTCGGGGTGGGGTTGTTCGCCGCCGCCTGGCTGATGGCCGGCTGCGACGAGACCCGGTTGCACAAGGTGACCCAGCACTACGATCTCTTCTTTCCTGAAGGGGAGGTCCAGAAGGACACCTTCACCCAGAAGGCCGCGGCCATGATCGACATCCTGTGGGTGGTGGACAACTCGCCCAGCATGGCGCAGGAGCAGAACAACCTGGCCAACAACTTCGACTCCTTCATCGGCATCATCGAAAGCTCGAACGTCGACTACCAGATCGCGGTCATCTCCACCGACATGGACCAGGCGAGCCACAAGGGCCAGTTCCTGGGCAACCCCAAGATCATCCAGCGCGGGCCGGACGCCAAGGCCCAGTTCCAGGCGAACATCCGGGTGGGCACCACCGGCGCCGGCAACGAGCAGGGCCTGATGGCCGCCTGGACCGCGCTGACCGAGCCGCTGATCTCGGGCGTCAACGCCGGCTTCTTGCGCCCGGGGGCCTCGCTGGCGGTGATCTTCGTCTCGGATGAGGACGATCACTCCTTCAACAAGATCAGCTTCTACCAGCGCTTCTTCGAGCAGCAGAAGGGCGTCGGCAACGAGAACCGGGTGGTGAGCGGCGCCATCGTGGGCGACGAACCCGATGGCTGCCAGAACCCCCAGACCGGCGCGGCGGTGGTGGGGCGCCGCTACCACGAGCTGGTGCAGCAGGTGGGCGGCAGCATCGGCTCGATCTGCGCCGCCGACTGGAGCGCGACGCTGAACCAGCTCGGCCTCACCGTGGCCGGGTTGGACCGGCGCTTCACGCTGTCCGATCCGCAGCCCGAGGACAGCACCATCAACGTAAAGGTCAACGGGACGCCCGTCCCGCGCGACTACCAGAACGGCTGGACCTTCGAGAACGGCAGCGTGTTCTTCGCCGGGGGCTACGTGCCGCCGCCGGGAGCCACCATCGAGGTGAGCTACCTGCACCCGCAGAAGGAGTTCACGCTCACCCAGATCCCGGCCTACGATCCCAACAACCCGGGTGCCGACATCCACGTGACGGTGTACGCGCCCACCTCGGCCCAGTGCACCAAGACCTCCGACTGCACCCGCGAGTGCGGGCTGGCCGGCCGCTGCGACGGCATGGCCATCAACTACGACTACACCTCCGGCTGGGTGCTGGAGACGCCCAGCGTGGGCAGCGAGACGCGCTACGTGGTGTCCTTCGAGGGCAACTACTACCCGCTGGGCGGTTCGGTCATCCAGGTGGTGTACTCCTGTGCCGGCGGTTGCAAGTTCAACCCCTGAGAAAAAGGCGAGGTCTGCCATGAAGTATCTTGTCCTGTGTAGCGTGGTGGCTCTGCTGGCCGCGGGGTGCGGTGGCGGCTCGGAGAAGGTCGGCTGCTCCAAGGACGGCGACTGCGGCCAGAATTTCAAGTGCGACATCTACACCAAGACCTGCCGCTGCATCTCGGACGCGGCGTGCCTGGCGGCGGGCGAGAAGTGCATGCCGGACGGCACCTGCCAGGTGTACACCGGCTGCAAGAGCGACATGGAGTGCGGCGCCTGCAAGCGCTGCGATTCCGCCAGCGGCGAGTGCCTGTGCACCGAGAGCTGCGGCTGCCCCACCGGCGAGATCTGCAACGCCTCGGGCTACTGCCAGCCCAGCAGCGGCTGCTTCGACAACCAGGACTGCCCGGCCGGCCAGTTCTGCGACACCGGCAGCAAGAGCTGCAAGAACAACGGCACCTGCGTGACGAAGTTCCAGTGCCCGCTGGGCCAGATCTGCACCGGCGGGGTGTGCGTGGCCGGCTGCGAGGACTACGGCGACTGCCCCATGCGCGCTTCCTGCGTGGGTGGCCAGTGCGCGGCCGGGGTGTGCCAGGACGACTCCTTCTGTGGGTTCTTGGAGTACTGCAACAACGGCACCTGCACCAACGCCTCCAGCGCGGCCACCCCGTACTGCAAGGCCTGCAAGGGCCTCGACATGTGCGGCAGCCGCGACAACCCCTGCCTGCTCTACCCGTACGTGGGGGACGCCTTCGACCAGGCCTATCCCTACTCCACCACCGACGACACCCAGTACTGCGGGGTGGACTGCTCCGGCGGCCAGCGCTGTCCCAACGGCTTCTCCTGCAACACCATCTCGGTGGTGGACCAGAACGACGACTGCACCTCCACCCACACCTGCCCCGGCGGCATCCCGTGCATCAAGGACCCGGAGAGCGACAAGTCCTACTGCCCGTGCCACGACACCTCGAACCCCTGCCCGGCCAACACCTGCCTGATGGGCGACACCTGCGGCCCCATGACCAAGAAGTGCGTGGCCCTGGCCATGAGCGGCATCGACGTGCCCTGCACCCAGAACTCCGACTGCAACATCTGCACGGTGAGCTTCAAGCACTGCATGTCCAACAACGACTGCAAGCCCATCGTGTGCGAGAAGGAATCCGGCCAGAGCTACGGCTGGTGCACGGTGGGCAAGGCCTGCGGCCTGCTGGAAGGCTTCCACTGCCAACCCTGACCGGAACGGAGACGTTGCATGAAACCTCGCGGCTTCCTTCCGCTCGCGGCCGTCCTGGCTCTGGGGGCTCTCGGCGCGGGCTGCGACGACGTGCGCTTCACTCCCAGCCTGCTCCAGGTGGACACGTTCGAGCAGGCGAAGCTCCCGGTGGTGGACATCCTGTGGGTGGTGGACAACAGCGGCTCCATGCTGGAGGAGCAGCAAAAGCTCGGCGACAAGTTCGATCTCTTCATGGACGCGCTGCAGGACTCCGGCGCCGACTTCCACATCGGGGTGATCTCGACCGACACCGAGGATCCCACCCAGTCGGGCAAGCTCCAGGGCACGGTCAAGATCATCGACTCGCGCACGGCCGATCCCAAGGCGGTGTTCGCCGCCAACGTGAGGTTGCCACTCACCGAGAGCCGAACCGAGCGCGGCCTGGACGCGGTGGCCCTGGCGCTCTCGCCCGAACTGGCCGCCGGCGCCAACCAGGGTTTCTTCCGCCAAGACGCGGCGCTGTTCGTGATCGTGGTCTCCGACGAGGACGATCATTCCATCGGCCTGCCGCGCTACTACGGCCGGCTGCTGGAACACCACAAGGGTGCCGGCAACGAGAACCGGGTGAACCTCTCCGCCATCGTGGGCGACCGTCCCTGCGGCTGTGGGCGTGATTGCTCCGAACCGTTCCTGGGCGTGGGCGCCGAGGCGGGCGAGCGCTACCTTCAAGTGCAGGAGGCCACCGGCGGGTACTTCCACTCCATCTGCGAGCCGGATTACGGTCCCATCGTGGCCGATCTCGGCATCAACGCGGCCGGGCTGCACCGCAAGTTCTACCTCACCACCACGCCGCAGCCCGCCACCATTGAAGTGCTGGTGGTGACCGACGCCGATCCCACCTGCGAACGGGCCACCGATTGCGCCGCCGGCAGCGTGTGCTCCGCCTCTCACCGTTGCGGGCACAAGCTCTCGCGCATGGAAGGCAACCAGGGGGACTGGATCTACGAGCAGGGCCAGAACGCCATCTTCTTCCCCGGGAGCTACCTCCCGCCGGCCGGCGCCACGCTGGAGGTCGCCTACTGGAGGATGCCATGAACCCGCCGCGCGTCGGCTGCCTTGTGCTGCTCCTTACGCTGGTTGCGGCGTGCGACAAGAGCAGCACCTTCCAGGGCGAGTGCAAGCGAGACCGGGACTGTCAGGACTTCGAGCGCTGCGACACCATGACCTTCCGCTGCGTGTGCGCCACCGACCAGGCTTGCGCCGAGGGCGAGTTCTGCAACGCGAGCGGAAGTTGCCAGCGCAAGACCGGCTGCGTCACCAACGCGGACTGCCCGGCGAACACCTTCTGCGACACCGGCAGCGGCGAGTGCATGGCCGTGGGGCGCTGCTCGCAGGATGTCCAGTGCGACCTGGGCAAGGTGTGCGACACCCAGACCAGCTTGTGCCGCGCCGGTTGCCGCGACACCGCCGATTGCGATCTCGGCCGGCGCGAGGTCTGTGAAAACGGGCAGTGCCTGCCCGGCCGCTGCGAGAACCACCAGTACTGCGAGTTCGGGCGCATGTGCGATCCCGCCACCCGCACCTGCGTGGAGGCCGAGCGCGCGATGAACCGCGCCCT
>CAZLNM010000031.1:15657-44962 GCA_964561025.1 uncultured Myxococcales bacterium
ATCCAATGCGTGATGCGGAAGTCGTGTCTCAGGCCTGCGTCCAGCCCGCCGATCCCTTCTGCGCCCCCGGCTGCGATCCCATCTGCTCGACCTGCACCGACAAGACGAAGGGCCCCTGCGGCGATCCCGCCGACCTGTGCTACGACGGCGGCGCCGGCGGCACCTTCTGCTGGGTATCCTGCCAGGACGATCCGGATTGCCCCTCGGGGTACGAGTGCCAGCCCACCTCGGTGAGCTGGGCGCCGGGCTGCACCAAGGACAGCGATTGTCTCACCGTAGCCAACACCTGCGGGCGGCAGAGCCACCGTTGTGCGCTCAACCAGCAGCCCTGCGACACCGACAACGACTGCCTGACCTTCCAGGTGCGCTGCGAAGTGGGGAGCTGCATCATCGGCCGCTACTGCCGGCCGGTCGGCGGCTGCCGCTAGCCCTTTCCCGTCCGTTGCGGGGGCCGGCGAAGCGCGAACTTCCCGGAGGCGCGCGTTGCCACCAGACGGCCTTCGCACGACACGATCCGGCCGCGCAGCAGCACCGCCCGGGGACGGCCGTGAAGTGTCATGCCGGCGTACGGCGAGAAGTCGCAGCCATCCGCCGGCCCTGTTGGCGGTAGTACCTCGTGGTGATTCGTCTCCCACAGGAGCACGTCGGCGTCCGCGCCGGGGAGCAGGCTCCCTTTGCGCGGGTACAACCCGAACCGGCGCGCCGGGCCCTCGCTGTGGAGGAACGCCCAGCGGGCCGCCGAGATGCGGCCAGTCCGGACGCCGTGGGTGAAGGTCAGGCGCAGCGCGGTCGCGACCCCCGGAAGTCCAAAGGCCAGGCGCTCGAGGTGGCCACCCCAGGCATCCTTGGTCGCGAGATCGAAGGCGCAGTGGTCCGTGGCCAGGGCGTCCAACATGCCGGCATTCAGCGCGCTCCACAGGCCGCGGCGGTCCGGTTCTCCGCGCAGGGGAGGGCAGCAGGCGAAACGGTGCCCGTCCCGGCCTGCCAGCCGGTCCTGGTCCAGCACCAGGTACTGGGGGCACGTCTCGCCGCTCGCCAAGATCCCGCTCTGGCGCGCGGCCCCCACCAGCGCGGCCGCCCCGGCGGTCGACAGGTGCACCAGGTGCAGGTGGGCGCCGGTGGCCCCGGCCAGCAGGATGGCCTGGGCGGCGGCCATCTCCTCGACCAACGCCGGGCGCGACAGGGCGAGCCCCGAGGCCCCCGGCCGCTGCCGGCGGGGGAGGGTTTCCACCCGCTGGCGGAAGTGCTCGATCAGGGGCTCGTTTTCGGCGTGCACGCACACGATCAAGCCCTGCGCTGCGCAGGCGCTCATGATCTCGAGCAGCCGCCCCTCGTCCGACTGCCAGCCCCGCTCGCGATAGATGAGGAACACCTTCACCGACGGCGCCCCCGCGCGTGCCAGCGCGGCCAATTCGCGGCGCCAGCCGGGCCGCCAGTCGATGAGCACGTTGTGCAGGGAGTAATCGCAGAACACTCTCCCGTCGGCCCGGGCGCGGCGCCGCCGGAAGGCCGAGAGCGGGCCCTCGCCCGGCTCCGGCGCGGTGTAGTCGATGAAGGTGGTGACACCCGCCGCCGCCGCGCTCGCGCTCCCCGAGGCGAAGTCGTCGCAGGTGGTCCGGCCGCCGCCCACCTCGAGCTCGAAGTGGACGTGGGGATCCACGGCGCCGGGCAACACCAGGCAGCCGGCGGCGTCGAGCACCGTGGAGGCCTCGGCATGCCGGCGCTTTCCGGGGCGGAGCCAGCGTTGGATCCGACCCGCGGAGAGGAGCAGGTCGGCCCGGCGAAAGCCACGACCGTCGAAGACCCGGCCGGAACGAATCAGCAGATCGCGCGACATATCAAAAGCTCCTTGCCGAGGATGGGTTCGATGGCAAGACCCGGTGAGCGAATACCGCCCACGTCAGCGGATTAGAGGAGCGGCGTTTTCTTGTCAAGCTCGCGGATGCTCTGATATGTTTTGAGCGCGAAGAAAGGCCCGGCCCATGCGTTCGTTGGAGGCGGGCGCCGAATTCGGCTCCTATACCTTGCTCCGGCGGCTCGCCACCGGTGGCATGGGGGAGATCTGGCTCGCCGAGCAGCGCGGCATCTCGGGGTTTCGCAAAAGGGTGGTGATCAAGACCATCCTGGAGTGTTTCTCCGACGACGCGGCCCTGGTGGACATGTTCCTCGGCGAGGGCAAGATCGCGGCCGGCTTCACCCACCCCAACATCGCCCAGACCTACGACCTGGGCTGCATCGAGGGCACCTACTACATCGCCATGGAGTTCGTGAACGGCCGGGACCTGCGCGAGCTGTTGCTCGCCAACATCGACCGGCGCCGCTTCATCCCGCTCAACCTGGTGCTGCGGATCGTCGCCGAGTGCTGCCAGGGCCTGCACTACGCCCACACCTGGAAGAACCCCGACGGGCAGCCCGCCGGCATCGTGCACCGTGACATCAGCCCGCAGAACATCCTGGTGACCTTCGAGGGCGCGGTGAAGATCGTGGACTTCGGCATCGCCAAGGCCACGCACATGGCCTCCAAGACCCGCTCCGGGGTGCTCAAGGGCAAGTACGCCTACATGGCGCCCGAGCAGGTGCGCGGCCGCGAGATCGATGGCCGGGTCGATATCTTCTCCCTGGGCGTGGTGATGTACGAGATGGTCACCGCCCGCCGGCTGTTCAAGCGCAACAGCGAGATGGCGACCCTGGACGCGGTGCTCCAGTGCGAGGTGCCGCCGCCGCGCCGGCTGGACGAGAAGATCCCGCGCGAGGTCGAGGGGCTGGTGTTGCGAGCGGTGGCGCGAGAGCCGGAACAGCGCTTCCAGACCGCCTTGGAGATGCAGCTCGCCATCGAGCAGGTCATGCTGGAGTGTGCCCTGCCGGCCTCGCTGGCCCACGTGGCCGCCTACATGGGCGAGATGTTCGGTGGGGCCGAGGTCGAGCGGCGCACCGGCGCCGGGAGCACCGAGCGGCGCATGAGCCAGCTCCCCGGGGTGCGCGAGCCCTCGGCGGCGCTGGAGCGCACGGCGGCCTACGCCCCCGGGCTGGACCTTCCCTCGCCCGAACGAGGCGGCGGCGACACCCGCAACCTCCTCGTCTCGCGCAGCCGGCCAGCGCCTGTGGAAAAGACAACGACCCCCGTGACCGGATCCCGCTCCGTTCCGCCGCCTCCCCGGACGTCCCGGCGGCAGCGGGCCCTCGTCCTCTCCACCGTCGCGCTCCTGATGGCGGCGGCCGGCGGTTTCTTTGCGGTCTCCTACCTTCTGGGACCGGACGAACGGGGCGACGGTGATGCGGACGCCGGCCCCGTGGTGGCGCCCCCCGCCCGGGAGCCGGGGGAAGCCGTGGCCGGCCCGCCGGACGCGGGCTCGTCCGGACCAGGAGCGGAACCGAATGCACCTGCCGCTCCCGACGCGGGGAGTGTGGCCCTCCTGACCGACGCGGAGAAGGCCGTCCCCCCACCGCCGGACACTCGCCTGGCCTACCTGAGCCTCAGCACCAGCCCGCCCTCTGAGATCCATCTGGGCAAAAAGCTCCTGGGAACCGGTTCCGTGCAGCGAGTGCCGCTCCCCGCGGGACGCCAGCAGCTCAAGGTGGTGGCCCGCCCGGGCACCAGCCGGACGCTCTCACTCAACCTCTCTCCCGGCCAGCACCTGGTGAAACAGGTGGTCTTCGAGGAAGGCAAGCTGCGGGTGGTGGTGGAGCCCTGGGCGGAGGTCCACGTGGACGGCAAGTTCGTGGACAAGACGCCCATGCGGGCCATCCCGCTGCTGGAGGGATTCCACCAGGTCCGCCTGGTGAACGGCCCGCTCGGTAAGGACGTGACCGAGACGGTGAACATCCTCCCGGGACAGACCATCACCATCAGCAAGGACTGGCGCTGATCACGCCGGCGTGCGCTTCGCGCCGCGCATCCGGGTCGCCAAGAAAGCCCCGACCACCAGCGGGTCCAGCTGGGTGCCGGCCACCTCGCGGATGATCCTGAGCGCCTCCTCGGCGCCGCGCGGCTTGCGGTAGGGCCGCTGCGAGGTCATGGCATCGAAGGTGTCGGCCACCGCGATGATACGCGCGCCCAGGGGGATCTTTGAGCCCTCCAGGCTGTCGGGGTACCCCTTGCCGTCGATGCGCTCGTGGTGGAAGCGCAGGTAGGGCACCAGGTGCCGGTGCGAGGCCATCTTGTCCAGGATGTCGGCGCCCACCGCGGGGTGGGTCATGATGTGGCGGTACTCCTCGTCGGTGAGCCGGCCCGGCTTGTTGAGCACGTCCTCGCGGATGCCGATCTTCCCCAGGTCGTGCAGCCGCGCCCCGTCCACCAGCTCCGCAAGCTCGTTGCGCGGCAGGCCCAGCTCCTGGCCGATGGCCGCCGAGTACTCGGCCACCCGGTCGGAGTGGCCACGGGTGTACGCGTCCCGCGCCTCCAGCGCGGTGATCATGCCGGCCAGGGTCTCCATGTAGTCCTGGCGCAAGCGATCCTGGGCGCGCAGCAATTCCTGGTTGGAGGCGAGCAGCTGCTCCATCAACCGGCGGCGCTCGACCTCCAGCTCTTTCTTCTCGGCGGCCCGGCGTACCTTCTCCAGCACGAGCTGGATGTCGTCGAAGGGCTTCATCAGGTAATCGAACGCGCCCAGGCGCAGCGCCTCGATGGCACTCTCCAGCGAGGCGTACCCCGAGATGACGATCACCTCACAAGCCGGGAGGTGGACCTTGACCGTCCCCAACAGCTCGAGCCCGGACATGCCGGGGAGGTTCTTGTCCACCAGCATGACGTCGGGGGGCGTCTCCCGCAGGAAGGGCATGGCCTCCTCCGCCGAGCCCACCTCGGCATGCGAGAACTCGGCCGCCAGGATGTCCGCCAGGACGACGCGGATGATCTCCTCGTCGTCCACCACCAGCACGCGGTTGGTTCCCGGCGGGCCTTGATAGCTCGGTTTGGGGGAGATGCTCACCCGGTGCGCTCCTCGACCGCCCCGGTATCTACATTACCAGGTGCTAGAGTGGCGCACAAGGAGCGAAGGTGCTGACCGAACCTCACTATTTTCCCGACAATGTTCGCTTCGGCGCGGCTGCTTAACTGCGGCTCCTCTTGACTGCTCGCCGCAGAGCCGGCTCCGCTGCATGGAGGACCCGCCTTGCGCGCCGCGCCGCTGAAAGTTCAACAATGGCTCAACCGAATTCTGGTGTTTGTGATGTACGGTCAGGCGAAGGCGGTGGCTCAGTTCTTTTCCTTGAATTCGGCGTCGATCACGTCACCGTCCGGCGCCTTGCCCGCCGGGTTGTCACCAGCCGGGGGCGGGGGAGGAGCGTAGCCGCCGGCGCCCGCACCCGCGCCCGCGGCGCTCTTGTACAGCACCTCGCCCATCTTGGTGGAGGCCTGCATCAGCTCGTCCGAGGCGCGGCGGATGCGATCCGCGTCCTGCGAGGACAGCGCCTCCTTGAGGTCCTTGAGCTTGCCCTCGATGGAGGACACCACGTCACCGGGGAGTTTCTCGCGGTACTCGCGCAGGGTCTTCTCGGTCTGGTAGGCGAGCTGATCGCCCCGGTTGCGGATCTCGATCTCCTCGCGGCGTTTCTTGTCCTCGGCCTCGTACTGCTTGGCCTCGCTGACCTTCTTGTTGACCTCGTCCTTGGTCAGGCCCGAGGACGAGGTGATGGTGATGTGCTGCTCCCGGCCGGTGGCGCGGTCCTTGGCCGTCACGTTCACGATGCCGTTGGCGTCGATGTCGAAGGTCACCTCGATCTGGGGCACGCCGCGTGGCGCGGGCGGGATGCCGTCGAGCATGAACTTGCCCAAGGTGCGGTTGTCGCGCGCCATCTCGCGCTCGCCTTGCAGCACGTGCACCTCCACCGAGGTCTGACCGTCGCTGGCGGTCGAGAAGATCTCGGACTTCCGGGTGGGGATGGTGGTGTTGCGCTCGATGAGGCGGGTCATGACTCCGCCCAAGGTCTCGATGCCGAGCGACAGCGGGGTCACGTCGAGGAGCAGCAGGTCCTTTACCTGGCCCTTCAGCACGCCGGCCTGGATGGCCGCGCCCACCGCCACCACCTCGTCCGGGTTCACCGAGCGGTTGGGCTCCTTGCCGAAGAACTTCTTGACCTCCTCCTGCACCCGCGGCATGCGCGTGCTGCCGCCGACCAGGACCACCTCGGCGATGTCCGAGGGGCGCTTCTTGGCGTCCTCCAGGGCGCGGCGCACCGGATCGAAGGAGCGCATGACGAGGTCCTCGCACAGCGACTCGAGCTTAGAGCGAGTGAGCTTGAGCTGCATGTGCTTGGGACCGGATTGATCGGCGGTGAGGAAGGGCAGGTTGATCTCGGTCTCCAGCATGCTGGAGAGCTCGATCTTGGCCTTCTCGGCGGCGTCCTTGAGCCGCTGCATGACCATCTTGTCGCGGGAGACGTCGATGCCGGTCTCCTTCTTGAACTCGGCCACCAGGTAGTCCATCACCCGCTGGTCGATGTTGTCGCCGCCCAGGTGCGTGTCGCCGTTGGTGGAGATGACCTCCACCACGTTCTCGCCGACCTCGAGGATGGAGATGTCGAAGGTGCCGCCGCCGAAGTCGTACACCGCGATGACCTCGTCCTTCTTCTTGTCCATGCCGTAGGCCAGGGCGGCCGCGGTGGGCTCGTTGATGATGCGCTTCACCTCCAGCCCGGCGATGGTGCCAGCGTCCTTGGTGGCCTGGCGCTGGGCGTCGTTGAAGTAGGCCGGCACGGTGATGACCGCCTCCTTGACCTCCTCGCCCAGGTAGGCCTCGGCGGCCTTCTTGAGCTTGGTCAGGATCTTGGCGCTGATCTCGGGCGGGGAGAGCCTTTTACCCGCGACGTCGATGGCCACGTCGCCGTTGCCGGTGGCGGAGACCTTGTAGGGCACCAGCCGGATCTCCTCGGAGACCTCGCCGATCTTGCGGCCCATGAAACGCTTGATGGAGAAGACGGTGTTCTCGGGGTTGGTGATGGCCTGGCGCCGCGCCACCTGGCCCACGATGACCTCGCCGTCTTTCTGGTAGGCCACCACCGAAGGCGTGAGCCGGCCGCCCTCTTCATTGACGATGACCTTTGGCTGGTCGCCCTCCATGATGGCCACGACCGAGTTCGTCGTTCCCAGGTCGATTCCGATGCACTTGCTCATGAGTATGTCCTCCAAAGCGTGTTATCTGCTCGGTAAATCGAAACAATTTTTCAAACCGGGCGAAACTTAAGCACCCTGACATTTCTGTCAAGGAGGGCTCAAAACCTGGCTCGTGATCGCCAAAAAATTGTTTGCGCCGAAAAGAGCGGAGGTGGTATTGCCATCGTATGCCGAGCAAGGTCTTTTTCTTCGACTCGCGTGCTTCCTCGCGCCGGAGCCGCCTCGACAAGGTGCGCGACCTGTTCGCCCGCGCCGACCTTGCGGCCGTGATCACCGAAGGCGATCGGGTGGCGATCAAGGTCCACTGGGGCGAGCCGGGCAACGTGGCGTTCCTCCCGCCCCCCTACGTCCGCCTGATCGCCGAGGAGGTGCGCAAGGCCGGCGGGCTGCCGTACGTCACCGACGCCAACACGCTCTATGTGGGCATGCGGCGCGACGCGGTGCAGAACCTCATGGCCGCGGCTCACAACGGCTACACCCCGGAGACATTGACCGCCCCGCTGATCGTGGCCGACGGGGTGAAGGGCCGGGACGGCCGGGAGGTCGAGCTCCCCGGCACCTCGGTGGGCAAGGCCAAGATCGCCTCCGGCATCCTGGACTCGGACGCCATGCTGGTGCTCAGCCACGTAAAGAGCCACATGCTGATGGGCTTCGGCGGGGCGCTCAAGAACCTGGGCATGGGCTGCGCCACGCCGGCCGGCAAGCAGATCCTGCACTCCGACGTGCGCCCCCGGGTGGAAGCGGAGAAGTGTCGCGGGGACGGGGCCTGCGTGCGGCGCTGCCCGGTGAATTGCATCGAGCTTGTCGAGCGCGAGCCGTCCTCGGGCCGGGCCGCCCGGAAGGTCGCCAGGATCGACAATGCGAGGTGCATCGGCTGCGGCGAGTGCACCGCGGCCTGCCCGCACGAGGCCATCCCGGTGCGCTGGAAGACCTCGGCCGAGGCCATCCAGAGAAAGACCGCGGAGTACGCGCTGGGCGCCGTCAAGGACAAGCCGGGCAAGGTGGGCTACCTCAACTTCATCCTGCAAGTGACGCCCGACTGCGACTGCTGCCACTGGAGCGACAACGCCTTCGTGCCGGACGTCGGCTTTCTGGCCTCCACCGACCCGGTGGCCATCGACGCCGCCAGCCTGGACCTGGTGCGCGCCGCGCCGCCGCTGCCGGGCTCGCGAGCCGAGGGGTGCCGGGGAGATCCCTGGCGCGCGGTGTACGACATCGACCCCAATTTCATCCTCGAGCACGCCGAGAAGATCGGCCTCGGCACCCGCGACTACAAGCTGGTCAAGCTCTAGCAGGCTGTGGGTGAGCCCCAGGTGCGCGATCGCGCCGGCATGCGAGAAGTCAGGCGACCGACAGGATGTTGGTGAGCAGGATCAGGGCGCAGGGGTGAGAGAGCGCGCCGCGCAGGCGGATCTCGCCGTTCAGGGCCTTCTTCAGCACCTCGCGCGTCTCCGGGGAGAACGGCCGCGGCAGGCCCGCGCGCAGCGGCAGCGCCGAGAGCTTGAGGATGTTCTCGGAGTCGGCCTCGATCTGGATGCGCGGCTCGCCCACGGTGCCGTCGTAGATCACGCACGAGCCGCGGTTGAAGAAGATGGTGAGGCGCACCCCGGCGTCCGGCGCCGAGATGCCCACCGTGGTCTTGAGCTTCGAGAAAGCCTTGCGCTTGCCGGGGTGGGCTTCGAGGTTCTGGGTGATGAGGTCGGCCAGCATGGTGGCCAGGCCGTTCTCCCGGGCGCGCTCGTCGAGTGTGACAGAGGGGGTCACGCGTCTCTCCTAGTATGCCCGCTCGAGCACCGAGAGCACCTCGGCGGCCTCGGCGATGGGGCGCGGGCTGTAAATGATGGAACCGTCGGAGAGCGCCATCTCGGCCACTTCGGCCAGCGCCTCGCGGGGAATGCCCAGCTCGGAGAGTCTCCGGGGCAGGCCGATCTCGGTGTTGAGCTTCTCCATGCGGTCCGCCGCCGCCAGGCCGGCCGCCACCGGATCGGCGGGCGAGGCCGCGACTCCCATGGCCTGGGCCACCCACACGAAGCGCTCGCCAACGTCGGGCGCGAAGAAACGCATGGTGTGCGGCAGCAACACCGCGTTCAGGGTGCCGTGGTGCTTGTGGAAGCGCGCCCCCAGCGAGTGCACCATGGCGTGGTTGAGGCTCACCATGGCGTTGGAGAAGGCCGAGCCGGCCTGGGCCGCGGCGATGAGCATCTGCCCGCGCGCCAGCAGATCGGCGCCATCGCGCACGCTGCGGGGCAGGAAGGCCATGACGGTCCGGATGGCCGCCAGCGCGCAGGCGTCCGAGAAGGGCTGGCGCAGGGTGGAGAAGAGCGCCTCCACCGCGTGGGCCATGGCGTCCATACCGGTGGCCGCGGTGAGCAGCGGCGGCAGATCGCGCGTGCAGGTCGGATCCAGCACCGCCACGTCGGGATGGAGGAAGTAGCTGCCGATGAAGGTCTTCTGGCCGCGGGCCGGATCGGTGATGACCGTGACCATGGTCATCTCGCTGCCGGTCCCGGCGGTGGTGGGGATGGCCAGGTGGGGGACGAGCGGCTTGGGCAGGGCGTGGTAGCCCTCGTGGTCCAGCACCCGGCCGCCCTCGGTGAGCACCACCGCCAGGCCCTTGCCGGTGTCGATGGCGCTTCCGCCGCCGAGCGACACCACCGCGTCCGCGCCCACCCGCCGTGCCAGCTCGGCGGCCCGGTCGATGGACTCGGCGGTGGGGTCGGGCACCACGTCCAGAAACTCGCCGGCGATCCGCCCCGCGGCGGCCTTGCGCAGGCGGGCCACAAGCTCGGTCTTCTCGGCCAGGAAACGATCGGTGACCAGCAACGCCCGGCTCGCCTTGAGGTCGGAGAGCAAGGTGCCCACCTCGGCCAGGGCGTTTTCGCCGAAGATCACCTTGGGCGTGTGGACGAAGGTGAACCCCAGATCGGCGCCGTAGTCCATGGCGATCACTTCTCGTCGAGGAAGCGGGTGGGGACCTTGGAGCAGTTCTCCACCAGAACCTGGGCGGCCTTCACGTGCTTGACGATGATGGGCAGGTTGCCCTTGAGCTTGAGTTTCCCCTGCATCATGCCCTTGATGGGGTCGAGCTCCTTCTTCATCACCGCCTTCCACTGGGCGTAGGTGCCGGTGATGACGAAGGGCTGCTTCTGGGCCTCTTCCAGGCCGGCGATCCAGGCCTTGCGGCACACCCCCTGGTGGAGGTCGAGGATGAAGGCCTTCTCCTCGGTCAGGCCGATGGACGGCTCCTTGCTCACCACGAAGGCGAGCGCGCCGTAGGTCCAGGTCTTGCCGGCCTCCTTGTAGTTCGGATCGCTGTTCACCGCGTTGAAGTACGCCTGGGTCCACTCCTCGCTGGGGAAATCGAACGCCATTGTTCTTACCTCCCGGGGTTTGCCCCGATGCGCCGCGTTCGGCGGGTTTTGGTCTTGTGTGATTCTCACGGCCCGGCGACGATGTCAACAGGCTTTGCGTTCGCCGGGCGAGCTGCTATGGTGGCCGCGTGCGGATCGCGCTCCTCCAGACCCGGCCGGTGTTCGGCGAGGTGGCGAGAAACCTCTCGCGCATCGAGCGGCTGTGTCCCGAGCGGACCGACCTGGTCGTACTGCCGGAGCTGTGCACCACCGGCTACCAGTTTCGCAATGGCCGAGAGCTGCGCTCGCTGGCCGAGCCGAGCGGCGGGCCGGCGACGGAGTTTTTCACCCGCCTCGCCCGCCAGCATCGCTGCGCCTTCGCCTTCGGATTTGCCGAACGGGCCGGGGGGCGGATCTTCAACAGCGCGGCGCTGGTGGGGCCACGGGGGCTCGTCGGGCTCTATCGGAAGGTGCATCTCTTCGACCGGGAGAAGGACCTCTTCGCGCCGGGCGATCTCGGCCTTCGTGTCTTTCCGCTCGGCCGCTGGCGGGTGGGCCTGATGATCTGCTTCGACTGGATCTTTCCGGAGGCCGCGCGCACGCTGGCGCTCGCGGGGGCCCAGCTCATCGCCCACCCGGCCAACCTGGTGCTCCCCTGGTGCCAGCGGGCCATGGTGACGCGCGCGCTCGAGAACCGGGTGTTCTGCGCCACCGCCAACCGGGTGGGCAGCGAACGCCGCCTCCCGGGCCGGGGGCTGCGCTTCACGGGAGGGAGCCGCATCATTTCACCACGGGGTGAGGTGCTGGCCGAGGGCTCGAAGAACCGTGAGCAAGTCCTGCTCGCCGACATCCGCCCCGCCCTGGCCCGCGACAAGCGGGTGACCCGCAAGAACGACCTGTTCGCCGACCGCCGGCCGGAAGTGTACAGGATCCGTTAGTCGAGTTCTCGGTGGTGACAGCTCACTCGAAGCTGATGTCCACGATGTCCGAGCTGGACTGGATCTGCATGGCGGCGTCGAGATACTGGAGGCGCGCCGGCTGGTAAGAGACGGTGTCGAGCGATACGCCGTAGCTGGCGCCGAGGGGCTCGTCGAACATCATCACGAAGAACGCCGGCCCGCCGTGGTGCATGCAGGAGAGCGCCAGCCCGAAGTAGTTGGCCACCTCTCGAACATCACCCCCCCGGGTGAAGCGGCCCAGGCTCGGATCGCCGTGGTTGGCCGGGCAGATGCCGGCCGAGAAGGGAGGCAGCTTGGCGCAGGCGTCGCCGAAGAAGTACTCGAAGCGGACGGTGTCGCCGTTTTTCGCCTGGGCGTTGACTGCCCCCGTGGTGAAATTCGCCCTGTCGCCGCAGCGGTAGTGGGGGAGGAGCAGCGTGACGTCGGCCGGGAACGACACCGCTCCCGCATCGAGGCATTCCAGCCAGAAGGCGAAGCGGATCTCCAGCGTTTGCGTTCCGAGGCGGAAAGGCTGCAGGTAATCGTAGGCGCAGTAGGCCGGGTACGGTGGCTCGTGCTGGATGGTGAGGGTCAGCCGACCGGGACCGGCGGCGGCGGCCTCTTGTCCCGCCTCGCCCACCTCCACCCGGTCGAGAAGATCAAGCGCCGTCTCGCCGGCGGAGGAGCGCAGGGCAAAATCCCCCGCTTTCAGGTGGAGCCGGATCTTGGGGAACAGGATCTCGAGCGAAGGGGACTCGTAGTTGGTGTTGCACAAGACAGTCTGAGCCGGGATGCGAAGCGAGAGGCCACCGTCGCCGCCCCCGAGGTCACCTCCGCCGTCGGCGTCCGGGAAGCCGTCCCCGTCGCCGCCGTCGGCCGGGTGGGAGTTCGAGCCGGCACAGCCCGCGCACGCGGATACTGCCAGGATCCCGAGAATGCGAACCAGCGAGATCATCCGGGGGCCTTTCTTTGTTTTCCGTCTCTTTTCATCGCCACGGGCAACATGCTAACGCTTGGTTTGTCCGCGGTCCAGGGCTCGTGGTATTGTGCCTTGCGCCGGACCATTCACGAAGAGGAGCGGACCATGACACAGAGCGGGCCGATCACCTGCCGGAGGTGCAAGTCTCTGGTTCCCGCGGGCGACCAGTTTTGCCCCGCCTGCGGCAAGCAGATCACCGAGCTGGATCGCTCGATCGGCGCGGCGTTGGGGCCCGAGGCGGCCCTCACGGCGGGTCGGCCCGAGGCCATCCGCAAGGCCGTCCGCTGGATGATCATCCTGGGGGTCCTGTTCATCGTCTTCGGGACCTTCTTCGGTGTGAAGAACGTCTCCGATGCCAGGGCCGCCAAGGACGCCCTCGCCCTCTACGAGGACGACATGGTCTTCCCCATGGAGGTGAGGGGAAAGCAGATGACGGTGGGCGAGCTGCGCCGGCGCATCGACTTCGAGCTGTACTCCATGTTCGTGGTCAACTATCTGCTGGCCATCGCCATGTTCGGGCTCTCGTTCTGGGCCCGCAAATCCCCCTTCCCGGCCATGATCACCGCGCTTTGCCTGTACCTGGCGGTGAACGTTCTCAACGCCATCGTGGAGCCGGCCACGCTGGCCCAGGGGTGGCTCATCAAGATCCTCTTTGTCGCCGCCATGATCGGAGGCCTAAAGGCGGCGCTGGCCGCGCGCGCCCAGGAACGGCTCGACGCGCCGCCGGCCTCTCCGGCCGCCTGAACGCCCGGTGAACCCGCGCATGGATTCGGACCCGCGCAGCCCCGTCTGCCCCGCCTGCTCGCGCCCGGTTCGGCCAGGGGCGTCATTTTGCGGCGGTTGCGGCGCGCCGTTGCCGCTCCAGGTCGCTGATGCTCCGGAGGAGCCGGCCAACCCCTGGCGACGCATCGTGCCGGCGATCTGGTTGTGGGTCCTGCTCCTTGCGGTCAACGGGGTGGTCGGCATCTACGTGCGGATCGCCGGGACATACTCGCCATCGCTGCTCGTCGTCGCAGAGCTCCTCGGGATCCCCATCGTACTCCTGTGCGGCTTTCGCTTCCGCGGAAGCTGGGCGAAGCTGCTGCGGCCGGGTCCGCTCGGGGCACGGTCGCTGCTCTTTGCGGCGGCCGCGCTGGGCGTCATCTTCGTGTGGATGACCGGGTACTTCTTTCTCGCCAACCTGCTCGGCGTCGAGGCGCTGAACGAGGCCGAGGACTTCCTGGGGGCGGGCTGGCCAGTGTGGGCGATGCTTGGCGTCGGCAGTCTGCTACCGGCGGTCATCGAGGAGGTGGCCTTCCGCGGCGTGATCCAGGCCGCCTTCGAGGAGGTGGGGAACGCCCGCGAGGCCATCCTCATCCAGGCGGGGATGTTCGCCTTCCTGCACCTCTCGCCGGTGATCTTCGTCAGCCACTTCGGCTTCGGGGTGGTGCTGGGCTACCTTCGGCTGCGCAGCCGCAGCCTGCTCCCCGGCATGCTGGTGCACGCCCTGTGGAACGCCTGGGTGATCCTCGGCGACGTCGCCAAGACGGGGACGATGTGAATGCCGTAGGTCTCTTGGGATCCTTCTGGAGCGCAACACACCTGCGAACCTGGATGATTTCACTTCACTTTCCCGGAGCGGTGGAGGTATCCTGAACGCTGTTTTTCGGGGAGGAAGAGATGACAGAAGGCGCCGACCTTTCCCGGTTCGATCCCCAAGATCTCCTGGGCGCGGTGTTGGACGCCATCCCGGACGTGATCGGCATCCAGGACCGGCGCCACGTGGTGCTGCGCTACAACAAGGCGGGCTACGAGTGGCTGAAGACCACGCCGGAAGAGAGCGCGGGGAAGCGCTGCTTCGAGCACATCGGCCGGACACGGCCCTGCGAGGAGTGCGCCACCAGCGAGGCGTTGCGCACCGGCCGGCCCGCGCGCATCGTCAAGTTCGTGCCCGAGTGGGGCAAGTGGTACGAGGTGCGGGCCTACCCGCTGCTGACCCGCGGGGAGAAAGAGCCCCAGCTGGTGATCGAGCACCTGCGAGACATCACCGAGGAGAAGCTGCTCGAGGAGCGCCTGCGCCAGTCCGAGAAGATGGAGACCATCGGCCGCCTCTCTGGCGGTGTGGCCCACGATCTCAACAACCTGCTGCAACCCATCCTGGGGTACACCGAGATCGCCCTCTCCGGCATGAGCGCCGAGCACCCGCAGCGAGAGCCGCTCAAGGTGATCCTCGACGCCGCCGAGCGCTCGCGCGACATCATCCGCAAGCTGCTGGCCTTCGCGCGGCGTCAGGTGCTCCAGGTGGACGTGTACGAGATCGACGGCCTGTTGACGGAGCTGGAGGATCTGCTGCGGCACATGCTGCGCGAGGACGTCCGGCTCGAGCTGTCTTGCGGCGCGCCGGGAGTGCGGGTGAAGGTCGACCGGGCGCAGATCGAGCAGGTGCTGCTCAACCTGGTGCTGAACGCGCAGGACGCCCTGCCGAACGGCGGCGGCGTGTTCATCGCCACCGCGCCCGTTCGCGTCGAGGCCGGCCACGCCCATCTATCGCCCGGGCCGTACGTCCGCGTGGAGGTGCGCGACACCGGGATCGGCATCCCGGCCGCGATCCTTCCTCGCATCTTCGAGCCATTCTTCACCACCAAGGAACCCGGCAAGGGGACCGGCCTCGGGTTGGCGACGGTGTACGGGACGGTGCAACAGCACGGCGGATCGATCGAGGTGCAGAGCGAGCCTGGCCAGGGCAGCGTCTTCACGATTCATTTTCCCGTGACCCAGGAGGAGTCCCAACGGAAAGCGGTGGTGATCCCGCTGCTGTCGGAGAACGCCCCGGCCCGACAGATCCTGGTGGTGGAAGACGACCCCAGCGTGCGCCGGCTGACCGGCACCTTTCTGCGCCTGGCGGGATATCGCGTGGCGGAGGCGGACGGTGGGGCGGCGGCGCTGGCCGCCATCGACGCCATGGGATCCGCGCGGCTGGATCTCTTGTTGTCGGACGTGGTGCTGTCCGATACCAATGGCGTATCGCTGTTCCATGAAATCAAACGGCGCCATCCCGGCTGCCGGGTGGTGTTCATGTCCGGATACGCCGACAACATGATCGAACACCACGGCTTGCGAGACATGGGCGCCCGGTTGCTCGAGAAGCCATTCTCACGGGACGGGCTCCTGGATGCCGTGCGCGCGACGCTGGCGGAGTGATGGATGGCCGGCCGGACCTCCGAAACCTCGCGGTCTTTCCAGCTGATCGATCTCCCTCAACCGCTGCCGGGGTACGGCCGGTTCCTCTCGTGCTGGCTGCTGCGGCGAGAGGGGATGACGGCGATCGTCGATCCCGGCCCGCGCGCGAGCGCAGAGCACCTCATCGCCGAGCTGCGTCGCCGGGCCGTGCGGCGCCTCGACCTCGTGCTGCTTTCGCACATCCACCTCGATCACGGAGGCGGCGCGGCCGAGCTGCTCGCGGCCTTCCCCGGCGCCCGGCTCTACGCCCACCCCAAGGGGCGCGCCCACCTGGTGGATCCCCGCGAGCTGTGGCGCGGATCGCTCGCCACCATCGGCGAGGTGGCCCGCGCCTACGGAGAGCCGGGCCCGGTGCCGGCGGAGCGGCTGGCGGACGAGGAGGCGCTGGCCCGCGCCGGCATCCGGGTGCTCATGACGCCGGGCCACGCCGCGCACCATGTGAGCTTTCTCGCGGGCGAGATCCTGTTCGCCGGCGAGGCGGTGGCCACCCGCATCCCGGTCGGCATGGGGCTTGCCTATCAGCGTCCGGCCACGCCGCCGAAGTTCTACCCCGAAGTGTTCCTGTCCTCGCTGACCGCGCTGGAAGGACTCGACCCCGAGCCCTCCTTCTGCGCCTTCGCCCACTACGGCCTGGGTCGCGGCGTGCGCGCCTACTGCCGCGAGGCCCGCGCGCAGCTCGAGCTGTGGATGCGCGTGAGCAGAGAAGAAGAATCCGCGGACATCGGCGCGCTGGTCGGGCGGCTCGAGCGCGAGGACCCGCGCTTCGCCCTCATCTCCCGCTTGCCGCCGGACCAGCGAGAGCGCGAACGCTACTACGCCGGCAACAGCCTGCGGGGATTGCGGCAGCACCCGCGACCGGCCTGAAGGCCTGCCGCCCTTGACACGGGTGCCCTGGGCGTGTCAGGGACTCGCCGGAATAGGGCGCACAGACCGCCCGTTTTGAGGAATTGATGAGATCGGACGACTCCAACCTCCCGCTCGGCCGCTTTCTCGCGCGACGGGACGTGGTGTGTCTGTTCTCGCTTGTCGGTGTCGGCCTCATCGGCCTGCTGGATCACGTGAGCGGCATCGAGCTGCGCATCTATCCGCTCTATGTGCTGCCGATCGCCATCACCACCTGGCGGGTGGGCCCGGGGGCCGGCGTGGGGATGGCCGTCGTCGCCATGCTCACCTGGGCCTTGTCGAACCACTTCGCCGGCCTCAGCCTGCCCGCGGTGGTGTGGGGCTTCAACTCGTTCGCCCACATGGTGGCCTTCGCCACGGTCATCCTGCTCGTGACCTACCTGCAGCGCAGCCGGGCCGCGGAGCACCGCCTGGCGCGGCAGGATCCGCTCACCGGGCTCCCCAACCACCGGGCCTTCGAGGAGACCGCCACGGCGGCGCTGGAGCGCCAGCGCCGGAACCGCCAGCCGATGACGCTGGCGTTCATCGACCTGGACAACTTCAAGGAGGTCAACGACCACCACGGGCACAAGGTCGGCGATCGGCTTCTGGAGGTACTGGCGCAGACGCTGCGGCAGAGCACCCGCGCGACCGACGCCCTGGGGCGGCTGGGCGGCGATGAATTCGTCATTCTGATGCCTGAGACGGATATGAATGAAGCGGGCGGCGTTCTGGGGCGGGTTCGCACGGCCATCCGAGAGACTATGTATCAGCACGGATGGCCGGTTTCGTGCAGCATCGGGGCGATGACGTTCCAGGAGCCCGCGGCCAGCGCGGACGAGATGGTGAGCCTCGCCGACGCCATGATGTACCGCGTCAAGAGCTCGGGCAAGGACGGGGTTCGCGTCGAGCTCGCGCCCGTGACGCCCAAGGAAACGCCGCCGGTCGCGATCAACCATGGGGGTCGCGCTGGATGAAATCCTCCGCTCCACCCCCGCCCGCCTCGGGCCGTCCGGTCCGGCTGCTGGTGAGCAAGTGTCTGCTCGGCGAGCGGGTGCGCTACGACGGGCAGCACAAGTACGATCCTTTCGTGGTGGAGGCGCTGGGCCGCTTCGTCGAGTGGGAGCGCGTGTGCCCGGAGGTTGACAGCGGCATGCCCACGCCCCGTCCGTCCATGCGTCTCGTCGGCGATCCGGCCGCGCCACGCCTCATCAACCGCAACGGCGAGGATCTCACCGGGCAGATGCTGGACTTCGTCGAGCGGCGCCTCGAGGAGCTTCAGTCGGTCGAGCTGTGCGGCTACGTGTGCAAGAAGGACTCGCCCAACTCCGGCATGGTCCGCGTCAAGGTGTACGACGAGAAGGGCAACGCCGCGCGCTCGGGCGCGGGCCTGTTCACCGCGGCCTTCCTGCGGCGTTTCCCGCTCGTCCCGACGGAGGAGGAGGGGAGGTTGCACGATCCGCGCCTGCGCGAGTCGTTCGTCGAGCGCGTCTTCTGCCGCCGGCGCTGGTTGGATCTTTTGGCAGGCGGGCGCAGCCGCGGCGCGCTGGTGGAGTTCCATGCCGACCACAAGTTCTTGCTCCTCAGCCACGGGCGGGAAGGTTACGCCGAGCTGGGCCGGCTGGTGGCCGCGGCCAAACGGTACCGGACGGACGAGCTGTTCACGGTCTATGAGAAGGGTTTCATGGCGCAGCTTGCGCGGCCGACCACCGGAAAGAAGGTCGCCGACGTGCTCATGCACATGGCGGGGTTCTTCAAGAAGGCGCTGACGGCCGGTGAGAAGCAGGAGCTCCTGTCGATCATCGACGAGTACCGCCGCGGCCTGGTCCCGGTGGCGGTGCCCTTGGTGCTCCTCCGGCACTACGTGCGAAAGTACGACGAGCCCTACCTCAAACGGCAGGTGTTCCTCGCCCCGTATCCGGGCGAGCTGATGCTGCGGAACTTCGTCTAGTCTGACTCTTGCGGTTGGATCTTTTGGGAAGGCTCGATCATGTGGACGGTGCGGACCAGCCGGTCCACCGGGTAGCCCTGCCGCTTCAGGCGCTCGATGATCCCCTGGTACACCGCCTCGTCCATGAGCGGCTGGCGGCTCAGGATCCACAGGTAGTCGCGGCTGGGATGGCCCACCACCGCGAACTGGTATTCCGGATCCAGGTCGATGATCCAGTAGTCGCCCCAGAACGGCCGAAAGAAACTCACCTCCAGCTTGGCGTTGCTGGCCGCATCGACGATCCGCGCTCGTCCGCGGGCGGACTTCTCCGGGCCGTCCGGCGTCTGGAGCCGGCAACGGTTGAGCACGTCGAGCTGGCCGTCCGGGCGCGGCGCGTAGGTGGCGGTGGTGGCGGTGCAGCCGCGCTGAAAGCGCTGCGGGAAGGCCGCGATCTCGTACCACTGGCCCAGGTAGCGTTCGATCTCCACGCGCGGGACGGTTTGCAGAGGCGGAAGGCCCAACCGCGCCGTGGTGGTGGCCGCGCAACCCGAGCCGAACACTCCCAGAAGGCATGATAACCAGCGAATCATGGGACCACTCCTGTCGCGCGTGTCCGAGCCGCACCGAGCAGTACTCAACTTGCGGCAATGATGGCATTTGTCAAGTCGCACAAGCGAAGTCCGCTCACCTGGTATGTCCTTCGGACCTGCCGTAGAATTGCGACCGCCCGCGCTGGCTCTTTCGGCCCCGCGGCCGGTCGCGCTGGAGGACAGACTCCGCGAGAGACGCAGCTCGATGTGAGCGAAACATGATTTTGCCAGGAGAGTTCGAATGAAAACCCTGGTCACCGGCGCCACCGGGCTCATCGGCTCGGCGCTCGTCCCGCGGCTCGAGCGGGCCGTGATCCTCAGCCGCGAGCCGGATGCCGCGCGCGGGAAGTTCCCCGGCGCCGAAGCGTTCGGCTGGACGCCCGAGGCCGGGCCGCCGCCAGGTTCGGTTTTCGAAGACGTGGAGGCGGTGGTCCACCTCGCCGGCGAGCCCATCGCCGATGGCCGCTGGAGCGAAGAACGCAAGCGCCGCATCCGGGACAGCCGGGTGCTGGGCACGCGCCGGCTGGTCGAGGCCATGCAAGCCCTGCCACGGCCGCCGCGGATCCTGGTGTGCGCCTCGGCCATCGGTATCTACGGCGAGCGCGGGGACGAGGAACTCGACGAGGCCTCCGCGCCCGGGAGCGGATTTTTGGCCGAGGTGTGCCGCGAGTGGGAGGCGGAGGCGCAGAAAGCCGCCGGGCGCGGGATCCGCGTGGTGTGTGTCCGAAACGGCATCGTGCTGTCCGCGCGGGGCGGCGCGCTGGCGCGGATGGTCAAGCCCTTCCGGTTGGGGGTGGGCGGGCCCATCGGCGGTGGGCGCCAGTGGATGTCCTGGATCCACCTCGAGGACGAGGTCGGCATCCTGCTGCGAGCGCTCGACGACACGGGCCTGTCCGGGCCGGTGAACGCGGTCTCTCCCCAGCCGGTCACCAACGCCGAGTTCTCGCGCGCGCTCGGATCCGCGCTGGGCCGGCCGGCCTTTTTGCCGCTGCCCCGGTTCGCCCTGCGGGCCGCCTTCGGCGAGATGAGCCAGGTGCTCACCGGCTCGCAGCGGGTGTTGCCGCGGGCCATGCTTCACGCCGGGTACGCCTTCCGCTTTCCCCGGATCGAACAGGCACTGGCGGATCTTCTCAGCTCGGCCCAGGTGTGAGCAGTGGACCTGGGTTAGATTTTTTTTGCGCCCCCGGAGCTTCGCAACCTCTTTACGCTTGAACTCCCTTTCTGCTGCGGGTTCTCATTGCGTCTGGCCGCGCTCGCTCTGGCGGCATCGCGGCCAGCCGCAAATAATTTTCAGCCAGATCTGCCTCGAACAGGAGGAGCATGCCTGCATGCTCCTCATATCAGCGGGTCTTGCCGGAGCTCGGCTGCTGTCAAGGGCGAGCAGCGCGAGTCGCGAAGCGACCCCTAATCCTCGGATAACGCGAACGGGTCCTGCCGCCTCTTCCCGGAGGCGTTCTCCCGAAAGATCGTTCGCCGGGGACCCCCTCGGCGTCACCCCTTCGCGTAAGATATTCCCAGAGGGCTCGATGGGGACGAGGCTTGTCTGGGGATTCGGGGCGAACGAAGGTCTTTGAAAGCACAAGCCGGGCGAAGGTTACCAGAGGGCGAGATTGCGCGCGGAGGCGGGGCTTACTTCTTTACGTACTTGCCGGCCTCGGCCAGGAAGTCGTCCACCAGGAACTTGCCGCACACCACGAAGCTCTTCTTCATGGCGGAGGCCTTGCCGGTGAGATCGAGCTTGCCCGGGAACTGGTACTCCACGGTGAACATTTTGCCGGCCTTCTGCTTTTCGAACTTGCACTTGCCCTCGGTGATCCAGCCGGTGTCGCTGACCACCTGGCACTTGCCCTTCTCGAAGAACACGTAGTCGCCCGAGGTTTTGACCGCGAAGGCGTCCGGCGTGGTCATGGGGAACACCCCGTAGGCCAGGTTGCCGCCGGCGTAGAAGACCTTCTTGCCGTCGAGCAGGAACATGAAGTCCTGCGAGGAGTTCTCGTTCCACTGCACCTTCATGCGGTTCTTGTGGGTGAAGGAGACCTTGAACTGCTTGTCCTGCCCCGGGTCGGGCCTGCCGTCGCGCTTGGCCTTCTGGGTCACCTCGCCGCTCGGCTTGATGGTCCAGGTGGTCACGGTCTTGAGTTTCTTCCAGTCGTTCACCCAGGTGCCGGCCATGGCCTTCTGCAGGGCCGCGGCGTCCTTCTCGGCCAGCGCCTCGGGCTCGAACAGCTTGATCTGATATTGCAGCGAGGGCGCGAACAACTTGTCGTTCACATCCTTGCCCTCGTTCACCTTGCAGGGGTCGATGGCGGCGATGGGGTTCTCGGCCTTCTCCAGGCACTCGCGCTGCTCGGGGGTGAGCTTTTGGCAGACCGTGAGGAACTTCTCGCCCGCCTTGCGGTACGGCTCCTCGGCCGCGGCCGGGTCGATCTTCAAGAGCGGCAGGGCGGGCTGGACCGCCTTCCAGCAGGCGTCCAGGATCTTCTGGCACTGGGCGACCTCGGGCCCGGGCGCGGGCGGGGCGGGCGGCGCGGCGGGCTCGCCGGGGGCCTTGGCGGTGTCCGCCGGAGCGGCGGGGGCCTTGGGCTGATCCGCCGGCGCGGCGGCCGGGGTCTCGGGCGCGGCCGGTTTCTCCCCCTCCTTGTTGCAGGCGGCAAAGAGCCAGGCGGCAGCCAGAACGATGGCGACGATCGAGATGCGCATGGGAACCTCCTTGGGTTGTTCCACCAGCGAACCCGCGGCAACCGTCGCGGGACGGTCCAGGGTGTACTCCCGGAAATTCTTTTTTTCAAATTCTGTTTTTCAGAGAGCGGGGCCGAGTCGCCACACCTGTCCCGGGGCATCCTTCTCGTGCCGGTAGATGATGAGCCGCCCATCGCCGAGCGCTCCTTCGACGGCCAGGATAGAGAACGTGCCGTCGAAGCGCGCCACCTCCCGCCCGCTCGCTCGCTCGCGCACCGAAAGCCCGCTCGCGCCCGCCAGCGCCTCCAGGGTCCTGCCCGCGCGGCGGGCGCTGGGGGTCTCGGCTTCCCCGGCAGGCGCGGGCGCGTCCGGGGGATGCGAGTACTCCTCGCAGTCTTTGCGATGCGAAAGCAGCGCGCCGGTCTGGCAAGAGAAGATGCGCAGGCCGTCTCCCTTGCCGCCGCGCAGCCAGCACACCTCGCCGTCCGGGCTCACCCCCGAGCCCTCGCGCCACCAGCTCGACACGCCGAGGGCTGGCGAACGGTACACCTCGCGGTCGCTGCGCCGGTCCACCGCGATGACGGCCCGCCGGCCGGAGAAGGCGCTCTTTTCGCGGGACGCGGCGTCTTCGATGCACGCAAGCAAAAGCTCGCCGGCGCGCCCGATGAGCCAGGCGCCGGGGCCGCAACTGCACCAGCCCTCGTCTTTTTCGTCCATCGGCTCGAAGCAGGTCTCGGTGGCGCGGTACTCCGGCCCGATCGGGGTCAGATCCCGGCAGGACAGAAACTGAAAGCTGCACCGGCAGTCGAGCGCGCAGGCGCCGAGCCGGACATCGAAGGTGCAGCCCGAGCGGTTGTGCCGGTCCTCGTGCCAGGGCACGGCGCGGGAGGCGACGGTCTTGCCGCCGGCCGCGTCGAGGGCGACGAGCCGGTTGCCCGCGTACACGAAGACCCGGCCCGGCGCGGGGTGCAGAGAGTGGAATCCGGCGGCCTTCTCCTGGATGCGCGAGCGCCAGCGCAACTTTCCCGTCCGGGCATCGAAGGCCGCCACGTGCAGGTAGTCCGGCTCCAGGACGAACAAGGTGTCTTTGAAAACCCGGGCGTCGGCGGCGGGAATCCGGCCGGCGATGAAGAGCTCGGGCTCCGTCGCCGGGCTCGATCGCGGTCCGGGTTCCGCCTGGGCGCACAGAAAGAGAAATACGGAGAGCCAGGACATGAGTTCATCATACGGATCAGCACACGTTTTCAAAACGCTGTCCGCATCTTGGCCGTACCTCACAAATACTGCAATTCACTCGAGCCATTGTGAAACTTTCAGTGGCGCGGCGCGCAAGGCAGGTCCTCCATGCAGCGGAGCCGGGGTTGTTGAGCCTTGCAACCAACAGTAAACAAAGCGAGCGGTGCGCGTAGGCGAAGCCCTCTACGCACCGCAGGCGCTCTGGCCGAGGAGCTGAGAGGGCGAGCCTTTATACAGCACCGCGAGCTTTACCTGGCAAATGCAAGGCTCAAAAAGAGGACCCGCCGTCAAGAAGCCGCGCCGAAGAGGACATGGTCGGGAAAAAAGTGAGGTGCGGTCAGGTCCGGGGTCGCTTGCCCCCAGCGGGCGGTTGTAATAGGAGTATTTGCGAGTAGTTGCGCATGGTATCCGCGCTCGTTCCTGATGCGGAGAAGGGCCACCGCATGAACCGGTTTGCAGCATTTTTCATGTGCCTTGCCGCCTCCGCCGGTTGCGCCCAGGGCTACGCCCCCTGGGACGCAAATAACTATGTAAGCCCGGACGGAACGTGCGCGTACACCGATTGCCGCTCCGACGCGGAGTGCCGCGCCTCGATCACCGCCTATCCCAGCGCGTGCCGCTGAGCGAAAGGGAGTCGCCCGCATGCCGGCCGAACGCTTCGAGTGCAAGGTGTACCTGGAAGACACGGATGCCCAGGGCATCGTGTACCACGCCAATTACCTGCGTTTCATGGAGCGTGCCCGCACGGAGTATCTGGAGTCCCTCGGGCTGCGCCAGCGGGAGCGCATGAGCGACGAGGTCCTGTTCGTGGTCCACGAGGTGCACGCCAAGTTCCTCAAGCCCGCCCGCGCCGGGGAGCGGCTGGAGGTCACCACGCGCGCCGAGCGTGCCTCGGACTACCGGCTGCGTTTCGTTCAGGACATTCGCCGCGCCGGGGAGCAGGCGCCGCTCGTCACCGCCGAGGTGTTCGTGGTGTGCGTGGGACGCGAGGGAGAGCTCATCGAGATCCCGGCGTCGGTGCGGCTGTAGGATAAGCCCGGATATTTGCGTTGAGCCGCGCGGCGCTCCCTGCTATGGTTCGGCCGGAGGCGGACGATGGACGAGGCGGTCATCCGGGAAGTGGCGCAGCTCATCGTGGAGGCGAAGGGCCGCACCGCGGCGCTCACCGGGGCGGGCATCAGCGTGGAGTCGGGCATCCCCGACTTCCGCAGCCCCGGGGGGCTGTGGGAGCGCTTCAACCCCATGGAGTACGCCACCATCGACGCCTTCGAGGCCGATCCCGGCAAGGTGTGGCAGATGCTGCGCGAGCTCTCCCGGGTGGTGACGGACGCCCGGCCCAACCCGGCGCACTTCTCCCTGGCGCGCCTGGAGGAGCTCGGCCTGCTCTCGGGCATCGTCACCCAGAACATCGACAACCTGCACCAGGCGGCGGGCTCCAAGAACGTCATCGAATTTCACGGCAACGGCGCCCGCCTGCGCTGCCTGCTGTGCGGCCACATGGAGGACGCGCGCGCGGCCGAGGCGCGCTTCGCCACCGAGTTTCCGCCGTTATGCCCGTTCTGCAAGGTGGCGCTCAAGCCGGACGTGGTGCTGTTCGGCGAGGCCATCCCCGAGGACGCCGGGCGGGAGGCCATGCGCCTGGTGCAGCGCGCCGCGGTGCTCCTGGTGGTCGGCACCTCGGCGCTGGTGGCGCCGGCCTCCTACATGCCCATCGTGGCCCGCAAGATGGGCGCGGCGCTGGTCGAGGTGAACCTGGAAGACACCATGCTCACGCGGGACTACGCCCGGTTCGTGCTGCGCGGCAAGGCCGGAGAGATCCTGCCGCGGCTGGTGGCGGCGGTGGAGGCGCAGCGCCCGGCGGCAGGGCCGGCTTGACCTCACCGGCCGCTCCCGGTAGAAATGGACCGAACGGGTCGACGCGAGGAGTGGCGAACATGAACCGGCGGGCACTGTCCTGGATGTTTTGCGCCGCCCTGGCCCTGCCGGGGCTGGCCTGGGCCGGCAGCGTGTACCTGAACGGTGTGCGCATCGACGGCGTCACCAACCAGAAGTTCGAGAAATGCACCGTGACCATCGACGGCAAGGGGGACGTCCACATCGAGGCGCCCGGGTATGCCGTCCAGGGCGCCGACAGCGGCACCAAGACGCCTCCACCGGCGGGCACCGGCAGCAAGCGTTACTGGCTGGTGAAGGAAGAGAACTACCCCGGCAAGACCCAGTACGACGTGGACATCTACATCAACAGCGTGTTCTTCAAGCGCATCCGCTCCGGCAGCGACCAGGTGGTGCTGGAGATCACCAAGGCGCTGCGCCCCGGCCCCAACGTGATCCACTTCGCGGCCCAGAAGAACCTCACCGAGCAGCGCAAGAGCTTCTCGCCCCAGGTGTACCTGCGCCTGGTGATCGGGGAGGGGAACGTCGGCGGCCAGAACGTCATGATCGAGAACCCGCTCATCCAGTACAAGCGCACCGCCGACGAGACCGCCAACTTCAACGACGACTTCACCATCCAGGTCCAGTAGCGGAGGGCCCGTGTTTACCCATCGCACCGACCTCACTTCGCTGCCGCTCTCCCGTGAGCAGGTGGTCGCCATCATCGAGTCCATCAACACCCCCTTCGTGGCGGTGGAGGGGCGCACCAACCAGCAGGCCAAGGCCTTCATCGTCGGGGTGCGCAACCCGTCCGGGCAGTTCTCCATCTTCATCTACCTGCACCTTCTGGAGGACCGGGCCTGTGTCATCTGGAGCTGCGATCCTGCCGAGATCCCCATGAACGCCTACCACCAGTACGAGGTGGAGGCGCTGCAGTTCGTGGAGAGCATGGGGTTCATGGTGGACAACCTGCACTTTCGCAACCTACCGCCCGACCAGCAGGAGGCCATGCTGGCGGCGCTGCCGCTGACGCACACGGATCTGGCCGCCTTCGCGCGCCAGGCCGCGGGGGGCGAGGCCGGCGCGGACGGCCAGGAGCCGCTCGATCTGAGCCCGCTCGAGGACGGGGTCATCGAGCTGCAAGAGGAGGCCGCGCCCGAGGCGCCGGCGGGACCGGTGCTGTCGCCGGAGGCGCGCGCCAAGCTGGCCCGGCTGCTGGGATCCTTCTGACATGATCCGCGCGCACGCTCTATCTCGCGATGCGGCCATTGTTGTTTTCCCTGCAAGTCCCCGGTTCGCCTGCGTTGGCAGTCTCAACGCGGCCGACCGCGGGGCCGCAAGAGCCAGCGCGGTCGGACGCGAAATTTTGGTCACTGCCGGGCGGTGTGGCGGCGTCGCTCGATTCTGGCAGGAGACAGCGGAGGTGGCGAGATGCGGCTGATCGTCGCGTCGGCATGGCTCGGAGTGCTTGCGGCCCTGGGCTGCGTGTCCGGCCCGGACCCCAAGGACATCAAGGCCGCCGAGATCCAGTATGACCTGGGCGTGAACGACCTGCGCAACGCCCGCCACCTGGAGGCGCTGCGCAACTTCCAGGAGGCGGTGCGCCTCAACCCGAACATGTTCCAGGCCCACAACGGGCTGGGGCTGACCTACTACCTGATCGGCGACTACGACAAGGCGCTGCTTCATCTGAAGAAGGCGCTGGCGCTCAAGCCGGATTACTCCGAGGTGAAGAACAGCATCGGCCGCGTGTACTCGGCGCAGAACCGCTTCCGCGAGGCCATTCCCTGGTACCGCGAGGCGCTCCAGGACGTCTTCTTGCCGGAGCGCTACCTCGCCGAGGGCAACCTGGGCTGGGCGCTGTTCCGGGTGGGGGAGGCCGAAGAGGCCTTCAAACTGGTCAAGAACACCCTGGCCCAGAACGACAAGTATTGCGTGGGCTACGAGTACCTCGGGCTCATGTACCAGGAGCAGAAGCAGCTCGAGGAGGCGGTGGAGAGCCTGCGCCGGCTCGTCGAGCTGTGCCCGGAGCACGTGCCGGGGCGCCTCAACCTGGCGCGGGCCTTGCTGCTCTCGGGATCCCAGGCGGAGGGTTGCCGGCACCTCACCATGTGCATGGAGAAGAACCGTATGAGCCCCACCGGCCAGGAGTGCGAGCGGCTGCACAAGCTCACCTGCCGGGACGCCCTCCCGCCCCCGGCTCCTTCCCGTTGAGCCGATGCCGCGCGAGCAGCTTCGCTGCCAGGCGATCGTGCTGGCCCGCCGCGAGCTGGGCGAGGCGGACCGCCGCGCGACCTTGCTCACCCGCGACTTCGGCAAGCTTGAGGCGCTGGCCCGCGGGGCGCGGCGCAGCCACAAGCGCTTTTCCGGATGCCTGGAGCTGTTCGCCCGCGTCGAGGCCTTGATCGAAGAGGAGCCGCGCGGGCGGGCGGCGTTGCTGGAGGCGACGCTGCTGGACGCGCGCGAGGGCATCCGGCGCGACCTGCTCTCGCTGGCCCAGGCCTCGTACCTGTGCGACCTCGCCGACGCCCTGGCCGGGGAGCGGGACCCGGCGCCGCGGATCTTCGACCTTGTGGCCGGTACGCTGGATCGCATGGCGCGGGGCCCGCTGCGGGCGGTGGAGCTTCGGGCCTTCGAGATGGGGATGCTGGCCGCGGCGGGGTTCGGCCCCTCGCTCGAGGTTTGCGTAAGTTGCGGGACGCGAGCGGCGCGCGCCTTCCAGCTGGATCCGGAGCGCGGCGGTATCGTGTGCCCGGAATGCTCCCGCGGGCCGCGCGCCGTGCCCGTCGCGCCTGCGGCGCTTTCCTTTTTGCGGGAGCTTTCGGCCGGACGCCTCCCGGACCCGGTTCCGCGCGGGGCGCTGGGCCCGGCGCGGAAGCTCCTGGCGCTGCTTCTCGACGAGCGTCTGAGCCGGCCGCTCCCCTCGCGCACCTTCCTGGAGCGGGTGGCACGGGAGACGGCGAAAAAGGGCGCTCCGGACGAATGAGTCGAAGATTTTTCGTGTTTCTTCTAAAAGATGGCGGTGTTTTGGATCAGTCGCCGGGGCCGGGCCGGCGGCGCTGCATTTTGGCCTGTGCCCGGCGCCGCTTGGCCTCGACGCGCCGGGCGCGGGCGGCGGCACCCGGGCGGGTGGGGCGGCGGACCTTCTTCGGCCGGCGCAGGATCAGAAGGCGCCGGCGCAGCCGCTCGATGGCCGCGGCCAGGTTCTGGTGCTGGGAGCGGCGCTCGGTGGCGGTGACGGTGAGGCCGGTCGGTAGGTGCACAAGGCGCACCGCGCTCTCGGTCTTGTTGCGGTGCTGGCCGCCCGGGCCGGGGCCGACGAAGAAGTCCACCCGGCACTCGGCGAGGAGCCTGCGGTCGTTGTCGTCGAGGGCCATGGCGCCCCATCTCCTACCATGAACGGCGCCGCGCGAGAAGCGGGTTTCGCCGTCATACGCAACGTCCAAGGGGTTCATGCCGGCGAGAAATCAGGACAGATCTTCTTTGCAGCAATGGGAGAGAATGGTAGTAATCGGTGCGTGGCCGGTCACATCTGAGGCCGTACACGCGACTGAAACAGGGAATGTAGTGCAACATTTTTCTGGGAGGCGGGACATGATGCGAAAGGGGCTCTTCGTTGCGATGCTTTCGAGCGTGCTGTGGGCGGGCTGTGGAGGCGATGGCGCGCACGGGCTGAACAGCCTGATCCGGACCGACGTGGTCGAGCCGGGCGAGCAATGCGCGGCCGGAGGGCTCGCCGTCTCCAGCGGGTTGGATGCAAACGGCGATGGGATGCTGTCCGACGCTGAGGTCAAGAGCACCCGGGTGGTGTGCAACGGTACCGACGGCCTGGATGGCAAGACCGCGCTCATCCAGACCGAGGTCGAGCCCCCCGGGGCGAACTGCCCCGCCGGCGGGTACGTGATCAAGGCCGGTTTGGATGTTGACGGCGACGGCGTCCTCGATCCCGAAGAGGTCAGCGCCACCCGCTACGTTTGCCACGGCGAGGCGGGCGCGGGCCGGGGCCGCCTGGTGCAGGTGCAGCCGGAGCCCGCCGGCGATGATTGCCCCCGCGGCGGCGTGGCCATCCGCTCGGGCACGGATGCGAACGGCGACGGGTTGTTGCAGCCCGAGGAGGTGGAGAGCACCAGCTACGTCTGCAACGGGGAGCCGGGGGCGGATGGCTCGAACGGCCGGGACGCGCTGGTGCGCCAGGAGGACGCGGGGGCGGGGGAGTGCGCCTTCGGCGGACGGTTGGTGCACACCGGGCTCGATCTCGACGGTGACGGCTATCTCGATCCCGGTGAGATCCAGCAGACCGCGGCGGTGTGCAACGGCGAGCCGGGCGAGGCCGGGTACGACAGCCTGTTTTCGATGACGGATGAGCCGGCGGGGGGCACCTGTTCGGCGGGCGGATTTCGGGTGCAGACGGGCATGGATACCAACCGCAACGGGACGCTCGACGCTTCCGAGGTGAGCTCCAACCTGATCAACTCTGACGTCGAGTCCGGGGCCGACGGCGAGTGCGGCGTGTTCTGCG
>CAZLNM010000032.1:0-27532 GCA_964561025.1 uncultured Myxococcales bacterium
ACACCTTGTCCGAAATCCGGACGGCAAAACCGGGGAAACCGGGGTGGGTGGAACCCCAAGCTGGCTCCCCCGTCCGTCGCTTGGGCTTGCGTTGTGTTTCGGGGCGCATTGTGTGATAGTAACCGTTGATCCGTCCTAACACGAAAGACGGGAGGCACAGAATGCGCGCAAGTGTGTTTTGGGCATTATTGTCGCTCGGGGTGGTGTTGTCGTGTTGCGGTGGTGGCGGCGGTGGGTTCGACTGGACCTCGCTGCCCCCAGCCACGCCCGCGACCTACACCGCCGGCACGCCGGTGGTGGACGTCAGCGCGGTCATCGGTCCGGCAGGCGGGACGATCAGCGGCCCGACCGGGACGCCGGTGGAGGGTGTGGTGGTGACGGTGCCCGCCGGGGCCGTGGCCGCCCCGACCACCTTCACCCTGGGGCACGACGTGGGTGGCACCTTCGCCAATGTCGATCCGAATGAACTTTCGGGGCTGGTCATGGTGCTGGACACCGACGGCCAACACGAGTTCGAAAAGCTTATCACCGTCGAGTATCCTTTCTCCGATCCGGTGAAGATCCCGGTCGCCTACTACTTGCGGCCCGACGGCCGGTTCGAACTGGTCCAGCCACTCCCGGTCGATCGGGGCGCGGGCCGCGGGGGCTTCACCACCTGGCACACCTCCGCGTACACCTGGGTCAACAAGGGTCCCTCGGTGCCGACCCAGGCCGTGTGGAACGGTTTCGAGCCCAGCCTGGACGGCTTCAAATTCTCGAACACCAAGGATGACTCACCTTACGCACCCATCGGCCGCTGCTGGGGCATCTCGGCGTTCGCCAAGTGGTACAAGGAAACCTTCGGCGGCGGTCTTTACTCCCAGTTCACCACCGGCATTCCCACCATGACCTCGAAGAAAGTATCCCTCACCGGCCAGGAGGTGATCGCCACGCGGGCGCACATCTCCGTGGCCCGGAAGAACACCGAAACCTCGGGCATGCCCCAGACCCAAGCCGTGCTTACAGTCCTGGACGCCCTCGTGCGGGGAAGTACTGCCGTGATGGTAGGGCTGGCCGACTCCAAGGACAACGCCCACGCAGTGTTGGCGATTGGCATGAACGCCAAGCAGATATCCATCTACGACTCCAACAATCCTGGCCACTTCAGCGAGATCGACTACGAGTTCAACGGGACCGACGATGCCAAGATCAGCTATGGTAACTACAACGTGCTCGACGTGTGGACACAGAAGGAGATGCCCCGGATCGAGAAGTTCGACACCATCCTGCGCGACGCAAAGGCGAGTTTCAACCAGGAGAACCAGACCAAGATCGAGATCACCTCCCACCGGCACAAGGAGGAGGTCCATGACGCGGACATCACCCTGGAGGGCAAGGTCCACAGCGGCCAGGTCTCGGTCTCCCGGTTGGAGATAAACTTCCTGAGGCCCGACATGACCTGGTCGGAGATCCAGGTCGTCGAACTCGCCCCGGGGCAGGAGGACTTCTCCCTGGCCCTGCACACACTGGGGGTGGGGGACAACAGCTTCTTGTTTCTGACCAAGGGCTACGGGGCGGTCGGTGATGAGCTGCTGACCATCCCGAACGACATGGGCACCCTGGGCGAGGAGATGTTCAGCTTGACCTTCCAGCCGGGCGCCACCAGCAACATCACCGTCTCGGGAAGCCAAACTACCATCAGCGGCCCCCAGAACGACCCCGAATCCCGCACCGAGATCACCGCCAACTTCTCGGCCAACCTCTCCTACCTCTTCTATCCCAGCTCGGTTCGAGCCATCCAGGACGGGACCTTCCCCTTCGTCGAGTGCACCTCGTCCACCGTCTGCCAGATCGTCCAGGGACGGACCACCCCCAGCATGGATCTGGAAGACAAGAACAAATACTTGCCGATCAGCGTGGTGTATGACGAGCAGCAGTGGACAAAGACCCAGAACGGGTTCGAGAAAACCAAGATCTGTCACGGCGATGGCGCCTTGACCTGGACCTATGCCCTGTTCCATATCGGAGTCGAGCCTGGCTGCAACCAGGCGAACCGCCAGTACCGCCTGGTGCTAAAGTCCGGCTGCTCGTCCACCATCTTCTGCCCGCCCCCCGGCCCGCAGCCGACCCTCTCCTGCCAGTGCTACGATCCCATCGCCAAGAGCTGGCACGACTGCAGCCTCAGCGAGCCGATGAACATCCCGGGCTTCGACTCTCTGCGCCAGGAAGACAACGACAACCTCGACACCATCACGCCGACGCGGATCCCGCCCGAGCCCTTCGAGACCTTCATCCTCACCGGCACCGCGCCGCAGACGTTCAGCTTCCAGGGCGTCGAGGACAACACCATCGACCCGAACTACACCGTCACCGAGAACGTCACCGTCTCGCTCACCCTGGCGCCGTGAGCCTCGGGGGCGGATCAGTCACCAATGACACCGGTACTGCGGGCAAGGCGCTGATACTGAAAAACATGACATCGGTGCCTCTGTCTGCTGGCGGCTGAGCGGTCGCGCTCGAAGCAAGACCTCGTCATTTCAACATGTTCTGGTTTGGCAAGGAGTTTGCTTTGTCGGCTCTCCAAGATGGACAGCCGGTGCCACGGACCCCAAAAGGAGAACGCACGATGAAGCTCATGAGAAAGAAGACGGCGCGCTTCGTTCCTGTGATGGTGGCGTTGATGACGGCGTGCAGCCCGCCGCCGACGATGTACTTCAGCGCGGCCCAGGACGCGGCGGTGATGGCCGAGCTGGAGACGGAGTTTTCGCAGAGCGCGAGCGGCGGCATCCGGCTTTCGCTGTGCGAGGACCGGGCCCGTTCGGACGCCTGGAACGAGCCGGGCGCCTGCGGCGAGGCTCACGTGGTACGAGGCGGTGGCCGTGGGCTCGAGCACGAAGAAAAGGAACCCTCGGGCATCGGCTGCGGCGGGTGCCCGTTTTCTGTTCTGGCCTACGTCACCGCCACGCTGGAAGGAGGCCCCTTCGCGGAGCCGGTATCGCTTGCGGGCGAGGTGCGGATGGGCGATCTGTACAGCCCCAGCGAGGTGTTCGCCTACCCCTACACGCTCGAACTCGCTCGCTGCGAGCAGCAAGGTTGCGATGTCCGCGTCCATGGGACGTTGTATGCCGACGGGCACCTGGAGCTTGAAGTCCGCAGGGGCGACTTCTCGCTGCTGACCACCGCCCGCCTCCAGGCCGGCCCGGCGGCGGTGTGCGCGGTACAGTAAATCTGCTACTCGCAGGTGCCGAAGATCGTCCTCGGGATGGTGCGGTACCCCGCTATCGTTGGGTGAGCTCAAACCAGAGGCAGATGGAGCGGAATCACTCGCAGGCGCAGGTCTTTGCAACACGCGTCCGGGCGGAGTCGCAGCTCTTCCTGGCGTCCTGGCAGCGCAAGGACAGATCGGCAAGCTCCGGGCGGCGGCTGGCGATGGTGCAGATCCTTTCGCCAAGGTGGCAGATGGTGGCGCTGAGCTCACACAACCGCGGGCAGTCCGGGGTCGGGGAGGCGTTGAGCGAGCCGTCGAGTTCGCCAAGTTTCTGCCGCAGTGCTTCTTCCAGGCTGGCGATCTCACGGTCCTCCGGCGCCGCCATGTCCATGCTCGTCTGACGCGCCGCGCACCCGGAAAGGAAGAGACATATTGCGAACGTCAACCAGCGCATCACCGATCTCCTTGTGTCGCCAGCGCCTGTTCGAGCAACCGCTCATTGATCTTGAGCGCCTCGTGATAGACCTTTGCCGCCTCCGCGTCCCGCCCCAGCGCCTCCAGCGCCCGGCCCCGGGCGATGTGCAGGTTGGCGGAGAAGACATCCTCATTCTTGCCGAGGGAGAGCCCGCGCTCGGCAAAGGTCAACGCGGCGGCGGGCTTTCCGTCCTCGAGCTCGACCAGCGCGAGCCGGAAACACACGTCCTGCCGGATCGAGCGCGCGTCGTCTGCGTTGAGCCGCGAGGGCGGGGGAGCTTCGAACATCGAAAGAAGCGCCTCGCGGGCCGCGGCCCGGTCGCCGCGCTTTTGCGCCTCCTCGGCGGCGTCGCTCAGCTTGCGCGCGTGCTCGAGCCAGGTCTCCGGCGCCCGGTCGCGGGCACAGGCCGCGCACAGGATCGGCACGGCCAGGATGAGCGCGCTAGTCCTCATGGCGCCCTCCCGTACTTTTGCGCCATGTCGGAAAGCATGCGCTCGCGGTAGCCGCGCATGGCCTGGGCGAGCTCGTCGAGGTCGCCTCCCCGGGCGGCCCGCGCTTGCGCCAGCAGCAGGGGACGGTCTGGCGCCGGGAGCGGCTGCGCGGGTGGCGGCGAGCGCATCGGCGCCGGCCACAGTACGAGCAGCAACAGCGCGCCGGCCGCCGCACCCGCCGGGATCAGCCAGCGGAGCATGGCGAAGGCCGGCCGCGGCGCGGGCTTGGGGTGTGCTTTCAGGATCTCGGCGAGGATGGCCTCGGAGCGCTTTTCGTCCAGAGAGGATTCGGCTCGTACGGCCTGGATCAGGCTCGCGGCGGCCAGCGCGTCCCGAGGAGCCGCTTTCGCTGAAGCCTCGCCGTCGAGGGCTCGGCGCAGCGCCTCGGCTTCTTCGCGTTCGTGCTGATCGGCTTCGCGCTCGTTCACGGCTCTTTCTCTCCCGCGGCCTCCCAGGCCGCTCGGAAGGCGCGCAGCGCCCGCAGCATCAGAACATCCAGCGTGGCGACGCTCACGTCAAGCGCCGCCGCGCACTCCGTCCGGGACCGCTCCTCGAAAAACCGAAGCTCGATGGCCCGGCGATACCTCGGGTGGATCCGCGAGAGCGCCCGCTCCACCGCGCCGCGCAGGCGGACGCGCCGCTCCTCGAGCGAGAGGGCCTCCTCGGCGGTGGGCTCCGGCCCGAGCACGGGCGCGAGCAGCTCCTCGAAGCCCTGCATGGCCCGGCCGGCGCGCTGTCGCGCGCGATGCACGTCGTAGGCCTTGTTGCGGGCGATGGACGCGAGCCAGCCGCCCAGGCCTCCCTGGCGCGGCTCGAAGCGGCCGATGTTCTGCAGGGCGGCGCGGAACGTCTCGGCCAACGCGTCCTCGGCCGCGGCCCGGTCGCCCAGCATGGGCAGCAGCACGCGCTCGAAGATCCCCGGCGCGTATGCGCGGTAGATCTCGGCGAACGCCGCGAGATCGCCACCGCGGAGGCGGGCGAGACAATCCTGTTCCCAGGCATGGTCCGGCACGGGGCTAGCGTACGGGTGGAACGCCGCACAATCAACTCCCTCATTGTGCTAACGCACAAGGTGTGAAGTCCTTACACGGGAACCGAGGATCCACGAGCCTGTCCCCGTTGCCCCAGTTGCCGTTGTTTCGGCAGTGTCATCGGTTCGTACCCTGGGGTCTCGCCCCGCGCGTGTAAGGTTCTGGCGGTACACCGCGTTATCGGAGCACAAGGAGGAAGAAATGAAAAAGCGATCTTGCCTTTTGGTTTGTGCAACGTCATTCGTTCTCGCTGCCTTGCTGGCGGTCGCGTGCGGCGTGCGCCGGGACATGGCTCCCATGGCGTATCCCTCGGCGCAGTACCTCGCCATGCAGGATGCGCAAGAGCGGCCGGGCGAGGACTTCAACACCGAAGCCTACGATCGCATCGTGGAGAACCCCTTCCTGGCCGCGGCCGAGAACCCCCTCTCCACCTTCGCCATCGACGTGGACACCGCCTCCTATAGCAACGCGCGCCGCTTCCTCAGCCAGGGCCAGCGGCCGCCTCCCGACGCGGTGCGCATCGAGGAGTTCATCAACTACTTTCGCTACGAATATCCCGAGCCCCAGGGACAGGATCCCTTCACCGTCACCGCCGAGACGACCCGTTGCCCCTGGGCGCCCGAGCACGTGCTGGTCCAGATCGGGTTGCGGGCAAAGAGCATCGGCCAGGAGGGAATCCCGCCGCGAAACCTCGTCTTTCTCATCGACGTCTCCGGCTCCATGTCGGATCCCAACAAGCTCCCCTTGCTCAAGTCCGCCCTGCGCCTTCTCGTCGAGCAGCTCACCGAACGGGACCGCCTGGCCATGGTGGTGTACGCCGGCTCGTCGGGCCTGGCCCTGCCGCCCACCCGTGGCGACCGCCAAGGCGCCATCATCGAATCGCTCGAGCGGCTCGAGGCCGGCGGCAGCACCAACGGGGGCGAGGGCATCCAGCTCGCCTATCGCGTGGCGCGGGAGAGCTTCATCCCGAATGGTGTCAACCGCGTCATCCTGGCCACCGACGGGGACTTCAACGTGGGCGTCACCAGCCAGGGCGAGCTCACCCGCCTCATCGAGAAGGAGCGCGAGAGCGGGGTGTTCCTCACCGTGCTGGGCTTCGGCATGGGGAACCTGAAGGACTCCACCATGGAGAAGCTCGCGGACCTGGGCAACGGCAACTACGCCTACATCGACTCGCTCTCCGAGGCGCGCAAGGTGCTGGTGCACGAGGCCGCCGGGACCCTGGTGACGGTGGCCAAGGACGTGAAGATCCAGGTGGAGTTCAATCCGGCGCGGGTGCGGGCCTGGCGGCTCATCGGCTACGAGAACCGCCTGCTTCGGGCCGAGGACTTCAACAACGACAAGAAGGACGCGGGCGAGATGGGGGCCGGGCACACCGTCACCGCCATCTACGAGATCGTGCCGGCCGGCGCGCAGGGCTCGCAGGCGGCGCTTGCCGGGGTCGATCCCTTGCGCTACCAGACTCCGCGCCAGGCCACGCCGGAGTCGGGAAGCGACGAGCTTCTCACCGTCAAGGCGCGCTACAAGGATCCGGCAGGCGAGACCAGCCGGCTGCTCTCGCAAATGGTGCGCGCCGAGGATCGCGACATCCGGCAGGCCTCCGACAACCTGCGCTTCGCGGCGGCGGTGGCGGCGTTCGGGATGCTGCTTCGGGGCTCGGAGCACAAGGGAAACGCCACCCTGGAGCTGGTGCGCGAGCTTGCCCAGCGCGCGCTCGGCCGCGATCCCAACGGCTACCGGGCGGAGTTTCTGGAGCTCGTGGAAAAGGCGAAAGGCGTGCTCTAGCCTCTTCGCTCGGTCAGGCCCGGAGCACCCAACATCCCAGATTTTCGGTGCTTTTCGTGGGGACAGGCCCTCGGTCTTGTGCGGCTTGACCGCCCCTTTTGCCTTTGGCATAACCCGACTCGGGCGGGGATGATCGATCTGCAAAGGAGCCGGCATGCACACGCTGCTCGAGGCTTCCGAAGGCAAGGCCCTGCTGCTGCTCGGCAACGAGGCCATCGTGCGCGGTGCGCTGGAGGCGGGCGTGGCGGTGGCCACCGCTTACCCGGGCACGCCCTCGTCCGAGATCGCCGACACCTTCTACGAGCTGGCCGGCGAGGCCGGCCTGTACTTCGAGTACTCCACCAACGAGAAGGTGGCCCTGGAGGTGGCCGCCGGGGCCGCCATCGCCAACCTGCGCTCCATCGTCAGCATGAAGCACGTGGGCCTCAACGTGGCCGCCGACCCGCTCAACACGCTGGCCTACACCGGCGTGCGCGCCGGCATGATCATCGTCACCGCCGACGACCCGTCGCTGCACAGCAGCCAGAACGAGCAGGACAACCGCTTCTACGCCAAGCTCAGCCTGCTGCCCATGCTCGAACCCGCCAGCGCGCAGGAGGCCCTGGAGATGACGCGCGAGGGGTTCGCCCTGTCGGAGAAGGTCGGGCTGCCGGTGCTGCTGCGCACCACCACCCGGGTGAATCACGCCCGCGGGGTGTGCCGGGTCGGGCGCGTGCAGCCGCCGGTCTTCGCCGCGCACTTCGAAAAGGACATCTTTCGCTGGGTGCCGGTGCCGGCGGTGGCCCGCCGCCTGCGCCTTCTGCAACTCGAGCGCCATCAGAAGGTGCGGGAGGTCTTCGAGCCGCTGCCCTTCAACCGCCTGGAGGGCGCGGGCGAGCTGGGCATCGTGGCCTCGGGCGTATCGCGCGCCTACGTGCGCGAGCTCATCGACGAGCTGCATCTTGTGGGCCGGGTGCGCCTGCTCCACGTCGGCACCACCCACCCGCTGCCGCGGGCGCTGATCGAAGAGCTCCTGAGGAGCAGCCGCCAGGTGCTGGTGGTGGAGGAGCTGGAGCCGTACCTCGAGACCGAGATCCGGGCGCTGGCGCATGAGCTGGGGCTCACCGTCCCCATCCTGGGCAAGGGCCCGGAGCTGGTGCCGCGGCACTACGAGCTCAGCCCCGACCGGTTGCGGCCGGTGGTGGCGCGCTTCGCCGGTGTGAAGATCCCCGCCTCGCCCGCGCCGCCGAAGATCCCGGCGCTGCCCGATCGCCCGCCGCTGTTGTGCGCCGGCTGCACCCACCGCGCCAGCTACTTCGCCATCAAGGCCATCGCCGACGCCGACACCTACTTCGCCTCGGACATCGGCTGCTACACGCTGGGGTTGCTGCCGCCACTCTCCACCACCGACAGCTTCCTGTGCATGGGCGCCAGCATCACCCAGGGTTCGGGCGCCTCCATCCGCAGCCGCCAGAAGGTGGTGGCCTTCATCGGGGACTCCACCTTCTTCCACGGCGGCCTGCCGGGCCTGGTGAACGCCGTCCACAACCGCCACGACCTGCTGCTCGTCATCCTGGACAACGGCACCACCGCCATGACCGGCCACCAGCCGCACCCGGGGACGCTGGTGCAGGAGCAGGGCTGCGAGCGGCTCGACCTGGAGCGGGTGGTGCGCGGCCTGGGCGTCGACGACGTCACGGTGATGGACCCCGACAACCTGCGCCAGGCCATCCAGGCCGCGCGCGAGGCCTACCGCCGCAGCGGCCTGCGCGTGCTCATCAGCCGCCACCCCTGTCCGCTGTACCAGCGGCGCGTCCTCAAGAAGGCCGAGGAGCCGGTGCGGTACGCGGTGGATCCCGCCCGCTGCAAGGTGTGCGGCACCACCGGCAAGGCCGAGCCGTGCCAGGTGGCCATCCTGGCCGACGACGAGATCCTGCGCTCGCGCGCGCGCATCCTGGCCTCGGGGGTGCCGCCCGGGGCCCGCGCCACGGGCGCGGCCGCCAAGATGGAGTGCGCCCCGTGCACCCTGGCCTGCCCCGCCAACATCTGCGCCATGGGCTACGTGTCGCTGGCGCGCGCCGGGCGCTTCCGCGAAGCGCTCAAGATGATCCGCGATCGGGTGCCGCTGCCGGCCACGCTGGGCCGGGTGTGCCACCATCCGTGCGAGGGCCGCTGCGTGCGCGGGGACTTCGAGGGCCCGGTGGCCATCAACGAGATCAAGCGTTTCGTGGCCGAGCGCGAGAGCGACGCCGAGCGCGCCAAGTACTTCGCCTACCTGCGCAGCCAGATCAAACCCAACGGAAAAAAGGTGGCGGTGGTCGGGGCCGGCCCGGCCGGGCTCTCGGCGGCCTTTGAGCTTACGCGCCGCGGCTATACGGTGACCCTGTTCGAGCGGGAGCGGGTGGCCGGCGGCATCCCCGCCTGGGGCATCCCCGCCTACCGCCTGCCGCGAAACATCCTGCAGCGCGAGATCGACGCCATCCTTTCGCTCGGGATCGAGCTGCGGCTCGGCGAGGAGCTGGGGCGGACCTTCCGGCTGCGGGAGCTGCTGGAGGGCGGAACCGAGGGCGTGGCGCTGGCCTTCGGCTGCAGCCGCGGCCTGCGCGCGGACATCCAGGGCCAGGAACTCCCGGCGGTGATCGACGCCTTGTCGTTCCTGCGCCAGGTGAGCCTCGCCGGCCGGCGCGAGGTCGGTGCGCGCACGGTGGTGGTGGGCGGCGGGGACGCGGCCATCGACGCCGCCCGCACCGCGCTGCGCCTGGGGGCCAAGGAAGTCGAGATCCTGTACCGCCGCGGCGAGGAAGAGATGCCGGCGGCCGAGGACGAGATCGCCGCGGCGCGCGCCGAGGGGGTGCGCATCCGCCACCTGGTCCAGCCAGTGTGTTTCGAGGAGCAACCGCGGGGCGTGGCCCTGGTACGCTGCGTGAAGAACCGCCTGGGAGAACCGGACAAGAGCGGCCGGCGCCGCCCCGAGCCCATCCCCGGTTCGGAGTTCGCCGAACCTGCCGACCTGGTCATCCTGGCGCTCGGGCAGGAGCCGGAACTCGAGCGGATCGAGGATGATCTTCCACTCGAACGAACCCCGGGGGGGCGTCTGGCGGCCGACGCCGGCAGCGGCGCCACCTCTCACCCGCGCGTGTTCGTCTGCGGCGATCTTTTGACCGGGCCGGCCACCGTGGTCGGCGCCATCGCCTCCGGAATGCAGGCGGCGGCCGCGCTGGATCGGGCGGTGGCCGGCGAGGGAGCCGAGCCCTATTTGCGGCGCACCTCGCGCGAGGAGGCGCCGCTACGCTACCACCCGTCCCAGGTGGAGGCCGCTCCGCGCGAGCAGCCATCGCAACGCGAGCTGAGTGGCGTCGCCGGCGACTTCGAGCCGCTCTCGAGCGGGCTCGACGAGGCCCAGGCGCTGCGCGAGGCCGACCGCTGCCTGGGCTGCGGCCTGTGCGGCCGCTGTAACAACTGCATCGACAACTTCGGCTGCCCGGCCATCGTCAAGGAAGACGGCAAGATCCGCATCGACCTCGACCTGTGCGTCGGGTGCGGCGTGTGCGCCCAGCTGTGCGCCAACGACGCCATCTATCCCCTGTCGGACGACCCGGCGCCGCGGGACGGGAGCGGCGCGCCCCGGACCTGTGGCTGAGAGCGGAGGAGCCATGCAAAAGACCGACATCTTCCTCACCGGCGTCGGCGGGCAGGGCAGCCTGACCGCCTCGCGGCTCCTCGGCGAGGCCGCCCTGGCGGCGGGCCTCAACGTGGTGGTCGGCGAGATCCACGGCATGGCCCAGCGGGGCGGGGTGGTGGAGAGCAGCGTGCGCGTCGGCGACGTACACGGGGCCATGATCTCCGATGGCAGCGCCGACGTGTTGCTGGGGTTCGAGCCGGTGGAGACGGCGAGGGCGCTGGCCAAGGCCGGCCCGCGCACGCTGATCGTCAGCAACACCCGGCCGGTGGTGCCGTTTTCCGTGTCGCTGAAGTCCGGGCGCTACCCGCCGCTGGACGAGCTGCTCTCGGCCATGCGGGCGGTGACGAAGCAGGTGGTGGCGCTGGACGCGGCGGCCATGGCGCAGCAGGCCGGCAGCGGCCGGGCGGTGAACTCGGTGATGCTGGGGGTGTTGGCCGGCACCGGGCGGCTGCCGTTCCCATCCACGCTCTTGCTGGAGGTCATCCTGAAGGCGGTGCCCGGAAAGCAAGCGGAGGCCAACCGGCGGGCGTTTGCCGCCGGCGAAGAGCTCGGCCGGCGCGCGGCGGCAGGCTTCTGATCGCACCCCATCCCGGGACGTGTTGTGCGTAGAAGTGCTGGTGGTGTGGCCCCAGCGTTCGCACGATACAAGATCCACCATGCGTCTGGCCGCGCTTGCTCTCGCGGCATCGCGGCCAGCCGCGCCCAGCACACGGCACCGTCATCCTGAAAACAGAAGAGCGCGCCGTCAAGCTCTTGATGAGAGTTTTCGGCCGGCCGTTCAGCGTCCCAGCGGGCGGTAGAACTGCACCCCGCCGCGGTGGCGGAAGATGCTACGCGAGAGATCCAAAAAGTCCGCCTCCGACTCCACCACGTTGATGTCGGAGGTGTCGACCACCAGGAGCGGCGTGTCGGAGTAGCGGAAGAAGTACTCGTTGTAGGTCTCGGCCAGGCGCTTGAGGTAGTCGGCGTCGAAGTTCTTCTCGAACGTCCGGGCGCGGCGCCGGATGCGCTCCAGCAGCACCTCCAGCCGGGCCTGCAGGTACACCACCAGGTCGGGTTTCAGTACCCGGGTGTCCAGGATGCGGAACACCTGGTCGTAGAGCAGCATCTCGTTGTCGCTCAGGGTGAGCGAGGCGAACAGCCGGTCCTTGGCGAAGATGTAGTCGGAGAAGATGTACGGCGAGAACAGCTCCGGCTGCCACAGCTCCTGCTGCTGGCGGTAGCGCGACAGCAAGAAGAAGAGCTGCGTCTGGAAGGCGAACTTGTCGCGGTCCTGGTAGAAGTCGGACAAGAACGGGTTCTCCTCCACGATCTCCAGCATGGGTTTCCCGCCGTGGTGGGCGCACAGGCGCCGCACCAAGGTCGTCTTGCCCACCCCGATGGGGCCCTCCACGGCCACGTACACCGGGCGGCGCTCGCGCACTTCGCCGGGGGCGGTACTCTGGCGGCGCAGGCGGGTCATGCCAGCTCCTTGAGGCGGGCCGAGACGTTCTCCAGGAAGGCCTTCTTGCCCTCGGGGGACCGGATGTCCAGCTTCTCCACGTTGACCCGGTGGACCGGGATGCGGTACTTGCGTTGGCACACGCTGGCGAAGGTCGAGTAGTAGGCGTTGAGCCCGACCAGGAAGGCCTCGTCGATGCCGTGCTCCTCCTCGCGTCCCCGGGTGCGGATGCGGGAGAGCAGCGTCTCCACCCGGTCCACCTCCAGGATCACGATGAGATCGGGGCGCAGCAGCTCGCGGTTGAGCCGGTTGAAGTACTCGAAGTACAGGTCCAGCTCCCGGTCGTCCATGAACCCCAACCCGTGCAGGTACTTGGCGAAGATCTCCGGGTCCTCGTACAGGGTGCGGTCCTGGATGCAGCTCTTCTGCACCTTGCGGATGAGCTCATGGTGCTCCACGCGCCGGATGAGGAACTCGAGCTGCAGGGTGAACGACCAGCGGCGCATGTCGCGGTAGTAGTCGGCCAGGAAGCGGTTATCCACCACCGGCTCGTCGAACAGCTCGTACCCCAGGTGCTGCGAGATGAGCTTGGCCGCCGTCGTCTTGCCGCAGCCGATGTTCCCGGCCATGGCGATGAAGCGCTTGTTCTTCATGTGTTCCTTCCGGGCCGCGCCATTATAGCCCCCGCCCGCCCGGGGTCAACGGTGTTGTGAGGGAGTCGTGCGGGAGCCGTCTTCAGCGCGGCGGGGCTTCGGACGGCTCCAGCCGGATGCGCTCCTCGCGGATCCCCTTCTCCTCGAGGTGGAGCAGCACCAGCCCCTTGCGGGTGTCGATGGTGAAGCCGGGCACCGGCTCGTAACCGTACAGCGGCGCCCCCCCGCCGCCGTCGGTGAGATACACCACGCCATCCTCCTCCATGCGCGCGAACAGGTGGGCGTGCCCCGAGAGCACATAGGCCACGCCGGCGCCGCTGGCGATACGGCGCAGCCGCTCGGCGTCGGCGGGCCGCATGTTGTTGCTGTTGGGCCCGCTCGCCGGCGGGCCGTGCAGCGGGTGGGGCGGCACGTGCAGCGCGATCATCTTCCAGGGGGGCTTCGCCGCGGCCAGTTGTTGATCCAGCCAGTCGAGCTGCTCGTCTCCCAGGGCGTAGCCGCGCTCGTCCCACAGGTTGCTGTCCAGGATGGCGAAGAACAGCGGCCCGGCGGAAAACGCGTAGCGCTCGGGGCCGAAGCGCATGCGATAATGGGCGTCACCCTGGGCCCGGGTGTCGTGGTTGCCTTTCATGGTGTAGACCGGGAAGGGCAGCGAGCGCTGCAGCTCGGCGAACGCCGCCAGCTCGCCGGGCAGCGAATTGTGCGTCATGTCGCCGGTGAAGATCATGAAGAGCGGCGCCGCTTCCCGCGGGATGCGGGTCAGGATCTTCCGAAAGATGTCAGGTCGCTCGCGGCTGTCGCCGGCCAGGGCGAAGGTGAGCGGCGGCTCGAGGGGGAGCGGCTCGAGCTCGACCCGGGCCTCCTGGGCCGGCGCGAGGCGGCCCTTCACCAGGACCTCCAGCGGGCGGGAATTCTCGACGAGGGCGGCCTCGAGGCCGCTGTGCCGCACGCGGGAAAGCCGCGGGCTGGTGTTCTCCAGGACCAGCGCGATCTCGGCGGGGCGCTCGCCCGTGTTTCGCAGGCGCACCCGGGTGGCCGGCCCCAGCGAGCGGACGCGAAGACCCGGCTCGTCGGTGCGCACCACCGCCCCCTCGCTGACCTCGAGCTCCAGCGGTCCCGCGCGGTGGCGGCCGCAGTCCGCGGGCGGTTGGATGGGAGCCTCGACGGAGACCAGCGCGTAGGCCCTGGCGCGGATGGGGTATTCGATCCGCACCCCGCCCTCGATCGGCGCCTGGCGGACGTTCTCCCAGGCCGAGCGCCCGTAGCGAAAGAACAGGTTCTCCGATCTGGCCGCGGGCCCCAAAAGCTCGATGACACAGGGCACGTCCTGGTCGCCGGCGCGGTTGTCGAGAACCAAGGAGGCGGGAAGGCCCTCCACCCGGAAGCGGGGCCGCTCGCCCGCGACAAGCGGGGTGATGTTCTGGACCTCGCCGAGCGGCAAGCCGCAGAACCGTGCCGGCGCCGGCGCAGGACCCGCGTCCGGCGGGCCGGCGGGCCGCTGGCATCCCAAGGGGAGCAGTGTTCCCAGACAGAGGGCCGCGATATGGCGCGTGCGCATGATCCATCCTTTGAGCAAGGGTAGCGTTCATCCTATGCGAGGTGGCCCCGAGTGGCAAACCCACATTTACTTGAAAGCGGGGCCACAATCCGGTATGACCGCCGCTGGATGAGGCTCAAGCCGAAAACCATCAGCCCGGCGCGCCGCCTGGCGCTCGACGTGTTGCGGCGCATCGAGGCCGAGAACGCCTTCGCCACGCTGGCGCTGGATCACGCGCTGGAGCGACGGCCGCTCGGCCCGGAGGACCGCGCGCTGGCCACCGAGCTCACGTACGGCTGTGTGCGCTGGCGGCGCAAGCTGGACTTCGCCCTGGCGGCCCACAGCCACCGGCCGCTGGACCGGCTGGACCTGTCCATCCTACGCATCCTGCGCCTGGGGGCGTACCAGCTCCTGTTCCTGGACCGGGTGCCGCCGTACGCGGCGGTGGACGAAGGCACCGAGATGGCCGCGCAGCTGCGCGGGCGGCGGGTGGCGGCCTTCGTGAACGGGGTGCTGCGGGGCCTGTCCTCGACCCGGGAGCGCATCGAGTGGCCGGACCCTGCCGCGGATCCGGTGCGGGCGCTGGGCATCCTGCACTCCTACCCGGACTGGATGGTGGAGTGGTGGCTCAAGCTCTTCGGGCGCGAGCGCGCCGAGGCCTTCATGCAGGCCAGCAACCGGCCCGCGCCGATCTGGGTGCGGACCAACACCGCGCGCATCGCGCCGGAGGCGCTGCGCGATCTGCTGGCGGCCTCGGGCCTGCGCGTGGAGCCGGCCCCGCAGGTCCCCGGGGCGGCGCGGGTCGAGCAGCTCTCCGAGGTGCGCGCCATGGCGGCCCACGAGGCCGGGTTGTTCCACATCCAGGAGGCCGCCGCCCAGGCGGTGTGCCACCTTCTGGAGGTGCGCTCCGGCCAGAAGGTGCTGGACGCCTGCGCCGCGCCGGGGGGCAAGACCGCCACCTTGGCGGAGCTCATGCAGGATCAGGGCGAGATCCTGGCCGCGGACGTCCACCCGGCCCGCCTGACGCTGGTGCGCAAGCTCATGGAGCGGCTGGGCATCACCTGTGTGCGGACCCAGGTCGCCGATCTGAGCCAGCCCGCCAGCGAGGACCTGGGGCGGTTCGAGGCCATCCTGCTGGACGCGCCCTGCTCGGCCCTGGGCGTGTTGCGCCGCCACCCCGAGGGGAAGTGGCGCACCGCGCCCGACGACGTCCAGCGCCTGGCCCGCATCCAGCGCGAGCTGCTGGACCGGCTGTGCACGATGCTCCAGCCCGGCGGGCGGATGGTCTATAGCGTGTGCACCTTCACCGACGAGGAAGGCCCGGAGCAGATCCGCGCCTTCTTGGCCGATCACCCGGAGATGGAGCTCGAGGACCCGCGCCAGGGTAAGAAGGCGCCCTGGCACGCGCTGTTGGACGCGAGCGGCGCCTTGCGCACCTGGCCGGATCTGCACGACATGGACGCCTTCTACGCCGTGCGGCTGCGGCGCAAGGGCTGAGACGAGCATGGGTTCTCCATGAGAAAATGCTTCATGTGTACAAACATTTTGCGGCGCGACCGACCGCGAGGCCGAAACAGCCAGCGCGGGCGGGCGCGCGCATGATGCGGCAGGAGGCCGCGCGAGGGCCATGGCATCTCGAAAGACGCTGATCTCGGCTTCGCTGCTCTCGGCCGACATGAGCGATCTGGGCCGCGAGTGCGAGCGGCTCGAGCGCGCCGGGGTCGACTGGTTGCACGTCGACGTGATGGACGGGCGCTTCGTGCCCAACCTGACCGTGGGCCTGCCGGTGGTGGCGGCCCTCAAGCGGCGGGTGGCGCTTCCGCTGGACGTGCATCTCATGATCGTGGAGCCGGAGGATTACCTGGAAGGCTTCGCCAAGGCCGGCGCGGCCATCCTCACCGTCCAGGCCGAGGCCACCGTTCACCTGTATCGCACCCTGGAGCGCATCCGGGCCCTGGGAGTCCGCGCGGGAGTGGCCCTCAACCCGGCCACGCCGCTGTGCGCCATCGAGCACGTGCTTTCGCTGTGCGATCTGGTGCTGGTCATGACGGTGGAGCCGGGTTTCGGCGGCCAGGCCTTCCTTCCGGCCATGCTCCCCAAGATCTCGGCGCTATCGCAAATGGTGGCCCGGCGCGGATTGTCTGTTGACATCCAGGTGGATGGTGGGATAAATAGGGATACAGCGGCTCGCGCGGCCCAGGCCGGGGCCAACGTGTTCGTCTCCGGCACCGGGATCTTCGGAGAGCCGGATCTGCCGCAAGCGGTGGAAGCGTTGAAGAAGGCCGTGGCAGAAGGCAGGGCTTGATAATCGGGAAGTGGCTCAGTCTGGTAGAGCACCTGGTTCGGGACCAGGGGGTCGCAGGTTCAAATCCTGTCTTCCCGATGTGGCCGCGCATCCGCACGATGCGCGGCTTTTTTTATAGGTCGAAGTCGCAGGTCAGGGCCAAGGTCAGCGTCTCGCGCCGGTAGGTTGGCAAATCGCTCGAGCCGCGAAAGTCGTTCCGGTACAGCGCGCCCTGGAGCATCAAGCCGAAGGCGCCCGCCACCCGCACGTTGAGCCGCACGATCAGGGAGTTCTCGTTCTCGTCGGCCTCGGGCTCGTAGGTGAACTCGTCCAGCAGGATCCCGTCGTGGTAGCTGGAGATCTGGAGCGTGCCGAGCGCTTGCAGGGTGACCGCGCCGGGCAGGCGCAGCGCGAGCTGCAGCCGCAGGCGCTGGTAGATGAGGGAGGAGCCGAAACTGTTGCTGTCGGCGATGAAGAGCTCGGGCACGATCTCCGCCACCAGCCCCGCCCTGTCCCCCAGCGGCTGCTCCAGCCGCGCGCGCAGGCCGATGACGTGCACGAAGTCGCGGCGCCGCTCGGGGCCCGCGAACACCCCGCCGCCCGCGTCCGGCAACAGGGCCTGCTGCCGGAGGAAGAGGCGGGTCTCGAAGCGGTAGGCCGCGCCCAGGGAAAGACGGCGGACGGGCCGGAAGGAGAGGCTGGAAGCGACGGTCGGCCCCAGGTGGGAGAGCCGCGAGCGGCCTTCCCTGCTCGATAACCAGTCGGGCTTGAAGGCCAGGCCGCGGGCCCCGGCGGAGAACTGGAGTTCCAGCGATGCGAAGCGCCGCAGCGCGAATACCTCCGCCAGCGCAAGAAAATAATCCCGGTCGTGGACCGCCTGGGTGTTGTCCTGGAGCTGGACGTGTTCGCCGACAAACCACGAGCGCAGGGGCCATCGGTGAACCACCTCCAGACGGTTCGCCAGCAGGTGTTCCGAGGTCTGGTGGTGAAACAGCCGCGCGCCCCCCAGGTAGTCGATGGTGAGCCGTTGATCCGAAAACTCGAAACCGAGGTTGGTCTCCCACAGAAGCCGGGTGAGGCCGTCCTCGACGACCCGGTCCATCTCGTCTTGGGGCGAGCTTGCGGCGTACACCCGGTGGGCGTTGGTGTCGTATTCCTGGCCTGCCTGGAAGCGCAGGCGGCCGTCGAACGCGAAGGCCGCCGCCGGCAGGCACATCCCCAGCAACGCGACAAGACAGCGCCCCGTTGGCATGGGCCGAACCTAGCACAAACCGTTTAGCGGGCAAACCGGAGGGCTGTTCGTTCGGAGAAACTCACGTCAGGGCTGCTCGCCCGAGAGGGCCTCCGCCTTGTCCCGCAGGCGATCGTGCAGCACCTGGAGCTTCTTCAGCCGCTCGACGATCTTCTGGCGCTTCGCCTCGAGCGAGGCGGGGTTGCCAAGCGCGGTGGGGCTCTCCGCCGAGGTGCCGCCGTGGTCGATGGCCAGGGGGGTCCGACCCGGGACGGGATCCGTGGACACCGAGGCGCCCGCGCCCGGGCCGGACGCGCCCGAGTCATAGGAGCCGCCGCCCTCGAAGCCCACGGGAGGCGTGTCCCGATCGTTGCCCTGCGAGTTCATCTTGGAGGAGGAGGGAGACCCCCCGGCGCGCAGGGTGCGGGAGTCCTCGCCGAACACCGAGCGTTCGCTCAGAAAGTCGCGCATCTCCAGCTCCAGGCGCCGGTCGGCCTGCTGCTGGGCCAGCGCCCGGTCCAGGCGGGAGAGCTCGCGGCGCAGCCGGTCCTGCTCGTCGCGCACCGCGTCCGCGCGCTCCGAAAGCTCTTCGGGATCTTCCGAGCCCAGCAGGCTGTCGTCGCCAAACCGCTCGGCGGGCAACGGCGCGGCCGCGGGCTTGTCGCGCAAGGCGTCGCGTTCGACACGGACCCGAGAGAGCAGGCCGAGCAGCTCGTCCCGTTGCCGGGGTTCGCTCCTGCGCGCCTCCTCGGCCAGCTGTTCCACCAGCTTCTCGTAGCGCGTGAGCAGGTAAGACCGGGCCCGGCGCTTCGCGTTTTCCAGGCTGCCGAGCTGCCGGTCGAGCTCGGCCAGCTGTTCGGATAGCTCCCGGCTCTCGGCCAGCATGCGCTGAAGATCGAGATCCGGGATGATCCCGCCGGCGTCGTGGGTCTCCTTGTGGCGCTGGATGCGGTTGGCGCCCGCCTCGAGGGCCCGCACCAGTCGCTCGCGCTCCGCAGAAAGAACGGACCCGGCTTCCTCGAGACGCTCGATGTCGACGCGCCGCGACGAGATCTCGTCGAACAGGGCCTTCGAGGTCTGGGCGGCCGCCGCGGCCGGCAGGAGCAAGGAGAGCAGGCAGATGGAGGTGACGAGCTTCATCTCGGATGCTAGCAAAAGCAATCCACGTGCCAATCGGTCTTTGCCGGCAACGGGAGGCTCTGGCGATAACTCTTTTGTTTTCAGGGTGTTGCTCGGCATTGTCCGGAGATGAACATCCCGGCACACCGGGGAGTGGCTAAGCAGCCTCAAAAAACCGATATCTGCTCAGATTTCCGTCTGTTCTTTCTTCTCAGCGCCCTTTTCGACAATGCCGTATTTTTCGAGCTTGTAGTACAGCGCCGGGGTCTTGATGCCGAGAAGTCGCGCGCACTCGGTCTTCACCTGTCCCGAGCGCTGGTAGGCCTCGAGGATGAGGTGCTTCTCGACCGCCTCCAATACCTGATCCAGCGACCGGCCGCGCACCTGCACCATGAGAGAACCATCCGGGCGGGCCCGCAGGCATTCGGTCTCGGCGGGGGGGCCTTCTCTCAGGTTGGCCGGGAGATCGCAGGCGCGCAGCACCTCGCCCTCGGCGAACACCATGGCTTGCTCGATGACGTTCTCGAGCTCTCGGACGTTCCCGGGCCAGCGGTAGGCGCGCAGCGCCTCGATCGTCTCGGGCAGAAGATCCTTGATCGCTTTGCCGGTGCGCGCGCGGAGTTTCTCCAGAAAGTGCCGCGCCAGCGGCTCGATGTCCTCGGGGCGCTCGCGCAGGGGGGGCAGCCGGATGGGCACCACGGCCAGCCGGTAGTACAGGTCCTCGCGGAAGCGGCCCTCCCGCACCAGCGAGAGCAGGTCCTGGTTGGTGGCGGCGATGAGCCGCACGTCCACCCCGATGGTCTCCTCGCCGCCGACCCGCTCGAACTCGCGCTCCTGCAGCACGCGCAGGAGCTTGAGCTGCAGCGCCGGCCCCACCTCGCCGATCTCGTCGAGCAGCAGCGTGCCGCCGTCGGCCAGCTCGAACCTCCCCAGCTTGCGCCGCTGCGCCCCGGTGAAGGCGCCCTTCTCGTAGCCGAAGAGCTCGCTCTCGAGCAGCGTCTCGGCCAAGGCTCCGCAGTTGACCCGGATGAAGGGCCGGTCGGCGCGCCGGCTCTGCTGGTGCAGGGCGCGGGCCACCACCTCCTTGCCGGTGCCGCTCTCGCCGGTGAGCAAAACGGTGGAGTCCGAGGCCGCCACCTTGCGCACCGTCTCGAGCACCTGTTGCATGGGCCGCGAGGCGCCCACCATGGCGGCGGCCTCGGGCGGGACGGTCTCCGCCCGGAGCATCTCGTTCTCTCCCTGCAGGCGGCGGCGCTCGCGGCGGGTCTGCGCCACCTCCAGCGCCTGCTGGATCTTGGCCCGCAACACCTCCGGCCCGAAGGGCTTGGTGATGAAGTCGAAGGCCCCCCGCTTCATGGCCTCGACGGCGGTCTCCACCGTGCCGAAGCCGGTGACCAGCATGACCACGGTGTCCTCGTCCTTCTCCAGGGCCGCCTGGAGCACCCCCAGCCCGTCCACCCCCTCCATCTTGAGGTCCGTGATCACGAAGTCCATGCGCCGGCGAGAAAGCAGCTTGATGCCCTCGGCGCCGCCGGCGGCCACGTAGGTCTTGTGGCCCATCTTGGCCGTCACCGCGGCCATGCCCTCGCGGACGGTCTCGTTGTCGTCGATGATCAGGATGCTGGCCATGCGTCCTCCCGCTCGGCCCCGCTCGCCTCCCGCGGCAGCCAGGCCCGGAAGATGGTCCCTCGCTCCTGGGCGCTCTCGAACTCGAGCCGGCCGCCATGGGCGGACACGATCTTGTGCGCCAGGGCCAGGCCCAGGCCGGTGCCCTGTTGGCGGGTGGTGAAGAACGGCTCGAAGATCCGGCCCCGCACCTCCGGCGGGATGCCGCGGCCCTGGTCGCGCACCTCGATCCGCACCCCGCCGTCCACCTCGCCTGCGGACAGCACCACCCGTTGGCCGGCGGCGGAGGCCTGGATGGCGTTCTGGGCCAGGTTGAGGATCACCCGGCGGATCCGCTCCGCGTCCCACCGCACCCGGCCCGCCGCGCGATTTTCGATCGTTAGCGTCACCCCGGCCTTCTCGGCGGCAGGCCGGCACAGGCCGGCCACCTCCTCGAGCAGCGTCCCGGGGTCCGTCTCTTCGGGTGACAGGGGCTTCTTGCGGGCGAAGTCCAGGAAGTCCGTCACCACCCGCGCCAGGTATTGCAGCTCGGTGGTGATGCGCGCCAGGTGGCCTTGGGCCTGGGGACGGTCGGCCAGCTCCTCGCGGAGCAGGCCGGCGAACAGCTCCATCCCGCCCAGCGGGTTTCGCACCTCGTGGGCGATTCCCGAGAGCATCATCTGGAGCTGCCGGTCACGCGCCTCCAGGGAGCGGCGCATGTCGTTGAGCGTGGCGGCGAGCAGGCCGATCTCGTCGCCGGTCTCGGGCGCGATCTCCCGATGCAGCTCCCCCTCGCCGATGGCCCGGGCGGCGCGCGACAGGCGGCGCAGCGGGCCGGTGATGCGCCGCGACACCAGCACGGTGACCAGGGCCACCAGCAGGAGCGCCGAGGCGGCGGCCAGGAGCAATGTCCGGCGCAGCTCGGTGAGCCCCGCGAAGAAGCGGGCGCTGCCCTCCACGCCCACCGCGGCGCGAACCTGGCCGTCGAGGCGCACCGGCGCGAAGCCGGTCATGTAGGGCAGGCCGTCGTTTCCCAAAAAGAGCGGGGAGGCGCGCAGCTCGCCCGCGAACACCGCGGCCAGCTCCGCCCGGTCCGCGGCCAGCCAGGGCACGGCCTGTCCGATCGCCACCCGGCTCTCGCTGTCCACCAGGGCGCGTTCCTTCTCGTCGAACAGGAAGATGACGCTGGCCCCGGAGACCTCGCGCAGGCGTTTCAACTTCTGCTGGAGGTTGCGGAAGGTGCGGCTGCCCTCGTCGCCCGACGCCAGCTCCAGGATCCAGGGACGCGCCGAGAGATCGGCCGCCTGCCGCGCGATGGCCGTCAGTTCCTGGCCCAGCTGCTCTTCCAGCGAGAGCCGCGCGGCGCGGTAGGCGATGAAGCCGATCCCCGCCACGATGACGGCGGTGGGGAGCAGGTAGGCGCAGAGCAGCCGCACCCACAAGCGCCGGCGAAAGGCCGGCCGCCCGCTGACGGCCGAGGAGTCCTGGCGGTGGTCTGTGGTCACGGCCGCCCGAAACTAGCAGCCTTCCAGCGGCGCGGCAAGCTTGCCCCGGGGACGCGGCTCGGGTAGAGCAGGGCCATGGAACGCCGGCTGGTATTGCGCCGCACGCGGCAGAACAAGAACTCGCTCGCCTTCCTGCTGGCCGGCCTCTCGCAGGTGGGCGGCCTGGCTGGCTGGCGGGTGGCCTTCGCCGATTCGGAGGAGGGGCTTTCGCCGGAGGACGACGCGGTGGGGTGGAGCTTCACCACCATGGAGCTCGTGGCGGTGCAGAGAGAGCTGACGCGGGCGCGAAAACGGGCGCCGCGCTCGTGCTTCCTGGCGGGTGGGCCGCACGCCTCGGCCGATCCGGCGGGCACCTTGAGGCTGGGATTCGACTTCGCCTTCGTGGGCGAGGCGGAGAGCAGCCTCTTCCGGTTCCTCTGCGACTTCGAGCGCCACCGGGCCCAAAGACAGGCCGTGATCGAGCCCGGGCGGCTCTCCCTGGACGATGTGCTGCACGTGGACGCGGAGCGCATGCTGTTTCCCTTCGCCGAGATCTCGCGGGGCTGCCCCCACGCCTGCGCCTTCTGCCAGGTGCCGGTGCTGTTCGGGCGCCGCATGCGGCACCGCTCGGCGACGGTGGTGGCCCGCGGCATCGCCGCGGCGGCGCGGGCGGGGTACCGGCGCTTTCGCTTCCTGACCCCGGACGCCTTCACCTACCGCAGCCAGGGGCAAGGCGTGGCCGAGTCCCTATGCGAGTTGGTCGAGCGCTGCCGCGGGGCCGGCGCCACCGAGGTCATGCTCGGGACGTTCCCCTCCGAGGTGCGGCCCGACCGGGTGAGCCACGAGCTCCTCCAGGTCCTCGACGAGCGCTGCACCAACCGTAGCCTGGTGCTCGGGGCGCAGTCCGGCAGCGATCGCGTGCTCGCGCTCATGAACCGGGGCCACGGGGTCGAGGAGAACCGCCGGGCGGTGGCCTGGACCCGGGAGCACGGGCTGCTGCCCCACGTGGATCTGCTGTTCGGCTTTCCCGGCGAGACGGCCGAGGAGCGGCGCGAGACGATGCGCTTCGCCCGCTGGTGTCTGGAGCGCTGCGGGGCGAGGCTCCACGCCCACGTGTACCTGCCGCTCCCCGGGACCCCCGCCTGGCCGCGCCCGCCGGAGCCGCTGGAGCCGGACCTCATCGGGGAGCTCACCCGCCTGCAGCGCAGCGGGGCGCTCGATGGGGACTGGGTACGTCAGGCGCGCCAGGGACGGGACATCCTGCGCTACCGCGAGCAGGGGCTGATCCAGGTCTGATGGCGGGACGGCGCGGCTGCTGGCAACCGGTGAGCGTGCGTTTGAAGAAATCGAGCATGCCCTCTTCTCGCGAGCGCAGAAACTCCGATCGCGCCTGTCTGCGCTGGCTCTGGAGGCCCCGCAGCCAGGCGCTCCGACGCTTTGCTGGGTCGCCCGCGCTGTCGGTCTTGCGTTCGGTCGCGTTGGCTCAGAATTCGAAACGGTACCCGGCCAGGGTGGAGAAGCCGGCGGGGTTGAAGTTGGACCAGATGCCGTCGATGTCGGCCTTGGCCCAGCCGGCGGAGAGCTCCACCAGCGCGTACCCCGGCCCCAGCCGCGCCTCCACTCCGGCGGTGAGGTGGCCGCCGAAGGCGATGGCGGAGGCGCTGCGATTGGGCGAGTCGCCGGCGGAATCCAGCTCGGCCTGGATGATGAACAGGTCGGCCCCCAGGCCCACGAACGGCTCCAGCACGAACCCCAGCGGCAGGCGGTAGAACATCTGCAGCGAGATGGGGATGACCATCGAGGTGCGCGTCTCGTCCCAGTTGGTCAAGGTGAGCTGGTAGCGGTGGTAGCCGGCCGCCACGCCCGCGCTGAGCCGGCCCTCGAACACCGGCAGCACGTAGCGCACGTCGAGGCTGCCGGCGAAGGTGGTGCCGCCGACCTTCTCCAGCGGGCTGATCTGCCCCAGCTTCACGCCCAGCGAGGCCACCGGCCGGCGGGCGCGGGTCTTCTTTTCGAGCGTGGGAGGTTGCTCGGCGCGCACCTCGACCACCCGCACGCCGCCCGCGGGCGGGGGCGAGGTGGCGGAGGCGACATTCTCCGGTGGCGCGGTCTTTTCCGGTTTTACCGGCGACGGTCCTTCAGGAGTCTTGCCCGAAGGCGGGACGCTGGTCGGGCCGGCGCTCGGAGGCGTGGGCTTCTCGGGCGGCTTGGTCACCGCCACCACCGGCTTCTCGACGGCGGGCTCGGCGGGTTTTGCCGCGGGTTTCTCCGGTGGCTTGGCCGGTGGAGGGGGTTCGAGCGGGACCAGCGGGAGCTCGGGCTCGCCGGTGCCCGGCGCCACCAGGGGCACCAGCTCCAGCTCGGAGCCGGCGTCGGCGCGGGCCAGGCTCTGATCGGCCTCGGTTTCATAGGCGATGGTCAGTGAAATGCTGACGCCGCGCGCGGCCTTGAGGTTGACGAAGTAGGTCTGGCGCCCCGCGGGCACCGCGATCTTGAACACCTTGGGGAGCGAAGGGGAGAGGGTCTTGTCTTCCTTGAAGCTCCCCACCTGAGAGCGATGCAGCTTGAGGTCGGCGCGCTTCACGAGTTTTTTGTCTCGCAGGATCTCCAGCGCGCCCTGCAAGATCGGTTGCTTGCCCTTCTGCGTGAGGCGGACGGTCAGGTTGAGATCCCCCGGGCCCATGACCTCGAGCTTGAGGGGTTTTCCGGGAAGCACCTGGTACCCCGCGGTGTCGTCCGTGCTGAGCGTGAGCACCGTGTGATTCGTGGTGGGCAGCGGAAAGTACTCCCGCGCCCCGGCCTGAATTGGCAGTGCGGCGACGGCGAAAAATCCAACGATGACGAATGCGCTCCGACGGAACATGATCGACCTCCCCGATGGGTTGCCGGAACCTCCAGGCGCCACCATTGTATTTCATGACGGCGGCGGGCGCCAGAAGATCTTCGGCCCAAAGGTCGATATCAGCTTGACGGAATCCGGGCTGGCCGTCAATATGCGCATCGCATGAGCTGGTTCTTCACCTCTGATCTCCACGGGCACCCGGGCCGTTACCGGCGGTTGTTCGACGTCATCCGGGCCGAGCGGCCCGCGGCGGTGCTCCTCGGGGGAGACCTGTTTCCCGGCGGGGGCGGTCTGGGCATGGAGACCGGGGACGGCCAGGAATCCGGCGAGGAGGTGCTGTTTGCGGGCCTGGCCGGGCTGCGGCGGGAGCTTGAAGATACGTACCCGCGGATCCTGGCCATTCCCGGCAACGACGACGGCCGGGCCGGCGAGGAATCGCTTTTGGAAGGCGAGCGGCGCCAGCTGCTCACGCTGGCCCACATGCGCTGCGTGCCGCTCCAGGAATGGACGGTGATGGGGTACGCCTTCGTGCCGCCGACGCCCTTCTTGCTCAAGGACTTCGAGCGCTACGACGTGTCGTGTTTCGTCGATCCGGGAGCGGTGCCGCCGGAGGAGGGGTGGCACTCGACCCCCGTGGACGTCGATGCCATCCGCGGCGCCACCATCCAGGGCGACCTGGCACGCCTGGCGCCTCCGGGAGACCTGGGGCGGCTCGTCTGTCTGTTCCATGCGCCCCCGTACGATACGCGCCTGGACCTCGCTCCCCTGGCGGGCCGTAGCATCGACAGCGCTCCCCTGGACCCCCACGTGGGCAGCATCGCCGTGCGCCGCTTCCTCGAGACGCGCGGGCCGCTGCTTGCGCTCCACGGGCACGTTCACGAGGCGCCCCGGCTGAGCGGGGACTTCCGCGACCGGGTCGGCCGGACATTCTGCCTCAGCGCGGCCCACGACGGCCCGGAGCTTTGCCTGATCCGGTTCGACCCAGAGGACCCCGCCGCCGCCCGCCGCGAACTCATCGCCGTGTGAACCTTCGCAAAGCCCCACTCTTTCTGGCCGCGCCCGGGCAGGTATCTGCCGGGTCTGCTAATAGCTTGTTTATATTTGGTATTTTCATGCTAAATGCTAGTGCCACCCACCCCGGAAGTTCCCCGGAAGTTGTTATTAATCAATTAGATAAGCCGGCAATTGACGCTGGCGCAGGGAAGGAAAGCAATCGGGGCCGTGATCATGGACATCAACCACAAAAGCCCATCAAGGCCCCTGGACCAGAGATCGGAGACAGCTCACCGCAGACCTTCAGGGCGTTTTCTTGCGCACCCGAAACACCAGGTTGGTCTCCGACTGGACCACCCACTCGGCCTGGAGGCCGCCCGCCTTGCCCAGGATCTGCTCGATGCTCTTCGACAGGGCGCGGGGCGGTTCCTCGGTGAGCAGGAGCATGGTCACGCTGCGCTCGGTGGACCCCTTGAGCCGGGCCCGGGGCAGGGCCCCCTGCAGGCCCGCGATCACCGGCTCGCGCGCGTCTGTCGCGTCCTCGGCGAAGCTCGCCTGGAGCAACACCTTGCGCCCCTTGCCGCGTTCCTCCAGCGCCTTCTCCAGCGCGGCCCGCATAAGCTCCGCCAGGCGCTCGCCCGCCTGACGGGCCGCGTTCTGCCGCCCCGGCTCGTCGGCCGGGAAGGCCTCCGAGAGCGCCGAGGCGTCGGCGAGCAATTTTTCCGAGCGGGGTTCGAAGGCGCGCCCGTCGAGCTGGACCGTCACCGAGCCGCGATCCTCGCGGACCAGGAACAGGTACTGGATCTGGATGCCGCCGCTCTTGCCCGGTTCGGGCTTCACCACCCGCAGCTTCTCTCCGCCCAGGCGCGAGAGCCCTTCCTGGATCGGGCCGTTGAGGGCGGAGGCGGCGCAGCTGGGATCCGGCAGCAAGGTGACGTTGCGAGGCCCGGCGGCAATGCCGGCCCGCGGCCCGAGCAGCATCGCGGCGAAAAGCAGCGCCAAAGGGAGCCGCGCCCAAAGGCCGCGCCAAAAAACACGCTCCATGGAGCGCCCCATGGCGTCTCCTCCTGCCAGCGAGGCCGCGGCGTTCGCCGCGGCGAATGAGAAGATCACTCGGATACGATGACGAACTCCACCCGGCGGTTCTCCTCGCGGCCCTTGGGGGTGGTGTTGGGAGCGATGGGCCGGGTGAGCCCGTAGCCGATCGCCTCCAGCCGGTCGGGAGCGATGCCGCGCTTGATGAGGTAGGCGCGCACCGCGTTGGCGCGGTCCTGGCTGAGCTTCATGTTGAACTCCGGCTTGCCCAGGCTGTCGGTGTGACCCTCGATGCGCACCTTCTTGATCTCCTCGTGGGTCTTCAGCACCAGATACACCTGGTCCAGCAGGCCGAAGGAGTCGCGCATGATGTCGGCCTTGCCCGTGGCGAAGTGGATCTTCTGCAGGATCTCGATCTTCTCCTGCTTGACGATGACCAGCACCTTGCCCTTGGGGCAGCCCTTGTTCTCGGGCATGCCGGGCTGATCCGGGCACTTGTCGTCCTTGTCGGGGATGCCGTCCTTGTCGGCGTCGGGCCACGGGCAGCCCTGGTTCTCCTTGGGGCCGGCCTGCTCGGGGCACTTGTCCACGTCGTCGGTGAGGCCGTCGTTGTCCTTGTCGCCCCACGGGCAGCCCTGGTTCTCCTTGGGGCCGGCCTGCTCGGGGCAGCGATCGACG
>CAZLNM010000032.1:27632-44925 GCA_964561025.1 uncultured Myxococcales bacterium
ACGGGCAGCCCTGGTTCTCCTTGGGGCCGGCCTGCTCGGGGCAGCGATCGACGTTGTCGGTGACGCCGTCATTGTCCTTGTCGCCCCACGGGCAGCCCTGGTTCTCCACGGGGCCGGGGACGCTGATGCACTTGTCGTCCTTGTCGGGGACGCCGTCCTTGTCGGCGTCGGGCCACGGGCAGCCCTGGTTCTCCTTGGGGCCGGCCTGCTCGGGGCAGCGATCGACGTTATCGGTGACGCCGTCCTGATCGGTGTCGGGCCAGGGGCACCCCTGGTTCTCGGCGGGGCCGGCCTGGTCCGGGCAGCGGTCCTTGGGGTCGTCCAAGCCATCCCCGTCACGGTCGTGGACCCGCGGCGCCCACATCATGGAGATGAAGGCCCGGAAGTTCGGCGTGCCCCAGCCGGGCAGGGTGCCGGCCGCGCCGCCGGCGGTGAACCACAGGTCCTTCGGCCCCAGCACCCGCAGGCCCAGCAGCCACTCGAGCGACGTCTCCTCAGGGCGGTTCTTGCCGATGTTCTTGAGCCGGGCCGCGCCGGAAGCCTCGCCCAGGGCCCACAGGCGCTTGCTAAGCTGCACCCCGAGGCCGAGCCGGTAGAAGAACTCGTGGTCGGCATTGAGGTTCTGCACGTCGGCCGCCTCCCGCACCCAGAACCCCAGGTTGGCGGCCAGGAACAGGCGCTCGCCCAAAAGGTGGCGCGACAGGGCCAGGGTCGGCGCCACGGTCACGCCGGAGCTCCCCATGTAGGCGGACTCGTCGCCCGAGGGCAACGTCACCGGGGCGAGCAGCGCGAGCGAGATGCCGTGCTTCTTCTCGCGCAGCAGGGTGAACTTGGGCACCACCCGGATGTCCCCCAGCGCGGTGGAGGTGATGTCCGTGTAGCTCGTCCCGGTGGAGGTGGTGCTGGGCGCGAGCCCCGTCTGATAGATGGCGATGGGCACGTCCACGCCCAGGCTGAGCCACGAGGTCATGCCCATGGAGATGACCAGGTCGGCCGCCAGGCGCTCGTCGAGCAGCCGCTCGGCGATCTCGCCGTTGCGCTTGAGGATGAGCGCGTCGTCGGAGTAGTGCAGCCAGAAGCCCAGGTTGATGTCCCCGCCCTGTTCGCCCTGGCCGCCCTCGGTGAGGATCAGCCCCTGGGTGTCCGTGGCGGGGCGGAAACGCTCCGCGTCCAGCCCGTCGAACGTCTGGGCCAGGGCGGCCGGCGCCGCCAGAACCAGCAAGCCAAAGAGTATCGTTCCGAGCGAGTGGCGCGACATGGTTCCTCCCTTGAAAAAAACCCATCTTGCCATCGGCAAGATAGCCACAAGCCACAGGCCGGGTCAATCTTTTATCCTGGCGCGCGGAATGCGCCGGCGCGCCGTGGGGTTCTATGGCGTGGAACTTGACTCCCCGCGCGGGTTCGGGCTCAATGGGCCTGCCCGGCGGACAACCGAGGAGGTTTTCATGCGAACGGCGGCTCTGTGGATGGCGACGGCGCTCCTGTGCGGCTGCGGACCCAAGCTCATCCCTGGCCTGGAGATCGAGCTTTCGGACACGCCGGATCACCGCGCGGTGCTGAAACTCCTCGAGGCCTACCGCGCCTCCTTCGTGGAGAAGAACGTCGAGGGCCTGGCCTCGCTGTGCTCGAGCCGGTTCTTCGAGGACGCCGGGACCCCCAGCACGGCCGACGACTTCAACCTGGAGGGGTTGCGCGAGCACTTCGCCAAGCACTTCGAGGCCATCCAGAGCCCGTCGCTGGATCTCCACCTCAAGCGGGTGCTGGTGGACGGCGACAAGGCGCAGGTGGACTACCGCTACGTGGCCCGCTATCGCATGACCCTCCCGGCCGGCGACAAGTGGGTGGTCACCGACGACGTGAAACGCATGGAGCTGGTCCGCGAGAACGGCTCCTGGAAGATCCTGTCCGGAATCTAGCGGCTTGACTGCACGCCAGCGCGCCGGCGGGCGCGCGCGGTGAGGGCGTAGGCGCCGGTGGCGGCCGCCGCCACGACGCCGATCCACAGCAGGAGCTTCGGCTCATCCGAGAAGCCAAAGTACAGCATCCAGCCGGCGCACAAGATGTACAGCGCGGCCGCGATCAAGGCGAAGGGGCCGGGACGATCGGGCTGCGCGCGCTGAAAGGCCCGCCGGATCAGCGCCAGCGCCACCAGGGCCGAAAACAAGGTGAGGATGCCGCCGACGTTCTGTAGCACCTGCTGCAGATGGTGCGTGAACACAAGGAGCAGCGCGAGCGCCCCCTGGAGCAGCACCGCCCCCAGGGGCGGACGGCCCTCGCGGCCCGTAAGAAAGCGCGGCAGGTAGCCGTCCTGCGCCATGGCGGCGTACACCCGCGGCCCCGAGAAGATCATGGTGCTCATGGCGGAGACGAAGGCCAGGATGGCGAGGATCGACATGGCCGTCCCGCCCGCCGTTCCCAGCAGCCGCTCGGCCACCAGGTGCCCCAGGGTGACGTGGTCCTGCTCGTAGCGGAACACCGCCGAGGCCGCGCCGGGATCGAGGTTGGCCACGAACACCCAGTTCACCAGCAGGTACAGGCCGCCGACCAGAAGGCAGCCGATCCACATGGAGCGGCCCACGTCGCGCCGCGGGTCGGCGAACTCGCCGGCGGCGTAGATGGCCGCGTTCCAGCCGGAGAAGGCGAACCCCACGTAGAACAGGCTGCGGGCGAAGGCCGAGGTGGGGAACGAGGCGCTGGCGTTCGGCGGCGCCCAGTCGGGCCAGGCGTTGCTGCCGAGCGCGATCCCCAGCACCACGAACAGAGCGACCAGCAGCGCCTTCGCCAGGGCCAGCGCGTCCTGGGTGAGGCGCGAGGCGTTGAGATCGAGGGCATGGGCCGCGGTGAGCGCCACCACCAGCGCCGCCGCTACCAGGCCGTGGGGAGGCAGGGGGAGCAGCGTCCCCAGGAAGGCCTCCGCTGCCAGGGCGTTGATGGCGATGGGCGCGGAGAACCCCACCAGAAACGACGCCCAGCCCGCCAGGTAGCCGAAGGCCGGGTGGAGGAGGTCGGAGAGGTAGCGGTACTCGCCCCCCGAGCGCGGCACGCGCGCCGCCACCGCCGCGTACACCGCCACGCCCAGCAGGGCGAGGATGAGCCCCGCCCCCCAGGTGAGCAGGATCTGGCCGGCCGAGAGGTCCTGGGCCATGAAGCCCGCCGACAGGAACACCCCGGCGCCGATCATGGAAGAAAGGACCAGACCGACGCCCGACGGCAGGCCGAGCTTTGCTCTCTGGACGAGCGGCTTCGTCACGGGCAAGACCTCAGCGCACGGTCGGTTCGGTGGCGGGTTCGGCCGCGGGCGCGGGTTCGGGTGTGGGCGCTGGCGCCGTGGCTGGTGGCGCCGCCGCCGGCGTCTCGTCCTCCGAGAGATCGGCCTCGATCAGGCTCGCGGGGTCGAAGGGGATCTTCCCCAGCTTGGTGGTGAGGTGGAGGTGCGAGCCGGTGGCCCTGCCGGTGGCGCCGACGCGGCCGATGAGCTGCCCCTGGGTCACGGTGTCTTTCTCGCCGACCTCGTACTTGGACAGATGAAAGTAGAGGGAAAAGAGCCCCGCGCCGTGGTCGACGACCAGGGTCCCGCCGCTGTAGTAGCAGTCGCGCTTGAGCACCACCACGCCGGCGCCGATGGCCGCCACCGGATCGCCTTCCTCGCCGCTGATGTCGATCCCCCAGTGGCGGCTGCGCTGGGTCTTGTTGAAGGTGCGCCGGATGCCGAAGCCGCCGCCGCGCCTGCCGTCGCTCGGCCAGGCGAACCGGCCGCGCCATTTCTTTTCGCTGTCCGGGGCCGAGAAGACCTGGTCCATGGCCTTCTGATCGGCGGCGATCTGGGGCCAGGCCTTCTTGGGCGGCGTGAGGAACTTGGGATCCACCGTCAGCGTCTGCTCGGGAAACGTCCCGGCCCGCACCCGGACCACCAGGTTGCGGATGCGCGGCGGCTCTCTGTCCCGCTCCAGGCGCAGGGTGAGGGATGCCTTGCCGGCCGGGCGCTGGAGCTTCACCACCGCCAGCGCCCGCAGCCGGCCGCGCGCGTCCCAAAACGGGTGGATCGGGCTGCCGTCGAACGTCCCGCTGAGCCGGTCGAAGGGGCGGGCATCCGGGATGTCGATGAGCAGGAGTTGTCCCTGGAGCGGCTCGGGCGGAGAAAGCCGGACCTCGAAGGGCGAGGTGGCGACGGCCAGGAGCAGGCAAATGCCCAAGGAGGTCATGCGCCCTCGACTTTCAAGACTTCGAGCGCCGCGCCGATGTCGGGCTCGATGGGGACGGGTTTGCGCTCGACGGCCCGGATGGCCGAGGCCACGTCCTTGAGGCCGTTTCCGGTCACCACCACCGCTACCCGATCCGATGGGGAGAGCCGGCCGCTCTCCTTGAGCGGCGCGAGGCCGGCGAAGGCCGCCGCCCCCGCGGGCTCGGCGAAGACCCCCGCCTCGCGCGCCAACGTCCGCATGGAAGCCAATATGTCGCCGTCGCTCACGGTGACGAAGCCGCCGCCGGACTCTCGCGCCGCGCGCAGCGCCTTGATGTGATCGCGGGGCTGGCCCACCGAGATGGAGTCGGCGATGGTCTTCGCCTCGACCGGGTCGGCGGTGCGCGCTCCGCGCGCGAAGGCCCGCGCCAGGGCGGCGCTGCCCTCGGCCTGCACGCCGTACATGCGGGGCAGGCGGGGGATGAGCCCGATGCGGTGAAAGTCGCAGAAGCCCTTCCACAGGCCGCTGATGATGCAACCGTCTCCCACCGAGACCAGCACCGCGTCGGGCGGGGAGAAGGCGAGCTGCTCGCAGAGTTCCAGGGCGGCGGTCTTCTTGCCCTCGCCCAGGTAGGGGTTCACCGCGGTGTTGCGGCAGTACCAGCCGGTGTGCCGGGCGACCTCGAGGCACAGCTCGAAGGCCTGGTCGTAGTTCCCGCGCACCGCCATGACCTCGGCGCCGAACATGAGGAGCTGCGCGATCTTGGCCTGGGGCGCGCTCTCGGGCACGAAGATCACGCAGCGCATGCCCGCGCAGGCCGCAAACAGCGACACCGAGGAGGCGGCGTTGCCGGTCGAGGCGGCGGTGATCACTGTGCGGTTCTGCTCGATGGCCCGCGCCACCCCGACGCTGGAGGCGCGGTCCTTGAAGGAGGCCGACGGGTTGAGCCCGTCGTCCTTGAGGAAGAGCTCGCGCACGGCAAAGTGGCGGGCCAGCCGGGGCAGGGGATAGAGCGGCGTCATGCCCACCCGGGGATGGAGCGAGGCCGGGCGCTCTCCCACCGGCAGCAGCTCCAGGTAACGCCAGTGCGAATCGTCCTTGCGGCCGGCCAGCTTCTCACGGGTCAGGAGCCGCTGGACCTCCTGGTAGCGGTAGTGGACGGTCAAGGTGCCCTGGAGCGGGCCGCAGGTCGGGCAGGTCAGCTCGGTCTCACCAGGTTGGTAGCGGGCGCCGCAGGTGTCGCAGGTGAGGTGGCTTACGAAGCCGTTGGGGGGCATGTCTCCTCCATACCACCAGAATCTTTCGCTGGCGAAGGTAGATCCGATCCTTGACCTATTGCAAATTTGCAGACCCGTGGGGATAATGAACCGGATTCGGAAAGGAAAACCGGCTCGTTTTCTTGGCCTCCCAGGAGGTATTTCCATGAACCGATGGAGAATGCGGCTTTTCCGGACGGCGGGGCTCTCCTTGCTGCTTTCGCTGCTGCTCGTGGCCTGCGGCGGGACGTCCACCCCGGGCGACGGGGGCGACGGGAATGGCGGCGACGGCTGCCAGGGCAACGGCGTCCAGGCGCTGTCGGTGGTCGGCGATCCCAACCGCACGCTCTATCCCAGTGGCGAGACCGATCTCCAGGTGGTCTTGCTGGAGAAGTGCGTGGGCGCGGTGGGCGGCGCCACCGTGGAGTACCAGCTCATCCAGGCTCCCCCCGAGGTGACCCTGTCCGCTCCGACCGCCACCACTGCCGCCAACGGCGTGGCCAAGGTGACCTTGCGCGTCGGCAGCCGCACCGGGTCCTTCCAGGTGTGGGCCAAGACCGCGGGCGATCCCGAGGGCGTGTACTTCTCCATCAACATCAAGCCGGTGCGCCGCCAGCTCTCGGCGGTGGGTAGCAAGAGCCTCGAGGTGTATGTCGGGGATTCGCTCGATCTTACCGTGAAACTTTTAGATGTCGACACCAACACGCCGGTGAGCGGAGTGCGCATCGCCTTCAGCATCGGCCAACCCCCCCCGGGGGACGCCGCCATGCGCGAGGCCGAGGCCAGCACCAACGTCTCGGGCCTGGCCACCGCGGGCTTCCTCTCCGGCAGCGTGGCCACCACCTACAGCGTTAGCGCACAGGGCGCCACGGAGCAGGTGGGCGTGGTCACCTTCAGCATCAAGGTGAAGACCCGCACCGCGTGCACCGACTCGTCCCAGTGCCCGGCGGGGTTCGTGTGTGTCAACAACCAGTGCCGCGACGACTCCGGCGGCGGGAGCTGCACCACCAACGACCAGTGCCCGCCGGGGTACATCTGCCAGAACCAGAAGTGCGTCCCCGAGGGCAGCCTGCCCGAGTCCTGCAACACAAGCGACGAGTGCCCGGCCGGATACTACTGCGAAAACCACCGCTGCTACCCCTGCGCCAGCACCTCCACGGATCCCAAGTGCCAGGGGCAGCCAACCGGTTGCACCTGCACCAACGGCACGCTCACCTGCGACAAGAACGGCGTCACCCCGGGCAAGTGCCCGCCGGGCTTCGGCTGCTGCCAGGGCGTGTGCTGTCCCGACAACGACCCCAACGCCCAGATCCCCAACCTCGGCGGCACCTGGTACACCAAGCACTACTTCGACACCCAGGCGGCGCTGGGCGACGCGGGCGCCATCATGACGCAGGCTTTGGACATCCTGAACCGCATCATCAACTACTGCGACATCCCCTTCATCGGCGACATCCCCATCATCGGGGACCTCTTGGAAGACCTGGCTTGCGACCTCATCCACCAGTACGTGCCGCCCTGGGTCGGGACGCTCGTCAGCATCCTCGACAACCTGGCCAACATCCTGGCCGAGCTGCGGTCCGAGGGCACCATGCGGCTCACCCACCTCAACCCGCGCGAGCTGGTCTCGGGCACCGAGGTGTGGAACAAGATCCTGGTGCGCTACCTGGATGCCTGCTGCCTCAACCAGCCGCCGGGCTGCAACCCCTTCGCGCAACCCAACTTCCCCCAGTGCGCCACCATCGACATCTCGCGCCAGGATCTGGAGTTCGCCCAGGTGGGCCTGACGGTGGAGCCCTTCACCGGCAAGATCCAGGTGGACTTGAGCGGCGCGATCCCCAAGTACACCCTGCTCATCGACCCGCGCAAGGTGAACATGGAGGTGAGCAAGTTCGTGCTCTACCTCGTCAACCTGCTCATCTCGATCTTCACCCCCTACGACGACCTGGACGACGCGCTGCAGCACATCATCGACTGCAACGCGATAGCCGACTTCGCCCGGGACACTTGCACCGACATCTTCGGAAGCTCCTGGTGCGGCAGCGTGTACAACTCGACCCTCAACGCCTGCAACAACTTCAAGCCCAACGCCGCCTCCATCCTGGGGGCACTGCTCGACCGCATCGGGGTGGGCTGGAAGGTGCTCCAGTTCACCGGCTACGCCACCATCACCACCCAGGGCGATCCGCCCTACGGCATCAAGCTGGGCTTTGCCAACTACGAGCAGAGCAAGGACGGCAAGTGGGAGGGCACCTTCACCATCGTGATCTCGGGCGACGTGCCCGGGGCCTGGTACGGCGAGCGCTGAGCCCGCGGGCTTTCCGCTGGTCGATGAAAAATTCCGGTTGACATCGAAAAACGATTTTCCCTAGTATGGGGCGGTTTTCCGACAAGAGAGGTCGAGACCGCCTCGCCAAGCCTGGTGGGGCAAACCTATCCCCAAGAAGGAGGAACCGAAGATGAGGAAGTATCTGCTCGTGACCCTGAGCGTGCTGGCGGTGTTCTCGTTGGGCCTGGTGCTCGCCCACTGTGGCGGGGGCGGCTCGAAGTACGAGTGCACCAAGAACTCCGACTGCAACACCGCCGCTGGCGAGTACTGCGACCTCACGGTCCACAAGTGCAAGACCCAGGGCGGATGCACCAGCGGCCAGACCAAGTGTAACGGCAACGTGATCCAGACCTGCTCGAACAACACCTGGGTGAACGGCACGGACTGCGCCGCCACCGGCCAGACCTGCCAGAGCGGCGCCTGCGTCGGCGGAAGCTGCACCAACGGCCAGGTGCAGTGCAGCGGCAACTGGGTGCAGACCTGCACCAACAGCACCTGGACCAACACCACCGACTGCGCCGCGCAGGGCAAGACCTGCCAGAGCGGTCAGTGTGTGGCCAGCGGCTGCACCAACGGCACCACCCAGTGCAACGGCACCGTGGTCCAGACCTGCCAGAACAACCAGTGGGTGAACGGCACCGACTGCTCCACCACCGGCAAGATCTGCCAGGACGGCCAGTGTGTGGCCGCCGGTTGCACCAACGGCACCACTCAGTGCAGCGGCAACTGGGTCCAGACCTGCACCAACAACACCTGGACCAACACCACTGACTGCGCCGCGACCGGCAAGGTGTGCAACGCCGGCCAGTGCGTGACCAGCGGCTGCACCAACGGCACCACCCAGTGCAGCGGCAACATCGTGCAGACCTGCACCAACAACCAGTGGGTGAACGGCACCGACTGCGCCGCTCAGGGCAAGGTGTGCCTGAACGGCGTCTGCACCGGCGGCACCACCTCCGGCTGCCCGGCGGGCCAGACCTGCGCCGACATCAGCGGTGGCGAGGGCTTCCTGGCCTGCTCCGTGGACGGCCAGCTCCCGAGCAACGCCCAGACCGGCTGCTCCGACACCGTGGCCTGCACCATCACCAACAGCTCCTGCCTGTGCACCGACCAGAACTGCACCGCCACCGTGTGCGCCCAGAACTGCGGCCCCTGCCCGCAGGATCAGATCTGCGTGGATCTCTCCGGCGACGGCAAGATGGGCTGCCTCACCACCTCCGAGACCATCCCGACCACGGCGCCGCGCGGCTGCGGCGGCGGAACGGGCTGCACCGGGAACGCCACCTGCTGGTGCCTGGACTCGACCTGCACCACCAACAGCGTGTGCCTGAACAACTGCGACAGCCACGGCCCCTGCACCGCGGGCGCCACGGGCTGGTGCAACGGCACCGTCCCCATGACCTGCAGCGGCGGGCAGTGGGTGGCGGGCGCGGACTGCGCCGCCACCGGCAAGTCCTGCGATCAGGGCGCGTGCGTGGACGCCATCGCCGCGGGCATGTTCTGCAATGCGAGCACTCCCTGTCCGTCGACCTCGCTGGAATGCGTGGGAATGTCGGGCCGGACGAACGGCATGTGCACCCCGGTGTGCGATTGCACCTCGGGCTCCGGCTGCAACACCACCCCGACGTCCGAGTGCTTCTGGGGCAACGCCAACCCGCCCACCAAGTGCTGGTGCGGCTGGCCGTGCACCACCGCCGCCGATTGTCCGGGAGGCGCCACCGGCTGGGAGTGCTACGGCACCACCGACAAGGGCTGCATCCCGCTGTGATCTGAGCTTGCACGTCTGAAGAAAGAGCCCTCCCGGAAGGCCGGGAGGGCTCTTTTTTTGCCCTGCAAAAGAACGCACCTCTTTCCCATTGCCGAAATCTCTTCTCTCTTTTCCGTCGCCGTTGCCTTTGTGCGCGAGTTGCCGCATACTGCGCCGCTTGGGAGGTGACCGATGCGCTCGACCATCCTGGCGCTTCTTGGCGCGCTGATCTTCGCCGCGCCCGCCGCGGCGGACGAGGTGTCGCTCTCGTACTGGTATTTCCCCACCCCCTGGACCATGGGCGCGCCGCTGGCGCCGGCGCGCACGGGCGGGATCGATCTCGGCATCACCGCCTCGGACACCGGCTGGGCCATGGCCTTTCCGATCTGGACCACCATGACCAGCCGCAAGATGAACTTCATCGTGGACTTCGCCTGGCCCTTCGCGGTGGGGCACGTGAAGGGCGGGGACAGCTCGCCGGACTTCTACGCCGGGAACTTCCGGCTCGGCCTTCGCGGCGGCTGGAAGTTCACCTTCCCCTTCGCGGGCGGGTACGCGCTGCCCGCGGCCTGGGGCATCGGCGGCGACATCGGCATCCCGGTGGCCTCGATCTGGGGCTCCAACGAGGCGGCCGCCATGGGCTACCTCATGTTCCTGCACGATCCGCTGGCCTGGCTGCCGAATGTCCTCGGCATCAGCCCCAAGGCCACCTTCGCGCTGGGAAAGCCGATCTTCTTCATGGAGAACGAGCTGCAGTTCCCCATCCTTTTCGGACTCAAGTCGGGCGCGAAGACCGTGGCGGATCTCAAGTGGGGCGCCGCGCTGGGGAGCCAGCCGCTCTCCTGGGCCGCCTTCCTGCTCGAGTTCGGCGGCATCCACGGCCTCAACCAGAAGGGCAACCAGACCTGGTGCGCGGTCGGGGCGCGCTTCTATTTCAAGCGGCTCACCGCGGGCCTGATGATGCGGTTTCCCTTCTCGTACGTGGCGAGCTCCGCCGAGCCCGCCTGGGGCCTGCTCCTCTCCATCGGCTTCGAGAAACGCCAGCCGCAGGAGTTCTGACCGCGCCGCGCGGGGCGAGAGACGGCGGACCTCGGCCGAGCTACGGTCATTTTTACATCAATGAAAGGAATGCCTGCATTCCCTTCATCTTCGATAAACATTTTCCTGCTTTTTCACTCGGAACCAGGAACCTGTAGCTGAATTACCAACCAGACCCAAGACAACAGGCACATTGTTGAGCATGCAGGCATGCTTCTCCCTTCCTAGGAGGATTTCCTGTTCAGCGAAGCAGGTTGCCTTCGGGCCTTTCCTTGGTAGTTGGTCTTATCCGGTTTTCTTTGCGCTCGGACGGCGCGGCTCAGCGGTCTGCCGGCTCGGTGCGCCGATCCAGGAGCTTGCCGTCGGGGGAGACGAGGACGGTCACGAGGTCCAGGCGTGTGCCGCCGTCGAGCGGGACGCGCCGGTAGAACTTGGCGATGAGGTTGCGCCCGTGCGGCAGGACCGGGAGCGGCAGGCGGTTTACCTTTTTCGAGTAGGCCGGTTCGCCCGGAAGATCGAAGACCACGCCTGGCTGGTATTCGGGCGGCGCGGCCAGCATGACCTCATCCCGCTGAGAGTCGAGGCCGGTGCGGCGGAACAAGAGCCGCCCGTCCGGGAGGAACGCCGGCGCGCAGCCCTGCCCGAGCTCGCGGGTGTGCTCGCCTTCCATGAGGATGAGCCGCCCGTCGGGAAAGGCCGCGGCGAAGAGCCGCTCATCGGGCGAAAAGGCGTGGGCGAGCGCCGCCGACGACGCGGCCAGCAGCCGTCGCTTGCCGAGGTTTCTCTCGACCAGCCAGTAGTCCCAGCGGCAGCCGTCCTCGCGGCACCCGAGCGGGACGCCCAGCAGCGCGCGCGTGCCCTTCGGGGATGGAAAGGCGTTATACTCCAGAAGCAGCCGGGCCGCGGGCAGATAGCGCTCGCCGCCGTCCGCCTGCACCCGGAAGAAGGGCTCGCCCTCGGCCGGGGCCCGGCCCGTCACCTCGAGGAAGGCCCCGTCGGCGGCCTCGCCCGCCGTGGGAGAATCCCGGTCCGGTCGCGAAAGTAGCGGCACCGCGGCGCCGCTCATCCCCGAGAGCACCCTTCCCGCGGCCGGGCCGTCGAGATCGTTGGCCGCCGGGGTGAAGCGATCGTGGCGGTACGGCCGTTCGACGATGAGCGGGGAGAGCTCAGCCCGGCGCAGCGCCTCGGCCAGGGCCTCGGCGAACTCCCGCCGGGCGAACTTCCCCGCCACCACCGCGAAGCCCTCGGCGCCCGGCACGAAGGCCCGCGCCTGGTCGATCCCCGGCCAGCCGGCCGCGAGCGCACCCGTGCCCTCGGCCCGCCTGGCGATCTCCGCCGCCTGCGGCAGGTCCCGGGCCTGGCCGGCCAGCACGCACAGGAGCTTCTCCGGTACGCGCTCGTCCGGCGGCTCCACGAAGGGGCCCGCGGGACTGGGGAGGGCGGCGGCAGGAAGGGCGGTGGCGCCGGCGTCTGGAGAAGACGATGGAGCGGACGGCTTCTGGCAGGCGGCCACCAGCAGCAACCCGGACAGCATCCAGCGAGTTCTTTTCATGGGGCCAGAGTGCCTTCTCAATCCGCAAGAGTCAACCGCGCGAGTTTGTGTTGGGCCGGCTCTCTGCTATGATGCGGCATCATCGCGAAAGGCGTTCTCATGGACGCGTACTTCGAGACCACCATCGAATCCTTCGACAAGACCCGCATATGGTACCGGCGCATGGGCAGCGGCGCGCCCACCCTGATGTTGTGCGACGGGGTGGGCTGCGACGGCTACGTGTGGAAGTACCTCATCCCCTACTTCGAGGGGCGCTACCGGCTCATCCACTGGAACTACCGCGGCCACGGCCGCAGCGGCCCGCCGGCGGAGCCGGACCGGTTGGGCATCGAGGAGTGCGCCGAGGACCTCAAGGCGGTGATGGATCACGCCGGCGTCACCGAGCCCGCGGTGCTGCTGGGGCACAGCATGGGGGTCCAGGTCATCCTGGAGTTCGTGCACCGCTGGCCCGAGCGGGTGCGCGCGCTCGTGCCGCTCACCGGCTCCTACGGCAAGGCGGTGGACCACGTCCACGACGCCGACTGGCTGAAGAAACTGTTCCCCCTCATCCGGGAGGCGGGCGTGCGCTTCGGCCGGCAGCTCCAGCCCCTGCTGCGCGAGCTGTTCCGCTCGGAGTTCGCCTTCTGGTACGCGCGCAAGTTCGAGATCAACGAGTCGCTGATCCGGCGCGAGGACTTCTTCCCGTACCTCGAGCACCTGAGCCGCATGGACCCGGTGATCTTCCTCAAGACCCTGGAGGGGGCCGCCCGCCACACCGCCGAGCCGTACCTGCCCGAGATCCGGGTGCCCACCCTCATCGTGGCCGGCACGCACGATCGCTTCACCCCCTACTGGCTCTCCCAGCGCATGCACGCCCTGATCCCGGGCTCGGAACTCCTCACGCTCCCGCTGGGCAGCCACACCGCGCCCATCGAGCTGCCCGAGCTGGTCAACCTGCGCATCGAGCGCTTCCTGCGCGAGCTCGAAGCGAAGAAGTGAGCGGCCGCTGGACCGCGACGAGACCCGCCTGACGCGCCACGCATTGCCTCCGCTTGACCTGTGCTGTCAATGGCCTTCGGTCGCCACGCGACTCGCGAAGCGATCGCAGACCCTTGACGGCAAAGGTCGGGCGAAGGCTATCCGATGGTTCGAGCTTTCAGGGCGTGACGGTGAGGCTGCCGGCCTGGGCGGTCTGGTAGCCGTTCGTCGAGCCGTCGAGGTCGCAGAAGGTGAACCAGAAACCGCCGTCGTCGGAGAAGCGGTAGGCGTAGCTGTAGCTTCCGGCCGCGGACAGGTTGAGCACGCGCATGAACTCGTCGTTGTTGCCGCAGTCCGGGCAGGAGGGGTTCCACTCGGCGTCGAACCAGCGCCAGCCCGGGGTGGTGCGCGGGTCGCTGCCGGCCGGGCCGTAGCCGAGCTGGCCGGTGATGCCCGCGGGGGGGCCGGCGGGATCGGTGACGCCGGCCTTCCACACCCGGCCGAAGATGAGCGGGGTGTTGACGTTCACCGGGACGCTGACCGAGGGCGGGTGCTGCAGGTTGCACCAGCCGAAGCTCACCGCGGCCTCGCCGGTGTAGCGGTAGGCGCCGGCGAGCGTCTTGGTGTTCGGCCCCTTGGTCACGCTCACGTCGTAGTCGCCCGGGCTCTGCGCCGGCGTCAGGCAGGTGAGGTGGCTTCCGTCGATGACGCTCACCCCGCTGCAGGCCAGGGTGCCGATGCGCACGGTCACCGTGGCGTCGAAGCCTGCCCCGGTCACGGTGATGGTCTCGCCGCCCTGGCGGATGCCGAGCCGGGGGTTCACGTCCAGGATGGCGAGAGCCCCCGCGCAGGAGGGGTTGAGCTGGCCCGGAGTGCCGAAGTCGCCCCCCGGGAGTTGGTAGGCCGGCTGGTTGGGGGTGCTGCACCAGCTGGCGCCGGCGTCATTGGCGGAAGCGGAGTAGGCGGCCGGATCGAGGTTCATGGCGCGACCCGAGATGCGCGGCCAGCCGGTGTAATTGTACACCACCCGATCGATCTCGAAGTTGTCGAGCGTGGCGATGATCTCGTCGGGGTTGCCGTCGCCGGAGGGGGGGTTGGCCAGAGTGAAGTTGTCGTAGTCGAAGTCGCAGGCCACCCCGCCGTTCAGGCTCGAGTTGCCGTTGATGCACAGCACCGCCGCCCGGTTGGGCAGGATGACGATGTCCGCCGTCACGGTGAAACTGTCGGCCGGGGAGTTGAGATCGTAGAAGCGGAAGGAGCGCAGATTGACGGGCCGGCTCCAGACGTTGGTCACCTCGAAGTACTCGCCGGCGGTGTCCGCCACCGCGGCGGGATCGTACATGACCTCGGTGATGATGATCGCCCCTGCCGGGATGAGCCCCTCGTCCACCAGGCCGTCGCAGTCGTTGTCCGAGGTGTCCTGGATTTCGGTCGCCCCGGGGTGGGAGTTGGGATTGCCGTCGTCGCAGTCGTTCCCCCCGCAGGCCACGTCGCGGTAGCCGTCGCCATCCAGATCCTTGTCGTTGACCACCCCCGAGCAGTCCTCGTCGAGGGCGTTGCCGCACACCTCGGGGCCGTAGGCGCTGTTGTGGAACAGGTAGTCGGCCGCCTCGCACGGGTCCCAGGTGCCGCCCTGGCACTGGGCCGGCCGGTGCAGCGAGCCGGCGCACACACCCTGCTGGAGTTCGCAGGGGGCGATCTGCAACGTCGGGTCGGCGCCGTCGATGGCGTTGTCGCAGTCGTTGTCCACCCCGTCGCACACCTCTTGCCGGCCGGGGTGGATGAGCGGGTCGGTGTCGTTGCAATCCAGGCAGCCGCCCGGACAGATGGCGGGCGGCGTGGCGGCGCAGGTCATGTTGCGATCGCAATACCCGTCGTTGTCGTCGTTGCAGCCCTCGTCGACCTGGTTGTTGCCGTTGTTGTCGGAGCCGTCGCAGATCTCGGGTGTGCCGCCGTAGCCGCGCGCCGGGACGGTGAGGCTCGGCGCGTCGCGATCGCTGGTGCTGGCCGCCACCGCCGCCGTGCGTTCCCCCGCCGCCTGCGGCGTGAAGTGGACCTGCGCGGTGAGCACCTGACCGGGTGCCAGGTTGGCCGGTAACGGCCGGCTGATGTTCTGTAAGGAAAAGTCGGGGTTCGAGCCCGAGCCGAGCCCCAGGGTGTGGACGGTGAGCGTGCCGAAGCCGGTGTTGCTCAACGTCACCGACACCGGCGAGGCGGCGCTGCCCACCGGGACGGCGCCGAAGTCGATGGAGGCGGGCGCGATCCTGGCCTCGGGGTTGGTGCCCACGCCCGAGAGGGTGAGGCGGGCGACGGGTCGGGCCGGGTCGTTGGAGGTGAACTCCACCGCCCCGTTGTCGGAGCCGGTGGGGGCGAGCGGGGCATAGCGCACGTCGAGGCGCGCGCTCTGTCCCGGGGCCAACGTCCCCAGGCTGCTCACCGAGACGGAGAAGTCGGCCGGGGTCTGGGCGTCCACCGCCACCCGGCTCACGGTCAGATCGCTTCCGCCGGCGTTGCCCACCGTGACGGAGCGGATGGACTCCTCGGCGAGCTGGACCTCGCCGAAGTCGAGCGTGGCCGGGTTGAGCGAGATGATGGGGGGCTGGGCCGCCGAGCCGCGCACGTCCACCCGGATGGGGTCGTGGGGATCGTCGGAGCGGATCTCGAGGACGTCCGCGAACGAGGCGGCCTGACCGGGCGAGAAGCGCACGCTCACCTGGGTCGAGGCCTGCGGCGGCAGCGAGAAGCTCTGCTGCCCGTGCGTGTCCAGGGTAAACGGCGCGGCGCCGGTGACCAGGTGGATGCTGCTCACCTGCACCGCCTGGCCGCCGAGGTTTTGCAGGGTCACGTCCAGCGAGACGGTCTCGCCCACGTAGCGCCGGCCGAAGTCGACGGGGTTCGGCGTCACCGTGAGGTTCGGCTGGACCCCCTCGCCGGCGATGGCGATGAGGCGCGGGCGCTCGTCGCCGTCTGTCTCGTCATTCGCGATGACGATGCTCTCCTCCACCGCGCCGACGGCCTGGGGAGCGTAGCGGATCTTGACGGACACCGCGTCCCGGACCGCGCCGGCCCCGTCGCGGCAGGCGCCCTGGACGCAATAGAAGAGCGAGCCGCACTCCTCGTTCGTCGCGCAGGGATCGCCATCGGGGCTGAGGAAAGCCGGCGGGGCGGGGTGGACCTCGAGGGCGAAGTGCACCGAGGCGCGCGGCTCGGTGCGAACCTCCGTCACCGAGAGGACCGCGTTGCCCGTGCCCACGTTCTTGATGAACAGCTCGCGCTCGGCGCTGCCGCCCACCGGGATTCGGCCGAAGTCCACCCGTTGCACATCGGGCTGATCGGTGGCCGGGTCGGCCACCACGGCGATCTCCGAGGAGCCCTTGTAGGAGGAAGACAGCGGCACCCGCAGCAGCGCCTCGTCCGGGTCGTTGGAGGCCACCAGCAGGGCGCCCGTGTCCGCCTGGCCGTCGCTGGGCCGATAGCGAATCACCACGCTGGTAAACTCGCCGGCGGCGACCCGCAGGTCCACGTTGCCGAGCGGCGTGGCCGAGAGCTCCGGGCTGGTGCCCGTCTCGAGCTGGAGCGAGTAGATGCGAAGCTCCGCAGCGCCGGTGTTCGAAAGACGCAGCGTCTGCTCGACCTCTTGGCCGATGCGGGCGTTGCCGAACTCGAGGCTCTCGGGTTCGGCCGCGATGTCGGGGAGCTGCGCCCCGTCGCCGCCGCCGTCCGCCCCGTCCCCGTCTGGCCCGCCGTCGCCGCCGTCTCCATCCGGGCCGCCGACGCAGCGGCCGCCCTGGCACGACTGCCCGGCCGGGCAATCCTGGTCGATCCGGCAGCGGTTGCCGCCATCGGGGAAGGACGCGCACAGCCCGTCGTCGCAGAACTGACCCAGCGGGCAGTCGTTGTCCGACGTGCAGGTGATGATCCCCGAGTCGGTGATGCTGGTGCTCTCGGAGCAGCCGCTGGCCAACGCCGCCAGCAGGAAAAGCGGGAGGATCCGGTACGTCTTCATGGCACACCTCGCCTTGTACTGAACCCCACGGATACTACCCGATCACGGCTCGAGGTTCCATCGCAATCCGGCGGGTGGTGGGCACCTTGCGCGTGGAGCACCTCACCCCTCATTTTTTTCCTGCCGGTTCATCGATCTCCTTTCCACGGTGGCTGTTTTTCAATCACATCTTCAGGCGTAGCCTCCGCTCGGCTTGCGCTGTCAAGGGCCTTCGGTCCCTGCGGGAT
>CAZLNM010000033.1:0-1178 GCA_964561025.1 uncultured Myxococcales bacterium
GAGCGGGACGGGCGGCCCATGCCTGGAACACACCTCCCGAAAAGCGCGCCGACTATACCACATCCCCCGGCCGGGTAAATTCCGTTCCATCCGCTCTGCTCCTCTGACCAGGAGGCGGCAGGACCCGTTCGGGACAATGGATCATTCGGTGGGGTAGACCCCCATCTTGTCTCACTCGTATATAATCTTGGGCGCCTCGCCCAAAGGAGCCGACGATGACCACGCGCACGCTGATCCGGGTCTCGCTCATGGCCTGCCTCGCTGCCTCCTGCGCCACCGGGGGCCGGAACACTTGGCGGGACGAGAAGCGCAACGAGGGGTACCGCCTCGAACTGGTGGTCGGAGGCGCGCCGCTTCCGGTGGTCGAGCACCGGGGCCGAAGCTACGTCGCGGGGCAGAACGGGCTGCCCTACGCCGTGCGGTTCGTCAATGACAGCCCTCGGCGGGTGGAGGTGGTGGTGGCGGTGGATGGCCGGGACGTCATCGACGGCCGGCCCTTCGATCCGGATCGGCGCGGCTACGTGGTGGCGCCTTTCAGCGCCATCGACATCGAGGGTTGGCGCACCAGCCTGGAGACGGTGGCGGCCTTCCGCTTCACGTCCCGCGAGGACGCCTACGCCTCCCGCATGGGCACGCCGGGCGAGCTGGGCCGGATCGAGGCCGCGGTCTTCGCCGAGAAGGAAGAGCCGCGAGGCCCCATCGTGTTGCGCTCGCCCAGCGGGCCCGAGACGCTGCCGCCCGCGCCCGGGAGCTTGCCAGAGGCCGAGTTGCGCGCGGCGGGCGCGCCCAAGCAGGTCGCCGCCGACCGCGGCCGGTTGGGTACGCAGTTCGGAGAGCGGGTGGGTTCGCGGGCCATGGAGACCGAGTTCGTACGCGAGAGCGGCCGCCCGACGGCCCGCCTGTTCTTGCAATACGACGACGCCGAGGGGTTGTGCCGGTCGGGCCTGAAAGACTTCTGTGAGCCGCAGCGGCCACCGTTGTTGCCCATGCCATCCCCGCCGTCTCCTCCGCCAGACGAGCGTTTCTCGAACCCGCCCCCGGGGTGGGAGGGGCGTATCTACCGGTAAGGGCGGGGATGTCCGCATCTCCTGACCGGACCTCATGAATACTGCAATTCGATGGAGCCATAATGAAACTTGTTCTGGCGCGCCGCGCCACAAAAAGATCCACAATGGCTC
>CAZLNM010000033.1:1188-44823 GCA_964561025.1 uncultured Myxococcales bacterium
CGGCTTGACGCCGAGCGCGCGCGCGACCGCCGGATGGCCGAGCAGGAGCAGGCCGAGCACGAGCACCAGCCCGATCAGCACGATCGGCCACGCCGAAAGCGCGCAGGTGACGCCGAGCGCCGCGGTCACCCACACCGTCGCTTGACCGCGGGCGGATCGCTTCCTCCACCGACGCCACGCACGAAGCCGGGAGTGGCCCACACCGTGGTGGGTCTGCTGCTGGCCGCCGCCTGCCAGCGGGGGGGAGAGCCCGCCGCGTCGCCCGACGCCGGCCTGATGGAGTTCGCCAAGCTGCGCATCACCGATGAGGCCGAGCACTTCCTGTTCACCTACCTGATGGCGGACGGCAGCTTCGCCACGGTGGACAAGATCGCCGACGTGCCCGAGGGCGCCCGGGGCCAGGTCATCGTGGTGGACACCGCGCTCTCGCCGGCAGAGCGCCGCTCCGAGAGCATCCTGTACGTCGCCGACCTCAACAAAAAGAAGGAAGACGGGAGCTACCCCTACACCGTGGTGAGCCGCTTCAAGTTCGAGCGCGACCTTCTGCGCGACCCCGTCAAGTCCTCGGGGGTGCTGCCGCCAGAGTGCGAGGCCGTGCCGCCCTCGCCCCCGGATCGGGTGGTGCTGTACAAGACCGACTGGTGCGGGGTGTGCAAGGTGGCGGCGGAGTTCATGCGCAAGGAGCACATCCCCTTCGTCGAGCGGGACGTGGAGAAGGACCCCGGCGCGCAGCAGGAGGTGGCCTGCAAGGCGCTGCGCGCCAAGGCGCGGGTGAACGGCGTGCCGGTGCTCGACGTGGCGGGCGAGCTTCTGCTCGGCTTCGACCGGGACCAGCTGGTGCGCCTGGCCAAGCGGCTGCAGCCCTCCCCGGTGGACCCTACCTCGAAAAAAACGTTGTAGCGACGGCCAGCGCGCACAGGGCGAAGATCCCCAGCGCCAGGCGGACCCGGCGCGCGTTCCCCGTCCGCATCGCTTGCCACGAGAGGTAGCCGAGCCCGAGGAGCGGCGTCAGCCCGAGAAGCAGGATGCCCGCGCCGCACAGGGCCCGCTCCAGGAAGCGCGCCCCGGGTTCGAAGGCCGCGGCCAGCGACAGCCCGGCCGGCGCCTCGCCCCGGACGAGCAGCGAAAGCAGCGCCCCGAACGACACGGCGATCCCCGCGGCGCTTCCCCACTGGAAGACGCGGCCGAGGACGGAGTTCTCGCGCGTATCGCTCATCGCCCGAACCCCTCCAGGCCGCGCATCACCATCTGCGCCGCGCTCAGGAGCAGGAGGCCGATGAACATCACCTTGAGCAGGCGGCTCTGCAACTGCTCGAGCAAAAAGGAGCCCAGGCGCGCCCCCAGCCACACCCCGGCGGCCAGCGGAATGGCCAGGGTGAGCTCCAGCTCGCCGCGCCCGACGTAGGCGATGAGCGCCGGCACCGCCGTGAGGCCCATCATGAAGTTGCTGGTGGCCGCGGCCGCCTTGAAGGGCAGGCGCAAGAAGAGGTGCAAGAGCGGCACCACCATCAGCCCGCCGCCGACGCCGAGCAGGCCGCACACCACGCCGGCGCCGAAGAAGAGCAGGAGCGACTGGTTCAGGCGCGCGCCATCGGGCGTGCGGGGAGGGGCCTCGTCGAGGTCCCGGCGGCGCAGCGAACGTCCCACCTCGACGCTGCCGTACAGCAGCATGACCGCGAACAGGATCTGGATGAGCGGCCCCTGGAGCGCCCCGGCCAACCAACCGCCGGCCAGCCCGCCCGCCGCGGTGAAGAGCTGGATGCGCAGGGCCGCGTCCACCGACACCAGGTCGTTCTGGCACAGGTTGCGGCCCGAGGCGCCGCAGGAGGTGGCCAGCGTCGAGACCAGCCCGCAGGCCGCGGCGGTGTTCATGGGCACGGCGAGCAGGAGGTTGAGGTAGGGGATGGCCACGATGGCGCCGCCCAGGCCCATGAGCGCCCCGAGCAGCCCGGCGCCGAAGCCACCGGCGAGCACGTACGTGAACTCCCATTCGCTCACGCGCCCATGGTGGCGCGAAGCGGGCGGCAAAGCAACCATCCCGATGCGTTCCGCCGTTGATTTTTCGGCCTGGCTCTGCCAGAAATGCCCGCAACCAGGGAAGGTCCCATGAAGCAAGCGAGCATGTGGTTGTGGATCGTGTTCTTCGCGGGCGCGGGGTGCTTCGGCCCCGGAAAACCGGGCGACGCCGGTCTCGACGCCGACGGGGAGGCCCCGACCGATGACGGGAGCGTGAGCACCGATGACGGCGGTGGGCTCCCGGACGACGGCGGGCCGGACGCCTACGATGCGGGGTTCGACGCCGGCCCGGACGGCGGCGATGCGGGCGGCGACAGCGGCCCGCTCCACCCGTGCGGCGAGACCACCTTCCGCTACCGGCCCGGGGGCGCCGTGGCCAGCGTGCTCGTGTCCGGCTCGTTCAACGGCTGGGCCGCCAGCGAGGCCGCCGGGGCCTGGCCCATGAGCGATCCCGACCAGGACGGAGAGTGGAGCGTGACCCGGGTGGTCGAGCCCCCCGGCACCCACCAGTACAAGTTCATCGTGGACGGGAGCTGGATCCCCGATCCCAACAACCCCAACCAGGTGGACGACGGCTACGGCGGCAAGAACTCCGTGCTCGTCATCCAGTGCGGCGCCAAACTGCGCGTGGTCTCCTACCAGAACGACGCGGTCTCGCTGCGGGCGGTGCTGGCCCTGGAGCCCGAGGAGCTCACGCTCGATCCGGCCTCGGTGCGGGCCTCGCTCGACTTCGCCGATCTTCCCGGCTCCGCCGTGTCCGTGTCCGGCGACACCGTCACGGTGCAGGCGAACGGGCTCGCGCGCGGGATCCACGATCTCCGGGTCTCGGCCCGCGCCACCGACGGCAGCGTCGCCCCCGAGGTGCTGCTCAAGTTCCACCTCGGCGTGAGCGCCGACTGGCGCGACGCGGTGCTGTACTTCGTCATGACCGACCGATTTGCCAACGGGAACGCCGCCAACGACGCGCCGGTGGCCGGGGTGGACGAGCGGGTGAACTTCACGGGCGGCGACTTCGCGGGCATCCGGCAGAAGATCGAGGGCGGGTACTTCGACGCGCTCGGGGTGAACGCCCTCTGGATCTCCTGGCCGGTGGACAACCTGGACGGCTACGAGGACGGCGGCCGGGCCAACGAGCACTACTGCAACATGAACCCGGCGAACATGGCGACCGTGCCCATGCGCTACACCGCCTACCACGGCTACTGGCCGGTGAACCTCGACCGGGTGGAGGAGCGTTTCGGCACCGAGGAGGAGCTGCGCGCGCTGGTCAACGCCGCCCACCAGAAGGGCATCCGCGTGCTGCTCGATTTCACCGCCAACCACGTGCACACCGCCTCGCCGCTGTATGTGCAGCACCCGGAGTACTTCAACTACGCGGGCCACGGCGCAGAGCACATCTGCCAGAACGTGGGCTGGGACACCGATCCCGAGCGCTGCTGGTTCACCGCCTACCTCGCCGATCTCGACTACACCAAGGCCGGGGCGGTGCAGGTCATGACGGACATGGCCCTCGACTGGATCCGGCGCACCGGCGCGGACGGCTTCCGGGTGGACGCGGTGAAGCACGTCAACCGCGCCTTCCTCACCGCGCTGCGCTCGCGCTTGCGCGAGGAGATCGAGCTCACCGGCATCCCGTTCTACATGGTCGGCGAGACCTTCACCGGGGACGCTTCGCTCATCAAGAGCTTCATCGGGGATACGCTGATCCACGGGCAGTTCGACTTCCCGGCCAACCTGCAGATCCTGCAGGGCTTCGCCACCCAGGAGATTCCGCTCTCGAGCATGGACGCGGCCGTGCGATCCGCCAAGGCCACCTACGGCGAGGCGGCAATCATGTCGAACTTCCTCGGCAACCACGACATCGCCCGCTTCGCCTCGCTGGCCGCCGGGGACACCCGGTGCGGGGTGTGGGACATCACCTCGGACATCGCGCTGGGCTGGCTCTCTCCCCCCGGCGCCGCCTCGGCCCAGGGCCACGAGCGGCTGCGGCTGGCCTTCGCCTACCTCATGGGCCTGCCCGGCATCCCGCTCATCTACTACGGCGACGAGTTCGGCATGAGCGGCGCGGGCGATCCCGACAACCGGCGCAAGATGCGCTTTCTCGGCGAGCTCTCGGCGCTGGAGCAGGCGACGCTCTCCTTCGTGCAGAAGCTCGGCAATGTCCGCGCCGCCCACCCGGCGCTGCGCAGCGGGAGCTGGCCGCCCGCGCTGGCGACGGGCAGCGACTATCTGGCCTTCGCGCGCCAGGGCGGGGGCGAGACGGTGTTCGTCTTGGTCAACCGCGGGAGCGGGACCCAGAGCCTGGATCTCGACGTTGGCGGCCTGGGCCTGGCCAACGGGATGCAGTTTGCCGACGCGCTGGAAGTCTCGGCCGCCATCTTCACCGTGGCCGGGGGCCGGCTGGCGGTCCCGGTGCCGGCGAAAAGCGCCCTGATCCTGGTCCCGCGCGCACCGTGAGCGCTGAGAGCCGTTCTGCCCTCTTCTGACTCGAAAGAATCCCGAGAAAGAAGCGCTGATAATTGACGGGGCAAAGGCAGGGACGAGGAAAAGTAACGGCCCACGAGATCGCTGACAGGAAGACAGCACCTGCATTCCGAGTTGTGGCAAGCAGGTTTTTCAAAGGTTTTCCTTGGTAGAAGGTTTTTTCGGTTGATTCAGGGGGTTCAAGGGGGCGGTCCCCCTTGCGAAAACTTGTATCCGGGCACTCCGATGTGACCCGACGCTCACCGGTTGTCGCCGGGCGGCGCCCGTGGTAAAAATCTCCCGTCGGCGTGGGAGGCGGCGTGAGCGAGCCGGTGTACTGCGTGAGCTGCGGCGAAGCGATCCCCCCGGCGCGCCTCAAGGCGGTGCCGGGGACGACCACCTGCGTGCGTTGCGCCACCGTGCCCCGGCGCTCACAGAAGGATCTGCGCGGCGACCATCTCGTTCAGCACACCGGCGGCCTGCACTCGCAGTATTTGCGCGAGGAGGACGCCGAGATGGATCGCAAGCAGCGCGAGGAGTCGGGAAAGGAGAACGAATGAGGACGACGGCGGAGCTTACGGCGGTTCTCCTGTTCGCGGGCCTCGGCTCGACGACGAGCCGGGCGGCCGAGCAGGTCATCACCGTGAGCGTGAACGACAAGGTCCCGGCCGGCAAGAAGCCCACCCTGGTCCTCCAGGTGAACCAGGACCTGGAGAGCCTGGTGGTCGATCTGCTGCGCGACGACGGGGAGAAGTTCCTGCGCGAGGAGGGCAACGTCCCGCGCGGCTCCAAGCGCACCTACGAGCTGCCGGACACCTCCGGCGTGTACCACTACCGCGGCACGGTCCACGTGGCGTTGCCCTCGGGCGAGAGCGGCAGCATGCGGCTCGACTTCGGCACCGAGGTGGTGTGCGGGTTGGGCCTGGCCGTCAGACAAGGGGACCTCAAGCTCGACGCCCACACCCTGCTGTTGCAGGCCAGCCGTCCGCTGGCGAAGGTCGATTACATCGTCACCGGCGAGGACGGCTCGCGCCTGGGGCAGGGCAGCGTGAACATCCCGCGGGGCAAGCCGCCCTACACCATCGACTGGACCCAGAAGGACGGCAAGGTGCTCAAGATCGAGCTCCTTGCGCACGACCTCAACCAGATCTTCGAGAAGCTCGAGCTCATCCCCTGGCGCTGGTCTATCCCGCACGAGGAGGTGGAGTTCGAGACCGGCTCGGCCGAGATCCGGCCCGAGCAGGCGCCCAAGCTGGATCAGAGCTACGAGCTTCTCCAGGAAGGCCTGGCCAAATACGGCAAGCTGCTGCCGGTGAAACTCTACGTGGCCGGCTACACGGACACCGTGGCCGCGGCCGACTACAACCAGGGCCTCTCGGAGCGGCGCGCGCTCTCCATCGCGCGCTACTTTCGGCAGAAGGGTTTCGCCCAGCCCATCTTCTACCAGGGGTTCGGCGAGCGGGCGCTGCGCGTGCCCACCCCCGACGAGACGCCCGAGCCCCGCAACCGCCGCGCCGAGTACGTGCTGGGGGCGGACCCGCCGCCCATGGACATCCCCGGCGCCGACGCCGGCTGGAAGAAACTCGAGCCGGCCGCCGAGCTGCGGCGGCCGCGTTGAGGCACCGCGCATGCTGCTCGTCATCGACATCGGCAACACCAACATCGTGCTCGGGGTGTTCGAGGGAAAGACGCTGAAGCACCACTGGCGCCTCGGCACCGCCCCCGAGCGCAGCGTGGACGAGTACGCCAGCGTGCTGCGCTCGTTCTTGTCGATGGAGAACCTCACGCCCGCCGACGTCGGCGCCGCGGCGGTCTCCTGCGTGGTGCCGCCGGTCGAGTGGGTCATCGTGCGCATGCTGGAGAAGTACTTCAAGGTCCAGCCGCTGGTGGTGGGCCCGGGCATCAAGACCGGCATGAAGATCCTCTACGAGAACCCGCGCGAGGTGGGGGCCGACCGCATCGTCAACGCGGTGGCCGCGCTGGAGCTGCGCCCCGGGCCCATGATCGTGGTGGACTTCGGCACCGCCACCACCTTCGACGCCATCTCGGCCGAGGGTGCCTACCTGGGCGGCTCCATCGTGCCGGGCATCAACATCTCGCTGGAGGCGCTGTTCGTGAACACCTCCAAGCTGCCGCGGGTGCCGTTCGCCAAGCCGCCCGCGGTCATCGGCCGCAACACCGTGCACGCCATCCAGTCCGGGCTGTACCACGGCTACGCCGGCCTGGTGGACGGCATCGTGGAGCGCATGAGCCAGGAGCTGGGCCCGGGTCCGGTCGGGGTGATCGCCACCGGCGGGCTGGCGCGCTTCATCGCCGAGGCCTCGCGCTACATCCAGAACGTGGAGGAGTTCCTCACCCTGGACGGGCTGCGCATCCTGCACGAGCGGAACGCCTGAGCCACCATCCCAAAATCCCGACCGGCTCTATTGTCAGTCTCCGTCGTACCTGCTATGAATTCCATGAAGAATGACGCGATCGACCGCGGGGCCGAAAGAGCCAGCGCGGGCGGGCGCGCGGATGCGCGTGTCGTTTGCGAAAAGCGCAACCAGGGAGGAAGCCGATGAAGAAGCTCTTTGGGTTGACGGTCCTTTGCCTCTGGGGCGTGCCCGCGGCGCTGGCGCAGAACTACCAGATCCTGTCGCAGGACCTCGACGCCAACCGGCACGGGGTGACGGTGATCCGGGTGTGGGGCTCGCACCGCGACATGGGGTACGCCATGGGCGCGGCCTTCGCCGACGACATCATCGAAGGGCTACGCCAGGTCCAGAGCCTGGCCGGCGCCAACTACTCCCAGCTCCGGCAGGGTATGGGCCTTTCCTCTTGGCCGGTGAGCGGCATCGCCGACGAGCTCTCGGGAATGGTCGAGGGCGTGAAGTCCATCCGGCCGGCCGCCACGCTGGACGCGACCGATCTTATGATCCTCAACACCTTCAGCGACTGGGGGTACGCCTGCCGCTCCCACTCGTGCTGGGGGCGCTACGTGCAGGCGCCGGTGAAGACGCTCTCCACCCGGCGGCTGGACTTCGGCACGCCCTTCCCGGCGGTGCTGCACCACGTCCTGTGCGCCTGGGATCCCTCGGACGGCTCCCCGCGTTTCGCCAACCTGGCCTGGCCGGGGTACGTGGCGGTCATCACCGGGGTCAACGAGTACGGCACGCTGGTCTCGCTGCACGACTTCAACTCCGATGTCGCTCTACAGAACGGCGTGGTGCCGCGCAGCATCGCCACCCGCCTGGCGCTGACCGGGTTTTCCAACATCGCGCTACCCGAACAACTCGCTTGGGCCGAGGGGCAGCTTTCCAGCATCGACGTGGCCACCGGGACCTTCATCAACTACTACGCCCCCGAGGGGTACGCCGGGGTGTTCACCTGCCCGCCGGGAGCGCCGTGCGGGACGGCGCGGCGTCCCCAGCCGGACTACCTATTTGGCGAGGCCATCATGACCACCAACAGCCAGACCGACGGGCACACCACCCCCGGGGGCGGCGCCTTCATGTATGACTACTACAACAATGGCTCCATACCGAAGGACCTGGCCAGCCACTACGACCTCATGGGCCACAGCGGGTTGCACCTCCTGTCGCTCGCCTACCGCGGGCGCGGCGACATGACCATCTGGTTCGAGGGCCGAGCGGACACGGGGGTGACGCCGCGGGTGGAGCTCGAGTGGAGCGAGCTGTTCCAGGCGGCCCAGCAGGACGGCGGGACCGACGCGGGCCCGGACGGTGGCGTCGATGCCGGGCCGGACGCCGGGAAGGACGCGGGACCGGACGCCGGTACGGACGGAGGCCCGGACGCCGGGACCGATGCCGGCGCGGACCCGGGCGCGGGCGATTCCGGGGGCCATCCGTCGGACGGCGGTGGCTGCGGTTGCGGGGCGGGGCCGGGGTGGTTCGGCCTGGCCTTCTTGCCCGCGGTCCTGTGGAGGTTGCGCCGGTCCCTGGCCCGCTAGGCGCGGGTCACTTCTTCCAGGCCCAGGGCGAGAACAACACCAGCGCCGACAACACCTCGAGCCGCCCGAACAGCATAATGAGGCCCATGATCCACTTGGTGAGGGCGGGCAGGTGCGCCCAGTTGGCCATGGGGCCGATCGCGCCGAAGCCGGGGCCGACGTTGCCCACCGCCGAGGCGGAGGCCGAGATCGAGGTGAGCGGATCGTAGCCGCTCAAGGCCATGGCCAGCGCGCCCACCAGGAACAACAGGATGTAGGCGGAGCCGAAGGCCAGGATGTTGGAGACGGTCTGCGGCTCGAGCACGCGCTCGTCGATCTTCACCGGGCGCACGCCGTGCGGGTAGACCAGCCGGTAGAGCTCCCGCAACACCAATTTGGCGTACACGAGCAGGCGCGCGGGTTTCATGGCGCCGCCGGTGGAGCCCATGCAACCGCCCATGAACATGAGCCCGAGCAGCAGCAGTTTGTAAAACGCCGGCCACTGGTCGAAGTCCGCGGTGGCGTAGCCGGTGGTGGTGGCCACGGACACCGTCTGGAAGGCCACCTGCCGCAGGTGGTGCTCCACCGAGTCGCCGAAGGGCGCGGCGAACAGCCCCGCGAAGATGACGCAGCCGACGGCCACGGCGTAGACGCGAAACTCCGCGTTACCGGTGACGACGCGGAAGCGGCCGCGGATGAGCTGCCCGTGCAGGGTGAAGTTCATCCCCGCCAAGAACATGAAGACGATGACGATCCACTGCGCCCCGGCGCCGAAGTGGCCCATGGACTCGCCGTGGGTGGAGAACCCGCCGGTGGACATGGTGGTGAAGGCGTGGCACACGGCGTCGAAGAACGTCATGCCGGCGAGCCACAGCAGGCCGATGAGCACCACCGTGATCAGCAGGTACAGACGCCACATCTCCCGGGCCACCTCGACGATGCGGGGCTTGTCGCGCTCGAACACCGCCCCGCCGGGGGTTTCCGCCCGCACCAGGTGGTAGCCGCCGACGCCCAGGAAGGGCAACAGGGCCACGCCCATCACCACGATGCCCATGCCGCCCAGCCACTGGGTCATGTGCCGCCAGAACTGGACGCCGTGGGGGATGAGCTCGATCTCGCGACCCGGATCTCCGAACACGCTGGCGCCGGTGGTGGTGAAACCGCTCATGGTTTCGAAGAAGGCGTCGCTGAGGCCGGGCAGCACGCCACTGACAAGGTACGGGAGCATGCCCACCAGGGTGGCGAGCAGCCAGCCGCCGGTGACCACCGCGTACCCCTCGCGCCGGCCCAGCTCCTTGGCGAAGCGCCCGAAGCGCCGGAGCAGCCAGATGCCGCCGGTCAACGCCAGCGCGGGGGTGATGGCCAGCGCCACGATCTCGGAGGTCTCGTGGGGGCTCCCCGAGTCTATGAAGATAGCCACCGCAAGCGGCAGGAGCAGGCACAGCGCCAGGATGAGCAAGAGATAGCCGAAGATGCCGAGGACGGGGCGGTGGTTCATGGCTCACAAGAAGCGCCGGCGGGTGAAGATCTTCTCGATGCGCGCGATCGCCTCGGGCAGGGCGAACACCAGCACCACGTCCCCCGGGGCGATCTGGGTGTCGCCGCGTGGGATGTGCATGACGCCGTTCTTCACCACCGCTCCTACCAGGGCCTGCTTGGGGAAGTCGATCTCACGGATGGGCCGCATCACCGCCGGCGAGCCCTTCTGGGCCTCCATCTCCAAAATCTCGGCTCGAGCTTCGGCCAAGCGGGTGACCGAGTGCACGTGGCCGCGCCGCACGTGCATCAGGATCTCGCCGATGGTCACCAGCCGGGGGTTGACCACGATCTGCACGCCCAGGCTGTCCAGCACCGGCACGTAGTCGGGGTTGTGGATCAGCGCGGCGGTGGCGGCGCGCGAGTGGCGTTTGGCCAGCAGCACCGACAGGGTGTTCGTCTCGTCGTTGTCGGAGACGGCGCACACCAGGTCGCTGTCTTCCAGGTTGGCCTCTTGCAGCAGGTCGAGGCGGGTGGGATCTCCGCGCAGCACGTTCACCTGGGAGAGCTGGGCGGCGGCCTCCTCGGCGGGCTCGCGGCGCGATTCGATCAGCGTGACCTTCTCGGCCTTCTCGCTGGCGCGCCGGGCCAGCTCCACGCCCACCCGGCTGGCCCCGACGATGATCACCGAACGCACCGGGTGGTGCTCCTTCTGGACGATGGAGGGGATGAAGTGCGCCGTGTCCGCCGACACCATCAGGTGCACCGTGTCGCCAGCCTGGATGCGGTCGTCGCCGCGCGGCACCAGCACCTGCCCCGCGCGGGTGAGGTACAGCACCAGAAAGGCGTCGAGCTGCTCCACGTCGGTGAGTTCCTTGAGCGCCTTCCCCGAGAGCGGGCTGTCGGCGGCGATGTCGAAGCCGAGCAGCAGCACCTGCCCCCCCGCCAGCCGGGCGTAGTCGGTGCAGCCCGGGATGAGCATCATGGAGAAGAGCGCCTCGACCATGGCCGGATCGGGGTTGATCACCTGGCGGATGCCCAGGGCGGAGAGATCCAGCAGGCCGGGCTTCTTGAGATACTCCGGGTTGCGCAGGCGCACGATGCAGTGCTCGACCCCCATGCGGCTGGCCAGCATGCCCGACACCAGGTTGATCTCGTCCACGTTGGTGACCGCGATCATCATCTGGCTCTGGCGGATGCCGGCCTTCTCCAGGGTCTTGGGGTTGCCGGCGTGGCCCTGGATCACCAGCACGTCCAGCCGTTCGCGAAGCTCGGAGACCTTGTAGCGGTCGCTGTCCACCACCGAGACAGAGTGCCCTTCCTGCGAAAGTTGCTCGGCCAGCGACTGGCCGACCATGCCGGCGCCGACGACCACGATGTTCATGGGGCGCGATAATAGACGGGCGGGAGGGAAAACACAAATCCGCTAGGGGTATAGCCGGGCGGCGACGTCGGCGAGGCCCACAGCGAGCAGGGTCTCGCGCCGGGGCCAGCCGCGTTCGTCCAGGCCGCGGGCGGCGTAGTAGTCCCTTCGCAGCCGTTCGTCGTCGGGCACCGAGCCGGCCGCGCCGCCGTCGGGGGCGGGGAGTTTCACCTTTTCGGGGAGGCGGTCGTCGGCGGCGCCGACGCCCATCAGGTTGTTGAGCGAGCGCTTTTGCAGCCAGGTGCGCTCGCCGATCTTGAGGTACTCCGCCAGGGTGAGGTCCCAGCCGGTGACGGCGTTGAGGAAATCGACCGGGTCGCCGGCCTTCATGGTCCACATGTCGAAGACGCACAGCGGGATGGAGTTGCACGGCACGCCGAAGTCCTCGGCCCTCTTCACCACCTCGCCCTTGCCCTCGTCGCTCTGACCGTCGTAGTTCTCGAGGAAACCCAGCTCGGTCCAGGTGGCGATGCCCTGCTCGATGGGGTGCATCAGGTGGGCGTTGTGGCAGGCGCCGCGGTTGGACATCATGTAGGCCAGCCCCAGCCCGTGCCAGCCGCGCGGATCGTGCATGGGGAGCTCCAGGCCCTTCACCTCGGCGGTGAGCCGCTCGGCGCCGCGCCCGATGCTTTTCGCCGCCGCCCGGCTTCCCTCGGCCAGCACGTCGCCCAATCCCTCGCGGCGAGCGATCTTCTCGACCAACGCCAGGATGCCCTCGGCCTTGCCCCAGCCGAGGTCGATGCCGCCGCATTCGGCCGGCCCCAGGATGCCTTCCTCCACGCAGTCGATGGCGAAGGCCACGGTGGCGCCGCAGCTGATGGTGTCCATGCCGAAGCGGTTGCACAGCTCATTCGCGCGCAGCACCGCGGGCGCGTCGGCGTTCTCGCACAGGCTGCCGAAGGCAGCGGCGGTCTCGTACTCCGGGCCGGGGCCGACCTCCATGCGGTAGGGCTCGCTGTCGCACTTCATGACCCTTTTGCTCGCGATGGGGCAGGAGGTGCAGGCGCCGGGCTTCACCAGGAACTTCTCGGTCATGGCCGGGCCGCCGATCTCCGCCGAGATCTCCAGCGCCTCGCCACGGCGGTAGTTCTTGATGGGCACGTCGCCGGTCATCATGCCCAGGTCCATGGTGGCGTTGGTGCCCATCTCGCGCAGCGACTTGGCCGGGACGGACTCGGCGATCTGAGAGAGCAGGCGCTTCTTGATCTCCTTCAGGCGCGCCTCGTCGGCGATGGCGATGCGGCCGGTGCCGCGGCAGGCGATGGCCTTGAGGTTCTTGCTGCCCATCACCGCGCCCATGCCGCAGCGGCCGGCGAAGTCGTGCTTGTCGTTGCACACCGCGGCGAACTTCACCCGCCGCTCGCCGGCCGGGCCGATGCACACCACCTTGGGTTGCTTGCCGGCGCTGGCCTTGAGCCGGTCGCAGGTCTGGTAGGTGTCGAGGCCCCACAGCTCCCCCGCGTCGCGCAGCTCCACCGCGCCGTCGGCGATGTCCAGGAGCACGGGCCGCGGGCTCCGGCCGCGAAAGACGATCCCGTCGTACCCCGCCGCCTTGAGCTCGGGGGCGAAGTTGCCGCCGCAGGTGGCCTCGCCCCAGATGCCGGTGAGCGGCGACTTGGCGCACACCGCAAAGCGAGATGTGCCGGGCACGCCCGAGCCGGCGGCCGGGCCGGTGAAGAGGTACAGCGGGTTCTCGGGCGCGAGGGGATCGACCTCGGGCCGCTCCTTCTCGAAGAACAGGCGCGCCGCCAGCCCCGCTCCGCCGAGCCAGGCCCGCCACATCGGCTCGGGTATCTCGATCCGCTCAATGCGGCCACTCGTGAGATCGATCTCCAGCACGGTTCCGGTGAGCCCTTTCATCTCGTCCCTCGCTTTTCTTTCCTGGTGGTCTTGGCCCCGCCTTCGCTGCCAAGGGTTTTCAATCGCTGCGCCTCATCGTCCGAAAGACGCGAAAAAGAAAGCGCGAAAAAATGTTCCGCAATCGGCGGTGCTCGGGCGAAGACGATCGGTCATCGGCCCTTCCTGCGCAAGCCGCACAGCATGAGCGCCAGCGCGAGCGAGAGCAGCCCCACGCTCCCCGCCGCGGTCCGGCAAGAACAACCCGGCAGCTCGTTCGGCGGATCGGTGACGTAGCCGGGGTCGTACTCGATGGTGAGGTCCAGCGTCCGGTTGGCGTTCATGTCGAAGGGATCGCTGACCCGGGTGATGAAGCCCTCGCGGCTGGCGCCGGCCTGGTAGCTGCCCGCGGGGATGCCGGACACCCGGTACGTCAGGTCCGCGTTGGCCGTGACCGTGACCCGGAAGGCGCCGTCCGCGGACCACACCCCGACCCGGGTCGGTCCCGTGGCAACGCCGCCGTCGGGGGCGCCGCCGTCGGGGTAGCTCTCACGCACCGTGCCCGAGAGTACGTAGGTGGTCGGCCCGGGGCCGCCGCCACCCTTCGACAGCACGAAGTTCTGCGTGAGGTTGGCCTCCACCAGCACGTCGATCTGGGTCTGCGGGTTGTAGCCGCTCCGCGAGGCGGTAAACGACATGAACCCGGCCGGGACGTTGGCCAGCGTGTACGCACCGCTGGCGATGGTGGCGGCCTGGAGCGCGGGGGTCTGGCCGTTGCACCGCACCTGGGTGCCCGAACGATCGAGCGGGTTGTCCGAGAGCCCGACCACACCACTGACGGTGAACCCGCCCGGCGCGGGGGTGAGTTCCAGGTTGAGAGTGGCGCCCGCCGGCCCGGCGTCGGGGACGGCGGTGATCTCGGCGCTCGCGCGCGCGGGCAGGTGGCCGTAGGCGACCGCCTGGACGGCGTAGCTCCCCGCCGCCAGGCCCTCGATGCTGTAGCTGCCGTCCGGCGCCGAGAGCGCCCGGCCGCGCACCTCGTTGTTGCGCCGCGCCTGGACCAGCACCTTACCGCAGGGCGTTCCGGCGCAGGTGGTGGTACCGCTGATGGAGGCGGTGTCGGCCGGCGGCGGTGAAAGCGCGAAGTCCCGAGTGACGTTCCCGGTGAGATCCACCGCGCCGGTCGAGGTGCCGCGCAGGCCCGGCGCCGAGCAGGTGAGTCCGAACGCGCCGTCGGGGATGTTCAGGATGAAATAGCTGCCGTCGGCCCCCGAGGCCGCCTGGAAGGGCGTGCCGCGCACCTGCACCTGGGCGTTCTCCACTGGAGCGTTGGTATCGGAGCGGGTCACCTTGCCTTGCAGGTTGGCCCCGCGCGCGGCCATGCTCCACAGGAGCAGCGCCGCGGCGAGGACCACCCGGTTCGGGTTCCGAAACCCCATGGCCCTTGTCTAGCACATCGGCGGTTCGTCGGCCAGCCGGATGAGCCCGTCGCGGTGCAGGGTGCGGCAGAACAGCCCCACCCGCTCGTAGGCCGGCTCGACCCGCGGCCCGAAGTGCGCTCTCGCTTCCTCGCTGATACGGCCCACGGTGCGGGCTCCGTCCATGCGCAGCCACACGAACGAGCCGATCTCATCGAGGCGAAAATCGACCGTGGGCGAGCGGTTGAACCAGCCGAAGAGGCGCCGCAGCAGGCGGTTCTCAAAGCGGGGCACCTTGAGCGTCACCCGGCCCGTCTCGGGCTGGATGAAGTGCTCGACGCGCGGGCGGGGGACCCGGTCTAGCAGGTTGGCGGGAGGCCGGGCCATCGGGCCGCTATATGGCCACCGGGGGCGGCGCGGCCTCGTCGGGCCGGCCGGCGCGGGACAGCGGCACCCGCACCATGAGGAAGGCCACCACGAACAGCACGCCCAGGCCCAGGCCCCAGCCCAGCCAGCTCCCGTCGGCGAAGACCTCGGGGAGCTGCACGTTGGCAAAGCTCAAGGCCCCGATGATGAGCCCCATCAAGGCCTCGCCGGCGATGAGCCCCGCGGCCACCAGGATACCGGCGTTCTCGATGCGGCCGCGCTGGTTCGCGTTGTAGCCGCGCCGCACCGCCAGCCGTTCGCAGATCCACTTGATGACGCCACCGATAAAGATGGCGAAGGTGGTGCCCACCGGCAGGTACATGCCCACCGCCACCAGCATGGGGCTCTTCACCTGCACCATGATGAGGCCGATGCCCATCAGCATACCCACGATCACCAGCGGCCAGGCCATGGTCTGGTTGACGATGCCGCCGGCCAGCATGGCCATGAGGCCGGCCTGTGGGGCGGGGAGCTTGTCGCCGCCCAGACCGATACCGCCGCGGTTGAGGTCGGCCTGGTGCAGGATGAGGATGGGGAAGAACATGACCGCCGCGGCGATGAGCACGCCGATGATGTCGCCCATCTGCATCTTCCAGGGGGTGCCGCCCAGGATGTGACCTACCTTGAGGTCCTGCAGCATCTCGCCGGCCACCGCCGAGGAGACGCACACCACCGCGGCCACGCCCAGCACCGCGGCCACCCCGGCCTCGCCGCCGATGCCCACCGCCACGATGAGCAGCGCGGCCACGATCAGGGTGGACAGGGTGAGCCCGGAGATGGGGTTGTTGGAGGAGCCGATAGTGCCGACCAGGAAGCCCGACACGGCGGCGAAGAAGAACCCGGCCACGGTCATGACCAGGGCCGAGATGGTGGCCGCCCCGGCGCTGCCGCAGAAGAGGTAGTACAGGAAGCCCATCAGCACGGCCACGACCAGGACGCCCGAGAACACCCACTTGGCGTTGAGGTCCTTGTCCAGCCGGCTCTCGGTGGCCTTGGCCGACGCCGCCTTGGCCACGTCGCCGACGGCCCGCTTGAGCCCCGAGCCCAGGCTCTTGCGCATGCGGAAGAGCGTGTAGCAGGCGCCCACCAGCATGCCGCCCACGGCGATGGGCCGCACATAGAACTGCCACACCCGGCCCGCCAGCGAGCCCCAGCTGACGGCCGCGCCATCGGCGCCGTCCGGATGGCTGCCGATGACGTCGAGCAGGTGCGGGCCGCCCAGGTAGATGATCAGCGGGACGAACAGGCCCCAGGCCAGCACGCCGCCGGCGAAGTTGAGCGAGGCCAGCTTGGGCCCGATGATGAAGCCCACGCCCATGTAGGCCGGCGCCACGTCGGGGGAGCTGAACATGGTCTCGCCGCCCACCGCCATGCGCTTGATGAGCGCCCACTTCTTGGTGAAGAGGTCCACCGTGGTGCTGCCCAGCGACACCACGAAGTCCATCGACTTGCGGAAGATCGACAGGCCGTCGCTGGACAGGAGCTGCACCAGCGCGCCCACGCCCATGAAGGACACCAGCAGCCCGGCGCCCTTGCCGCCCTTCTGGCCGGCCTTGTGGATCTCGGCCGCGGCGGTGGACTCGGGGAAGGGGAGTTCGCGGTCGTTCACCATCACCCGGCGCAGGATGGTGACGAACAGGATGCCCAGCAGGCCGCCCAAGAACATGATGGCCGCGGAGAACAGGTAGTTGCGCAAGCTCGCCATCTCGGTCCAGCCGGCGAGCTTGGCGATGATGAAGGCCGGGATGGTGAAGATGGCCCCGGCGGCCACCGACTCGCCGATGGAGCCCACGGTCCGGGCGATGTTCTCCTCGAGGATGCTGCCCTTGAACATGCGCAAGATGGCCATGCCCAGCACCGCCGCCGGGTAGGTGGCGGCGATGGTCATGCCGGCCTTGAGGCCCAGGTAGGCGTTGGCCGCGCCCAGCACCACCGTCAGGACGAGGCCCAGCAGCACGGCGCGCAATGTGAACTCGCGCAGATCGGTCTTCTCGCCCACGTAGGGCACGAAGGCGTTCTCCGGGGGGGTCTTGGGGTCGTCGGCCATGGGTCGGTCTCCTCTTTCTGTTTTTTCGAGGCGCGGGGATGGTAGTGTGCCCGGCGCGGGCAAGTCAAGGATTCGGTGGGGTTCCCGCACGCTCTAGCTCGAGCAGGCTGCGCACCAGGCCCTCGTGGGAGAAGAGCTGGGGGAAGTTGCCGCGGAACAGCCGCGCTTGCTCGGGCGTGAGCTGGGGACGGCGGGCGCGCCGGACGGTGGGGTGGCGGTGACGGAAGTAGCGGTAGAGCATCATCGCGAAACTCCCGAACGACGAGAGGGAGTCGTGGCCGAGGAGGAGGTCCCGCCCGGCCCGGGCCAGGGCCGACAGGCGGGTGCGGGGGGTCTCGGGGTCGGAGAGCAGGTGCTCGAAGAACAGCCCGAGATCGGTCGCCTGCTCCACGCAGGCGTCGATGATCCGCGTGGCGCGTTCGCGGTCGCCCCGGAGCAGGTGCACCCGGGCCAGCCAGAAGGTCACCAGCTGGAAGAGACTGCGCTCGAACAGGTTGCGCTGGACCATGTCGGCCGCGACGAGCTCGCTCTCGATGCGCCGGACCGTACGCTCCACCCGCTCGTCACGGGCGGTCAGGAGGCCGGTGAGCGGGATGGCCAGCACAGAGCTGTCGAGCAGCGGCACGCCGAAGGCCATACCGAAGGCGCCGAGGCCCTTGCAAAAACCCTCCTCGGCCACCGCCCGCCGGATGTCCGCGGCCAGCGCGCCAAAGCTCGCCGTTTCGCGAGCGCGTCCCAGAACCCCGGCCATTCGCGCCGCCCGGTCGGCGGCGGCGAAGCACATGGCCTTGGAGTGGGTGTAGTGGCCGATGAGGCCGCGCAGCTCCCACAGGCCCGAGTCGGGCTCGCGCCATCGCCGCGCCACGTACTCCATCACCCGGCACACATCGTCGAAGCGTTCGGCGAGGAGGCGCGCGTCACGGGTGGCGAGGTACAGGTCCCACAGCGCCTCCAGCACCTCGCCCTCGAGATCGTTCTGCGTCTGGACGAAGGCCAGGTTGCCGATCCGCACCGGCGCATCGCCGAGAAAACCCGCAAGGTGCCACAGCTCCGCCTCGGCGCAGTCCCGTTCGCCTCCGATGCCGTAGAGCGGCTGCCAGGGTTTTTCCCCGGCGTTCCGATTCATGACGGAGAGGGCGAAGTCGACAAACGCTTTCGCCTCCTCGACGAAGCCCGCCTGCGCGAACGCCGAGGCGGCGTAGGCCGCGTCGCGGGTCCAGCAGAAACGGTAGTCGTAGGCCGCGCCGGCGCCCGGGTGTTGCGAGAGCGAGCAGGTGGCCGCGGCCAGGATGGCCCCGCTGGGCCGGTAGCTGAGCAGGCGCATGGTGATGAGCGAGCGGCGAAACAGCTCCCGGTGGCGGCCGGCGTAGGACGAGCGGGAGAGCCATGCGCGCCAGGCGCGCTCCTCGGCTTCGAGCGCGCCGAGCGCCTCCGGCGGCGGGGCGGGCGGCTCGCCGCGCAACGAGTAGCCGAGCCACAGCGGCGCGGGGCGCGAGAGATCGAGGTCGAGTCGCGCCTCGCCGAAACCCCGGACGCCGGGGACGATGCGGGCCCTGCCCGCCGATTGCGGGATCCACAGGTGCAGGCTCAGATCGCCACAGCTCATCATGACGCGAGCGAACGAGAGGCCGCGCACCCGCTCCTGGCGCAGGCTCACGAGGTGCTGGCCGCGCCGGTAGTCGAAGGCGGGTTCGAGGATCGCCGTGGCGTGCGCGCCGGGTCTTTGCCCGCGGACGAGGCGCAGGAGGCCGCGCCCGCCCCAGGGCATCCAGTCGGTAAGCGTCAGCACGTCGCCGTGCCGGTCCGAGAGGGTGGTCTCCAGGACGGCGGTGTCCTCACGGTAGGCCTGGCGCGAGGCGAGAGGCGCCGCGGCGCCGTCCGGCTCCACCCGGAACGAGCCCCCCAGCGGATCCAGCAGCCGGCCCAGGACCGAGGGGCTGTCGAAGCGCGGCAGGCACAACCAGTCCACGCTCCCGCGCGGGTCGATCAGCGCGCAGGTCTCGCCGTTTCCGATCATTCCCAGAAAGCGCACGCGAGTGTCTGCCGGTGGCATGCGCGGATTTTGCGCCAGCTGTCCCTCTCGATCAAGCGGCGCGGACAAACCTTGATCTTCGGACGTGACTCGATCCCGCTGGCTCCCCGAACGGTTGCATCCGCGGACGGGTGACGCCGACGGGGCCCCCGGCGAACGATCTTTCGGGAGAGAGCCGGGGAAAGAGGCGGCAGGACCCGTCCGCGTTGTTCGAAGATTCGGGGATAAAGTTGCGCGTACTTTGGCCGATGTGGTATTCGTCCGGGTCCCTGTCGAGTGGGAGGACGCCATGACCGAGACCAAGGCCACCCGGGCCATCGCCGAACGCCTGCGGGCCGTTGAACCCGGCACCCCGCGCCACGAGGTGCTGAGCGCGGCGCGCAAATTCAAGACCTCCTGGGTCGAGCTGGGAGGCAAGCTGTGGGAGGTCAAGAAGAAGGAGATGTACCGGGACTGGGGCTTCGACACCTTCGACCTGTACTGCCGCGACGAGATCCGCATCAAGCCCGCCACCGCGCAGAAGCTCACCATGTCCTATGGTTTTCTCAAGAACGAGGAGCCGCAGTTGCTCAAGCGCGACGGGGTGGTGGAGCCGCTGCCGGCGCCGGAGACGGTGGAGCTGCTGCGGCGCGCGCGGGAGCAGGCCAAGCTCCCCGACGAGCAGTACCGGCGCTTTCGCGAGATGGCCTTCGACGACGAGGCGCCGCCCAGCGAGCTGCGGCGGGAGATGAAGCCCTTCCTCTCGGTGGTGTCGCCGTCGGAGCCGCGCACGAGCAAGCAGGTGTTCCGCAAGCTGGTGGCCCAGGCCCAGCGCCTGGCGGACACCCTGGCCTCGGTGACCGGGGTGCCGCGGGTCATCGTCGAGCGGGCGCTGGCCCTGGTGGACGACCTGCGCACCCTGGCGGGGTGAGGTGCCGCGACTTGCCATCCGGCGGCGGATGGTTAGAATAGGAGCCACGGAGTCGAGATGCCCACCCGCAACGGAGATCACGGTTCGCGCATCGGCTGCTCCTTCTGCGGCAAGCCGCAGCGGGAGGCGCGCAAGCTCATCGCCGGCCAATCGGCGGTGTACATCTGCGACCAGTGCGTGCGGCTGTGCAACGAGATCATCTCCGAGGAGCGCGAGCACGAGCCGGAGGCCGAGCCGGCCAAGGTGCCCACGCCCGAGGAGGTGAAGACCTTCCTCGACCAGTACATCATCGGTCAGGAGCTGGCCAAGAAGATCATCTCGGTGGCGGTGTACAACCACTACAAGCGCCTGAACAACCGCCAGCAGCCCGGCGCCGTCGAGCTGGCCAAGTCCAACGTGCTGCTGCTGGGGCCCACCGGTTGCGGCAAGACCCTGCTGGCCCAGACCCTGGCGCGCTTCCTCAAGGTCCCCTTCGCCATGGCCGACGCCACCACGCTCACCGAGGCGGGGTACGTGGGCGAGGACGTGGAGAACATCATCCAGACCCTTCTCGCCAACGCCGACAACGACGTGGAGCGCGCCCAGCGCGGCATCGTGTTCGTGGACGAGATCGACAAGATCGCCCGCAAGTCGGGCCACGCCCCCTCGGCCAGCCGGGACGTCTCCGGCGAGGGAGTGCAGCAGGCGCTGCTCAAGATCATCGAGGGCACCAAGGCCAACGTCATCCCCCGCGGCGCCCGGCGCCACTACCAGCAGGAGTACGTCCAGCTCGACACCACCGACATCCTGTTCATCTGCGGCGGGACCTTCCACGGCCTCGACCAGATCATCCGCCGCCGGGTCGGCGAGAAGGCGCTGGGCTTCGGCGCCCGGCTCGATCGGCGCGAGGAGCACAACCTGGGTGAAATCCTTTCGCGGGTAGAGCCCGGGGACCTCCTCGAGTTCGGCATGATTCCCGAGTTCGTGGGGCGCATGCCGGTCATCGCCACCATGGCCGAGCTGACGCATGCCGAGCTGGTGACCGCGCTCACCGGGCCGCGCAACGCCCTGGTGCGCCAGTACACCAAGCTGTTCGAGCTGGAGGGGGTGAAGCTGCGCTTCTCGGACGACGCCCTGCGCGCGGTGGCCGAGGAGTCGCTGCGGCGCAAGGGCGGGGCGCGCAGCCTGCGCACCATCCTGGAAGAATGCATGCTGGACATCATGTACGAGGTGCCCTACCTGCCGGGCATCTCCGCCTGCACCATCACCCGCGAGGTGATCGAGGCGCGGGGAAAGCCCGAGCTGCGCTTTTCCGAGAAGAAGCTGGCCTGAGCCAGAAGACCCGCACGGCCTTCTACCGCATCCCCGATCTTGATTGTTGTACCATCCTCACTCTCCTTTATGATTCGCGGTGCGCGCCTCGCCCCGGACTCCCTCTTTGAGACACCAGTCACTTCGTCGCGGGTCGCAGTTCTTTGCGCATGGACGCGCTGGCCCTGGCGGCCCCGCGACCATGCGCCAAGTGCACGCGTGCGTGGATTCCCCAACTCGTCGTAGAACAGGAAGAGCTTGCTTGCGTGCTCTTCATAGTAGCGCATCAAGCCGCAGATCGGCGGCTGTCAAGGGTGAGCGCAAGCGAATCCCGCAGGGATCGGAGCGGGCGAAGCCCGCGAAGACCCTTGACGGCGCAAGCCGAGCGAAGGCTTTGTTGCGGCGCCGCTTGGCGGCCCGCCCTCCTAGCCGCGGATAACGTGCGCGAAAGCGCTGGCCATGGGAGCCCCGCGTTCGCGCGGCAAGGTGAAGGCAGGGAGGGGTGGACTACGGCGTGTAGCTGCCCACCGCGGTGATGGTGACCGAGGCCTCGTCTGGGTCGTCGGTCCCGACGACCAGGGAGCAGGTGTCGTCCACCGTGGGCGTGTCCTTGGAAAAGCGGAGCGTGATAAAGGCGAACGGGCAGTCCGGCTTCTGGCAGGGGAAGTTGGGGGAGGCGGGCACGATGGCCGGGAGGCCGGGCTGGTTCTCCAGCGAGAACGAGCCGCGGGGGTTGTCGAACTGCATGGAGGTGAGGCGCAGCTCCTCGTCGCCCAGGTTGTAGAAACGGATGTCCACGGTCTGGGTGTGCGACTCCTTGGCGAGCTGGAAGGAGACGAAGTCCGGCTCCACGTCGACGTCCGGGCAGGGGGTGCGGCCCGAGAGCTCGACGGTCTTCACCCGCTCGAGCGGATCGTCGTGCAGGATGGTGATGCGGTTGGTGTCTTCGCCCTTGTCGTCGGCGTTGTAGGTCACCCGCACCTCGACCTGGGAGCCGGCCGGGATGGGGTCGGGGATGGTCGCCGGCAGGAGGGTGAACTTGGGGCTCTCCGACGAGGACTGGGTCATGGATCGGATGATCAGCGGGTCGTCGCCGGTGGAGCGGATGAAGAAGCTCAGGGTGGGGTTGGACCCCTGGGTCACGGTGCCGAAGTTGATGGCCTCGGTGGAGATCTCGATGTGCGGGGCGTGGGAGCTGCCGTTGAGGTCGACCTCCATGTGCTCCTGGCTGGCGGCGGTGCTCTCCACGGTGAGGGTGCCGTGATCGGAGGGGTGCCGATCCTGGGGCGTGTAGAGCAGGTGCACCGAGGTGGACTTGCCCGGGGTCATCACGATGGGGAGCCCCTCGTTGTCCTGGATGGAGAAGTCGCCGCCGCCGGTGTCGGTGACCGTGATGGTGGTGATGTTCACCGCGTCGGGGACGGAGCCGGTATGGGTGATGGTCAGCGTCGCCGGCGAGGTCTGCTTGACGCGGGTGGAGTCGAAGGCCACCGGCACGGGGTCGAGCTCGAGGATGGGACGCACCTCGCGCCCGATTAGCGGCAGGTCGTACTCCGGGGCGTCGCGGTCGGTGCTCTGGATGTGCAGGGTGCCCTCGTCGTCCTGCGGATACTGCGAGGGATCGGACAGGGGCCTGGGGCTGTAGCGGAGCTGGAACACCACCTGGCCGCCGGGAGGAATGGAGTACGGCATGGTGAGCTGGGGCGGGAGCAGAAGCGTAAATTCCTCGGGGTTTTCACTCACCGCCATGGCCTGCAAGAACACCGCGGCGGTGCCCCGGTTGGAGAGGGTGACGTCGAGCGTCTTCGAGGTGCTGGCCGGGACGTCGCCGAAGTCCACCGGGTTGGGCGAGGCCGCCAGGTCCGCCCAGTCCTTCCGGACCCGCGAACCGCCGCAGTCACAGCCGATGGAGTAAAACGATGTGAGCGCAATCAGAATGAGCCCAGGCCAGGTCCGGCGCATGTTCGCCTCCTCGTTGAGCCGATGCTAGGCGGTCGAGAGGCGCGAAGTCAACGGGGTAACGGTGGTGTGTCGTTCACCGAATTGCGCGACCCGCTCCCGGAGCGTAACTGAGAGAGCGCTTTTTCAGAAACTCCCGCACATCGTCGAAAAACTGATTGATGTCTGAAGAGAGGCGAGGGGGACAGGAGGAGGAGTGGCAAAAAACCTCCATGTTTACGGATGGTTGAGATCCGAGCGGGAGGGCGCTCCGGGGCACGAGATTTGCTAGAATTCGAAGCGGACTTTTTTGCCTGAAAGGAGCCATGGAACATGAGATCGATGCGATGCCTGAGCATGTTTTCGGTGGTGGTTGCGTTTTGTGGTTGCTTTGGAGGTGACGAGCGCCTGCCGGTCCCCGACCTCGGCCAGCGCGAGCTTTCCCTGCTCGAGGCCTCCAACCAGTTCGGCTTCTCGCTCTTTGCCAAGGTCATCGAACATTCCGACGGCGGCAACGTGTTCATCTCCCCGCTCTCGGTGTCCATGGCGCTCGGCATGACCGAGAACGGCGCGGCCGGGCAGACGCTGGCCGCCATGAAGGCCACCCTGGGCCACGCCGGGCTCACCGACGAGGAGATCAACCAGGGCTACCGCACGCTGATCGACTACCTCACCCGCCTGGACCCGCGCGTGAAGATGGAGATCGCCAACTCCATCTGGTACCGGCAGGGCCTGGCGGTGCTGCCGTCGTTCATCGAGATCAACCGGGCCTTCTTCGACGCGCTGGTGGCCGCGCTCGACTTCGACGATCCATCCGCCGCCGACACCATCAACGCCTGGGTGAACGACGCCACCCACGGCCGCATCGACAAGATCGTGGCCAAACCCATCGACCCGGCGTTGGTGATGTTCCTCATCAACGCGGTGTACTTCAAGGGCGACTGGACCTACCGGTTCGACAAGTCGGCCACCACCCCGGCGGCCTTCCAGGGGACGCGCGGACAGGTGGAAGTGCCGATGATGAACCTTCACGACGACGAGCTCGCCTACCTCGACGACGGTGACGTCCAGATCCTCGATCTTCCGTACGGCGACGGGAAGTTCGCCATGGCCTTCCTGCTGCCGGCGCCCGGCCAGACGGTGGACCAGCTTGCGGCCTCGCTCACGCCCGAGCGCTGGGCCGGCTGGATGGCGCGGTTGATCCCGCAGGAGGGAGAGGTGTCCCTGCCCCGCTTCGAGCTCACCTTCGAGACCACCCTGAATTCGGTGCTCTCGGCCCTGGGCATGGAAGTGGCCTTCGACGCCGGGCGCGCGGACTTCTCCCGTATCCTGGCGCAAGGGGGGCTGTTCATCAGCGAGGTGCGCCACAAGAGCTACGTGCGGGTGGACGAGGAGGGGACCGAGGCCGCGGCGGTGACCTCGGTGGAGGTGGGCATCACCTCGGTGCCGGCGTACTTCGTGTTCCGCGCCGACCGGCCCTTTTTGTACGTGCTCCACGAGCGGGCCTCGGGGGCGCTGCTCTTCTTGGGGAAGCTCGTCGACCCCTCCGCCGGTTAAGCAGATCCCAGGAAAAAAACAAACCGCTCCTGCAAGTCGATTGAGACATTGTGGAACTTTCAGTGGCCGTCAACAGCCGCGCCAGAGAGAACGATCTCGGGAAAAATGAGAGGCACGGTCAGGTGCCACTCGGATTGCTTTTTAGTTGGCCGCTCTACATAATAAGCGCATGAAAGTCCAATTGTTCCTTCCAAGCTTTCTTTCCGTGCTGCTGTTTTCCTTCGGAGCGGCGGCAGTCAACGTTCAGGCCACCTGGGATCCGGTGACCCTGGACGTCCAGGGTGGGCCCGAGAACATCAGCCACTACGTCTTGTATTGGGGCCTGACCGCCCGCCCGGGGGACGTGGTGAGCCCCGGCGACGGGCGCTTTTCTTACGACGCTCAGGCCAACGTGGGCAACGTGACCAGCGTCCAGCGCCAGGGGCTGCTGGGCGGCCGGACGTACTACTTCGCGGTGGCGGCGGTGGACCGGGACGGCAACATCTCCGACTACTCGGCCGAGGTCAGCGTCACCTTGCCGGACATCGACTCGGGGCCCATCGACGGCGGCCCGGACGGCGGAGAGGACGGTGGGCCGGATGGTGGTTCGGGCGGCGACGGTGGCGGGGATGTCTCCGGGGGGTGCGGTTGCGGCGCGGGGAGCGGCGGGGCGCTCTGGGCCCTGGGCTGCATTGCGCTGCGCCGGCGCCGGAGAGGCGCATGAACCGCCGTGCCTTCCTCCAGGCGGCTGCGGCGCTGCCGGTGCTGCTGCGAGGAGGGGGTAGGGGCTTCGGGCAGGCACCGCCCGGAGGGGACGAAACCGATCTCTCTCGCACCGTGGCCGTGGTGCGGGGCACCGACGCCGAGAAGATGGTCCGCAAGGCCTTCGATGTCCTGGGTGGTCCGATGCGCTTCGTGCGGGCCGGATCGCTCGTCGCGGTGAAACCCAACGTCTCCTTCGCCAACGCCCCCGACTGGGGCAACAACACCAACCCCGAGGTGCTGGCCGCGGTGTGCAAGGTGTGCCGTGAGGCCGGCGCGCGCAAGGTGCTGGTGCTCGACTACCCGCTGGCGCGCGGGGCCGAGGCCTTGCGCATGAACGGCGCCGAGCAGGCGGTGCGCAACTTGCGCGGGGTCAGCCTGCGCGTGCTGGGCGCCGAGCACGAGTTCCGCCCGGTGCGCGTAGCGAAGGCCCTGGCGCTTTCGGAGATGGCCATCGCGCGCGAGGCGCTGGACGCCGACCTGCTGATCAACCTGCCGGTGGCCAAGGCCCACGACGCGGTGGCGGCGAGCCTGGGGGTGAAGAACCTGATGGGCCTCATCTGGGACCGTTCGGTGTTTCACTCGCAGGTCGAGATCCACGCGGCGCTCGCCGATCTGGCGCGCGCCATCCGGCCGGCGCTCACCCTGATCGACATGACCCGCATCATGGTGACGAACGGCCCCAAGGGCCCGGGCGAGGTCGTCACCCCCGAGGCGCTGGTGGCCGGCATCGATCCCGTGGCGGTGGACGCCTGCGCGCTGACCCAGGCGCGCTTCAACGGGCGCAAGCTGGCCCCGCGGCAGCTGCGCTACCTCCAGCTCTGTCACGAAGCCGGCCTGGGGGAGATCGACCTGGGCAAGTGCCGCATCCTCAAGGAGAGCGCCTGATGCTCGAACGCTCGGGGCGGGGAGGGCGAGGCGTTGTCCTGGCCGTCCTTGCGCTTCTGCTCGCGGGATCGCCGGCGGCGCTGGCGCGCTACCCCCGCGTGGCGCGAGACGCCCAGGGGACCTGGGTGCCGACCGACACGGCGCTTCTCCTGATCACGGGAGATCTCTTCACCTTCTTCACCACACGAGACGGGCTCGGCGCCGATCGGGTGCGCCGGGTGGCGCCGGACGAACGCGAGGTGTGGGCCGCCACCGCCCGGGGCCTCTCCCGCATGGACCGCAACTCGCGCCGCTGGGAGACGCTTGTTGCACCCGACCCGCTTCCCTCCGACAACGTGCTGTGCGTGGCGGTGGACGAACTCTTCGTGTGGGTGGGGACCGACGCCGGCGCGGTGCGCTTCGACAAGCAATCCCGCGCCTGGACGCGCCTGGACGATGCCCGGGGCCCCGGCCGGCAAGCGGTGTACGACATCCTCTCGCTGGGGCGGACGGTGGTGTTCGGCCTCGAGGACGAGGCGCTGCTGCTCGACCGGCAGACGGGCCGCTTCGCGCGTTTTGGCCGGCCGGAGGGCCTGCGCGTCGGCGCCATCGGCGAGATCTTGAAGTTGGGCGACAACCTGTGGTTCCTGGGACGGGAGGGCATCGCCCGGCTCGACCTGCGCACCCGCGAGATCAACTCCTTCGGCTCGCGCGAGGGCCTGCCCAGCCCGGCGGTGAACGCCTTCGCCCAGGTGCAGGGCGAGATCTGGATCGCCACCGAGGCGGGCATGGTGGTGTACTCGCCCTCCAGCGACGCCATCTCGCCTTTTTTGTACCGTGAGGGAATGCCTCCGGGGACGGTCACGGGCATCGAGCCGGCCCTGCCCTACGTGTGGGTCTCTACCTCGCAGGGGCTCGGGGTGTTCAACACCTTGACCCGCACCTGGGAGGGGCGGCGCCAGGAGGATGGCCTGGCCGATCCCGACATCCAGGGCCTGGCGCTGGCGGGCTCGTCGCTGGTGTTGCTGCAAGAGGCGGGTTTCCAAGGGTACGACACGCAGCGCGACGAGTGGCGCACTTACCGCACCGACGACATCTGGGCCGGGCGGGCCGGCGAGGCCCAGGCCGCCTCCGGGGTTCGCCTGAACCTCGAGCTCACGCTGGACGGAGAGGGGATGTTCCGCGGGCCGGCGGGTGGGGGCCTTACGCGCACCGGCCAGATCTTCCCGGACGTGCGGCTGGGCATGGGGACGGCGCTCCCCGAGGGCCGCAGCGTGGACGCCTCGCTCAGCCTCAACACCTCCTGGATGTGGGCCGAGAAGAAGACCCTGGACCTCGGGGTGCGGGAGTACGACGGAGAGCTGCGGGTCCGGGGCAACGCCGACGACGCGCTGCGGGAGATCCTGCTCTCGGCACGCCTGCCGCTACGCCGGCCCGAGGACCGCCGCGAGCTGGCCGACGACCTGTGGTTGGAGGGAGCGGGGGTGCGCGGCGCGCTGGGCGGCGGCCGCGATGCCGCCCCCGTCGAGCTGGAGGCCCAGCTGGGCCTGTCGCGTGGAGAGCGAACGCGGGAGTTCTTCCGCGGCTCCATCGAAACCTCCTACACCCTGTCGCACCCGTACGTCATCGCCGGCTCGGAGGCGGTCAAGGTGGACGGCATGCTGCTGGAACGCGACGTGGACTACATCATCACCCACACCACCGGCCAGCTCAGCTTCCTCAACCCCGACCTGGTCAACGCCCTGAGCCTCATCGAGATCACCTACACCTACGAGCAGACCCCGCGGGAGGGCCTGGTGGGGCGCAGCCTGCTCCAGATGCTGCCGCTCGACAACGAGCTGGGGAGCTTCAAGCGCGCCGGCACGCCGGTGTACGTCACCGACGAGGCCGGCCTGGAGAAACAGATCGACGGGGCCGCGCCCAAGTACGTCGATCGCGGCTGGCAGGAGGCGGTGTTCGCCGACTACACCCAGGGCTCGACCTCGGTGTCGGTCGTCATCCACGACATGGGCTCGCCGGAGCAGGCGCGCGAGATGTACGAATACGAGCGGCCGGTGAGCCACGAGGTGTTGTGGCAGGAGCCGGACTCCGAGGCGCTGCTGGACCAGGGGCTGCCCACGGCCTACGCGGTCAAGATGCGCCTCGAGCAGTACTTCGTGGAGCTCACGGTGGACGAGAAGAGCAAGTCCTCCGAGATCCTGATCGAGCTCTTCGCCGAGAACATCCGCACCAAGGGCAGCCTCTCCGGCACGCTGCGGGATGTGCTGCGGCCGTTCGTGGGAAGGATGCGGGTCGGCCTGCGGCCGAGCGAGCACGCCGGGGTGGGGTTCGGGTGGATCGGTGAGCAGGACCTGGAAGACCGGGACCTGCTCGAGAATCGCGGGCTCGAACCCGGCGCGCGGCAGGTGGGACTGCTCGACGCCTGGACGCGGCACACGCTGGGCGAAGGCGACTTCGGCGGCGAGCTCAAGACCTTCCTCCAGGCCGGGCGCAGCGTCTCGCGCAGCCGCCTCGCGGGAACGCGCTCGGGCCAGGCCCTCGGCGGAGACGTCATCTACAGCGCGCCCGCGCTCAACCTGCGCCTGGACGGCGAGGTGCACAGCCGCGACTTCACCGTGCCGGCCGAGCGCAACACCGTGCTCGGCACGCTCGAGAACAACCTGCGCGCCGACGCCACCTTCTCTCCCTGGCGTTTTCTGCCCTTGCGCCTGCTCTACGAGCGCGAGCAGTCGGCGCTCGATCCGGCGTTTTCCCCGGAGGGCCCGGGCAGCGGCGTCAACGAGAACCTCTCGGCGCGCATCGGTTTTCAGCAGGACCGTTGGCCCACGGTGTGGCTGCTGGGGAGCCGCAGCCTGCTGGAGGCGAACGGCCACCGCGATCGCAAGCTGCGCCTGGCCGGGAGTTTCTCCTACGACCTGGCCCGCGGCCTGCTGCAATCCTGGAACATGAAAAAAATGCTGCTGCTCGCCTACTACGACCGCTCGGAGGCGGTGATCGAGCGGCAGGGGCGCTTCGGGCGCGAGCGCTGGCTTGCGCTTGGCAGCGTGCCCGGCACCGCCGACAACCTGCGCCTGGAGCTCAAGGCCGCCCCGACCCGCACCGAGGACGGCTACGTGCGCTTCGAGCGCAAGACCTTCTCCCCAGGGGAGACGGCGGCGCCGGCGCCTGGCCTTCCGGGCGGGCCGGGGTACCAGGAGGGCTGGGAGCTCATCGGCGGGGCGGTGAGCCGCGTCGTGCCCGGGGTGGTGCCGACCTTCAACGCCAAGCTGAGCTCGTTCCAGGGCCAGGACAGCCAGGGGGCGCGGACCTGGCAGACCAGCTCCTTGCTCTCGGGGCAGCTCGAGCTGTACCCGGGGAGCTGGTGGGATCCACTGGGCTCCACCCGCTTGGCGGTGAGCTACGGCTTTACCGAGGGCGAGCAGAGCGCCGGGGTGGGGGAGGACGAATGGGCCAAGGCCGGCGACCTCCACCGCCACCAGATCGAGGGGCAGGCGAGCTACGGCAAGTACGACGACGTGCTGCGGCTGGACAGCCGCAACCGTTTCTGGCGGGTGCAGTCGGGCGAGGGACTCCCCGTGACCGAGCGCTATTTCGAGTCGCAAAACCGGATCGCCTTTCGGCCCATCTACACCTCGCCGATCGTGCTGCGCTTGGATGCGGCCGAGCTCTCGAAGCTCCAGGACAGCCTGTGGGGCCGCACCCGCACCCTCACCCCCGCCCTGGAGTGGGAGCGGCGCTGGTCGCCCGACCTGGTGACGCGCCTGCGCCTTTCCGTGCCGGTGCGCACGCTCGAGGACGTCATCGAGCCCGTCTCGGGCAACCGCCTGAACGGCACCGACTGGTCGCTGGTGCCCTGGCAGGAGGTGCGGCTCCGCATCGCCGGGCCCGGGCAGGGGCAGACCTTGCGCCTCACCTTGCGGCTCTACCAGCAGTTCCTGCGCGGGAACGGCATCGACACCGAGCAGGCGGTGGAGCTCTTCAATTCGCTGTGGCTGGACTGGGAGCGCACCGGGGTGTTCATCCTGCGGCTCGGGGCGCAGCACACCTTCCACAAGTGCCTCGCGCTGCGGGACGGGAGCTGCCGCTCCACCCACGCCGTCCAGCCCTCGCTCACCGCCATCGCGCGCTTTTAGGTTCGGGTCAGCCCGAGATCCGCCGCAAGAAGTGACGCAGGCCGGAGAATCGTTTTTGCTTTCCCGTGGCGGCGGGGGCCGGCTGAGGCGGCCCGACCGGGGCGGGGCCGGTGGGTTCGAGGCCGATGTCCTCCGCGGCCACCGGGGAGCGCGCCACCATCTGCACGTGCATGGGCTCGCCGGTGTCCACCGCGACGGCCGAGACCTCCAGGATGGACTCGCTGTCGAGCGAGAGTTTCACCTTGAGCCGGATCTTGCCGCGCGGGGCCTTGGCGAAGCCGGTGATCACGAAGGCCCCGAGGAACTCGTTCTCCACGCAGCGCGGCGCCTCGCCCTGGTACAGAAACACCTCGATGGCCTGCTGGTCGTCGTGGGTGGTGGTCACCCCTACCTCGCGCTCGGCGGGGAGGGGGCTGTTGGCCTCGAACAACACCTTGAAGGCCCCGTCCGGCTGGCGCCCGCCGATGCTCATGGGCAGCACGTCGATGAGCCGCACGCTCTTGTTGGAGAGCAGCGAGTGGGCCATCAGCGCCGCGCCGCAGGCCACCGCCTCGTCGGGGTGGACGCCCTTGGTGGGAGCCTTGCCGAAGACCTGCGTCACCCGCTCCACCACCAGCGGGCTGCGCGTCTGCCCGCCCACCAGGATGATGGAATCGAGCTTGTCGGGACTGAGGTTGGCCGCGTCCAGCACCTCCATGCACACCTCGGAGGCGCGATCCACCAGATCCGCGATCAGCGAATCGAACTGCTCGCGGGTGAGATCGGTGCGGAAGTCCTTGAACTTGCCCTGGGAGATGGTGATGTACGGCAGGTCGATGGTGGTGTGGGTCTTGGCCGACAGCTCGATCTTGGCCCGCTCGGCCGCGTCCTTGAGACGCTGGGTGATGACGTTGTCGCACTGCAGGATCTCGCCGGTGGTGCGCTCGTACTCGCTGAGGATGAACTGCACCACCCGGTCGTCGAAGTCGACGCCGCCCAGGAAGGTGTCGCCGCCGGTGGCGATGACGCGAAAGACGTTCTCGAACAGCTCCAACACCGAAGCGTCGAAGGTGCCGCCGCCCAGGTCGTACACCAAGATCTTCTTGTCGTAGTCCTTGTTGAGCCCGTAGGCCAGCGCGGCCGCGGTGGGCTCGTTGATGATGCGCACCACGTCGATGCCGGCGATGGTGCCCGCCTGGCGCACCGCCTCGCGCTGGTTCTCGGTGTAGTAGGCCGGGACGCTGACCACCGCCTGGGTGACGTTCTCCTTGAGGTACTCGCACACGTTGCGCCGAAGCTCGTTGAGGATGAGCGCGGAGACCTGGGGCAGCGAAAAGACGCGATCACCGATCTTGGCCCCCACCGCCATGTCGCCGATGGGCACCACCTGGTAGCTGAAGTACTTGGCCAGGACCGAGACTTCCTCGGAGTAGAAGTGCCGCCCGATGAAGCGCTTGGCGCCGTAGATGGTGTTGGTGGGGTTGATGAGGAGCTGCTTGCGCGCGTCCTCGCCCACCAAGAGCCGCCCCTTCTCGTCCAGGGCCACGATGGAGGGGGTGGTGCGCAGGCCCTTGCGCGAGGGGATGACCTTGGGAAAGTCGTCCAGCACCACCGAGACGCAGGAGTACGTCGTCCCCAGGTCGATGCCCATGATGTGCTTGCTCTTGGGGAGATTCGACGGGGGAAGCTCCACGCCTTCCGGCAGCCTGTCGAAGTCCGTCCCGCTATCCGCAGTCATTTCTTCCTCCCGGCCGATCGAGCAGGATTATTCTCCTGCGCCGGGCGGGTGTCAATGCGGACTTTCCCCGACCGTCCGCCGCAGGGGACTTGGCAAGGGGGCCTTGCCCCCTTGAGCCCCCAAAGCAAGATCTGCAATCAGGAAAGGCCCGGAAAACAGCCCGGAAAAAACGCTAATAGAATGGGTTAGCAGGTTTTTCCGGTTCTTTCTTGGGGGTCCAAGGGGGCGCCGCCCCCTTTCCAAAATCTTCTCCCGGATTGAGGTCAGGCCTTGGCCTTCTTCTCGATCTTGGCCCAGGCGTCCTTGAGGGAGACGGTCCGGTTGAGCACGGGCCGGCCGGGGCGCGAGTCGGGATCGACGCAGAAGTAGCCCAGCCGCTCGAGCTGGCAGGTGAATCCGGCGGGCCGGTCGGCCAGCGCGGGCTCCAGCCGGCAGCCTTGCAGCACCTCCTCGGAGCGCGGGTTCACGTTGTCGAGCCAGGTCTGATTCTCGGCCACGTCGTCCGGGTCGGGCTTGGTGAAGAGATGCTCGTACAGGCGCACCTCGGCCTCGATGGCGTGCTGCGCCGACACCCAGTGCAGGGTGCTCTTCACCTTTCGCCCGTCCGGGGCGTCGCCGCCGCGGGTGGCCGGATCGTAGCTGCACACCACCTCCACCACGTTGCCGCGCTCGTCCTTTACAACCCTCTCGCAGCGCACGAAGTAGGCCGCGCGCAGGCGCACCTCGCGCCCCGGGCTCATGCGGAAGAACTGCTTGGGCGGATCCTCGCGGAAGTCGTCCTGCTCGATGAAGAGCACCTTGGAGAAGGGCACCGTGCGCGTCCCGGCGGCCGGGTCCTCGGGGTTGGCCGGGGCCTCGAAGGTTTCGCTCTTCCCCTCGGGGTAGTTCTCGATGACCAGGCGCAGCGGCCGCAGCACGCCCATGAAGCGCATGGCGCGGCGGTTGAGATCCTCGCGCAGGCAGTGCTCGAGGAGCTGGATGTCCACCGTGGAGTTGGTCTTGTCCACGCCGATGAGCCGGCAGAACTCGCGGATGGCCTCGGGGGTGTAGCCGCGCCGGCGCAGCCCGGCGATGGTAGGCATGCGCGGGTCGTCCCAGCCGCGCACCACGCCCCGCTGCACAAGCTCGAGCAGGCGGCGCTTGCTCATCATGGTGTAGGTGAGGTTCAGCCGTGCGAACTCGATCTGCTTGGGGTGGTGCACCTTGAGCTGGTCGAGGAACCAGTCGTACAGCGGCCGGTGGTTCTCGAACTCCAGCGAGCACAGCGAGTGGGTCACCCCCTCGATGGAGTCCTCCAGCCCGTGGGCCCAGTCGTACATGGGATAGACGCAGAAGCGGCTCCCCTGGCGGTGGTGGTCGCGGTGCAAGATGCGGTACATGACCGGATCGCGCAGGTTCAGGTTGGGCGAGGCCATGTCGATCTTGGCGCGCAAAACCTTCGAGCCGTCGGGGAACTCGCCGGCTTGCATGCGGCGGAAGAGGTCGAGGTTCTCCTCCACCGAGCGGTCGCGGTAGGGGCTGGCGCGCCCCGGCTCGGTGAGCGTGCCGCGGTGGGCGGTGATCTCGTCGGCGGAAAGGTCGTCCACGTATGCCTTGCCCTGGCGGATGAGGTCCTCGGCCCAACCCAGCATGCGCTCGAAATAGTCCGAGGCGAAGTACATGTGCTCGCCCCAGTCGCGGCCCAGCCAGCGCACGTCGCGCTGGATGGCGTCGATGTACTCCTGGTCTTCCTTGGCCGGGTTGGTGTCGTCGAAGCGCAGGTGGCAGCGGCCGCCGTAATCTTCGGCCACCCCGAAGTCGATGTGGATGGCCTTGGCGTGGCCGATGTGCAGGTAGCCGTTCGGCTCCGGCGGAAAGCGAGTGACGACCTTGCCCCCGAAGGTTCCCTGGCGGATATCCTCCTCGACGATCTCGCGGATGAAGTCCTTGCGGGCGGGGGCGATCTTGTCTTTTTCGCTCATGGCGCGCTCCTGGGTTCGCTCGGCGGCGCGAAGGTTGCCACGCGGCGGCGCGAAAATCAATCGCGAAACGAAAAAAAACCCCGCGCCTGGGCGCGGGGTTTCACTGGGGGACAAGGATTCGAACCTTGATAGTCAGATCCAGAGTCTGATGTCCTGCCGTTAGACGATCCCCCATCAACTTCCGCCGGGCTTCTTGGGCGCGGCGGGCTTCGGGTTCTTCTTTTCCGCCTCGGCGGCGATGGCCGCAAGTTCGGCATCGGAGAAGACCACAAAGATGTAGGTGATGCCGCGGTTCTCGTAGATGTTGAGGCCGTCCCAGCGGCGGCCGGGGGCCTTGTTGCGCATGTGCATGCCGCGGACCGCCGAGGTGTTGATGATCTTCTCGAAGGAGATGTTTTCGTCGCCGGCGAACACCTTGCGGTAGTAGGTCAGGGTGTCTTCGTAGGTGCGCGGCGAGCGGAAGCGGTGCTCCCCGGCCTTCTTGGCGTACGGGATCACCGGGGCGGAACGGTACAGCTCGGGAGGCATCTCGGCGGCGCTTGCGGTGCGAAGCCAGAAGAGGTAGGCCCCGAGGAAGAGGGCCGCCGTGGCTCCCGTCATGAGGCCGGTTTTCAAATAGCCACTCATCGCCGCGGGAGTGTACGGATGAGCCGCCATGCTGTCAAGCAAAACAAGCGCTACACGCTCCCCCGCAGCCGCTCCCATCCCGACTGGAGGCACAGCGACAGCGCCGCGGTGCCGGCCCGTACGCTCTCGCCGGGGGTGAAGGCGCCCAGGGCCCGTTCCCCCGACGCGGCCAGCGTGGCCGAAAGCAGAAGCCCGGCGGCGCCCGAGAGGGCCAGGGGCCATTCGCCGGCCGGGAAGAACCAGGCCGCGGCCACCGCGACGGCCAGCCAGGGCCCGAGCCACAAGAACTCCGAGGCCGGCGCGGCGGGCCGCTGGCGAAGGCGGGTGTTGACCAGAAGACCCAGCAGCAGGACGCCGATGGCCAGGGTGGGATTCAGCAGCAGGTCGCGTTCGGCAGATCTCCCCGCAAAGCACCCCGCGCCGCCGCCGATGAGCGCCCAGGCGGTGAAGAACAGCGCCGCCTCGGCCCACATCCTGCCGCGCCCGAGGACCGGCCCCGCCGCCCACAGTAGCAGGCCGACGCCGAGCAGCGGCCAGCGCAAGAGGTGCATGAGCCGCTCTTCCACGAGCGCGGCGCAAAGCCACATGGCGAAGAGGCCGATGGCGATCCCGATGGCAAAGACCAGGCGGCTCTTGAGGAGGAAAGCGCGTTGGATGTCGCTGCCCGCCATGGCGGCGGTGAACACCTGCTCGCGCGGGAGGGTCAGGCGGCGTTTCTCCTGAGGGGTCTGTTGCGTCATGGGCTCACCTCCGGAAATGAACTCGTTCGGGCGGGACGGTATTCCACGCTCAGCCGCCCCGGTGCCACAGGATGAGGAGGTCATTGGTGATGGCCACCAGCGAGTGCAGCAGCCAGCCGTACCAGAACGAGCGCGCGCGCAAGGCCAAGAAACCGAGCAGGATGCCGGCCACGATCGCCGAGATGGTCTCCAACTCAGGCTTTCCGAAGTGGAGGATGGCGAACGGGATCATCTGGAGCAGCACCGCGAACGAGCCGAGCCGCCGCAAAAGGCCGAACAGCAGAAAGCCCCGGAACACGTACTCCCAACCGATGAAGTAAACGGCGTACGAGGCCTCGTAGGCGAGAAGGTGAAAGCCGCTCTGCCCGGCATCGGAGAAGAGGGGATACTTCGACCGGAATTCGGGCAGGTAGCTCACCAGGACCAGGATGGGCAGGAATGCGAAGTACGCGGTGAGCGCCGCCGGCAGTCCGAACTTCCAGTCCCCGAGCCCCGCACCGCTCTCGGAAGAGGCGCGCCGAAAGGCTGTCTTCATTAGGAAATATGGGACGACGCCGAGCAGCAGAAAGCTCATGCCGTACCAGTAGAACGCCGGATAAAGCCCTGAAAATGAAGTTTTTTTGAAGTACTTGGCGAGGTACATGGAGAAGAAGCTCGACGAGCCGTTTTCGTGAAAGACGATGATGAGAAAGGTAGCGACGACGACGAGCAACGCCGGGGCCAGGCCGAGGTCGGAACCCAGGCTCCGGATGATCCGCCACTCCTCGAAAAGACCTTTCCGTGGAGGATGATTTTCGACCCGTGCGTCAGGGGCTTTCGCGGCCGGCTCGCCGCCTGGCGCCTGCTCTCCGGCGAGGGCCTGTCCCCCCGCTTCGGCCGGGGCCTGTCCCCCGGCTTCAGGAGGTCTATCTTCCTGATTATCCAAGCTTACCTAGCTCCTCGATGGCCCGGCGGATCCGGGCGCGGCACTCGTCCTTTCCGAGGATGTTCATCACCGTGAAGATCGACGGGCTGGCCGTGGACCCGGTGAGCGCGAGGCGCAGCGGCTGGGCGATCTTGCCCATGTTGCCGGCTGCGAATTTCTCGGCAAACCCCTTGAAGCGCTCCTCCATGGCCGCCTCGTCGGAAACCGGAAGCTCGGGCAGGACCTCGACGAGGTGTTCGAGCCACGCGCGCGCCTCGCGGTTCCAGAACTTTCGCACCGCCTTCTCGTCGTACGCTGTGGGCGCCACGAAGAATACCGTCGCTTTTTCGGCAAGTTCCACCAGGGTGTTGGAGCGGGGCTTCAGGCATTCCGCGATCTTGGCGAGCCTGTCGTCGGCGGCCGTCGCGATGCCCTTTTCAGCGAGCAGGGGCTGGATTTTCTGGGCGAGCGCACGGTCGTCCTCGGCCTTGAGGTACTGGGCGTTGACCCACTTGAGCTTCTCGGGGTTCATGATGCCCGAGGCCTTGCCCACGCCATCGAGGTCGAACTTCTGGATGAACTCCGCAAGCGAAAACAGCTCCTGGTCGCCCGCGCTCCAACCCACCCGCGTCATGTAGTTGAACAGCGCGTGCGGCAGGTACCCCATGCGGGCGTACTCCTGGACCGAGACGCTCATGCCGAGCTTCCGGTACTCGGCCTCGCGGCGCTTGGAGAGCTTGGAGCCGTCCGGGCCGTGGATGAGCGGGATGTGGGCAAATTGCGGCGCGCTGTAGCCGAAGGCCTGGTAGAGCAGGATCTGCCGGGGGGTGTTGGCCACGTGGTCGTTGCCGCGGATGACGTGGGTGATGCGCATGTCGGCGTCGTCCACCACCACGCAGAAGTTGTACACCGGCATGCCGTCGGAGCGGGCCAGGATCCAGTCGTCCAGGCGTTCCTCGTCGATGGGGATGCGGCCGAGCACCAGGTCGTCGAAGTGGTCGGGGTACTTCTCGGGCATGCGAAAGCGGATCACGAAGGGCCGCCCCGCCGGGTCGGCCTTGGGATCGAGGTGGCGACAGGTGCCGTCGTACTTGTACTGGCGCTTCTCGGCCTCGGCGGCCTTGCGCTTCTTCTCGAGCTCCTCGGCCGGGCAGTAGCAGCGGTAGGCGTGGCCGGATTCCAGCAGCCGGTCGAGGTGGGCGCGGTAGAGCGGCATGCGCTGGGACTGGAAGTACGGCCCCTCGTCCCAGGCGATGTTCATCCAGCGCAAGGAATCCAGGATCTGGTCCACCGCCGCCTGCGTCGAGCGCTCGGTGTCGGTGTCCTCGATGCGCAGGATGAACACACCGCCGTGGTGGCGCGCGAAGAGGAAGTTGAAGATGGCGGTCCTGAGCCCGCCGACGTGGAGATAGCCGGTGGGCGAGGGGGCGAAGCGGACGCGGACGGTCATCGGGAGCCTCCGTGGGTGTCAGGCGAGGGTCTTCCTAGCAGAGCCCCCCCCTCGGGGTCAACCCGATGCGCAGGACCGACAGTCCTCAAGCGCCTATTTGATCTCGACTTTCAGAGTGAACTCGCCAGCGGTCGTATTCTTGGGACCCGCGACGCCGATGACCACGTTGTAGGGATTGGTCGTGGCGTTGAGCGTCACGGATCTCGTGTGGTCCTGAGTCTTTCCCTTTTTCGGACGATCCCACTTGTAGTCGGCCTCGCAACTCGTGCAACGACCCAGTTGCGGAGGCAGGTCGAAGTTGGTCGTTCCGATCTGATAAGCATAGAGACTCATGTTGGCGTTTGTGTCCTTGGGGACGAGCGTGATCACCATGACAGACTTCGGTGGCAGGGATGTCGAGTACAACACGTGGTTGCCCTGGAATTTCTCGTTCTGCGTCGCCGGGAAGCACGCCACCTGGCTACTGGAGGCCCAGGACAGGTCCGTCATCGGACTTCCAGTCTCGAGCTTGCCTTCGACGGTCACCGATTTACCCTTCTCGGCTTTCACTTCGGTGACGTTGCCGGGCCACCCCGCCCAGGCCATCGAGGTCGAAAAAAGAATGGAACAGAACGCGAAAAACCTCTTGTTCATGTTTGCCTCCTTGCGGTTTGAATTACGATTACAACGTCAAAGGCTCACGTTTCAAGCACTTGACCGCTGTCCCGACCTTTCGCGAGTCGTTTGTGCACCACATGAAGTGAAAAAAAGCCCGGCCAGATTTCTCTGGCCGGGCTGAACGAAGCAAGCTTTCTTTACTGCCCGCAGGCGGGGGCCGGGCGGCCGGGTTGCGGCGCCTCGGGCCCGGAGAGGGTCTTCTCGCAGCCCTTCAGCCCCGGGTTGAAGTTGCAGAACTGGGTCTTGATGTTTTGAGCGTCGATGCCGGAGAACTTGTTCTTGTTGTTGGCGAACCAGGTGGGGCTGCCGCCGATGCCCAGACCCTGGGCGATCTTGATGTCCTCGGCGAGCAGCTTCTTGCCCTCGTCGCCCGAGAAGCACTTCTCGATCACGGCGGCGTCGATGCCCGTCTCCTTGGTGGCGCAGGCCTGCCAGTTGGCATCGCGGATGTTCTTGTTGCGGCACCAGATGTAGTCCATGTACTTGTAGTTCTTGGGGTAGTACTTGATGGCGCACAGCTCGCGGATGTTCTCGTCCACCTCGGGCTGGCCGTGCAGCGCGTTGAAAGAGCCGTCCGGCCGCTGGTCGGCGATGAAGTGGATCTCGAACTGGATCTTGCGCTCGAAGGCGTCCAGCACTTCCTTCATGGCGTCGAGCGCCTTCACCCCGAACGGGCACTGCGACATCACGAACACCTCGAGCTTCTTGGGGATGTCCTTGCGGCACTCGAGGGCGTTGGCGCAGTCCGCGTCGTCGCAGTCCACCTTGCCGTTGCCGTTGTCGTCGGTCTTGTTGTCGCAGATCTCCTTGGTGGGATCGAAGCGCGAGCCCACCTGGAAGATCAAGAAGTCGCCGGCGGGCGCCAGGAAGCGCTGCACCCGCGCGTAGTCGTCGGCCTGCTTGACTTCCTGGCCCATCAGGATGGCGGGCAGCATGGGCTTCTGCAGGCCTTCCCACAGCTTCTTGCCCTCCTCGTTGGACCAGTCGAGGATCTTCACCACCGCGCCGGGGAACATGCCCTCCAGGCGCTTCTGCCAGAAGTCGGCCCGGCAGTCCTTGCAGCGGGCGTCGCTGATGATGGTGATGGGGACCTTCACCGGCGGGGGCAGCGAGGCGCACAGGGCGGGTTTCTCCTTGGTGTAGCCGTCGCAGATGGCCCGCGAGAAGGCGAGCTCGGAGCGGGCGCCGTTGTACATCTTGCCGGCGATGTAGATGGTGGGGCTGCCGCGGGCGTTGCGCGAGCGCGCCTTGTCGAACGAGGCCGAAAGGAGCTGGTCGCCCTCCTGGCCCTCGTAGCAGGTCTTGATCTGCCCGACCGGCATACCGGTCTCCTGGGCGCAGCCCTGCCAGTTGTCGGGGATGCCGCGCATGTTCTTGTTCATGCAGGTCAGCATGTCCATGAATTTGTAGGGGGCGTACTTCACCGCGCACAGCTGGACCTTGTCGCCCTTGACCTCGTTCTCACCGTGCATGGAGGAGAGCTTGCCGTCCTTGTTGTCGCCGATGAAGTCGAGGGTGAACTCCACGTCGCCGCCGAACTTCTTGAGCACCGGGGCGATGGCGTCCTCCACCTGGGTGCCGAAGGGGCACTGCGACATCACGAAGAACTCCACCTTCACCGCCTCGGAGACGGTCTTCTTGGGGGCCTCGCCAACGGCGCCGCCGCCCTCGCGCTTCTGCGGGCAGCCGGCCACGGCCAGCGCCAGCGCGAGGAAGATACCCGTGGTGCGAACCGAATTCCTTGACATGGGGCTCACTCCTTTTCTCTCGGTTTGAGTATTGGTCAATCCGATGCCGAGTCGAACGCTTGCTAGCAAAGAAATATTCCCGGTGCAAGAAAAAAATTCATGTTTTTCCCTGGGGTCAAGCGACGTCGAGCGGTACCGATGCCAAGGGAGGTGCTGGCACGCCCCGGGAAAGCAATTTCGTTTGACAGGAGGACCCGGCCGGACTATCTTCGCGCCAGCGCGTCGGAATGAGATCGCTCCGGCGCGGGGCATTTCCCGGGAGGAGCCATGTACCGCTGGATCTGGTTGAGCCTGGCATTGGCCGCGTGGGCCGGCCTTCTCGCCTGCAACAAGCAGAAACCCCCCAAGCTGGACTACACCGAGAAGGTCCAGGCCGGGATGTACACCCCCGTAGGCCTGCCCGGCGAGACCGCCCCCGGCACCCCCGAGAACGACTCGAAGTACATGAAGACCGCCACCGGGTACCCGGAGGAAGAAAGCGGCAAGAAAGACGACAAACCCAAGGACGAGCCGCAGAAGCCCGAGGGCGACAAGGACAAAGAGTAGAGCCGCCCCGCCCGCGCCCGCCACCGTTTTTCCGCATCCTACTCGATAGATGCCGAACGAATGATGATTGATCCCTGCGAGATGCGCGCTGTTTGCGCACTCGTCGCCTTGCGCGAACCTCCGGGCTCACTCGTAGCGGAGCGCCTCGATGGGGTCGAGGTTGGCCGCGGTGCGGGCCGGGGCCACCCCGAAGAACACGCCCACGCCCACCGAGAAGCCCACCGCCAGCATCAGGATCCACAGGGTGATGCGGGTGGGGATCTCGGGGACAGCGGCGGTGATGGAGGTGGCGATCAGCGCCCCCAGGCCCAGCCCCAGCGCCCCGCCCAGTGAGCTGACCATCACCGACTCGATCAGAAACTGGATCAGGATGTCGCGCCGGCGCGCCCCCAGCGCCTTGCGCACCCCGATCTCGCGGGTGCGCTCGCGCACCGACACCAGCATGATGTTCATGATGCCGATGCCGCCCACCAGCAGCGAGATGGAGGCGATGCCCAGCAGCACGTAGGTCATGGTGGAGGCGATCTGGTTGAAGGTCTCCAGCATGTCGGCCTGGCTCACCACGGTGAAGTCCTCGCGGTTGTTGTGCCGGTGCTTGAGGATGCGCACGATGTCCTCGATGGCCGGCTGCAGGTTGGAGGGGTTGGCGGCCTTGATGGAGATGCGGGTGAGCCCCTCCTCGTTGAAGAGATCCAGGGCGGCGTTCACCGGGATGTACACCATGTCGTCGAAGTCGAGCCCCAGCGACTGGCCCTTGGGCGCCATCACCCCGGCCACCAGGAAGCGCGACTCGGCCACCTTGATGGGCTGACCCAGCGGCGACTCGTCGCCGAACAGCTCCCGGGCGACGGTCTGGCCGATGATCGCCACCCGGTGCTTGGCCTCCACGTCCTCCTCGCGCAGAAACTCCCCCGCGCCGACCGACAGGTTGTGCACCTCGATGAACTCGTGATCCGTCCCCAGCACCACCGTGTCGCGCGAGCGGGCGGCGCGCTCCACCCGCCCGCCGCCCACCACCAGCGGGGCCACGCCCACGATGTTCAGGCTGCGCTGGCGCAGGGCGCTGGCGTCCTGCAAGGTGAGCTTGTGCACCGTGGTCGACATGGGCGGGTGCCCGCCGCCCCGCGTGTCGCGCTTGCCGGGGAACACGAACAGCAGGTTGCTGCCCATGCCGGCGAAGACGTTGGCCATGTAGGTGCGCATGCCCTCGCCGATGGACACCAGCAGGATCACCGAGGCCACCCCGATCACCACGCCCAGGGTGGTGAGGAAGGAGCGCAGCTTGTTGGCGCGGATGGACTCGCCGGCGACACGCACCTGTTCCAGCAAATCCACGCGCCTATCCTCTCAGTTTCCCCGGTCGGAGACGATGGCGCCGTCGATGATCTCGATCTGGCGCCGCGCGCTCTGGGCAATCTCCCGGTCGTGGGTGACCAGGATCAGGGTGACGTTCTCCTGCTCGTTCAGGCGGCGGAACAGGGCGATGATCTCGCGGCCGACCTTCTGATCCAGGTTTCCGGTGGGCTCGTCGGCCAGCAGGATGGAGGGCCGGTTCACCAGGGCCCGCGCGATGGCCACCCGCTGGCGCTGCCCGCCCGAGAGCTCGGCCGGCTTGTGCCCGGCGCGGTCCATCAGGTCCACCTTGCGCAGCGCGTCCAGGGCCATCTCGCGCCGCTCGCGGCGGCTCACCCCGGCGTAGAGGAGAGGCAGGGCCACGTTCTCGAGCGCGCTCTGGCGCGGCAGCAGGTTGAAGGTCTGGAACACGAACCCGATCTGCCGGTTGCGCACCGTGGCCAGTGCGTCGTCGTTCATGCTGGAGACCAGCTTGCCGTCCAGGCGGTAGCTGCCGCCGCTGGGGGTGTCCAGGCAGCCGATGATGTTCATGAGGGTGGACTTGCCCGATCCCGACGGGCCCACGATGGCCACCGAGGCGCCGCGATCGATGGCCAGGCTCACCTCGCGCAGCGCGTGGACCTCGTTGTCTCCCATGCGGTACACCTTGGAGAGTTTTTCGATTTCGATGAGCATCAGTAGGCCACCTTGGCGCTGCCGTCGGCGCCGGGGAGCTTCACCCGCACCCCGTCGGCCAGGCCTTTTTCGTTGAGCGAGAGGATGACGTGCTCGCCCTCGCGCAGCCCCTCCAGGATCTCGGTCTTCTCCCAGTTGGAGAGCCCGCCGCGCACGTCGCGCAGCCGCGCCCGGTCTCCGGCGACCACGAAGAGCTGCAGCCGGTCCCCGCGGCGCATCACTGCGGTGGTGGGCACGGCCAGCACGTTCTCGCGCCTTTGCACGATGATCTCGATGTCGGTGGACAGGCCGACCTTGAGATCGGGCGAGTCACCGTCGAGGGACACCTCGATGTCCAGGTGGCGGTTCTGGCGCAGGTCACGCGCCACCACCGGCGAGATCCACGAAAGCCGCCCCGAGAAGGCCCGCCCCGGGAAGGCGTCGGTGGTCAGCCGCACCGGCATTCCCAGCTTGATGCGGCCGGCGTCCGCCTCGTCCACCGAGGCCTCCACGCTCACGCCGGAGTCGTCCACCAAATCCAGGAGCGGCGCGCCGGCCATGACCGACTCGCCCTTCTCGACCAGGCAGCTCACCACCAGGCCGTCGAACGGCGCGCGGACCCGGGTGTCCTCCAGCGAGGCCAGCGCCAGCTCGACCCCGGCGCGCAGCTCGCCCAGCGCCGCCTGGGCGGTGACGACCGCCTCCGCGGCCATGTCGTGCTCGGCCTGGGCCCGCTCCAACGCCTGGGAGGTGGAGGCGCCCTTCTCCATGAGC
>CAZLNM010000034.1:0-44309 GCA_964561025.1 uncultured Myxococcales bacterium
AACGAAGGCTGGTACGAGCGCTATTAAGCGCAGCCGGGATCTTCTTTTCCTGCGTGTTGCCCGGGTACGGCAGGTTCACCGTCAATACGCCGTCGGTGTAGCGGGCCTGGATGCGATTGGCGTCCACCGCCATGGGGATCTCCAGCACGCGGCGGAACGGCCCGTGGCGCCGCTCCATGCGATGGACCGTCGCCTGGCCGGCGGCGAAGGTCAGCGTACGGTAGCCGCGGATGATGAGTTGCTTGCCCTGGAAGTTGATCTCGATGTCCTCGCGGTTCATGCCCGGGATCTCCAGCTCGAGCACCAGCCCCTCCTCCGTGGCGTAGAAGTCCGCCACCGGTGCCCAGCTCTCGTGACCCACTCCCTCCACCAACAACTCCTCGCGGAAGGAGCGATCCACCAGCTCCATGAAACGGTTGCGGATGTTCAACAAGTCCTGGAAGGGATCCCATTTTTCACGGGGCATGAGCGCTTCTCCCGCGGCCCGGTGGCCGCTTCAGCGGATCTTCTGCAACCAGCCGAGGATGGACCGGCACAGCTTTTGCTCTTCCGGGCCGCCCTCGGAGGAGGTGAACTTGCGAAGAAAGGCCTCCAGTTTCGGCGCCTGCTTGCGCTGGCGGAACTCGTCCGCGTACACGGCCAGCGCCGGATCGGTCTTGGGGTCCTTCACCAGGTTCTTGAAGGCGTTGGCGAAGCGGTGCGGGCCCAGCTCCGCCATGTCGTAGAGCGCACGTCCCATCCGCCCGCGCATCTCCGGCGGCGCGCCGGCGGCGACACGAAACATGACCTCGTTGGCCGGGGGATCCTCCACCATGGCGCCCATGTTGGAGACCTTGGTGATCATCTCCTCGAAGATGGCGCCATCCGCCCGCTGGAGCGCCCGCAGGCCCTCGGCGTCGGTCGGGAAGTTCTTGAGAAAGGACTCGTCGAAGCCGTCCAGTTTCACCCGCGCCAGACCGAGCCCCAGGCGCACAACGGGGTTCTGCACCGTCTTCTGCGAGGCCACGATCACCCCGCGCTCGCGGCTCTGGGCCAGCGCCACCGCCGCCCGCAGCCGTTCGCCCACGTCGGCCGTCTCGTCGCGGAGCAGCACCTTGACCGAGAGAAGCGATGGCTCCGCGGCGCTGGCGGGCAAGGCCTTGGCGGGCGAATTCCAGTCGCCGGTGGAGGCGGTGATCTCGGAAAAGCGCATGGCCTCGCCCTCCTTGACCACCGGCAGCCCCGCCTCACCGGCCTTGGAGTCGAGGACCAGCAGCAGGCCATCCGGGGTGCTCTTCAGGCCCTTGACCTGGATGCCCTCCAGCGCGGCGCGCCGCTTGGCGAAGTTCTGCAAGCGTTTCACGAACTCCGCCTCATCCACCTGCAGCAGCACCTGCCGCGAGAAGAACCGGGCGGCGAGGAGCGGGTCTTTGCCGAAGGCGGGGTCCAGGATCGCCTGCGCGTAGTCCGCCCAGAGCTTCTCGGCAAGCTGGCGCTCGGCCTGCGCAGCGTCGGGGAACTTGTCGAACTTGCTCTTGGAACATCCCAGCAGGCCGAGAAGGACCGCACTCGCCATCAGCACCGAAGGAAGCCTGTGCATGATACGCCCTCCACCAAGGTCCGGCCGGATTATAGTGTCGCCCCGATCCAATGTGCAAGTGTCGAAGGAGTCGCGACCGACTTTCCACGCGGCTTCGCATCGCACCGCCGCATGGCGCATAACACATTGTATTATAATGACAATATATCGGCACAAATGAATTGACTTCGCGGCGGACGGAGACTACAAGAAAGCCGCCTAAAAGCCTGGAGGGCTCGAAATGATCTGGTCCAAGCTCCGGCCGAAGGAATATGGATTCTTCGAGCTTTTCAACCGGCACGCCCAGACCTCTCTTGCGGGCGTCAAAAAGCTGGTCGAGGTTTCCGCCGAGTGGCCGAAGGACGCCGAGGCGCGCGTGCGCTGCATCAAGGAGCTCGAACACGAGTGCGACAGCGTCACCCACATGACCATCGACCTCATCCACCGCACCTTCATCACCCCGCTGGATCGCGACGAGATCATGGAGCTGGTGAGCAAGATGGACAACGTGATGGACTGCGCCGAGACCGCCGCCAGCCGCATGGTGCGCTTCAAGCTCGCCGGCGTGCCCGCCCGGCTGGTGGAACTCGCTCGGGTACTGGAGAAGGCGGTGGCCCAGGTGGTGGTGGCGGTCGAGAAGCTCCAGCAAGGCCGCAAGCACGAGGCTGAGCTTCGCGAGATCTTCAAGGAGATCCACCGGCTGGAGAACGAGGGCGACGAGATCGTGCACGCCGGCGTGGCCGCGCTGTTCGACGACTTCGCCGACAAGCCGCTCGAGGTCATCAAGCTCAAGGAGATCTTCGAGATCGTGGAGCGGGGCATCGACGAGTGCGAGGACGTGGCCAACGTGATCGAGGGCATCACCATGGAGCACTCCTGAGGCGTAGCGCCCGGGAAGCGGAGGAGCCATGACCGCCCTCATCGTGGTGACCTTCCTGGCCGCGCTGGCCTTCGACTTCGTCAACGGCTTCCACGACGCGGCCAACTCCATCGCCACCGTGGTCTCCACCCGCGTGCTCTCCCCTCGGCTGGCGGTGGCCTGGGCCGCCTTCTTCAACTTCATCGCCGCCTTCACCTTCGGCACCGACGTGGCCATGACCGTCGGCAAGGGCGTGGTGCACACCGAATCCATCACCGTGGCGGTGATCCTGTGCGGGCTCATCGGCGCCATCTCCTGGAACCTCATCACCTGGTGGCTGGGCCTCCCCTCATCGTCCTCCCACGCGCTGATCGGCGGCTACGCCGGGGCGGCCCTGGTGTACGGAGGCACCGGGCTGCTCATCGGCGCCGGCCTCACCAAGGTCATGCTGTTCATCGTGCTCTCGCCGGTCATCGGCGTGTTGCTGGCCATGGGCATCCAGAAGGTCACCTACCGGCTCTCGCGGAAGGCATCCCCGCGCAAGGTGAACCTGATCTACCGAAAGCTCCAACTCGTGTCCGCGGCCATCTACTCCTTCTCCCACGGCACCAACGACGCCCAGAAGACCATGGGGATTCTGTTCGCCCTGCTGGTGGCCGGCGGCCAGCTCTCGGTCCACGATCACATGCCGGTGTGGATCATCTTCCTGTGCCACGCCATGATCGCCGCCGGAACGCTCTTCGGCGGCTTTCGCATCGTGCGCACCATGGGCATGAAGCTCACCAAGCTCGAGCCGATCAACGGTTTCGCCGCGGAGACCGGCGGCGGCGTGACTATCCTGGCCGTCTCAGAGCTCGGCATCCCGGTCTCCACCACCCACACCATCACCGGGGCCATCGTGGGGGTGGGCCTGGACAAGGGCTGGCGCTCGGTGCGCTGGGCCCTGGCCGGCCGCATAGTGTGGGCCTGGATCTTCACCATCCCCGCCTCCGGGATCATCGCCGCTGTCTCGTACTGGCTCCTGGGACGATTCCTCGAAGGCTGAACCGGTCCGCGGGACGGTTGACAGGGACCATTTCGGATGTATTGTGTTGGGAATCCGGGGCAGGCCCTGCTGCTCTCCTCCCCGGACAATACTCGACGCGGGAGGAAACATGGCCGTGGAACTCATGAAGGATGTGTACTGGACCGGAGTGGTGGACTGGGGCCTGCGCCTGTTCCACGGGCACGAACTCTCCACCCACCGTGGCTCGACTTACAACTCCTACCTCATCCGCGGCGAAAAGACCGCCCTGGTGGATACCGCCTGGGAGCCGTTCGCCAGCGAATTCATCGACAACGTACGCTCGGTGATCGACCCGGCCACCATCGACTACGTCATCGCCAACCACGCCGAGCCCGACCACTCCGGCAGCCTGCCCGAGCTCATGCGCCTGTGCCCCAAGGCCACGGTGGTGGTCTCCAAGCGCGGCGCCGAGAGCATCCCCGGGCATTATCACCAGAAGTGGAACTTCCAGCCGGTGAAGACCGGCGATCGTATCGCCCTGGGAAACGGCATCGAGCTCGTGTTCGTCGAGGCGCCCATGCTCCACTGGCCCGACAGCATGTTCACCTACGTAGCGGGCAAGAACCTTCTGCTCTCCAACGATGCCTTCGGCCAGCACTATGCCACGGCCTTTCGCACCAACGACCGGGTGGACACCGAGGAATTGTACGAGGAGGCGCTCAAGTACTACGCCAATATCCTCACCCCGTTCTCGGACTTCGTGCTCAAGAAGATCGACGAGGTGCTGGCGCTGAAACTCCCGGTGGACATGATCGCTCCCAGCCACGGCGTGATCTGGAAGGAGCGGCCGCTCCAGATCGTTGAGAAGTACCGCGAGTGGGCGCAGCAGAAGCCCCGGCCGGTGGCGCTGGTGATCTACGACACCATGTGGAACGCCACGCGCCGCATGGCGGAAGCGGTGGCGGCCGGCCTCGCCGCCGAGGGCGTGGCGCACAAGCTGTTCCACGCGGTGACCACCGATCGCAACGATCTTGTCACCGAGGTCTTCCAGGCGCGGGCGCTGGTGTTCGGCTCGCCGACCGTGAACGGTTCGTACCTGCCCACCCTGGCGCCACTGCTGCACGACCTGCGCGGCCTCAAGTTCAAGAACAAGATCGGCGCCGCCTTCGGGAGCTACGGCTGGAGCGGCGAGGCGGTGAAGCAGCTCGAGGAGCACCTTGTGGCTTGCAAGATCCCGCTGGTGGCCGAAGGCGTGCGCGCCAAGTGGCAGCCCCGCGCGGAGGACCTGGCCGCCTGCGAGGCGCTGGGGCGCAAGGTGGCCGCCAGCATCCGGGCCGGCGCGGAGGCCAAGGCCGCCCCATGAACGAGATCCTTTGGATTGGGGTCGGCGTGGCCGCCTTCGTCGCGCTGGCGTGGGTGGTGCTGCTGCCCTCCGTGTCGAAAGAGGTTTCCCGCTACCAGAAGAGCGGCGATGTCGCGCCGCTCCTCGCTCGCATCCGCAGCCGGCGCCCCGCGGCCCGGCCCGCGGCCTTCGACCTGGCCATCAAGACCCTGTGGAACGCCTACCAGCGCGAGCTGTGCCCGCCGCTCATCCGCGAGCTGGCGAAGGATCACACCCGCGAACCCGTGGCGCAGTACTGGCTCTCCCAGCTCATGCAGGTGGAGCCGAAGATGGCCCGGGAGCACCTCGACCAGGACTTCGTGTCCCGCTTCTTCTTGCCCGACCTGGCCGCCCGCTGCGGCCGCGCGGGTTGAAGCCGCTGACCTCCCGCCGGTCGGCGGGAAGCATTTCGATATCGTCAAGCACGGCAAGCCGAGAAACAAAAATCCTCCTGGAAAAGGAGGAGCATGCCCGCATGCTCCTCATATTAGCGAATTCTGCCGAAGCTCGGCTGCGGTCAAAGGCGAGCGGAGCGAGTCCCGAAGGGACCGGAGCGGGCTTGGCCGCGTAGGCCCTTGACGGCACAAGCCGAGCTGAGGCGAAAGAGTTTTACCCGGATGCGGGTTCCGGCGGGGGACAGGAGATGTTCTCCTGTGGCGGCGAGATGTTCGCCTGGCGCAGGTAGTAGATCATCAGGTATTCCTCGGCGGTCTTCTTGGGGCCGGGCAGGTCGTGCAGGCTGCGGTGGTAGGCGTTCACCTGCCGCTCGCGGAAGGTGAAGAACATGTCCTGGGTGTTGCTGATGGTCTGGTGCAGCCGCTCCTCCGGGACGTTGAAGATGCGGGCCACGTCCTTGGGCGCCAGCACGTCCTTGCGGTGGCGGCTCATCCAGCGGCGCATGGTCTGCAGCTCCTCGTAGGTGGCGTTGAACACCAGCTCGAGCAGCGCCTGGCGCTCGTCCTCGGAGATGTGCTCGCGGGTGAAGTAGTCGATCACCTCGGGATCGCACCCCTCGCGCATCAGACCCAGGATCTCCGAGGTGCCGGACAGGGTGCCGTAGGAGATGGTGACGCGCGTCTTGGCCTCCCACACCGAGTCCAGCAGCGGGAAGAAGTCCTGCACCGTGCGCGCCTGGCGGTGCTCCCACAGGTCCACCAGCAGGTACACCGCCTTACGGCGCAGCTCCGGCTCGGCGCGCACGTCCGCGGCGATGGCCACCAGGATGTCCTCGGCGATCAGCGTGGTGATGAGCACCCGCAGCAGGCGCGTCAGCTCCGGCTCCAGGGAGGGGCTGGTGGCCGGCTCCGGGAAGGAGTGCCGCGCGATGCGCAGCAGGGTGCGGAACAGGTTGATCTTCGCCACCAGATAGGCGCGGCCCACCACCGCGCGGGTCGGCATGTGGGCCTCGATGGTGTAGGGGTTGCTCTCGCAGATGGCCTCGACCAGGGAGTGCACGTTGCGCGCCTGGCCCGCCACCCGGTACGGCTTGAGCAGGGAGGGGTAGTCGGTGACCACCTTGCGCAGAGTGATGAGGTTCTCCATCACCTCGCGGATCAGGAGCGCCGAGGCGTGCGCGTCCGGATCCTCGCGCTCGTCGAGTCTGGCCAAAAGGTCGCGGGCCAGCCGGTCTTCATCGGGTTCGAAGGTTCTGCCGGGCATGGCAAGACCTCACCGTTTGTCGAAGGGGACGTGCAGCGTCCCCTCCCCCTCGACGCGCACCACCCGCTCCCAGTACAGGTCGCCTTCCGGCGCGCGCGCGCTGGCCGAGACGCGGTAGGCGCCGCGGGGCAGGCGCAGCGGATGACGCAGCGACGCCGGGCACGCCCCATCGGCCGGGCAGCGAAAGACGCTTTCGCTGACGAATGCGCCATCGTTCTCGGAACGGATGGCCACCACAAGCTCCGGCGCGCCCCGCAGGCGCTCTCCGGAAAACTCGTACTCCAGGGTGACCTCGACCGGGCGGCCCCGCAGGTACGTCAGCAGCGCCAGCCCCACCCCGGCCCCCAGGCACAACACGCCCGCGACGCGGCGCCAGGGAGCCCGGCCCCGGCCCAGCGAGTCCTGCGGCGACGGCGTCTCGGCGGCCATGAGCTACCCCTTCTCGCAGTAGCGCGGTGTGCCGCTGCCGCAGAACATCCCCGTCACCGGGCAATCCGCGTCGCTCTCGCACACCACGGTGCAGTACGGCTCGAAGCCGCCGGGATGAAAGCAGATACCGCTCACGCAATCCGGGGCGCCGTGGGGACAGGGGTCGCCGAGCTCGCCCTGCCCCAGATCGCGGCACCCCAGGATGGAAAAACTCGCTCCCGGCCAGGGGCTCACCCGCAGCGGCACGCACTCGAAGGGCGCCGGGCAGTCGGCGTCATCGCGGCACAGGCGGGTGCAGGCGCCGTTTTCGGGACACACGCGGTTCTCGCACTCGAAGGCGGCGTCGCAGGGGGTGCCGAGCGCGCCCGAGGGCCAGCGCACCGCGCAGCGGCCCTCGAGACCGGTGCCCCACGGGTTGAGCTCGGGCGCGCACGCCTCGTTCGCCGGGCAGGCGCCGTCATAATCGCAGGCGCGCATGCTGCCAGGGTCGGGCACGCACAGCGACGAAAAGACGCTCTGGCCGCTCTGGAGGTACGTCGGCACGAAGTCGCAGATGAACCCCGGCGGGCAATCCGCGCCGCCGCCGCACACGGCGCCGCACAGGCCATCCCGCAGGCAAAGGAAGTTCGCGCACAGGCGCGTGGCGCTACAGGGCTCGCCGGGATCGGCGCCGTCGGGGAACGGCTCCCGGCACTCGGGGCCCGCCAGCGTCCCGGAGAGCGTGCACACCTGGCCCGGAGGGCAATCGGCGCTCGCGGCGCAGGCGCCGCCGAGCACGTCGGGCTGGCACACGTCGAGGGGAGGATCGCCGGCCGGCCGGCACAGGAAACGATCGGGGCAATCCGCGCCGCCGATGCGGCACGGAATGCTACAAAATGCGTGCGGCCCGCCGGCGGGAAAGCGCAGGCACAGGCCACTCTTGCAGTCGGCGTCGCCGCCGGGGCAGATGTCGCCGACGTCTCCCCGCACGCTGCCGCGGGTGGCGCAGGCCTGAAGCAGGTGTGTCTCGCCCAGCGCCGTCACCTCGATCTCGTCACACAAGAAACCCACCGGGCAGTCGAAGTCGTCCCGGCAGACCGGCGAGCAGATACCCTCGGCGGTGCACACGCGGCTCTGGCAGCGCGCATCCTGCGGGCAGGGCTGACCGTTGGCCGTGGCGCAAGCGAGCGGCTCCTGGCAGCGCAGCACGAGGTTCTTCTGCGCGTCGAGCAGCGGCGCGCACACCCGGCCGGCGGGGCAGTCCGCGTCACGCTGGCAGGCCGCGCCCGGCAGGGTCGACTGCGGGATGGCGCACAGGCGCCGGCAGGTTTCGTCGAAGCCGCACTCGAAACCCACCGGACACGCGGCGGCGTCAGCGCACAGGCGGCTGCAGCGCAGGCTGCCGTCCGGGCGGGCGGCGCACACGCCCTCGCGGCACACCGCGTCCCCGCCCCGGCTGCAATCCTCGCCAAAGGCGAGCCCGGTGGGCATGCAGGCGGAGTGCCCCAAGATCGCGTCGTGCAAGCAGCGGGTGCGCGGCGGGCAGAAGGAATCGTTGAAGCACGGATCGCTGCCACAGCCCTCGATGGCCACGCAGGCGCCGGCGCGGCACTCGAAGCACCCCGGGCAGTCGTCGGAGGAGAGGCACAAGGTGCAGCCGACCTTGCGGCGGCACTCGCCGGGGGAGACGCACTCCTGGCAGGCCGGGCAGTCCGTGTCCGCGGCGCAGGCAAGACAGCCGGCGACGGGCGAACACTCGCCGCCGTTGCAGCGCTGGCAGGCCGGGCAGTCGGCGTCTTGTCCGCAAGGTCGGCACCCCGGCAACGCCCGGCACTCGCCTTCCGTGCAGCGCTGGCACGCGTCACAGACGCTGTCGTCGGCGCAGGGCAACGGCCGCTTGCCCGGGTAGCAGCGGCGGCCGAACTCCTTGGCGCAATAGAACCCGCTGGGGCAGCCGTCGTGGTCGCGGCAGGAGATGGAGCAAAACGGCGCCAGGTCCGATGGCTTCAGGCAGGCCTTGCCCAGGCAGTCGCTGTCCTTCTGGCAGGGCTGGCCCACCGCGAGCTTGCACACCCCGTCCACCTCGAGGAACCCCGGCTCGCACTTGCCCTGGCTGTAGCCCGAGGAGCACCCGGTCGCGGTGGCGAGGAGAAATGCCGCCGCCATCTCCGCCCGAAGTCTCCAGGAATTCCGGCGGACGCGACCGGGTCCGGCCGCCTCTTTCCCCGACTCTCCGACGCAAGATCGTTCGCCGGGGGCCTGGCCGGTGCCCTCCCTTCGCGAATGATTCCGCCATGGATTCGAGGTGGTCATGCCGGATCCGAGGGCCGGGGAAGCCTCACGCGTCCTTCCCGTCTTTCTCCGGGGGCTGCTCCTCGGGCGTCTCGGGCGCGGCCTCCTCGGCCGCCTCGCCGCTGTCCGCGCCCGTGTCCTTTCGCGAACCCTTTTGCGAGCGCACCTTCACCCGCGTGCGCGTGCGGGGTTTGAGGCTTTCACCGGAGGGTACGAAGCGCACGGTGGTGCGGATCTCCACCGCGGTCTCCGAGAGCAGGCGTTTCAGCTCCTCGGAGAGCCGGGCCGACTCGAGAAACTCGCGCACCTCGTGCGCCAGCGCCCGGAACAGCTCGTCCTTGGTCTTGGCCGCCTGGTTGAGGATGAACTGGGCCACCTCCTTGGGCAGCTTGAGGTCGCCCAGCACCGAGCGGATCCCCTCCTCCGACATGAACAGCGTGCCCACCCCGGCCAGCACGGCCCGCTTGATGCCGTCGGGGACGATGCGCTCGAATCCCCAGGAGGAGCTTTCCGGCGGCTCGTTCGGCATGCAACACCTCCCGGCGAGGCGGTGGGTAAGGGCGCCTCAGGGCGCCGCGGCCAGCAGGATGATGCGCCCGGACTTGAGGTAACGCCCGTCCTTGTGGAAGTTGTAGAAGTCGGTGAGCACCGCGCCCACGTCGGGGTAGCGCTCCTCGGGGCGGTCGCGGGTCATCTTGTCGAACAGGGTGTCGAGGTCCTTGGTGAGCTCCTTGTTCACCTCGGAGGGCAGCGGCGAGCGCCGCCCGGGGAGGTTCCCGGTCAGCATCTCGTAGAACATGATCCCCAGCGAGTAGATGTCGGACAGCAGCGAGGGCTGCCCGCCCGGCCGCATCTGCTCGGGCGAGAGGTAGCCGAGCGTGCCGGTCACCACCTGGGGCACCGGCCGGTCGGAGTCGGTCTGGAGCAGCCGGGTCATGCCGAAGTCCGCCACCCGCACGTTGCCCTGGGCGTCGAAGAGGATGTTCTCGGGCTTCAGGTTGCCGTGGATCACCGAGGCCTGGTGGGCGGCCTGCAGGGCGTAGCAGATCTGCAGAAAGCAGATCAGCGCTCGCTCCACCGGGATGGGCCCCTTGGCGATGAGCTGGCGCAGGTTGCCGCCGGGGAGCATCTCCATGACGAAGAAGGGATGCGCCACGTCGGCGTTCTGGTCCAGCACCCGCACGATGAGCGGGTGGTTGAGCAGGGCCATCTGGCCCACCACCTCGCGGAAGTGCTTGACCACCTCCGAGCGCTGCAAGAAGTTGAAGTAGCTGAACAGGTCCTTGATCTCCTTGATGGCCAGATCCAGCGCCAGCGAGCTGTGGCGGGCGCGGTACACCGTGCCGATGCCGCCGCTGCCGATGGCCTCGTAGCGCACGTACTTGGGCTCGGTCTTGCCGCCCATGGGATAGGGCACGCCGTCCTTGCGCGGATCGGCGGCGGCGGCCTTGACCTCGGGGCGCGAGTCGGCGCGGGCCTCGGGCTTGGCCTCGGTCTTGACCTCCTTCTGCTCGACCCAGCCGGCGCGGGCGGTGCCGCCGCTGGCCGGCGCCACCGGCGGGAAGGGGGCCTCCTCGCCACTCCCCTCGGTGGGGAGCTTCTGCTCGCCGGTGTCCTCGGACAGATCGATGAGCTGCTCCTCGTCGTCGTTGATGAAGCGCGCGAAGTGCTGCGACATGTCCTTGTTGAACTCGTCGTCCGGGCCCTGGTCCACGATGGACTTGCCCTCGTTGGTGAGCTCCAGCGACTGGTCGGTGCGATCGATGGCCACGTAGTTGTAGCGGCGCAGGAATTTGAAGTAGTCCACAAAGTCCAAAGACAACGGGATCTTGATGAGCGAGCCCGCCTCGGACAGGCGCGTGCGGTTGCCCGCCTTGGCGGCGGCGTACAGGGCGCTGAGCACCCCGCGGATCTCCTCGCGTAGCTGCTTGGTGGTGACGGTGTGAGCCGCTTCGGCCATGGTTTCCTCCGTGGGTCGGTTTCGGTCGTCCCGGGGCTAGAAAGTACCAGACCGGCGGCGCGAGGGTCAACCTTTCAGCACGGCCAGGGGCACGAAGCGCGCCACCATCTCGGCCAGGCGGGCGCCGCACACCGTCTCGATCACCCGGTCGATGTCCTTGTAGGCCGCCGGGGCCTCCTCCTTGATGGAGCGCGCATCCTCGCACAGCAGGCACACCCCGGCCATGCTCTCGCGGAAGGCCTCATCCGAGATGAGCCCCCCGCCGCCCCGCCGGCGCTTTCCCCTCCCCTTGCCCGCGGCCGCGGTGCGCGACATGACGCGGCCCGCCCCGTGGTTGGTGGAAAAGAGCGCCGCCGCGCCCTCGGGGACGCCGCGCAGCAGGTACGAGGCGGTGCCCATGGAGCCGGGAATGAGCACCGGCTGGCCCAGCTCGGAAAAAGGCGTGCCCTGCATGCGCTCGGCGGGGAAGGCCCGCGTCGCGCCCTTGCGGTGGACCACCAGGCGCCGCCCGCGGTGCTCCTCGATGGCGGCCAGGTTGTGGGCCACGTCGTACACGGTGCGAAGCTCGATGCCCGGAAAACGGCGGCGCAGCACCGCGCGCGCCAGCATGGCCATGGCCGAGCGATTGGCGAAGGCGTAGTTGGCGGCGGCGTTCATGGCGCCGAGGTAGCTCTTGGCGAGCCCGCCCTCGAGCGGCAGGATGGCGAGCTGCGGCGAGGGCACGGGGATGTTCTTGTCCTGGTCGTAGCGGCGCGCCGCCTGCATGAAGTGCCCGCCCACCTCGTGCCCTAAGCCCCGCGAGCCCGAGTGGATCATGACCACCAGCTGGCCCTCGCATATCCCCAGCCGCTCGGCCACGGCCGGTGCGTACACCCGGTCCACGCGCTGGAACTCGATGAAGTGGTTGCCGCCCCCCAGCGTGCCGAGCTGGGGCGCCCCGCGCGAGAGCGCCCGCGGCGGCAGGGCGTCCGGGTCGCCCGGCAGGCTGCCCTGGCGCTCGATGCGGGAGAGCGCGAGCTGTTCCCAGGCGAGATCGTCGTCCAGGATCGTACCGGCGTTCTCCACCGCGCCTCGGTCGGCGCGCCACACCTCGAGCAGGCCGGTGACGCCCTCGGCCAGCGTGCGCCGTAGCGCCCGCTCGGAAAGCCGCAGGTTGGTCTTCCCCTCGCCCAGCGGCACGGCGCGGCGCATGGCCTCGGCGAGCGGCCGCACCTCCACCTCGGACGCGACGAGCGGGGTGGTGAGCAGGCGCATGCCGCAGTTGATGTCGTAGCCCACCGCCGCCGGCGACACGAAGTCCTCGGCCACCACCACCGCCCCGATGGGGACGCCGAAACCCACGTGGATGTCGGGCGTGGCCAGCACCTGCGCCACCCCCGGCAGCGAGGCGGCGTCGGCGAGCTGGGAGAGCGACTCCGCTTCCACTGGCACCCCCTCGCCCAGGTACACCTCGGCCTCGACGCGCATGGCGCCGGAGCGCGGGATCACCAGGCGAAAAGGGTCTTTACGGATGGGACGGACGGCGCGCACGGCGCGATCATGGCAGAGAGCGCGCGGCGGGGCAAATCGCCCTGCCCTCGGTCACCTGACCGAGCATGCGACACTTGACCGACCCCGCCGCGGAAATGATGGGCCATCCTGGAATCGACAAGGAGGCCCGCCATGAAATCGAGACGCTTACTCATCATCCTCGGAGCGTGCGTCATCGTGGGTGTCGTGTTCTGTGGTGTGCTGCTGCTTTCGTTGAACCCGGCCCTGGCCTACGACTGCCAGGCCATCGCCACGAAGGCGAAGAGCTGTTTTGTGAGCTGCTGGAACCGCATCCAGTCCGGCCCGATGCGGCCGTGCTTCACCTCCACCATGCGCCGCTGCCAATCCGAGTGCCGCCCCGAGGAGGGCGCGGCGCACGCCTGCCGCCGGGAACTCCCCGACGTGTTCCGCAAGGGCTGCTACCTGTGCGCCCCGGAGCCGGTGGAAGACTGACCGCAAAATCTGCGTGAGAAGACCTGCAAGAAAAACCTGCTACCAGGGAAAAGCCGGAAAAAAAACCCGCTGATAATGAAAAACAAAAAAGCCGGTGATGCCAAACGTCAGTCAGGACTTCATGTCACTGACCTTTGCCCTGCCTTGCTCCCTCTACTATCGGCGTTTTTTTTTGTTGTTCCTGTCAGCGATTTTTCTCCGGGGGGGTAACTGGATGCAGCGGCCTTCGGCCGGCTTGTTGACACGCCCTCTGCGCTGGGCTAGAAGCCACGGGGGAGGAAATCCACGATGACGATCCAACGGGTTGTGCTTTGGGCCTTCGCCCTCGGGCTCCTTCTGACCGCCCCGGCCGCGGCGCAGGAGGTGCCGGCCACCTCGGCGCGCTACATCTTCTGGCACCTCACCCCCGTCGAGGGGGCTACCCCGGAGCAGGCCCAGACGGTGGAGCGCTCGCTGCGCACCTTCTTCGTCGAGAAGCGCGGGAAGCTGCTCATGGACGTTGTGGTGATGGACTCGCTGCTCATGGTGGAGGGCAACGAGAAGTTCCTGCGCTGCGGCACCGGGGCCGGGTGCCTGGCGGGCCTGGGCGAGGCGGCGGGCGTGCCGTGGGTCATCACCGGCAACCTGGCCATCGTGCAGGGCCGCTCGCGGCTCGAGCTGCTGCTGGTGGACCGGCACAAGAAGACCGTGGCCTTCTCCGCGCGCATCTCCCTGGCTGGCCTCCCCACGCCGGAGCAGCTCGCCGGGCTCGACCTGGCCATGTTCGAGCCGGAGAAGTTCGTCGGCGGCATCGACCTCACCTGCCAGGTGCCAGGCGCCGAGGTGCTGGTGGACGGGCGCAAGGTCGGTATGACGCCGCTCATCGGCCCCCTGTCCGGCCTGCCCGCGGGGATCCGCACGCTGGAGGTTCGCAAGGAGGGCCACCAGACCTTCTCGCGCGAGGTGGACATCCCGGTGAACGCCGCCCGCACGGTGGTGGCGCTGCTGCCGGAGCTCCCCACCCTGGTGTCGGCGCGCCAGACGCCGTTCTGGCGCAACTGGGGGTTCTGGACCGCGGCCGGGGTCGGCGTGGCGGGCCTGGTGCTCGGGGTGGCCATGCACCTCGACGCCAACACCCAGCAGGACTCCGCGGACCTCTACAAGCAGAACGGCTACGCCGAGAAGTACTGGCGCCCCTACCAGGACAAGGCCGACCGCGAGTACCTCACCGCCTACATCGGCTACGGGCTCGGCGCCGCCGGGCTGGTGGCGGCCGGGGTGCTGCTGGTGCTCGATCTGGCCACCCGCCCGGCCGAGGAGAAGCCCGCCGAGACGCAGAAGATCGACGTGGCGTTCCAGCGGCTCCCGGACGGATTCGGATTCCTGGCCACGCTGCGTTTCTGAAACGCGGGATACGACGCATGAGACATCTCTTGGTGCCATTTCTTTTCGCATTTTCGCTCTGGTTCGCCGCCTGCGGCGGCGGCGGTGGCGGAGGCGACGCCGGCACGGACGATGGCGACGGCGGTCCGACGCTTTGCGACCGGGCGCACCCCTGCCCCACCGGCCAGCGCTGCGCCAAGGACCAACGCTGCCTCCCGGCCGAGGAACTGCGCATCACCACCGAGACGCTGCCGGACGGCCGGGTAGGCTTCGCCTACAACCAGCAGGTGGAGGCGGCCGGCGGCCTGCCGCCCTATCGCTTCGCCATTCAAAGCCGCGATCCCTCGCTGGCCGCCCTGTCCATCAGCGAGAGCGGCCGGCTCACCGGCACCGTGTCCCAGCCGGTGTCCGGCGCCGCCATCACCATCGAGGTCGCCGACGACGGCTTCGACGGCGGCGAGAAGGCCAGCCGGGCCTTCACCCTTTCGTTCACCCCCTGCCGGGACGGCGACGTGGAGCTGTGCTACGCCCCCGGCGGCGACGGCGCCTGCCACCAGGGTTCGCGCACCTGCAAGGACGGCGTCATGGGCGAGTGCGTGCCGGGCGCCGATTTGTCTTCGGACCGGCGCCACTGCGGGCCGGACTGCGCGGCATGCGACACGGCGCTCTCCGACGGCTGCGTGGCGGGCCTGTGCGCCTGCGGAGGCAACTCCCCCTGTTCCGGCGGGCGCAACTGCTGCGGCGGGGAATGCCGCGAGATCGGTAGCGACACCAAGAACTGCGGCGGCTGCGGCAACGACTGCACCCTGCGGGTGGCCCATGTCCAGACGGCCGAGATCTTCTGCAACGCGGCGAGCTGCGACTACCGCGGGGACTGCGACCATGGCTTCCTCGACTGCAACGGGCGGCGCGACGACGGCTGCGAGCTGGCCGTCACGCTGACCAACTGCGGCGCCTGCGCCCTGGACTGCAACACCCGGCTCTCCCACGTCTCGGCCTCGCAACGGCAGTGCCGCGACACCGGAACCGACTTCGTGTGCGACTACACCGCCTGCCAACCGGACTTCGGAGACTGCAACGGCGACCGCAGCGACGGGTGCGAAACCTGGCTCAACCAGGACGCCCACTGCGGCGCCTGCGACACCGACTGCGCCGCCGCCAGCGCCGGCCATCTGTGCCTCACCCCGGACAACGTCCACCCCTACGACCACGTCTGTGGCTGCCGCAAGGACACGGCCAGCGGAACCAGCCTGGGCTGCGATGGGGCCGACATCTGCTGCTCCAATGTATGCACCGCCAGCGCCGCCAACGTACAGAACTGCGGCGTGTGCGGCGCGGCGTGCACGGCCGGGGACTGCCAGGCCGGCGCTTGCGCCTGTCAGAGCGACGGCGACTGCCCCAAGCCCTCCGGCGCCACCGCCTGCGGGCCGCAGAACCGCTGCGTCTGCCCGGACTACCATTCCAGCGCCTGTCCGGTGGGCATGCACTGCTGCGACGGCAACGCGGGCGGTAGCGGCGGCCCCGAGGAGAACCCGGACATCGGCTGTTGCCCCAAGCCCTGCGGGCAGAACAGCAAGGACACCCCCTGCCAGAGCTGAGATCATGGACCTTTCAATTCTCAGAGCGGCTTTTGGCCGCAACCAGAACGCCCGCCCGCCCGCGCTGGCTCTCTCGGCCCGGCAGTCGATCGCGCCCAAAGGCATGATCCTGGTCGGGTTTTCGCTGCTTGCGGCTCTCGTGTTCCAGCCCTCCGGCCGGGCCCAGGAGAAAGCGCAAGGCGAGAGCGGCCCCAAGGCCACATCGCTCATTGGAATTTTCCGCCCTGGCGAGGATCCGCGCGGCCTGTCCGAGCTGCTCCGGGTCGCCGAACGGCACCTGCCGGTTCTCGACGACATCCAGTGGCTCTCGAGCCGGGAGCTGCGCGAGCGGCTGGGCCGTCACGACGCGCCGGACGAACCGCGGCTCGAGCTGGACCAGATCGAAGCGCTGTTCATCGAGGGCCACACCCTCACCTACTCGTTCGAGTACGCAAAGGCGGTCGACGCCTTTACGCGGGTGCTCGACGGCTTGCTGCGGCTTCCGGACTCGACCCGGCGCTGGGTCCTCTTCGTCAAGGCCTATCTGTGGCTGGGCGTGGCCAAGGCCGCGCTCAAGGACGAAGACGGTTCGCGCGAGGCCTTTTTGCGGGTGCTCAAGACCCGGCCCGGCATGGTGCTCTCGACCCAGGATTTCGCCCCGCGCTTCATCGAGCGCTTCGAAGAGGCGAAGAAAGCGCTGTCCGACCTTCCCCGCGGCAAGATCGCGGTGGACAGCGAGCCGCCCGGAGCCGCCGTGTCTGCCGATGGCGCGCCCCTGGGCAAGACACCCTGGATCGGCGAGCTTCCGCATGGCTCGTACCTGATTGCCGTTTCCCACCCCGAGGCCGGCACGGTGATCCAGCCGGTGGTGGTCGGCCCGGAGCTGTGCCGTGTGAGCCTTCAGCTCGCCTTTGAAAGCGCCCTGGATCTCGACGGCAGTGTACCGCTGGTGCGCCTGCCGGCCGGCACGGAGGACCTGCCGGTCCACTGGTGGCCGTGGCTTTCGGCCCGGCTCGGTATCCAGCACCTCATTGTTCTGGGCAAGAAGCCCGTCGAGGGCCGGGAGCAGGTCTTCGGGGCGCTAGTGGACATGGGCCGCTACCGGCGCGAGCGCGAGGGCTGGCTCGATCCGGCGGGGCCCGAGCGGCTCGAGCAGGACATCACAGACTTGCTGCGTTTCCTGGCCACCGGTCGGGCCCAGGGGCGGCTCAGGGTGGCGGCGCTTTCGGACGCGGGTTCTCCCGATGCCTCGCACGCCACAACGCCGCCGGGCGCGCACGCCGTGGCCCCGGCCGCCAGCCCCTGGTACCGCAAGTGGTGGACCTGGGCCGCCGGCGGAGCGGCGCTGGCGTTGGCCGGGGCCGGCTGCCACCTGGGCGCGGTGTACTGGGATCAGCAGGCCGAGAAGCACACCACCGTCGCGGCCATCGAACACGACCGCGACATCGCCCGCTCGCTACGAGGCGCGGCCATCGCCGGCTACGCCGTCGGGGGCGCCGTCCTCATCACCGGGTTCATTCTGGATCCGTCGCTCTTTAGGCCGGCGAACCAACCGGCCGCGAGCGGATCGCAACAGGCGCTGGCCGTCGAGATCGAGCCGTTTTTCGGCGGGGTGATGGTGACCGGCAGGTTCTGATCAGAAGCGGATGGACACGCCGAGCCGGCCGATGGTGGGGATCACGTTGTAGCCGGGGAACACCTCGACGAAGTACGGCATGATGTCCACCTCGCCGAACAGCCCCACCGAGCCCCACACGATCTCGTAGCCGACACCGAGTAGCAGCCCCACCAGTACTTTCTTGGCGGCGTCCGCGTCGTCGAGGTTGAAGTACAGCGGGAAGGCGGCCCGGAGGTAGATCGAACGGTGAAACAGCAAGGGGAACACCACCCGGATACCGGGCCGGACGCCGGCCATGTAGGAGACGTAGTCGTGGCCGGCGTAGTCGTAGTAGTCGGTGGCCCAGTTCGCCGCTAGGTCGAGATACAAAAAGCGGTTGAGCCGAAAGCCCAGCGTCACCTCGAACTCGAGCGGCGCTGCGATGTAGCGGTCGCAACCGTCGCAGTAGTCGTAGGAGAAGTAGGCCCCCGACGCCAGCGAGAAGCCCAGGTAGAAGCGATCGCTCGGACCGCTCTGCGCCGACGGCGTCGTCTCCCAACCGTACCCTCCCTGGGCCAGGGCGGGCGCTGAGATTGCGAACAACGAGAGCACACACCCCATCGCGAGAATGGCCTTGAGCTTCATGACGGTCCTCCTGACTCGCCCGTGCGGGCGATCGGTTTCAGAATGCTGCCGATCTTCTGGCCCATCCGGATGGTGAGCCCCGGATCGGGAAGCTCCCATTCGACAGCGCCAGGGGAAAAGAGCAGGATCACGGTCGAACCCATTTCAAAGACACCGAGCTCATCGCCTTTGGAGACGCGGATACCGTCCGGGAAATTCAGGCGTTTCGGCCCGACGCCGGCGCGGTTGGTCACCAGGTCGGTGAAACTCAGGCGGATGCTCCCCACGCAGTGGGCGCCCACCAGGGTGAGCACGCACAACCCCGCGGCGGACTCGGCGTACACCATGACGCGCTCGTTGTTGGCGTACAGGTTGTTCACCCACCGGACGGCCGGGCCGTTCACGGGATAGAGAACGCCGGGCATGTACCCCACCGCGCGGATGGTGAGATCGAGCGGAGCGTGGATGCGGTGATAGTCCTGCGGGCTGAGGTACAGGGTGGCGAACGATCCGCCCTCCAACTGGCGGGCGGCCTCGGCGTCCCGCAGCAACCCGAACAGGTCGTACTGGCGGCCCTTGACCTGGAGCAGCCGATCCTGCTCGCACTGGCCCGCCTGGGCCACCTTGCCATCTACCGGGGAGATCACCGCCGCGGGGTGAGTATCCAGCGGCCGCAGGCCGGGCTTGAGCCGCCGGGTGAAGAAGGCCCCCAGGCTAGGGTACTCGTGCGCCGGCCGCTCCGCCTCCTCCACATCGATGCGAAAGGCGCGCGCGAAGTGCGGGATGAGGCTCTTCGACCAGGCGGTGTGGGTGAGGCGGCCCCAGCCGCGCGAGATCAGGTTGGTGGGGAGGAAGCGAAAGCTGTGGGCGAAAAGACGTTCGAGGTGATCGCGGGCGGCCATGCCTCGTTCCCTTCGTGCGGGCAAACTACCATCGAGCGCGCTGCATGGCAAGAAAGCCTTCGCGCCGTTGCCGCCGTGCCCCGCGCGTGGTACATACCTCCGCCGCATGAAACTTCGCTTCTCCATCGCCGGAAAGTACTCGGCGCTGGTCACCGGCTCGGTGCTGCTGCTGGCCGGGATGCTGGCCTGGCTGCTCCAGGATCTCATGGCCCAGGCCCTGCGCGCGGAGCTCATCAAGCGCGGCGAGAGCGTGGCCCGGCACCTGGCCACCCTGACGGCGCCGCTCATCCTGTCCCGCGACGAGGCCAAGATCGGCGCCGCCCTGAACAGCATCATGAAGGACCCGGACCTCAGCGCCGCGTCGGTGGTGGATGCCGACGGCCTCATCCTGGCGGACAACCAGCCCGGCCGGCGCGGCCTGCGTCTCTCCGACGGCGAACGCCGGGCCCTGCCCGAGGCGCGCACGGTGCGCCTGCCCCAGGCGGAGGGCGGCGACATCGTCTTCGTGGAGCCCTCGATGTTCGGCGGGGTGCGCGTGGGAACGGTCACCATCACCATGAACCAGCTCGGCTTGAGCCGCTCCATGCGCGAGTTCGGCCTGCGGCTGCTCCTCACCACCGCGGCGGTGGCCCTGTTCGTGCTGCTGCTGGGGATGCTGGCGCTGCGCCGCACCCTCTCGCCGCTGCAGAAGGTCACCGAGGGCACCGCGCGCGTGGCGGCCGGGGACTTCGACTTCCGCCTGCAGGTGAAAAGCCGCGACGAGATCGGCGACCTGGCCCAGGCCTTCAACCTGATGGCCGCCCGCACCGGGCTCTTCTTCCGTTACCTGGACAAGGGCATCGCCGAGCGGCTGGCCCATGACGAGAGCCTGGCCCGCCCCGGCGGGGTGCAGAAGCCCATCTCGGTGCTGTTCGGAGACATGCGCGGTTTCACCCCCCTGTCCAACCAGTTCCCGCCCTCCGAGGTGGTGGCCATCCTCAACGCCTACTTCGATCTGTTCTTCCGGCTGGTGCACTGCTTCGACGGGGTGGTGGACAAGACCGTCGGCGACTCCGTCATGGCGTTCTTCGAGTCGAGCCGCTCCGTCGACCTGTCCCATACCCGCCGCGCCACCATGGCGGCGGTGGGCATGCGCACCGCGGTCAAGGCGCTCTCGCGCGCGCTGGAACGCGCGCGCGAACGAGGGCTGGCCCCGGCCTTTCCGGCCCGGGAGTTCGGCTTCACCGTGGCCACCGGGCGCCTCATCGCCGGAAACATCGGTAGCGAGCGCCACCTCAACTACACGGTGTGCGGGCCGGCGGTGAACCTGGCCGCGCGCCTGCAAGCGGAGGCCGGCCCCGGGGAGGTGGTGGTGGATCGCTTCACCGCCATGGACGTGGAGGAGTTGGTGGAGACCCAGGCCCTGCCCCCGGTCTGCCCCAAGGGCTTCAGCGAGAGCCAGAAGGTCACCCCGTTCCGGGTGCTGGCCCTGCGACCGACCGAGATCCGGCGCATGCAGGCCATCGTGGCCGGGGTCTTCGACGAGGCGTACTTCGCGACCCACCTCGATATCCTGTTGCGCGAGCCCGAGATCGATCGCCGCGGCGAGGACCGGCGCCGCAAGGCGGCGGTGCTATACCAGGCCTTTTGCGAGGTCTCGGAGCGCGATCTTACTGGGATCCTGGAGCGGGGCTTCAGTGCACGTCCCGAAGAACCAGCCGGCGGAGCGCAGTGATCCAGCTCTCGGGCTCGGCCCGCAGCCGCTCCAGCGCGTCGCAGTGGAGCCTCTGCCCCAGCGCCTCGGCGTCGGGGAGGTCGTCATCGTACAGGGCCAGGATGGGCGTGCCGGCGTGCTCGCGGAGCTTGCTGCAGATGTCCTCGACGCCGGGCAGGCCGAGGTCCACCACCGCCGCCCGGATGTCGCCGGATTCTAGCAGGCGCTGCTCCAGCGAGGCGGCGTCGGGGCACTCCAGCACCCGGTAGCCGAAACCATCGAACAGGATGGCCAGCAGCCGGCCGCACTCGGGATCGCCGATGGACAGGATCACGCGAAACTCGGGCCCGGCCTCTTCGACTTCGAGCATGGCGGCGCAGGATACGCCCTTTGCCGAGGATGTCAAGGGTTGTCGCGGTCAGGACGCCCCCGCTTCATCGATGCGCCGGACAGCGCAGCGATCGCGGCATGCGAATCCGCTGAGGGTTCAGTAATTCGGGGCGGCCTCGATCTTCTGCACGCCGTCCCAGCTCCCCTTCCAGGCGCCCTCCACCGGCAGGTTGAAGTTGAACAGCATCTCCTGGTCCTCGCCCGACACCGCGCGGCTCTTGATGCGGAACTCCATCTCCAGCCGCTCCGCGTCCGGCGGCGCCGTGGGCGCGTAGAAGTAGTTGACCATGGCGCCCGCCGGGAAGGTGGCCACGTAGTCCGAGCCGTCGAAGTCCGGCAGCACCGGCCGGCCCGAGCCCGCCTGGCTCTGGGCGAAGGGCATGTTGGCCGGATGCTTCGGCTCCTCCTCGCCGGGCTTGGCGCGCTTCTTGAACTCCTTCAGGCGCGTCTCGTAGTCCTTGAGTTCCTCGGCCGTCGGCGACTTGAAGTACTTCTGCGTCCAGCCGCTGTACACCACCGGCCCGATGCCGCCCCACAGCACCACCTCCCAGCGCAGCTTGCCGCCCTCGTTGCGCACCGAGCGCACGTCCATGCGGATCGAGCCCTTGAAGTCCGAGGCCACCGCGTTGTATTTCGCGCCGCGGAACTCGTCGAAGATGGCCCGCACCATCTTGTAGCACTCCTCGCGGATGGGCAGGTTCCCCTGGGCTTTGCGCTTGTTGGGGCCTTCTTCATTGGCGGCCCGGCGCGCGTCCTTGATGATGCGCTCGGGGTCTGCGGCGGCGGGGAACTCCTTCTCCAGCGGGGCGACCACCTCGCGGAAGTACCAGGCCATCAGGGTGTTGACCTCGTTGATGTACTTCTGCACGTCGGGCCGGCCCTGGCTGTCGGTGATGGGCCGGAGCAACGAGTTGTTGCGCAGGAACTTGATCTGCGCCGCGCGCAGGTCGGCCTCGAAACCGTAGCGAGCCTTGGCTGCACCACCCACAGTCCAAGAGGTGAAGGTGTACGCCAGCCCAGCGGCGACGGCCATGAGGATGATGGGCAGGAGCAGCTTTTTCATTGGGTACCTCCCGGGGTTTTTTGCCCTTGTATCAGAGGAAGGCCGCCAGATTCAACTCTTGGAGCCCACCGCAGCGGCGGCCTCAAAGTGCATTCGGAAGATCGGCAAGAACGAATCCCAATCCGAGAAGGTGAAGTCGGCGCGGGTGCCGAGGATGTGCCGTCCGCGGGCCAGCAGGGCCGCTCTCATCCCGGCGCAGCGCGCCCCGGCCACGTCCGAGTCCTCCCGGTCGCCGACGTGCAGGATCTCGCTTGCGGGCAGCTCCATGCGCTGGGCCGCGGCCAGGAAGGCCGCCGGGTGCGGCTTGAGCGCGCCCACCTCCTCGCAGCACACCTTGGCCGCGAAGGGGAGATCGGTAAGTCCCAGCAGCGAGAGCTTGGGCTCGATGGGGTACTCGGAGACCAGCCCGAGGCGCAATCCGCCGCGGGCCAGCTCCTCCAGGACGCGCCGCAATCCCCGCAAGGGCTTCACACGCGCAAAGATTCGCGGCCAGCGCCGGTCCACCATGTCCTCGACCAGCGCCCGCGCCTCTCCCAGGGAAATTCCGCGCAACTCGGACAGGCGGCGGGCCTGCTCGGTGCGAAAATCCGAAAGTGGCCCGAGCCCCCGCATCCCGTCTCGCACCCGGAACAGATCGAGAAAATCCCGCCGCAAAAAGAGCAGCGCCGGGAAGCCCGCGCGCATCATGGTTCCGAAATCGTACAGGGTCCCGTCCACGTCCAGGGTCACTCCTCGAATGCACGCGTGCGTCATCCGGCGTCTCCTTCCAGAACGCGCTCGAGCCCCAGGCTGCGCACCAGTGCCGGATCCGGTGTGAGGTGCGGCAGTTTCACGTGGGCGTCAGGCGCTCCCGCGGCTACCCGCTCGCGGCGCAGCTCGTCGAACGCGCCGGGCCGCACCAGGGCCAGGAGCGGCGCACCCAGCCGGGCGCTCTCGCGCTTGGCGCGGTACTCGATGTTGGCATCCATGAGCCGGCGGTCGCAGGCCCGGGCCAAGGCGCGCAGGGCCGCGTCCGGCTGCGGCTGGCCCGGCTCCACCGCGATGAGGTAGCGGGGCACCTCCCCCTCGAGGTGGACGGTGGCCGAGAACCCCAGCAGGGACACGCCGCTGTCGGCCTGGGCGCGCGTCACCGCCTCGATCATCTGGCTTTCGCTGAGCTTCTCGCCGGTGATGGAGGTGACGTTCTGCCCCTTGTGGCAGAAGCGGATGACGGGGGTGCTCCGGTAACGCCCGCTCACCTCGACCACGTCGTTCATGTCGTAGCGGCACAGGCCGTTGCCGGCCGTGACCAGCACGAAGTAGCGCTGGCCCGGCTCCAGCTCCTCTGCCGTCAAGGCGATCGGGTCGCGGCTCTCCCGCTCGGACTCAGGCACGAACTCCAGAAAGTGCCCGAGCAGCGAGATCACGCCGCCGCCGGTCCCCGGCTCCATCACCACCGAGAAGTTTCCCTCGGTGGCCGCGTAGCCGTAGTCCATCACGGAAAGCGCGCCGAACCAGTCCGGAAACTGCCGCAGGAAGAACGGCGCCGCCCCGCCGGTCCAGCACAGCAGGCCGCACAGCTCGGGCCACACGTCGACGGGTCGCACCCGCCCGTGGGAGGCGAGCGAGCGTTCGATCCGCGCCGCCACCTCCGGGCGCGGCCGCAGGCGGGAGCGCACCGAGCGCAGCAGATCGCCGGAAATCCCGAGATCCTCCCGCAACGTCCCGTCGCGGCACTCCGGAATCAACGCCGGCGCCAGCTCGGTGAGCTTCCGGCACAAGAGCAGCAGGGTGCTGGGGTTCACCGCCGCCATCAAGGACACCGGCACGCCGACGGCCAGGCGCAGCAGCAGGTAGTAGCGGGTCTCGAAGTCCTCGACGAAGAACACCTCGCGCGGGATGGACTCGAGGCCGGAGAAGAGCTTGCGCCGGCCAGTGGCGGCCACGTCGGAGTCGCCCATGGCCACCGTGATGGAGCCGTAGGGGATGCCGGAGGCGGTGCGCCCCTCGATGCGCGGCGAATGCACCGTGAGCAGGCTGCCGCGCACCAGGCCCGGGAAGGCCTGGGCCACCTGGCGCGCCCACACCCGCCGCCCGCGCCGAAACTCCTCGACGTAAGCAGCGGTGACCGGGATGTACTTGGCCGCGCCGGTGGTGCCGCTGGTGCGGCCGAAGAAGATCACCGGCTCCGCGGTGAGCACGTTCGCCTCGCCGCGGACGATTCGCTGGATCCAGGGCTCCAGCTCGTCGTAGCCACGGATGGGCACACGGCGCTGGAAGTCCTTCACCGACGCGATGTCGGAGAACCCGTGCTCGCGGCCGAAGGCCGTGGCGCGGTTGCGACGCAGGATGTCGAACAGCCGCTCCCGCTGGGCCGCGCCGGGGTCGGCGGCAGCGCGCTCGAAGGCCCCAAACGACCGTGAGAAGAGCAGCCGCGCGCCCCCGCGCACCAGGGCCCTCGGCAGCGGCCGTATCAGCAGGCGCCACAGGAGCGTCGCGGTGCGAGACGGGGGATGGACGATTTGCGGCTCGCTCATGCCGCAAGATCTAATCACAGGCGCGCCCCGACGACAATGCCGGGGCGGTCGGCCGTTCCGGCAAGCTGGTCAAGGTTTTCGGCAGACCGAATGCTCAACTCGTGCTTTTCGCTGAGTTTCTCACCCGAAACCCGCGGCGAGATAGCAGCAGGATGGGCACCGCCACAAGCTGTGTCCCCACGGAGAAAGCGATCAAGGCCCCCACCGACACGTCGAACAGCACGCCGATCAGGGCGCTGCCCAGGAACCAGGCCAGACCGTATCCCGCGTTGAACAGGCCGTAGGCGGTTCCGCGGCGGTTCGCCGGCACCAGCTCGGCGATGGCTGCCCGCAGGATCGACTCCTGCGCGCCCATGCCGATGCCCCAGCAAACCATCCCGACCACCACCAGCGAGAAGCCACCCAGGAAAACGAGCGGGGCGAACGCCGAGGAGGCGACCACCACCACCGCCAGCACCGGCAGGCCAAAGCGATCGAACAGCTTTCCGAAGACCAGCGCCGCCAGCGCGTCGACGCCCATGGCGATGGCGTAGAGGACCGGGACCCAGGCGTCCGGCGCGATGGCGTCCTTTTGCAGGCGGAAGGCGATGAGCGGAAAATCGGCATAGCCGGCCGCGACCAGGGCGGCGGCCACAAGGTACAGCCAGAAGGCGCGGCCCAGGCCGCGTCCCTGACGCGGAGCGCGCTCCTCGAGCTGGCTGGGATCCGGATAGGTGATGCGCGCGGCGACCAGGGTGAGCAGGGCCAGGACCGCCGCCACACCCAACAGGGCAAAGGCCTGCGGGTAGCTGCCGCCGAGCGACAACACGCCGGCCGCCAGCAACGGACCCAGGACGGCCCCAATCTGATCGAGGGCCTCGTGGAGGCCGAAGCCAAATCCGCGCCCGATGCGTCCGGTCGCATGCGAGAGCATGACGTCCCGCGAGGGGTTGCGGATGGCCTTGCCGGTCCGTTCCAGGATCATCAAGAGCGCGGCCACTTGCCAGCTGCCGGCCAGGGCGAGCGCCGGCACCGCCAGGAGGTTCAGGGCATACCCGAAGATGGCGATTTCCCAGTAGCGCCGGGTCCGATCCGCGAGGTACCCGGAGGCGAGGCGCAGGCCGTAGCCGACGAGCTCACCGAGGCCCGCCACGAAGCCGACGACCGCCCCGCTCGCCTGGAGCAGCAACAAAAAGGGGCCGGTGATGCTGCGCGCCCCCTCATACGTCATGTCCGCAAACAGGCTGACGATCCCGAGCAGCACGACGAATCCCAGGGCCCGCCGCCGCAGCCTATTTCCGGCCTCGCGCGTGGCCGGCGAGCCGCCAACAGGATTGCCGGACTCTTTTGGCATGTTCAAGACGAGCCTCCCGGGGCCGCGGCAGAATATATCACTCGGTCTGGAATTGCCACCAGGGGCGTGGTATGGGACGCCTGTGACGGCGAATTCCCCGGACAAACCCCGCTGGCTCCGCCCGCGGCCGCCGCAGACCATCAAGGCCTACGGCCGGCGCCTGGCCGGGTGGAACTTCCTCTTCTGGTTTCTCTTCTTGTGGTGGAGCGGCAACGTGGGATTCTACTGGCTCAACCGCGAGGGCCGGCTGGATCCCAACCAGGCCGCCACCGCGGCCGGCTGGAGCGGATTCGTGGCCGTGTTCGTGGTGGTGTGCGCCGCCACGGTCCAGGCGCGGCGCCGATTCTTCTTCGGCCGCCTGGAACCGGACGCTTCCGAGTGGCGCGACCTCGAGGCGCAACCGCCGCGGACGTTGCGGGCCGGCTTCTTCGTGCCGGCGCTCCTCACCGCCACCGCCTTCTCCTGGGTGATCTACGGGCTCTCTCGCCTCGGTTCCTGGTATGTCGGCTGGGGGCCGGACCGGCGGGAGTTTCTGTTCGCCGCGGCCTTCCTGCCGGCCCTGGGGACCGCCTTCCTCGCCCCCTGGGCGGCCAGGCGCTCGCTGCGCCGCCTGGTCCCGGCCATGGAGCTCTCCCCTCCCCTCGAGATCCCACGGCGCCGCTACATCCTGCTCCACAACGTGTTGCCGTACGCGCTGTTCAATACCGCCCTGGGGGTCGGGCTGGCCTTCGCGCGTTTCGGGCGCTCCTACCAGCAGGGGCTGCCGGTGGCCGCGCACGATCTGGCGCTGCACCTGGCCGTCACCTCGTTCTTCATCTGCCTGTTCGTGGTGGGCGCGGCCCGGGTCAAGGCGCGAGTGGATTTCCTGAGCCCGCTCGTGCTCACCGGCCCACGGCCGGCCGGCCGGCCGCGGCGCTACCGGCTGTGGCTCCCGCTGGCGCTGCCGTTCGTGGTGTACCCGCTGGTGCGCCTGCCGCTCGCCGCCGCTTCCCTCGACCTCCTGTCGGTGCACATGGCCGTCCTGGTCAAGGTGCTGGTGTGCTTCGCCATCTCGCTGACGGCCTCCGCCTGGGCGGTCTCGTCGGTCCTGCGCGATATGGAGGAGAAGGATCTGTCTCACCATCCCTACGTCATGATCCACCGGGCGCTTCGGAACGCCGGCTGGACCCGGCGGCCCTCGCTTGACAGCCCCCGCCACGTCGGATAACCCTCACCCATTCCAACCCGGGAAGATACCCATGACCCGACAAATGCTCATCAACGCCGTCCTGCCGGAGAATGTTCGCCTGGCCATCGTCGAGGACGGCCGCCTCCAGTCCTACTTCAACGAGTCCGAGGAGCAAGCGCGCATCCGCGGCAACATCTACCTGGGGCGGATCACCAACGTGGAGCCGTCGCTGGACGCCTGTTTCGTCGAATTCGGCGGCGAGCGCCACGGCTTTCTGCCCATGGACGAGATCGCCGAGGTGGCGAACCTCGACGCCGCCGAGCGGCGCCGCCGGCTGCGCCGGGGCATGACGCTGCTCGTCCAGGTGGACAAGGAGCCCATCGGGACCAAGGGCGCGCGCCTGACCAACTTCCTGTCCCTGGCGGGGCGGTACCTGGTGCTCATGCCGCACTCCGAGACGCGCGGGGTGTCCCGCCGCCTGGATGACGACGACCGGCAGCGTTTCCGCGAGATCGTGTCCAAGCTGGAGGTCCCCGCCGGCATGGGCGTGATCATCCGCACCGCCGGCCAGGACCGCGGCAAGCGGGAGCTCGCCCAGGACCTGGGCCACCTGGTGCGCCTGTTCGCCGACATCCAGAAGCGCGCCCGTTCGGCCCAGGCGCCGGCGCTGCTGCACGCCGAGGACGATCTGATCGTGCGGGTGCTCAGGGACTACTTTCAAAACGATATCAGCGAGGTATGGATCGACGAGCCGCGGGCCTTCGAGCGGGCGCAGGAGTTCTTCCGGCGCTTCATGCCCCGCTTGCAGTCCTGCGTACGCCAGTGGAGCGAGCCAGCGCCGCTGTTCTCGCGCTTCGAGCTGGAGGAGCAGATTCGCGCCATCCAGCAGCGACGCGTCCCGCTTCCCTCCGGCGGGAGCCTGGTCATCGAGCAGACCGAGGCGCTGGTGTCGATCGACGTGAACTCCGGCCGCACCCGCGGCGCGCCGGGCCAGGAGAACACCGCGCTGGCCACCAACCTGGAGGCGGCCCGGGAGGTGGCGCGGCAGCTTCGGCTTCGCGACCTGGGCGGCATCGTGGTGATCGACTTCATCGACATGAACCAGCCGCGCCACAACGCCGAGGTGGAGAAGGCGCTGCGCGAGGCCATGCGCCCGGACAAGGCGCGCTTTCAGATCAACAAGATCTCGAGCTTCGGGCTGTGCACCCTCACCCGCCAGCGGCTGGGACAGTCCAGCCGCGTGCTGGGCTACGACCCCTGCCCGGCCTGCGGTGGCGACGGCCGGGTCCGGTCGCCCGAGGCGGCGGCCCTCGACACGTTGCGCAGGATCGCCGGCGAGCTTTCTCGGGGAGAGGGCGGCGAGGTGCGAGTGACGCTCCCCATCCCGGTGGCCAACCTGCTGGCCAACCAGCGCGAGCGGCTGATCGAGCTGGAGCGCCGCTACCGCGGCCGGGTGGTCATCGAGGCCGCCGCCGCGCCGGATCCCGCTCGCGATCCGGTTCAGATCGTGACGCCCCCGGCTCCCGTGGCCGCGCCGAAACCGCCGGCCCCGGTCTCGCCCCCGCCGGCCCGTGCCCCCGCCTCGCCTGTCGCCAAGGCCGCATCCGAAACGCCCCCAGCTGGGTCGCCCGAGGTTGGAAATCATCCTCCGGCCGCGCCGGGAACCGCGGCGGACGCGGCCGGACCGGCACCCAAGAAACGCTCCCGCCGCCGGCGGCACCGGCGCCGGCGCAAGCCGGCCCAGGCCGAATTGAAGGCGCCGCCCGCCTGAGGTATGATCGAGCGGGTTCGTGGACCGGAAAATGTCGAGCATGGGACAGAGCATGTCGCCGGGTTCCAACAGCAAGAAAGACGCCTCGCCCGAGCGCGCCAGCCCGCGCGCCCACGCCGAGCTCGACGTGGACGTGGAGGTCGCCGGCGAGAAGCGCCGGGTGAAGCTCGTAAGCCGCGACATCGGGGCGGGTGGCATGTTCCTGCACACCGACCAGCCCGCCCCGCTGTGGAAGCGGGTCAAGCTCTCCATCGCCCTGCCGGACGGAAAGAACTTCGAGGTCGGCGGCGAGGTCGTCCGCTGCATTCCCCGGGAGCGCGCCAGCGACAAGCAGTCGGCGGGCATGGCGGTGGCCTTCGATGAAGTGTCCCGCACCCGCCACAAGATGTTGCTCCAAGTGGTGCTGGATCTGTGCGCCCGGCGCCCGGCGGCTCCCACGCCGGCCGCGCAGGCATCGCCGCCGCAGGCAACCAAGCCCGCGGAAGCTCCCCCGACCGAAAAACGCGCCGCCGACGAGAACGACCCGGATGCGTTGCTCTCCGAGATCGATGATCTCTTGGACTCGATGGAGTCCGAGATCAAAGCCAAGAAGCAGCCTCCGCCAGCGCCGCCGCCCACCAAGGCCAAGGCCGCCACGCCGACCGCTCCAACTCCCCCGTCGGCGCGCGCCTCTCCGCCCTCTCCACCGTCGCAGCCCAAGGCGGTTGCGCCGGCTCCGGCCAAGCCTGCGCAGCTACCGCCGAAGCCCGGCGGCACGGACCTCTCCGCCACCCTGCGAAGTGATCTCGCCGCCTACCAGAAGGCCCTCGAGGACGATAACTACTACACCATCCTCGGGCTCACCAAGACGGCGACCGCCGAGGAGGTCCAGGCGGCCTACCAGCGCCTGCTGGCCCGTTTCAAGCCCGCCTGCCCGCCGGAGGCCCTGCCGCGCGAGTTGATGCGGCAGCTCTCGGAGGCCCTGGGCCGGATCCGCAAGGCCTATGCCATCCTCAGCCACCCCGACCGCCGCAAGGCGTACGACTTTCTCATCGAGTGATGCACCGCACGCTCCAGCGCCGACGCAGTGTAAATCTTCTCTAAACGCAAGATAAATGTAGTTGAGAAAGAGATTTCTGAGCGCGCGGGCGGACGCGTGCTCCGGTTGCGGCCGAAAGGTCGCGCCAGGCACGAACCCATACAATGAAAAAACCTGGGCTGGCGGGTGCAACCGCGCCGCAACGACTCAATCGTCGGGAAGGATCCAGTCGGGCTGGACCTGCTGCACGGCCAGCTCTTCCTGGGCCTCGCGCAGCCGCTCGTCCGCTGTGCGCAGGCGCAGGGTGAGGATCTGCAAGAAGCTCCACAGCAGCTTCAGGCCGGCGGTGGTGTCCTTGCGGATGTAGTCGTAGAAGGGCTTGCGCCCGATCACCAGCAGCCGGGTCGGCTCGCCCGCCTCCACGCTGGCGGAGCGCGGGGCGTTGTCGATCAGCGCCATCTCTCCGAAGTGGCTCCCCTGCCCCAGCCGGGCGATGGTCTGATCCCCCTTGAGCACGCGAGCGCTCCCGCTCACGATGAGGAACAGCTCGTCGCCGGTCACTCCCTCCTCGATGATGCGCTCCCCCGCGCGGGCTCCGCGGGTGTAGGCCAGGTTCACCAGCGTGACCAGCTCGCGGTAGCTCAGGTACTTGAACAGCGGCGCGTTGCGCATGGTCTCCAGCCGCTGGCGCGCCTCGCGCGAGGCTTCCTCGTCCCCCGGCGGCATCTCGAGGTAGATGACCGAGATGTTGTCGCGGCCGCCGCGCTGGTTGGCCAGGTTGATGAAGCGCTCGGGGACTTCCGCGGCCGTGGCGCTCCCGGTGATCTTCTCGACCTCTCCTGGCTTGAGGTAGCCGTGCAGGCCGTCGCTGCACAGGATGAAACGATCGCCCGGCAGCACGTCCAGGTGCAGCGTGTCGACCCGCACCCGCTCCTGGATGCCGACCGCGCGGGTGATCACGTTCTTGTACCGGGCGGCGGTGGCCTCCTCTTTGGAGATGACCCCGCGCTTCAGCTGCTCGTTGATCAGCGTGTGATCCACGGTGAGCTGGTGGACGTGGCCCTCGCGCTGCAGGTACACGCGGGAGTCACCCACGTGGCCGATGAAGGCCTCCGGCCCGGCCAGCAGCAGCAACGACAACGTCGTGCCCATGCCGTGGCGCGCCTTGTCCTCCTGCGCCAGGTGATAGATCACGCCGCAGGCCTTCTGCACGGCCTCCTCGATCAGCTCGAGGATCTGGTCGCGCGCCTCCACCGTCGGCTGGGCGCGGTACTGGGACAGCCGCTCGACCTGGGCGGCCAGGTGCCCATGGATGACCTCGACCGCCTTGGCCGCGGCGACCTCGCCGGCGGCGTGCCCTCCCATGCCATCGGCCACCATGAAGAGCCCCAGCTCCTCGTCGATGAAGAAGGCGTCCTCGTTGTGCTCCCGCTTGCGCCCGACGTCGGTTTTTCCAAAGACGATCGGCTTCACGGCCGTGCTCTCCCCTGCGCTCGCGACGAAACGCCGTCGCTTCGGGCCGAACCATAACAAGCCCGCCCTCTCTGCGTCAATGGATTTGAGTGATGTCAGCCCTGAGAGAACAGGTCGAGCTGGCCGCGCTTTCCGGCGGCGGGAGCAACGGTCGCCTGCTCCCAGCACGACTCGCCCGCCTGGGGATCGTGGCAGGCGCAGATGGACACCGCAAGATCCGCGCGGCGCGCGGCGGCCCGCAGGCGCTCGTACCCCTGGTTGCGGGTGGACAGGGGCAACATCCGCACCTGGGAGTACAACCCTTCCTTCTGCCAGGCCTGTCCCCGGAAGCTCCCCTTGATGAGATGGTAATGAGCGGCGGGCAAGAGCTCCTGGAGCCGGTCCAGGATCTGGGGCCGAAGCACAAGGTAGGCGGCGGTGGCGCGCTGCACGCCTGCCGAGCGCAGGTGTCGTAAGAGCTCGTCCAGATGCCCCGCGGTGTCGGAGACGAACGGGATGAGAGGCTCGAGACGCCCCCGCACGTCCACGCCCCACTTCAGCAGCCGACGGATGCTCTCGAGCCGCTCCAGCGGGTCGGGGGCGCCCGGCTCGTACAGCCGTGTCAGCTCGCGGCTCATGGCGAACAGCGACACCTGGGCATGCACCTTGCCGGGATACGCCGAAAGCAGCTCGCCGAACCCCTCCGGGACCAGCCCACGGGTCTGAAATGACACCTCCAGCCCTTCGGAGAGCAGGATGCGCAGCACCTCGTGGGTGACCGTGAGGAGCGAGTCGATGGGCTGGAACAGGTCGGTGGTTGTATTGAGGAAGACGGCCGTTGGTAGGCGGTCGTTCTTGCGCCGGGCCTGGATCTCGCGCTCCAAAACGCCGGGCAGGTTCACCCGCAGCTGAATCTCGTTTGTCCGGGAGAGCCTGTGGCTGAGAGGACAGAACAGGCAGCCGAACGAACAGCCGGCGGCCACGTTCAATACCAACATCCCTTGCTGGCACTTTCGGAACGGGCGCTCGAAGGCCCGTTCCACCTCGACGCCGATGACCTTGGGACCGTCAGGCGCCGGAAGGTCTTGTACAATGTCTTTGCGACCACTGTACATGTGTACAGCATACCTTCTTTGATCGAAATTGTCAACGGCAAAATCGGTTTGCAGTGATACAAGAACTTCGGTTCAAGTAATCCGATTTTTTGATTTCACTCTTATATTCGAATAGTTATCACCAATACGAAGATTTGGCTTGCCGGCGCAAGTGAACCAGTGTTACACAGGCCACAATGCTGACTGGAGGAAAACCATGAGAAGGAATTTCTTGGGGCTCTTGTGTATCGTGGCGCTCGGTCTCGTCCTGTCTGGTTGCAAAAAGAAAGAGCCTGCGGCAGAAGGCCCAATCACTATTCCTCCCGCCGCGGTAGATTTGATGGGCTCGATCTCGCTTCCAGAAGACGTCGTGGGGGTATTCGCCTGCGCAAGCCCGGCGACGCTGGTCGCCGATGTTGAGAAAGTGCTGGCGGCGACCGGGCTCGTCATGCCCGGGATGCTCTCCATGCAGCTCAACCGGGTTCTCATGGAGATGGGGCTTTCGAAGACCCACGTGGTGGACCTCAACCGGCCCGCGGCCGTGCTGCTTCTCAATCCCAAGGAGTATCCCGATCCGGCAGTCCTGCGCATCAGCGTGACCGGAAAGGACGACTTCGTCGCGGCCCTCTCTCCTGCCTGGAAGACCATCGAGGAGAAGGAAGGCGTCGTCGAGCTGCAGAGCGGCGGCGTGGACACCTACGCCGTATTCAAGGGCGGCGCCGATACGGAAGCGGTGCCGCGCCCCAAGGAGAAGCTCTACGTGCGGGTCGAGGGTGGCCGGGCCTGGCTCGGGGCCTCGCGCGCGGCGGTCCTGGTGGGCTCGAAAATCGATCCCGCCGCCGAGATCAAGTCCCGAAATCTCGTGTTCCAGCTCCAGATCGACCGGCTCCGCAAGCTCTACGGCCCGGAGATCCGCGCTTCCCTCCAGCAGACCCGGCAGACATTTATGCAAATGCTCGAGCAATCGAACGTGGCGACGCCACCGGTGGTATTCATGTACGGCTGGATGCTCGACAAGACGGGTTCGGCCATCGAGCAGATGCGCACGGTGCAGGTGGTGCTGGGCACCGCCGACGAGGCGCTCATCCTCAAGGCGGGTTTGTGGTGCGAGCCGGGATCGTTCTTTTCCAGGCTCCTCGCCGCCCAGAAGCGCAATACGCCCCAGCAACTCTACGCCCTCCTGCCGGCGCAGGGTTTCCTGGCCATGGGCATGAACATCCAGTGGGACCTGGTGAAATCCGATCTGCTGGAGTTCTCGCAACAGTTGCTCGGCACCGTCTTCGACGAGGGCGTCGCTCCCGAGTGGAAAGCGGTGATCCAGGACATGCTGGACTCGCTGGGCGACGAGCTCGCGGCGGTGGAGGACATCTCGGCCGACGGGCTCGGCCTGGACGAGATCGTGGCGCTGCGGGACGAGGCCAAGGCCAAGGCGGCGCTGGCAAAGACCCTGAAACTCGTCGAGGCGGCCGCCCCGAAACTCACCGTGCCGGGGATCAAGTACCAGGTGTCGCTCCCTGGAAAACTCGGGGAGCATCAGGGCGTCGAGCTCACCGGCTTCGATTTCACCTTCGACACCAGCGAGATGGCGCCGGCAGAGGCCGAGATGCTCAAGCGCATGTACGGCGAGCGCATGCGGCTGGTGTTCGCCTTCTCCGACGGCAAGATGCTGATGTCCATGGGCAAGGATCCCGTGGCGCGCATCAAGGCCCTGCTCGATCGCGCGCGGAAAAAAGAGGCCGGGATCGCCGCCGCCCCTTACTTCCAGTCGGCGGCGGGAGGGATCGAGAAGCAGAGCGGAGCTTTCATGTTCATGTCCATCAGCGGGATGATGAACAACACCATGGGCCTGCTGAACCCCATGCTGGCCGGCGCCAAATCCGGCGCCAAGATGCAGAGCGGGATCTTCCTCTCCTTCGACTCCACGCCCGAGCGCCTGGCCATGACCCTGCGCCTCCCCTCGGCGCACCTCAAGGAGACCGGCGAGGCGATGCGCGCGCTCACCCAGATGTCGGCGGACTCGGCTCCGGTGTCGCCCTAGGCTCCAAGGCCTCGGCGTACAGGCGGGCCGCGTCGACGCGCTCGCGGAAGCGATCCCGGTAGCGGAAGCATCCGACCCGCAGGCGGTCCAGGATCTGCTGCCGGGGGGGATGGCCGGTGGCGCGGTGCTCCTCGACGACACGGGTGATGACGCGCGCCGCTGCCGCCGGGTGGACCAGGAAGTTGCCCGAGAGGAACACCAGCCCCGGCTCCCGCGGAAACAGCCGCGCCTCGAGGATGTCCTTGGGGCGCAGGCCGGCCAGTTGTCGCCGTTCGATGACCTTGAGCGGCTCGTTGAGGAACAGGTCCCGCAGCACCACGCTGCCCGCGCCGAACTTCTCCACCCGGAACAGGCTGTGGCGGTTGGCGCTCAGGGCGATGCACAGCGCGCGCTGCTCCGGCGTGCGCTCGGGGTTCGCCGCGTACCATTGCAGCGGCGTGGCCGGTTGCCCGTCCAAGGGGCGATCGAGCACGAACCAACTCAGGAAGAACGCCATCAAGGCCTCGAAGGAAGGATCGTCCTCCCCGAGATCCGGGATGGCCGCGAAGAACTCCTTGCGGGCACGTTGAATCTCGGCCAGCTGCGGCGGCTGGCTCATCTCGGCCAGGATGGGATCGAGCGGCGTCTGCTCCATGATCAGCCTCGGTGTTTCCGGCGCCAGAACAGACAGCGCCCCGCGACCCACGTGGCCACCACCCGGCCGCGGACCCGCCGTCCGAGGAACGGGCTGTTGGACGATTTTCCACGCAGGTCGCTCTTTCGAACGATCCAGCCAGCCGCGGGATCGAACAAGCACACGTCGGCGGTGGCCCCCGGGCGCAGGTGCCCCCGATCGAGGCCCAGCACCCGCGCCGGCCCCGCGGCCAGCAGCTCCACCCAGCGCGAGCGCGAGATGGTCCCGTCGCGGACTCGCTCGAACAGGATCGCGGCCGCGGTCTCCAGCCCTACCACGCCGAACGGCGCGGATGCGAAAGGCAAAGACTTCTTTTCGGCGGTGTGCGGGGCGTGATCGGTCGCCACCGCGTCGATGGTCCCATCGCGCAGGGCCTGGAGCAAGGCGGCCCGATCCCGCCGGGTCGGCAGCGGCGGGTTCATCTTGAAGCGTGGATCCGGATCCGCCCTCCCCTCCGCTCGCGGCAGATCACGGTCCGCCAGGGCCAGGTGGTGCGGGGTGACCTCGGCGGTGAGGTGCAACCCATGGGCGCGTCCCGCGCGGAGCAGCTCGAGCGAGCGGGCGCAGGAGAGGTGCTGCAGGTGGAGGTGCCCGGGGATGCGGCGCAGGGTTGCCAGGTGCCGCTCGACGCTGCGCCACTCCGCCTCCGCGGGCCATTCCGGCAGCCCCCACCGGCGCGCCGTGGGTCCCTGGCGCGCCGCCCCGCCCGCGCTGAGGGTCCGGTCCTCGCAGTGGACCATGACGGGAACCCCGTGGCGCAGGCTCGCCTTCAACGCCGCGGCCAGCACCGCTTCCCTGGCGGTTCCCACGCCGTCATCGCACAGCGCCCCGGCGCCGGCGCGGATGAGCGCATCGAAATCTCCGGGCCGCTCTCCCGCCAGATCCAGCGACAGGGCCGCCGCCACGATCACTCGCACCCCGGCCAACCGCTCGGCGCGTAGCACCAGGTTCCGCACGCGCCGGGCGCGATCGAGCGGCGGGCGCGTGTTGGGCATGCACACCACGGTCGTGAATCCTCCCGCCGCGGCGGCCCGGCTGCCGCTTTGGAGATCCTCGGCCTCGGTCTGGCCCGGATCGCGCAGGTGGGCGTGCAGGTCGATGAACCCGGGCACCAGCCACAGGCCCTTCGCCCGGATCACGGGCTCTCCCGGCAGCGCGGGGGGCAGCCGGCCGACCGGCGCCAGCGCCGCGATCCGCCCTTCCCGGATCCACAGGTCCGCCGCTCGGTCCAGCCCCTGGGTGGGATCGATGATGCGCGCGCCCAGGATGCGCAAGGTCCCTCCGCCCGGCGGCGGATCGGCGCCGTTAGGGCTTCTGCTGGGCATCGTTGGAGAAATCCAGCGACAAAGTCGCGCCGAACGGCTTGAGGACCACCACGCGCCGATAGCGGGTGCGGATGGAGATGGAGGAATTCTCCGGATCGCGCTGGATGGAGATATCGTCGCCGAGCACCTGGATGCCCAGGGTGGCGGCCTCCTTCTGGATCATCGAGAGCAACACGTTGTCGTTCTTCTCGATCACCGAGTGCCGGGCCACCGCGTCGAGCGCCGAGTCGAACTTGAAGTTCTCCACGTAGGGCGGGATCAGCATCACCCCGAAGTACACCGCAGCGGCCACCAGTAGAAACACCACCACCTTGACCACGACCCCGCCGTTTCTCCCGGCAAGGATCACTGGCAACCTCGCCGGCTTCACTCGATGGCGGTGAACATGCGCTCCCATTGCACCCGCTCCTCCCGGTACGACCACCAGATGAACTCGGCCCGGCCCTTGATGAACTCGAGGGGCACCGGTCCCCAGAAGCGACTGTCGCGGCTGTTGTCGCGGTTGTCCCCCATACAGAAGACGTACCCCGCGGGGACGGTCCAGGGGCCCCACAGGCGTTGCTCGGGATGGTTCAGCTCGGGCTGGAAGGTGTAGTGGCCCTGCTGGCACAGCTTCTTGTCGCGGTCGCAGGCGGCGTCGATGCGCAGGCAGTCCCGGTCGCTCTCGCAGCTCTTGCGCAGCATGGGATGCGGCCGGCCGCCCTCGAAGGTCTCCTCGAAGCGGCGCGTCTCCACCACGCCCACGAAGCGGCCGTTCTGATCCAGCTCGTTGTACTCGAAGCTCCCCCGATCGTCCTGGGCCACCGGCTGGCCGTTGACGATGAGCTGGTTGTCCTGGATGGCCAGGGTGTCGCCGGCCACCGCCACCACGCGCTTGATGTAGTCCTCCTCCTCGTTCTCGGGCGTGATGAAGACGATCACGTCGCCCCGCCGGGGCTGCGACCAGTTCCACGACACCGCGCCGATGCGCTTGCCGAAGATCTTCAGGGGGAGCAACGGCAGCCGCACCCCGTAGGCCAGCTTGTTTACGAAGATGTGGTCGCCGACCCGCAGCGACGGGATCATCGATCCCGAGGGGATCTGGAAGGCCTCGATGAAGAAGGCACGCAAAAAGAGCGCGATGAGCACCGCGAAGCCGATGCTCTCCACGTACTCGCGCACCACGCTCTTGCGGAACCGCCGCAGATGCTCCTCGGCGAACTCCTCCATGCGCCGCCGCTCCGCGAACAGCTCCTCGCGGCTGGCCGCGGGGTTGCCCAGCCCATCGGCCAGGCGCTGAATGCCCTCCTCGAGCCGGCGCAGCACCACCGGCTCCAGGCGGTCACGTTTCCGCCGGGCCACGCGCCGCAGCCAGCGCAACAGCGCCCGTCCCGTGCGCCGTTCCTGCCGCCGCAGGCCTTTCTCGGTGCGGTACTTGCGGTCGATGAGCGTCCCCAGCCAGTATCCCCCCATGTACCCGGCCGAGACGAAGGCCCCCAGCGAGATCAAGAACACCCAGTAGCCCATCTCGAAGTTGGAGAGCACCAGGTACGCCAGCACCAGGGCCAGCGGGACCGAGATCCACCACAGGCGTTGGCTCCAGCACTTGGGCATGTTGCCGGACGGATGGGTCGTCTTCATCGCCTCTCCAGCTTGGTGCGGAAGTAGTCCAAGGTGGTCCGTAGCCCCTCGCGGATTCCGACCGCGGGTCGCCAGAGAAGGCCTTCCCGCGCCCGGCCCGGGTCGATCACGCTGCGCCGCTGCTCGCCGGGGCGCTCCGGCAAAAACTCCGGCTCGCGCGAGAACCCGGCCAGCTCGGCCATGGTTCGAAACACCGTAATCACGTCGGTCTCGACGCCGGTGCCGATGTTGAATACCCCGCGCACCTCGCGCTCCAGCGCCGCCTGGTTCGCCGCCACCACGTCGCCCACGAACACGAAGTCCCGGGTCTGCCGTCCGTCACCGAAGATGCGGGGCGTGCCCCCCTGGAGCAAGGCCCGGGCGAAGATGGCCACCACGCCGGCCTCGCCGTGCGGATCCTGGCGCGGGCCGTACACGTTGGCGTAGCGCAGGGCGACGGTGCGCATGCCGGCCATCTCGCCGAAGTAGCGCAGGTATTGCTCGCCGCAGTACTTGGAGGTGCCGTACGGGCTCACCGGCCGGCAGGGATGGTCCTCGCCTGCTGGAAAGCGCTCCTGCTCACCGTAGATGGCGCCGCCGGTGGAAGAGAACACCACCACCCGGCAGCCCGAATCCGCGGCCGCCTGGAGCACCCGGATGAACCCCCGCACGTTGATGTCGGCATCCAGCATGGGATCGGCCACCGACTTGCGGACGTCCATCTGAGCCGCCAGGTGGAATACCGCCTCGGGCCGCTCGTCCCGGATCAAGCGAGCGCACTCATCGCTGCGGATGTCGCAGCGAAAGAACTGCGCGCCCGGGGGAAGGTTCTCTTGCTTTCCGCTCGACAGGTCGTCGACGATCAGCACCCGATGCCCGAGCGAGAGCATCCTCTCCGCCACGTGCGATCCGATGAAGCCGGCGCCGCCGGTGACCAGGATCTTCATCGCTTGGCTCCGATTCTACGAAAGTACTCGATGGTGTCGCGCAGGCCCTCCTCGAGCCCGACGCGCGGCGCCCAGCCGAGGAGGCTCTTCGCCCTGGAGATGTCCGGCCGGCGGACGCGCGGGTCGTCCTGCGGCAGCGGCCGATGGACGATTCGAGAGGAGCTTTTTGTCAACTCCTTGATCTTCTGAGCGATCTCCATGAGGCTGTTCTCGTGGTCATTCCCCAGGTTCACCGGATCGGAGTCGGCCCGCTCCATGGCGAGCACAAGGCCCTCGACGAGATCGGATACATGACAGAAGCTGCGGGTCTGCGTCCCGTCTCCGTACACGGTGATGTCTTCACCGGCCAGGGCCTGGCAGATGAAATTCGGCACCGCCCGGCCGTCGTTCGCGCGCATCCTGGGCCCGTAGGTGTTGAAGATTCGCACGATACGGGTCAAGAGCCCGTGCGTGCGGTGATACGCCATCACCAGCGCCTCGGAGAATCGCTTCGACTCGTCGTACATCGAACGAGGGCCGATCGGGTTCACGTGCCCCCAGTAAGACTCCTTTTGCGGGTGCTCCTCCGGATCACCGTACACCTCGGAGGTCGAGGCGATGAGAACGCGCGCTTTCTTTTCCCTCGCGAGTCCCAGGACATTGCGCGTTCCCAGTGAGCCGACCTTCAAGGTCTCGATGGGATACAGCTGATAGTCCACCGGGCTCGCAGGAGAAGCGAGATGATAGATTTCGTCTATTGCTCCGGAGACATAGATGAAATTAGTTATGTCTTGCTTTACAAATGAAAAACCATCTTTGCCAAACAAGCCCTCGATGTTCGCGAGCGAGCCGGTGATGAGATTGTCGATACAGGTCACTCTCCTGCCGGTACTTAGCAGGCGCTCGCATAGATGGGAACCGATGAACCCGGCTCCCCCTGTCACCAGGGCGTGGGAGGTCATTCGCGGCCTCAGCGGGGAGGATTGACCAGCATGATCTGGCCGGGGAGTTCGTTGACGTGTTTTTCGAGCACCAGATCGATCCCCTCACGGATGTACTCGGACACAGGAACCTTGGTCTTCTTGTGCAGGAGCTTTAGTTTTTCGGCCTGTTCCTGGGTGATGTAGACCGTCGTCGATATCTTGGTCCGGGCCATCTTGTTCCTCCAATGAAATCCATCGAAAAAACCGATGTACCATACATGACAATACCTTTACAGTCAAGGTAACGATGGTCGCCGAAAATTTGTTGCATGAAAAAGCCAAGACGACTATGTTACCGAGCGGTAAACAGCCGAGCCCATGATACCAGCGACTGCGGTCAGCGGCGGCTGTGAGGTCATGCGAATGAGCCTGGTTCCCTATTCACGCGGGCATTCCCTCGGAACGGGCGCGCTCGTGTTCTTTGTAGTTTGTTCTTTGTCGCGGGCCTCCGAGGCACCGCGCAGGCTCACCATGGATGACGCCCTCGACCTGGCCTTCCGCAACGACCCTTCTCTCATCTCTGCCAAGAACATGCTCGAGGCCACCGCCGAGCGCCAGGCGGCAACCACCGCCGGATACCTGCCGGTGATCAACCTGGAAGCGGCCTACCTCCCCCAGAGCGGCAACTTCGTCCCGCGCCCGGGCATGAACTTCAAGCAGTTTGCCGCCGATCCCAGCCTCACCCCATACCACTACTTCAACTTCTCGCTCAACCTCCGGCAGACGGTGTACGACTTCGGCCGGACGAGCGGGCTTGCCGACCAGACGAAGAGCCTCTCGCGCGCCTCCGAGTCCGACCTCACGCGGGCCCGCCTGGACCTGTGGGCCATCGTGGTCAGCCGTTACGTGGCGGTCCTCTCCGCTCAAGAAATGCTCGGCGTGGCCGAGCGCTCGCGCGATCAAGCCACCCGATACGCAAAGCGGGCGAGCGCCATGTTCGAGTCCGGCCTGCGCCCCCTCATCGACGTGGTGCGCACCGAGGCCGATGCCCAGAACGCCGCCTCCTCGCTGCTCCAGGCCCAGGATGCCCTGGCGCTCTCCCAGGCGGCGCTGGCGGCGACCTTCGGCAGCGGCGAACGGTTCGACTTCGTGGTCGAGCCGCTCCCCGACTCCTTCGGCCAGGAGCCCGTTCCCGAGCTGGAGAACGCGCTCTCGGAGGCCCTCATCAACCGGCCCGAGGTCACGGCGCTCATCCACCGGATCCGGGCGCAAGAAGCCGTGGTACAACAACGGCGAGCCAGCTACTACCCCATCCTGTTCGCCCAGGCCGGGTTCAACTACGGCGGGACCGAACTCGACGCGCTGGTGTACAACTGGTCGCTCGGGATCGGGATCTCTCTGCCGTTGTTCTCGGGGTTCTCGACCCGGCACGAGATCGGCGAGGCCGAAGCCGTGCTGGGTTCGCTGCGCGCCAACCTGGAGAGCCTTCGGCTTCAGGTTCGCATGGAGGCGGAGCAGGCCCTGCGCATGCTCGCGGACGCGCGCACACGCCTCGGGCCGGTGAACGCCGCGGTCCGGGCGGCGCGCGAGGCGCTGCGCCTGGCGGACGGCCGCTACGAGGCGGGCACCGGCAACCAGGTGGAGCTTCTGGACGCCCAGGCCTCGCTGGCGAACGCCGAGGCCTCGCTGGTCCGGGCCCGGTACGAGCTGGCCGTGTGCTGGGTCACCCTGCAGCGGGTCCTGGGCCGCCTCCCCGAGCGCTGGAAAGAAAAATGAGAACCGGAGCCAGAATCATGACGCCCGTATCGCTGCGATCGCCGGGAGCGCTGTGTGTTCTGCTTTTCACCCTCGCCTCCTCGGCCTGCTCGTCCGAAAAGGCGGCGGCCGGAAAGGACGCCGGGGCGCGCTTGCCGCTGGTCCAGGTGGGGATCGTGCAGCCGGTCGACGAGCAGATCCGGCGCAGCTTCCTGGTCACCTTGCAACCGCAGGAGCAGGTCGGCGTGTCCGCCAAGACCTCCGGGTACGTGACGGCCTGGTTCGTCGATCGCGGGGACCGCGTGCGCCGCGGCCAGCGCCTGGCCGTGATCGAGCGGGACGAGCTCACCGAGCAGCAGCGCCAGGCCGCCGCCGGCCTGCAGTCGTCCCAGGCCACCCTGGAGAACGCGCGCCAGAACCTGGAGCGGCTCGAGCGCCTGCTGCGCGACCAGCTCGTGTCGCAGGCGGAGGTGGACGCCGCCCGCACCGCCCTGCGCACGGCCGAGGCGCAGGTGGAGGTGGCCCAGGCCAACCTGGGGCTCAGCCGGACACGGGCCGGGTACGCGGACATCCTGGCTCCCTTCGACGGCGTGGTCATGAAGCGCAACGCCGAGGTAGGCAGCCTGGTGAGCCCCGGGGGGCAGCCGCTGTTTTTGGTGGCGGCCATCGGGCGCATCAAGGCGGTGGCGGCGGTACCCCAGGCCGACCTGCGTTTCCTGCGAGAGGGTCACCCGGTGATCCTCACCGTGGACGGCCTGCCGGGCCGCCTCCCGGGCGTGCTCAAGAGGTTCTCCCCCGGGTTGGACCCGGCCACCCGGACCATGGAGGTGGAGATGGAGTTCGACAACCCGGAGCGGGCTCTCCTGCCAGGGATGTTCGGGCGGGTGGAGGCGGTGCTCGAAGAGCTCAAGGGCGTCTTGCTGGCGCCGCCGCTCTCGCTGGCCCGGCAGGAGGGCGGGACCGGCCGCGCCTACGTGGTGGAAGGCGACCGCGCCCGCGAGGTCACACTCCGGCTCGGGCGGACGCTCCCCGACGGCCGCGTCGAGGTGGTCGAGGGCCTGTCCGCGGGCGACCGGCTGGTGGTGGTGGGACGTGAGCTGCTCCGGGACGGCGTGAATGTTCGAACCGTGGACGCCCCGGGCGGCGGGAAGTAGCGCATGCTGACGCGGGCCGCTCTCAAGAACCCCGTGGCGGTGTTGATGGTCGCGGTGGTGCTGGCCGTGCTGGGCTGGATCTCCCTCAAGCGAATCCCGGTGGATCTCTTCCCGGAGATCACCGTCCCCATCGCGGTGGTCGGGGTGGTTTACCCGGGCGCCGGGCCGCGCGACGTGGAGGCCTCGCTGGTCATCCCGCTCGAGCGCGCCCTCTCCAGCGTGCCCAACGCCACCTACATCGAGAGCACCGCCCGCCAGGGCATGGCCATCCTGCGGGTGTACTTCGACTGGGGCGCCGACATCAACACCGGCGCCACCGACTGTATCCAGAAGGTGCAACAGATCATGGCGGCCCTCCCGCCCGGCACCCAACCTCCGTTCGTGGTCAAGGTCGACATGTCCAACATAGCGGTGATCGGGCTCACCCTGTCAGGCGAGACCCAGGACGATCGGGAGCTGTACGACCTGGGCTACAACACGGTGCTGCCGCAGTTGGAGCGCTTGCCGGGGGTGGCCACGGTGAACATCAGCGGCGGCCGGGTGCGCCAGGTGAACATCCTGGCCGACCGCGACGCGCTGGCGGCGCGCAACCTCTCCTGCGCCGATCTCACCGCGGCCGTCTCCCAGGCCAACTTCCTCATGCCCTCGGGCAGCCTGCCCGTCGGCGAGGTGGAATACAGCCTCTTCACCGATACCCAGATCGACGAGGTGCAGCGCTTCGCCGAGCTTCCGGTCAAGGTGAGCGCCGACGGCGAGGCGGCGGTGCTGGTGCGCGACGTGGCCGTGGTCGAGGACGGCGGAGAGAACCTCACCAACCTGGTGCGGGTCAACGGCAAGCGCGGCGTGAACCTGTGGGTGCGCAAGCAGCCCGGGGCCAACACGGTCGAGGTGGTGGACCGGGTGCTCGCGGCCATCCCGCGCCTGCGGGGAATCCCGAGCGGCGTGAGCGTGGCCCCGACCTTCGATCAGTCCCAGTACATCCGCGCCTCCATCGACTCGCTGGCCAACGAGGCCCTGATGGGCGCCGTGCTGGCCATCCTGGTGATCTTTCTGTTTTTGCGCTCCTTCCGCTCGACCCTGGTCATCGCCCTGTCCATCCCGCTGTCGCTGCTGGCGACCTTCATGCTGCTCTTCTTCATCGGGCGCCAGAGCCTCAACACCTTCACCCTGGGCGGCCTGGCGCTGGGCGTGGGGCGCCTGCTGGACGACTCCATCGTGGTGCTGGAGAACATCTTCCGCCACCGCTCCCG
>CAZLNM010000035.1:0-43437 GCA_964561025.1 uncultured Myxococcales bacterium
GGCGGCGCGGCGGGGGCCTGCGGGCGCGTCGCCGGCGCGGCCGCTGGAGCCGATGGGGCCGAAGCCGGTGGCGGGATGGGTTTTGCCGCTGCCGGTGGCGCGGGTGCCGGGATGGGGCGTGCCACCGGGGGGGCCAGCGGCGGCGGCGCCGGTTTCGCGGCGGGCGGCGCGGCCGGGACCGGCGGTCGCGAGGCCAGCGGGTGAATGGCCGGGGGCGGTGCCGACGGCGCGGGCGCAGGCACGGCGGGGGATGCGGCGGGAGGTGAGGCCGGCGCCACCGGCAGGGGCGCCGCGGCGAAGGCACCCCCGGCGGCGGCCATCGGGGGCGGGGTGGCGGCGGCGCCACCCTCGTCCAGGCCGTCGTACACGCCGTTGATCAGGTTGCGCAGCATGGCCTTGTGCTGCTCCTGCATGAGCTCGCGCACCACGTCTTGCAGGTTCTCGGCGTTCACGATGTCCGCGTACGAGGTCTTCTTGGTGGCCAGGATGTTGCCGCCCACGAACAGGTGGGTGATGACGTGGGGGTTGTTGACGCCGCTGTCCTCGGTCTGGATGTGGTAGATCTTCCCCTTGTGGTTGATGTTGTGGTTGAAGCCGGGAACCATCTGGGAAGATTTCGGTGGGCTCACGTTTCGGCCTTCGCTCCGAGTGCAGCGGCCATTGTAACAGCGGCCCGATCGACAAGCAAGGAAGCGAACGCGGAAAAACCAGCCCGTCTGGCGCCCGGCCGCGACGGGCGCGAGTTTGATCGATGCTTCGAAATGATCTAGCCTGCCCGATCATGGGAACCGGACCGGATACCGGGTTGCACCCGGCCTTTGTCTTTTTCGCCCTGGGGACACTGCTCTCCGCGGGATTGATCTGGAAGGTCAGCCTGCGCCGCGGCCTGCAGGTGTTCTCGGCCGTGCTGTTCGTCTCGCTGCTGTGGCTCGCCTCCTTCGGCGGCCGGGCGCTGTGGCCGGTGGATTTCTTCCTGTTCTCGGATCCGCTGCTTTCGCTGCTCACCATGTTGGCCGGGCGAGTGGTCGTGCCGCTTCTGCTGGTGTCGCTTCTCTTCTTGCTGCTGGCCGCGGTCATGGGGCGGGTGTTTTGCAGCCACGTCTGTCCGCTGGGCGCGCTTTTTGACCTTTCGGACCGTTACCTGGGACGGCGTCTCAATCCCAAGGACAACCGCGAGAAGTACCGCCGGGCCCGCCCGGCCAAGTACGCGCTGCTGCTGGTCGCCGTCGGGGCGGCCGCCTGTGGGTTCTCCTGGCTCGGGCTCATGGACCCGCTGGTGATGGCGACGCGCTTTACCGCCACCGTGTTCTACCCGGCCGCGCTGGTGCTCGGCGACGTGGCGCTGTCCGTGCTGCGGCCGCTGGGCGCGGCGGTGGGCTGGGTGGAGCTCGCCTACCTCGAGCTCATCCTGCCGGCCTTCGCGGGGACGCTGCTGTTCGCCGTGCTGCTGGTTCTGCTGTTGCTCCTCTCCCGCATGCAGACGCGGTTCTGGTGCCGCCACCTGTGCCCGCTGGGCGGCCTGTTGGGCCTGACCGGGCACTTCGCGCCCTACCGCCGCCGGGTGGCCGAGAGCTGCACCGCTTGCAACCGCTGCGCCCGCGAGTGCCCCACCGGCGCCATCCACGAGGGCGGGAAGAATACCGACCGGGCCGAGTGCATCGTGTGCCTGCACTGCGTGAAGGTCTGCCCGGAGAAGTCGGTGCGCTTCTCCTTCGTGCGGCGCGACGCCGCGCTCGATCAGCCCGGGCCGCGCTTGCGGCGCCGCGGCTTCGTGGCGGCCATCGCCGGTGGGGCGGGCACGGCGGTGCTGGCGCGCGCGGATCTGCTCCACCCCTCGAAGTCTTTCCTGCCGCTGCCCTACCGCGAGGGAAGGCTCATCCGCCCGCCCGGGGCGCTGCCGGAGCCGGAGTTCCTTACGCGCTGCGTGCGCTGCGGCGAGTGCCTGCGCGCCTGCCTCACCAACACCCTGCAGGCGGACTGGCACCGCGCCGGCCTGGAGGGCCTGTGGGCGCCGCACCTCGACCTGCGCCACGCGGCGTGCGAGCAGACCTGCGCCGTGTGCGGCCACGTCTGTCCCACCGGGGCCATCCGGCCGCTGCCGCTCCTCGAGAAGCAGCACGCCAAGATCGGCACCGCCGTCATCGTGCGCGATCGCTGCCTGGCCTGGGCCCAGGACCGGCGTTGCCAGATCTGCGACGAGCAGTGTCCCTACAACGCCATCTTCTTCAAGCGTGACGCCGAGCACCGGGTGGGGCTGCCGGTGGTCGATCCCAGCCGCTGCAACGGCTGCGGCCAGTGTGAGGACAAGTGCCCGGTGCTGGGCGAGTCGGCCATCGTGGTCACGCCCCAGGGCGAGCTGCGGCTCTCCTCGGGCTCGTACGTGGCCGAGGCGCGCCGGCTGGGGCTGGTGTTCGCCGCCCCGGGCAGCGTGCGCGACGAGGGCGAGACGTATCTCGACCACGCCGGCGATAAGCAAGGTTCACCGCCGCCATCGCCGAAAGATCCCCCGATCGCCGGCGACAAGCCGGGGCTGCCCCCGGGCATCATCCCCGAGCCGTAGCGTTCGCGTTGCGCGCCGCGCTCGAGTGACACGGGGCGCGGCTGCTTGACGGCGAGTCCTCTTAGTTGCTCACCGCAGGGCCGGCTCCGCTACATAGAGGACTCGCCTGGCGCGCCGCGCTCGAGTGACACGGGGCGCGGCTGTCAATAGTTGTGCGCCGCGATGTCTTCATGGCACCGGCCGGAGGCCGGGGTTGTTCACGCCTTTCGCACGAAGTGCGGCATGTCGAAGGGGATCTCGAAGGAGAGCTCCACCAGGCCGGCGGGCGCGCCGTTCTGGAACCAGGGGCACTGGTAGATGAGCTTCTTCTTGCCGGCCTTCTCGATGGTGTAGGCGTTGGGGCCGCCGCCCGCGAGCAGGGCCCTCAGCTTGGCCCGCGCCGGCTCGGGGTGGCAGTCGAGGACGTTCTTGCCCACCAGCGTTTCGCCGCCCTCTTTGGAGAAGACCTCGGCCGATTTGCGGTTCATGGACAGGATGGTGCCGTCCTTGTCGCACACCGTGATGGCCGCCGGAAAGTCCAAAATCCAGTCCGCGTTCATGTCGCCTCCGAAAATGCCCGACCGGCTCGTTTGTCGCGCGAACCGTCCCGCACGTCAACAGATGCTGTCGCCAGATTCGTTCCCGTGATAGATACGGGACATGTGGCACGCCCCCCGAACGCTCTGCCGTCTGTCGCTGGCCGGCGGCGTGGCCCTGGCGTGGTTGTCATTCACCCAGGTGGCCGCGCAGGAGTATCCGCCGATCACCGCCTCCGACTTCAACCTCGACTACAGCGAGTCCACCGTGAGCGGCTCCTCGCGCATCATCGGCATGGGGGGCGCCTTCGCCGCGGTGGCGGAGGGAGTGGCGGCCTTTCCGATGAACCCTGCTTCGCTCTCGCGCCGGACGAGCTACAGCACCGGCTGGTTCGACTACGACATCGCCCTGGACTGGCTCATCCCCGGCGTGGGCTCGGACATGGATCTCGACAACAGCGGCCTGCCGGGCCTGTCCGAGGGGTCGTTCACCTTCCTCCTCGGCGGGCTGGGGCTTCAGTTCGGCCGGCTCGGCGCCGGGGTCTATTTCCGCGGACGGAACTACGATCTCTCCGCCGCCGGCGCGGGCGGCAACGCGGAAGCGTTTCAGTTTTCGCTGCTCGAGGTGGACCTCGGCGTCTCGTACGAGATCGTCTCCGGGGCGCTGTACCTGGGCGCCGGCTACGCCGGGGCCTTCCTGGACGTGAAACGCCGGGTGGGCTCGGGGCTGGACGATTTCGAGAAACTGGTCGGCTTCCAGAGCAACTTCTTGCGGCTGGGCTTGCTGTTGTGCGTCCCCGAGAGCGGGCTCTCCTTCGGCGCTTCCTTCGCCTACCCGGCGGCGTTGAGGCGCACGGTGGGAGGAGACGAGGCCGTCGCCGGCCGCTACATGCCGCGGCAGGTGCTCCGGCCCTGGGAGGTGACGCTCGGCTCCTCCTGGCGCTGGAATTTCTCGCCCGCCGCAGAGGAGCGGCGCTTCCTCCGTCTGGCGCTCGATCTTGTGCTCATCGGGCCGAGCGAGGACGCGGTGACGGTCCAGGGGTTTTTGCTCCAGCTGCGCCAGCGCGCCGGGGAGCGGCCCTCCTTCGGCGTACGGCTGGGGGCGGAGTCGGAGGTCATCGCCGACCGCCTGCAACTGCGCGCGGGCACCTACCTCGAGCCCGCCCGCCGCAGCGATAGTTGGGGCCGGCTGCACCTCACGGCGGGGGCGGATGTGCGGCTGTTCCGGCTGGTGTGGGAGTGGAGGCTATCGTTCGCCGCCGACATCGCCAGCCGCTACAGCAACCTGTGCCTGGGCGTCGGCTTCTGGCACTGAGCCTGTGCCGGGCGTTCATGCGAAGCGCAACCAGCGCCAGGCCAGGTGCGCGGGCCGGCGCACCCGCCCGACCGGCTGTCCCCGCCGCCAGCCCGTCAGCCCCCGTTCGTCCAGGGCGACCTCGTCGCAGCTCGACAGCAGACCGGCGAGTTGAGAGAAGACCGTGGCGTCCTCGGGGCGGTTCTGCCGGGACAGCGGCAACAGCGACGCCGCCTCGCCGCTCGACACCGTCTCGCGGTAGCGCAGGCGCTCGCCAGAGAATTCCCCGTCGAACACGAACCCCAGGCCGCACACACCGGTGACCAGGGCCGGCCAGCGGTTGAAGCGCTCGATGTCGCGTGAGAGCCGCGGCTGGTGAGCGCGCACCAGGGCGAGCAGCCGCCGCGCCGCTCGGAGCGAGGCGGCGCAGTCCGGCCGGCACGGGAAGTGCTTGAAGAGGTGGAAGGGGCTGGTGCGAAGATACGGGTTCAGCTCGAAGGGCAACCACTCACGGCCGGCCAGGCGCGCGTCCTGCGCGTTGATGAAGGGCTCCTGCGCGAGCGAAGGGAAGTGACGGATACAGCAGGCCGGATAAGCGAACCACCGCCCCATCTCTTCCTCTACCTCGGGGTCCGGCGCGAGGCGGCCATCGCTTCGCAGCAGCAGCGCCTTCACGGCGCCGCGGGATTTTCTGGGGCGCAGCTCGAATCCGGCGCGCCGGCAGAAGTCGAGCAGCGCCGGGCGGTGCTCGCGGAACTCCTCATCCGAAAGCGAGAGCTGGATGGCGCGCCGCCGCCCGAAGCGCATGTCGATGAGCTCGGGGACGTGGCTGGCCAGGACTCCGTAGCGCCGTTCCATCTCGGCGCGGGCGGCGGAAAAACTCATCGGCGCGGCCATGACCGCAGGCTAGGCGCGCCGGCCCGGCCGGGTCAAGGGCGGCGCGGGCGATTTCGGTTGCGAAGCGCGGCCGGGCTCTGGTACACAGCTCCCTCATGAACATCGTGGTCATGAAGTTCGGCGGCTCCTCGGTGGCGGACGAGGACAAGATCTGCGCGGTGGCCGAGCGGGTGGTGGAGGCCCGGCGGGGGGGAAAGGACGTGGTGGTGGTGGTCTCGGCCATGGGCAAGACCACCGACCAGCTGCTTGCGCTCGCGCGCCGCATCCACCCCGACCCGCCGCGGCGGGAGCTCGACATGCTGATCTCGGTGGGCGAGCGCATCTCCATGGCGCTGCTCTCCATGGCCGTGCAAAAGCGCGGCCTGGACGCCGTGTCGCTCACCGGCTCCCAGAGCGGCATCATCACCAACGACCGGCACTCGGACGCCCGCATCATCGAGGTGCGCCCGGTGCGCATCCAGGACGAGCTGGCCCGGGGGCGCATCGTCATCGTGGCCGGCTTTCAGGGCATGTCCTACCGGCGCGAGATCACCACCCTGGGCCGGGGCGGCTCGGACACCACCGCGGTGGCCCTGGCGGCGGCCCTGGACGGTGTGTGCGAGATCTACGGTGACGTGGACGGGGTGTACAGCGCCGACCCCAAGCTGGTCTCCGCGGTGCGGCACATCCCCGACCTGGGCTACGCCGAGATGCAGGAGATGGCCGAGCACGGGGCCAAGGTGCTCAACGCCGCGGCGGTGGAGTTCGCCAAGCAGTCCGGCATCGCCATCTTCGTGCGCCGCACCGACGGAACGGGGAGCGAGACCATCGTGCGCAAGTTTCCGCCCAAGGCCCCCGGCCGGGTGGTGGGCATCGCCCACGAGAAATCGGTGCGAGTGATATCCGCCGCCGATCCGGGCGCCATCACGGACGGAGAGCTGCTCGAGTTCCTGGAGACGCAGGCGCTCCCGGGCAAACAGCTCTCGATGCACCGTTTCGGCGTGGGGCCGGGGGCCGCGCTGGTGGTGTCGCGGGAGTTCCTGGAGGACCCCGCGGCGCTCCAGGGCAAGTTGCGCGAGCGGTTCGGAGAGCGGGTGGCGGTGCGTGGCGACCTGGGCGCGGTGTCGCTCATCGGCGCCGGCATCACCCAGGGCTTCGCCATCCTGCGCCGCGCCCTCGAGCTGCTGCGCGAGGCGGGGTGCGAGTCCTGCGGCCTGCACACCTCGTCGTTCCGCATCACCTTCCTCGTGCCGGAGGCGCGAGTGGAGGAAGCGGTGCGCCGGCTGCACGCCGCATTCATCGAATCCAACCCCGCCTGACGCTCACTTGGTCCAGCTCTCGGCGACGCTCACCTCGACCTCGACCGGCACCGCCCGGATGAAGCGCTCTCCGGCGCGCACCATCTCCTCCCGCACCAGCTCGGCCGTCGCCCAGGCGTCGGCCTCGGCCGCCTCGAGCAGGATCTCGTCGTGGACGCAGTTCACCATCATGGCGTCCAGGCCTTCCAGGAGCAGCCGGCGGCGGATGCCGGCCATGGCCACCTTCAGCATGTCGGCGTTGGTCCCCTGGATGGGCATGTTCTTGGCCACCCGGACCGCGGCCGCGGCCTCCTCCTGCTCGGCGGCGTCGCCGAGCGAGAGGTACAGGCGCCGCCCGCCGATGGTGCGGGCGTAGCCGCGCTCGATGGCGCTACGGGCGGCCTCCTCCAGGTAGGCCTTGACCCGTGGAAAGGCGGCGAAGTAGCGGCCCAGGAGCTGCTCGGCCTCCTCCAGCGGCATGCCCGTCACCTGGGCCAGGCCGCCGGCGCCCATGCCGTAGGCCAGGCCGAAGTTGATGGCCTTGGCCCGCTCCCGCAGGTGGGCGTTCTTCTCCTTGGAGACCGGCATGCCGAAGATCTCGGTGGCCACGATGGCGTGCAGATCGCCGCCGCGCTGGAAGGTCTGCACGAAGGCGGGATCGCGGCTCACCTCGGCCAGGATGCGCAGCTCGCAACCGCTGTAGTCGGCGGTGACCATGCGCCGCCCCGACGGCGCCCGGAAGCAGCGCCGAAAGCGGCTGCCGCGCGGGATGGCTTGCAGGTTGGGATCGCGGCAGGCCACGCGCCCGGTCGGGGCCCCGATCTGGACGAAGTGCGCGTGGATGCGCCCGGTGCGCGGGTGGACGAACTCCAGCAGGTTCTCGCCGTAGGTCGAGGCGATCTTCGACTGCTCGCGGTAGCGGATCAGCAGACCGGCCAGGGGATGGTTGATTTTTTGCAGCGCGGCCTTGTGGAGCTCGCGCACGGGGCGGCCCAGGAGCTTGGCAAACACCTCGCGCCACTCGGCGTCGCTCTCCAGGTTCATGACGGGCACGCCGAACAGGTCTCGCGGCACCAGCTCGGCAAGGTGCTTGCGGATCTCGGCGCGAAGCTGTTCCTGCCCGTCGCGGGCCTCGCGCACGATCTCGCCCCAGGCCTCGCGATCCAGGTGGATGCCGTCGAAGCCGAGGTCGGCGAAGGCTGGCACCGCCTCGCACTCGAGGCGCGAGGTGTCGGAGAGGGAATCGTTCTGGCAGCGCGGCGTCTGCTCCAGCAGGATGTGAAAGGCGGCCAGCACGTCGCGGCGCGCGTACTCGAGCTGGGCTGCGGAGAAGGCGCCGCTCACGCCGGCGAAGCTCTGCTGGAGCGACTTGTCCAGCGGAAGATTGAGGTAGCGCTCGGCCAGCGCCGACAGCGATAGCCCGCCCTCGTCTCGCCCGCCGCGCAGCACTTGCTCGATGAGCATGGTGTCGAGCACGACTTCCGCGCGCACGCCCAGCGCACGCAGCATGGCCGTGTCGAAGGCCGCGTGGTGGGCGGCCTTGGGCGGCGGGCCGCACAGCAAGGGCTGTAGCCACTCGGGGAGGCCCGGCCGCAGGTCCACCTGGAGCAGGTCGCGGTCGTCGCCGATGGTGAGCAGCACCGGGCGGTGCAGGTGCGGATCCAGCCCCTCCGTCTCCAGGTCGAAGGCGAGCAGCGGGCGCCGGGCCAGGACAGAACCCAGGCGCCGCTGCTCTTCTTCCGGAGCCGAGGGATCGAGGACGGTCATGCGGCGAGGCGAGCGGGGCGCGGTATCACAGGGCGCAGATGTTGCCGACGCCGGAAGGGCCCGGGATGCACTTGAGGCGGGTCTCGTTGACCACCGGGCAGTCGGAGGCACCGTTGCAGGGGATGGTGCAGGCGCCGGAGATCTGCTCGCGGTAGCAGTAGGCGTCGCTCACGTTGACCAGGCCGCAGTCGTCACCGACGCCGGTGCAGCGGCTGCCGATGTCGCGCATGGCCTCGCAGTTGGCTTCGCGGTTGTACACCGGGACGCACAGGCTGCGCCGGATGGCGCTGATGGCCTTGCAGGTGTAGCCCGGGTTGCAGTCGGTGAGATCGGTGCAGATGCGCACGCAGCCCGCGGCCAGCTCGGCGGTCATGCCGAAGTCGAAATAGAACGAGCCCACGGGACACTTGTCCAGCGCCGGCGGGGACATACAGTCGGCCCAGCCTTCGGCGCAGGTGTGGGTGTTGGTGTCGCACAGCTCATCGGCCGCGCAGTGGCCGTTGCGGTAGCACTGCACGCACACGTGCTCCGCCAGCCAGCAGTGCTGGTTGTTGGTGCAGTGGCTGTCCTCCAGACAGTCGACGCACTTCTTCGCGGTGGTGTCGCAGTAGCGCTTGATGCCGCCCGGGCCGGCCGGGCAGTCCTCGTTGACGAGGCAGGCGACGCAGGTGGTGGTGGCCGGGTCGCACACCGGCGTCTCCGCGTTGCACGGCACGCCGCCACATTCCACGTAGCCGCACACGTGGTCCGCGGTGCAGACCTGGGGGTAGGTGCAGTGCCCGTCGTCCAGGCAGCCGACACATTGTCCCGTCGATGTGTTGCAGTGGGGAAACTCGGGCAACAGACAGTCGTTGTCGCCCTTGCAGCCGGTGCTCACCGGCTGGCAGGTGTTGCCGGTGCAGGTGTAGTCGGTGGCGTTGGGGCAGTCGTTGACGTCCAGGCACTGGACGCACTGGTGGCTGGCGACCAGGCAGCGCGGCGTGGGGGCGGCGCAGTCGGTATCGCTCTGGCACCCGGTGACGTCGGGCACGCACTGGTTGGCCTGGCACTTTTCGCCCGTCTGGCAGTCGCTGGCCTTCACGCACTGGACGCAGGCGCCGCTCACCGGGTCGCACACCGGAGCGGCCGCCAGGCAGTCGGCGTTACTGCTGCAACCCGGCCGGCAAACGGAGGCCACGCAATGCAGGCCACCATCGCAATCCCCGTCTGAGAGGCACTGCACGCATTTTCCGGTGGCTGTCTGGCATGGCCAGCCGTTGCAGTCGGCGGCGGAGGTGCAGCCCGCGATGGCGGTGCAGGTCCCGCTCTGACAGCGCATGCCGCCGCGGCAGTCGCTGTCCTGGGTGCAGGAGAGTGTCACGCACTTCCCGTCGCGGCACTGCTGCGCGGTGGCGCAATCGTCGTCCACCAGGCAATCCGGGACGGTGGAGCCCCCGCTGCTACAGGCGGCAGCGGCGAGGCCCAAGACCAACAAGAGGATCGTTGAGTGACAGATCTTCATACAAAATCCTTTCTGCGGGTTTCACCGCTCACTGCGGGATGCAGACCGCCATGGTGCCGGCGCCCCGGCAGCGGTACCCTTCCGGGCACTGGGGCTGAGTGGACGAGCCACTGCAGCGCACCGAGCAATACGGCTGGGTGATGTAATCGGGCACGCAGGTGCCGTCCTGGATGTTCTCGACACCACAGTTGGCACCGACGCCGGCGCAAGAGGAGCCGATGGCCCGCATGCCGGCGCAGGTGGGAACCGCCTCGGAGTTGTAGGGCAGGCACTGTGTGCCGTCACCGTAACGGGCGCACTGGTACCCGGCGGGGCAGGGGTTCTGGGCCGAGCAGGCCCGGCCGCAACCCTGGTCGATCACCACCGGGGTCGGGCTGTTCGGGTCCGAGAAGGCGATGCACCGATCTCCGCTCCCGCCGCACTGGCTGTCCTCGGTGCAGGGATCGCACAGGGCCCGGCCGGTGGCCGGGAAGCAGGTGTACGAGATGAGATCGCAGGTGTACCCCCGCGGGCAGTGTTCGTCGGTGTAGCATTCCACGCACACGTTCTCGCCCGGGAGACAGTGCTGCGGGATGTTGCCCGAGGAGATGCAATCGCCGTCCTGCAGGCACTCGACGCACACCCGGTTCTGGGTGTCGCACACCATGCCGAGCTGGAGGCACACGCTGTCGTTGCCGCTGTAGCACTGCACGCAGATCGCCGGATCGCTGGTGGTGTCGCACACCTCACCGCGGTCGCAGTCCCGGTCGGTCGAGCACTCGTCCACGCAGGTGTGGGTGGCCGGGTCGCATACCTGAGTCAAGAAACAATGGGTGTCGTCCAGGCACTGGACGCAGATGTGCTCGGAGACCAGGCAGTGGCGGTTCACTGGGCAATCGGCGTCGCTCTGGCAACCGGTCACGCACTGGCCGTTTTCGCAGAACGAGCCCTGCGGGCAGTCGCGGTCGTCGCGGCAGCCGGGGACACACAGTTGGTTTTCGCAGATCTGGCCCATGGGGCAGTCGGAATCCTGGGTACAGCCCTGGAGACAGATGTGGTCCTGGCAGATGTAGCCGCTGGGGCAGTCGTCGTTGGTCTCGCAGCCGGTCAGACACTGATGGATGGTGGCGTCGCAGTAGTAGCCGCTCGGGCAGTCGGTGCCGTCGCGACAGCCCGGGATGCACATGCTGTTTTCGCAGATGGTGCCCACCTGGAGGCAGTCCAGGTCGTCGCGGCAGCCGGTCATGCACATCCCGTTCTCGCAGATCTGGCCCAGCTGGCAGTCGTCGTCGTTGGCGCACTGGAACACGCAGTCCTGCTCGATGCATTGGTAGCCGGCGGGGCAGTCGCTGGCGTCCAGGCAGCGCACGCAATACCCGGCGGTGGTGTCACACACGGTGGGTGCCTGGCAGTCGTTGTCGCTCGAACAGGCGGGGTGGCACGCGTTGTCGGTGCCGCAGACCCAACCGTCGCGGCAGTCGGTGTTCGAGATGCACTGGACGCACTCGCCCAGCTCGCCGGAGATCGAGGTGCAGCGCAGGTTGGGCGGGCAATCGCGGTCGCTGTGGCAACCCGCCACGCACGCGCCGCCCTCGCACACCGTGGCTCGCTGGCAATCGGTGTCGAGGAGACAGGCCACGCACTCTCCACTGGCGAGATCGCAGAAGGGGGTGGGGGTCCCGGCACAGTCGGCGTTGTCGTCGCAGGCGGGGGCCGATTCACACACCTTGTTGTTGCACACCTCGCCCTGCGGGCAGTCGGTGCTGGTCAGGCACTCCACGCACAGGCCGTTCGAAAGATCGCATACCGGATACGGCGTGCCGGCGCAGTCGGTGTTGTCGTCGCAGGTAGGCGCCGACTCGCACACCTTGTTGTTGCACACCTCGCCCTGGGGGCAATCGGAGCTCTCGAGGCATTCCACACACTGGCCCGAGGTAAGATCGCACACCGGGAGAGCGGTGCCGGCGCAGTCGGTGTTGGAGGCGCAGCCGGGTTTGGGCTGGCACACGTTGTCGAGACAGCGCTCGTTGGTCCCGCAGTCGCTATCGCCGAGGCACTCCACGCACAGGCCCTCGGCCGTCAGGCACTTGGGTAGAAGCGCCGGGCAATCGGAGTCCTGGGTGCAACCGGGGAGGCAGTCGCCGCCGACGCACTTCCAGTCGGTCTTGCAGTCGCTGTCCGAAAGGCAGGCCACACAATCGCCGCTCCCGGTATCGCACAGGGCGCCGTTGCAGTCGGCGTTGCTTTGGCAGCCGGTGATGTCCTGGCACTTGCCGTCCTTGCACTCCTTGCCGGGGGCGCACTCGGCGTTCTGGGTGCAGGCGGTGCTGCGGCAGGTCTGCTGGAAGCACTGCTCGTTGGCGGCGCAGTCGCGGTCGGTGATGCAGCTCTTGCCGGCCGGGCTGCTGGTGCCGCAGGCTGCAAGGACCATGGTCAGGGAGAGAGCAACGGATGTGACAAAACAACAACGAACCATCGTAGCCTCCTTTGGGGCGCAAACGCCCACTGATTGGTTTTTCAACGGATACTAGATCGGAAGGTGATTTTCTGCAACAGGACCGATGACGAAATGCTGCGCGGGCCGGGTTGTGGTAGCATGCGCCAGGCGAGGTGCGGCATGCGGCGAACCGGTCTTCTCTTCCTGATGGTCATATCGGGGTGCGGCAACGGCTCGGGCTCGACGGAGCCACCCCTGCCGCTCGACGAGCGGCTCTCTCCCGGCGAGGTGCGCGCCGGCGTCATCCGCAAGGAGAGCGAGCTCTTGTCGGGATACGAGGCCCACGGCTGGCTGGGAGACTTCAAGCTCTACAACGACCGGGCGGCGTTCATCGTCGAGGGGCTGGATGACCCGCGGGAGTTCGCCTCGTTCGGCGGCAACCTGATCGACGCGGACCGGGTGCGCCCGGAGGGGGAAGCGGGCGACGAGGCCTTCGAGCAGCTCATGCCTATCCTGGATCTCATGACCGTCGAGCCCCGGTCGGCCGAACTCCTCTCGGACGGTCGCGACGGCCAGCCGGCCCTCCTGCGCGTCACCGGCCGGCACCACGGCTTCTTGTTGCTGGACTCGGCCATGGGCGGGACGCTGGTCCCGAAGCCGCTTGTGATCCGGGAGGAGTACGAGCTCGCGCCCGACAGCGACTCGCTCATTTTACGGCTGGAGATCGCCTCCAGCGCGGGCACCCCCCAGGGGGTGTCGGTGGGAGATCTGGCGCTGATGGGCGACCGGGGGTTGCGCTTCCTGCCGGGGATCGGGGTCGTCGGCGAGCAGAGCTTCTCCGGCGAGTTCGATTTCTACGGCGTGGCCACCGAGAGCGGTTGCGTGCTGTACGCCAGCGCCGAAGGCCCGCTGCGGGTGGACATCGGCATCGAGGGCATCAGCCCGTTCATGGTAAAGACCGGGACCGCAGAGCCGGAGGGGGCCGGCGAGCCGCTGCGCATCGAGCGGCGCGTCTTCGTGGGCGGGGGCGGGATCGACGCCTGCCTGGAGAAGCTGCGGGCCTTCCGGGGACAGGGCGCGCTCGGCACCTTGCAGGGGGTTGTCCGTGCCGGAGCCGGCGCGGAGCCCGCCGCCATCGTGTTGGCCCGCGGTGGCGGCCTGCCCGCGGGCAGGGACGCGGTCAGCCAGACCTTCGCCGGCGAGGATGGCAGCTACCGCTTCCGCCTGCCGCCGGGGGAATACACCATCGAGGCGCGGGCGGGAGCGCTCCCCGCCAAGACCGCCGGGCCGGTGACCGTGTCCGCCGGCGAGAGCGCCACGCTCGACGTGGAGCTGGACCTGCCCGCCCGCCTGCCGGTGCATTGCGTCGAGGTGGATCCTGTGTCGGGTGAGGAGATGTCGCCGCGGCCATGTGCCTTGAGCCTTCAGGAAGGGCTCGACGCGCCGGCCTCGCAGCGCGCGCTCTCGCAGTATCTCACCTACGCCTGGAACGGCGCCGCCGAATTGCGCCTGCCGGCCGGCCAGTACACGCTGACCGCGAGTTGCGGCTTCGACTACTCCCTGCATCGCGAGAGCCTCACCCTGGGCGCGGGAGAGGAGCGCACGATCCGGGTGCGCCTGGTGCGGGAACGAGATACCGCAGGGTACCTGGCCATGGATCTCCACGGCCACTCGGGCCGCTCGGTGGAGACGCACTTTCCGCTCACCGACAAGATCGCGGCCAACATCGCGGCCGGGATCCAGGTCCTCGTGCACACCGACCATGACTGCCAGGTGGACAGCCGGGCCTTCCTCGAGGGCATGGCCCGGCAGGCGGGAGTGGATCTCTCCGGCCGCATCCGCGTGATCACCGGCATCGAGGTCTCGCCCACCTACGCTCACTTCACCACCTTCGGGGTGCCCACCCACGCCACCGGCTGGGCCTCCTGGATGATCCCGTACGCCACCTACCTCGACGGGTTGTTCGAGAAGACCCTGGAGTTCCCGGCGCTCTTCGCCCGCGCGCGCGAGCTCGGCGCCGCCGTGATCAACGTGGCCCACCCGGTCGGCGACAAGGGGTACTTCAGCCACCTGGGATTCGACCCGCCCGGGACGGTGCCACGCCTGGCCGACCTCCCACCCGAGAAGTGGGACCCGGCGTTCGATACCCTCGAGGTGCTGAATAGCCGGGCGGTGGACCGCATGCTGGAGCACAACCTGCCCCTGTGGATGGCGCTCAACAACCAGGGGTTCTTCCGCACCGCGGTGGGAGTCTCCGACTCGCACACCCGCGACGACCCGCCGGGGTTCGGCCGGACGCTGGTGGCGGTGGCAAAATCGCTGCGCGAGGTGCAGGCGCAGGAGATCTTCGAGGCGCTGAAGGCGGGACACGCGACGCTCGACGGCGGCATCCTGGTGGAGATCGCCATCGGAGAGGCCCGCCCGGGGGACCTCGTCACCCGCGCCGGGGGGCTCTCGCTCCACCTGCGAGTGCAGGCCGCCTCCTGGGTGCCGGCGCGGCGGGTGGATGTTCTTGCGAACGGGCAGGTGGTGGCCAGCCGCCCTCTCCCGGCGGCGGGTGTGCTCGATGCGGCGCATCCGGCGCTGCGGCTGGAGGAGGACCTCCCGTTCGCGCCCGCGGCCGACACCTGGTACGCGGCGGTGGCGGTGTCGGACCCGGCTGATGCGCTGAACCCGGCCTTCCCCGGCTGCCGGCCGGTGGGGCTCACCAACGCCATCCGGGTGGATGCCGACGGCGACGGCCGGTTCACCCCGCCCAATCCCTGAGGGATTCAAACCTTGCCTTCGAAAAACAGGCATCACGCGTGGTCATTGAAATGCGCGGCCGGCCGCGGGGCCGAAAGAGCCAGCGCGGACGGACGCGCGAGAGAGGTGCGCTCATGGAACTCGGCGCCATCGGTAAACCCATCGGACCGCTGGTCAAGGATTACACCTGGAAAGACCTGGCCCTGTACGCCCTCGGCGTGGGGGCGGGCTTCTCGGACCTCGAGTACTGCTACGAGGAGCGGCTGAAGGTCGTGCCCTCGTTCGCCGCGGCGGCGGTGTTCGAGTTCTTCGCCAGCTCCGCCCTGCTCGCCGAGGTCAACCTGGCGGGCATCCTGCACGCCGAGCAGGAGACCATCTTTCACGCGCCGATCCCGAGCGAGGGCCGGCTGACCACCCAGGGCCGCATCCGCGACATCTACGATCGCGGCCCGGGCAAGGGCGCCATGGTGGTGTCGCACGCCGAGACCACCCACTCGAACGGGCAGCGGCTCTTCGAGAACGTGTTCACCCTGGTGGCGCGGCTCGATGGCGGCTTCGGCGGGCCGCCCCCGCCTCCGGCGGCCTTCGAATTCCCCGAGCGCGCGCCGGACGCGGTGGAGGAGGCCTGCCCGGGCCCGGACCAGCCGCTCCTGTACCGCCTCTCGGGCGACGTGTTCGCGCTGCACGCCGATCCCGACTTCGCGCGCGCCTGCGGTTTCGAGCGCCCCATCATGCATGGCCTGTGCACCCAGGGGTATGCCTGCCGGGCGCTGGTGCGGCATCTCGTCCCCGGCCAGCCGGAACGGCTGCGCCGGCTCAAGGTGCGCTTCACCAAGGCGCTGTATCCGGGCGAGCCCATTCGCACCCTGATCTGGAAGGTCGAGCCGGGGCGCGCGGTGTTTCGCACCGAGAACGCGAAGACCCGCGACGCGGTGCTGGACCGGGGCGTGGTCGAGTTCGCCTGAGAGGAACTTCTTAGGGTTTCCAGATGCGGTAGCGGATGCGCGCGGTCGCCCGCAGCGGCGGGAGCGAAGGGTCCTTCTCCACGATGATGTCGTAGGTGATGCCGTTTTCGGGCTGGTTCTTGGCCCCCTCGTCCACGTAGGCGTACCAGTACTTGTACCCCTGGCCATTCTCCTCCGGGTGGAAGATGGACAGCGGCGACTCCACCAGCTGGTGCGGGAAGTAGAACATGCCGCCGAAGGTGCCGAAGGTCACCCGCACCAGGAGCGGATGGGGGGCCGGGTGGTTGCGCGCGTCCTCCTCGGTGGCCCAGCGCAGCTCGAGCAGCATCTTGGCGTGACTGTCCTTGTCGGCATCCCACTCCCCGGCCCGGTCGGCGGTGGAGAGCTCGAAGCGGTTGTTGCTTCCGCTCAGAAAGCCCACCTTGCGGATGGTGTTCTCGCCCGAGCTGGCGCTGCCGAAGTCCTCCTCGCCGCCCAGGCCCGCGTCCATGCTGACCACGGGGAGCTTCACCGACACGACGCCCAGGCTGGGGTGGTACCAGGCCTCGACCGGGTAGCTGGTGCCGACGGGGATGCCGGGGATGGTGCCGTCCTCGACGGTGAAGCTTCCTTCGAAGTGCCGGCAGCCGGAGAAGACCCCCTTGGCGGTGGTCACGGTGACGCCGTCCTCGGTGACGGCGCCCTGGCCGCTGATCCGGAAGGTCTTGGGCTGGGGCTCCGAGGCGGAGGTGGAGGTGCCGGCGATGGCCATGCTCTGCGTCTCGCCGGTCTTCCAGTTGGCGTCGAACTCCACCGGCGCGTTGAAGGTGGCCACCACGTTGTCGGTGGTGGCGCTGGCCCCGGCCACCTCGAAGCGGCCCTTCGCCTTCTCGCGCATCCAGAACTCTGGCCCCTGGGTGGCGGGGTTGGCGAGCGCGGCCGGGTCGGTCACGTCCAGGCCGATCTTGTAGCGCTGGTAGGTCTCGCCGCCGATCTCCTTCTCGCCGATGACGCCCAGCATGGCCGTGCCGGTGGCCGAGAAGGGGATGGCGCCGAAGTAGGAGAAGCGGGTGGTGGGCTCGAAGCGGTCGAAGGCCGACTTCACGTCGGTGCCGGAGCCGCCGCCACAGGCGCCGAGCAGACCGAGCCATGACCCGGCCACCATCGAGAACAGAAAGTATTTACGCATGCGTCCTCCCGGATCCCCCCGGGCCTGCTGCCTATCTGCCCGGCGCGAGGCGTAGGTGCAAGGGAAAAATGGTGCCGGTACGGCCATCGGCGCTGCCCACCCACCCGGCGCGCTCGCTCATCTTGATTGACTGAAGGCATCGATGGGGTATTATCCACCGGCCCGCGGGCCCGGCGGGGACACGAGGAGGAGCGGTGGCCGCAAAGACCAGCAGCGCCGAGATGCGTATCCGCAACATCGGCATCATCGCCCACATCGACGCCGGCAAGACCACGGTGAGCGAGCGCTTTTTGTACTACACCGGGGTGATCCACCGCATGGGCGAGGTGCACGACGGCCAGGCCCAGATGGACTGGATGCCCCAGGAGCAGGAGCGCGGCATCACCATCACCGCCGCGGTGACCACCCTGCCCTGGCGCCACCACGAGATCCACCTCATCGACACCCCGGGCCACGTGGACTTCACCGTGGAGGTGGAGCGCAGCCTGCGGGTGCTGGACGGGGCGGTGGTGGTGTTCTGCGCCGTGGGCGGGGTCGAGCCCCAGAGCGAGACGGTGTGGCACCAGGCCGATCGCTACCGCATCCCGCGGCTGGCCTTCATCAACAAGATGGACCGCCCCGGCGCGGACTTCGCCGCCTGCCTTGCCCAGATGCGCGAGAAGCTCGGCTGCGTGCCGTTGCCCATCCAGCTTCCGCTCGGGCAGGAGGACCGCTTCGAGGGCACCATCGACCTCGTCCGCATGCAGGCCGTGCGCTGGCACAGCGACGATCTGGGCGCCACCTTCGAGGCCGTGCCCATCCCCGGCGATCTCGAGGGAGAGGCCCGGGCCAGCCGCCTGCGCATGATCGAAACGCTGGCCGACCACGACGACGCCATGGCCGAGATTTTCCTGGCCGAGCGCGAGCCGTCGCCGGAGGAGCTGCTCGCCGCGGTGCGCCGCGCCACGGTGAAGAACGCGCTGGTGCCGGTGCTGTGCGGCTCGGCGCTGCGCAACAAGGGCATCCAGCCGCTCCTCGACGCGGTGTGCGACTTCTTGCCGGCGCCCGCCGAGCTGCCGCCGGTGGCCGGGTTCAACCCCAAGACGAACGAGCCGGTGACCGTGGAGCGGCGCAAGGACGAGCCCTTCTGCGGGGTGGCCTTCAAGGTGCAGTTGTGGGAGGGGCGCAAGCACACCTACCTGCGCATCTACTCGGGCCAGATCTCGACCGGCGACGCGGTGTACAACTCCTCCAAGGGGGCCCACGAGAAGATCGCGCGGCTGCTCAAGCTCCACGCCGACAAGAAGGAGCGGCTACAGCGCGCCAGCGCTGGCGACATCGTGGGGGTGGTCGGCCTGAAGCTCGCCACCACCGGCGACACCCTGTGCACCGTGGCCCACCCGGTGGTGTTCGAGAGCATGCAATTCCTCACCCCGGTGATCTCCATCGCGGTGGAGCCCAAGACCAGCCAGGACCAGGAGAAGTTGACGGACGTGCTCTCGCGCATGGTCGAGGAGGACCCGACCTTCAGCGTGTCCCAGGACCCCGAGACCGGCCAGACACTGCTCTCGGGCATGGGCGAGCTGCACCTGGACATCAAGATCGACATCCTGCGCCGCGAGTTCAACCTGCCGGTGAACGTGGGCAAGCCCCAGGTGGTGTACCGCGAGACGCTGGCCCAGGCCGGCTCGGCCTCGGAGGTGTTCGAGCGCAGCTTCGAGGTGGACGGCAAGGGCAAGGCGCTGTACGCCGGCATCACCCTGCGCGGCGAGCCGCTCCCCCGCGGGGCAGGGGTGGTGTACGCCAACGAGATCGTGCCCGCCCCCGACGCTCCGCCGCTCAACGCCGAGTGGCTGCGCGCCGCGGAGCAGGGCGTGCGCGAGGCCCTGGTGAACGGGCCGGTCACCGGCTACCCCATGGTCGATCTCAAGGTGGCCCTGCTGGACGTGCAGTGGCGCGAGGGGCAGACCGACGCCATGGCGGTGCACATCGCGGCCGGACAGGCCTTCCGGCGCCTGTGCGAGAAGACCCGCACGCTCACCCTGCAGCCCATCATGGCGCTGGAGGTGGTGACGCCGGAGGAGTTCACCGGCACGGTGATCGGCGACATCAACGCCCGCAGCGGCCGGGTGGAGGATCTGGAAAAGCGCCAGAACCGCTCCATCGTGAAGGCGCGCGTGCCGCTCACCCGCATGTTCGGCTACTCCACCGAGCTGCGCTCGCTTACCGAGGGCCGGGCCACCTTCAGCATGAGCTTCCTGACGTTCGACGTGCCTTGAGGCGGCGCAGAAACCTGCCCTGGGGTGCCGCTCAGTACCGGTCTCCGGGCGCGAGCGGAGCCTGCACCCAGTCCCAGTGGCGAAGGATCTGGGACTCGTCGCGATCGAACTCTGGCCGGATCAGGTGATGGTGGGCGGCGGGCACCCGCACCGGACCGCGTTTCAGGCCCCGCCGCTCCAGCACCGGAAGGAAGCGCGGCAGCGGCCCGTAGGCGAACAGGATGTCGTGCTGTTCGTAGATCAGCATGGTGTGATCGGCCTCGGTGAAGATCCAGGCGTGGTGGCGGCCATCCCCCTCCAGGAATCGCTCGTAGGCGAGGAAGAACTCGCGCACCTCGTGCAGCATGAGCGGGAAAGGCGCCTGGTAGCGGGCCGGCTCGCGCGCGGTGCGCGACTCGAGCAGCACGTACAGGATGTGGAACGGCCCCTCGGCGCGCTCGGCCAGCTCCAGCATCAGGCGCACCGGCCCTTGCGAGACGCCGATCACCAGCCGATCCGGGCCGCTGGTGCTCTCCAGGGCGAAGCGGTTGTCGTAGGCGAAGGGGCGCTCCCCGGCGCCCTCCGGCGCCGTCACCGTGAGCTTGGGCATTCGCGCCTCAGTGGGGGGAGCGATCGGGCAGCAGCGACAGCACCGTCCGCATGCGCCGGCGCAGATCCTCGTCCAGCGGGCCGTGCTCCACCACCGCCGCCAGCACCTGGCCCATGCCCTTGACCTCGGTGGTGGCGAAGATGATCTCGGCCGCGGGCAACATGCCGGTGCTACCGGGGCCGCGGGGATCCTGCTCCGCCACGCCGAGTAGAAAACCGCGTCGCTGGCTCCAGATCAGCGCCTGCCCGCCCACCACCAGTTGAAAGTGATCGAGCGCCCCGTCCAGCGTCTGCCACACGTGCAGCTCGATGGCCTGGCCCCGGAAGTAGCGCACCTTGAGGTCGGCCCGCTCCGGCTGCTTGAGGTAGCGCGGATCGATCTCGCGCAACGTCGAGACCATGCCGAGGAGAAGCTGGGGGTTCAACGGCCATCCTCCTAACCTAATGTCACCACAAGTGCGTTGCCAGGGCAAAGAAATCTACTCGAATTTCGCGCGAACGCGAGGCCGCCAGAGCCAGCGCGTTCGCGCAAGAAATCCTCTGCGGCCACCTGGTCGCGATGGGGCAAGAGCGAGCACAACCAGATGCGCTGGCGAGAAATTCCAAGGTGGGTTGCGCAGCGAACAGCGGGCGGTGTACCCTGGCGCGGACCGGGCCGGGAGGCGAATGCCCATGTCATTGCAGACCGCGCCGAACAAACCCTCGGGTCGCTTGGATGGAAAGTCGCTGCTTCTCCTGCTCGGGGTCTTCGCCGGCGTGTTCGCCCTGTGGAACACCCCGGTGGTGTGGCCGCTCAAGATCCTGGTGGTGTTCTTCCATGAATTCTCTCATGCGCTCGCCACCTGGCTCTCCGGCGGTTCGGTCGAAGCCATCCAACTCTCGGCCGACGAGGGTGGGCTGTGCCTCACCCGCGGCGGTTGGCCCTTTTTGGTGCTCTCGGCCGGCTACCTGGGCAGCATGTTGTTCGGCGCCCTGCTCCTCGTCGTCGCCTCGCGGAGCCGCCGTGACCGGCTGGTGGTGGCTGTGCTGGGCGCCGCGTTGCTGTGCATCACCCTGGTGTGGGTGCCGTTCGCCAACCCCTTCGGGTTCTTCTTCGGATTGGCGACGGCTACGGCCATGCTGCTCACCGCCCGCTTCTTGCCGGACGCGGTGTCCGACGGCCTGCTCAAGGTGGTCGGGCTCACCTCGCTGGCCTACGCGCCGCTCGATATCTGGAGCGATCTCATCGCCCGCGACATCCCGCAGTCGGACGCCAACGCCTTGGCAAAGCTGACCGGGATCCCGGGCGTGGTGTTCGGGGTGTTGTGGGGGCTCCTTGCGCTGGCCGGCGCGATCTGGGCGTTGTGGCTCTCGGCGAGGCGCGGCACGTCGTCGGATACGGGCACGGCTACCGGCCCTGCCGCCGCGCCTTGATCCCGGCGGTGGTCGTCATGGATTCCTCTCCCGGCGGCGAGCAGGCGCTTCTGTTGCGGGACCTGGCCTGGCCTTTCGACCAGGAAGAAGATGCGCGCATCGCCGCGGCCCGCGTTCTCGGTCTGCCGCCGCAAGCGGTGCTCTCGGCCGAGGAGGAGCGACGCTCGCTCGATGCCAGACGAGGAAGGCCGCGCTGGATCGTCACCCTGCGCGTGGTCTTGCCTAGTCCGCCTCCCGCGCTTCCCCCGAACGCCGTGCCGGCTCCAAGTGAGCCCAAGCTGCCGCCTCCGGTGCCCGCGCGCAAGCCCGCCAGGGTGGCGGTGGTCGGCGCCGGGCCGGCCGGCCTGTTCGCCGCCGAGCGCCTGCTCGAGGCCGGCTTGCGCGTGACCCTGCTCGAGCGCGGGCAGGACCTTTCGGGGCGTAGCCGGGCGGTGGCGGAACTGCTGGCCGCGGGCAGGCTCGATCCCGAGAGCAACCTGCACTTCGGCCTGGGCGGGGCGGGGGCCTACTCGGACGGAAAGCTGTTCACCCGCCTCGATCACGCGCGGGTGCGCGCGGTGCTCGCGCGCTTGCAGGCGTTGGGAGCGGGGTCGCGCTCGGAGATCCTGGTCTCGGCCCAGCCCCACGTCGGCACCGATCGCTGGCCGGCGGTGCTCTCGCGCTTTCGCGACGAGCTTTTGTCCCGCGGCTGTGAGATCCATTTCGGCGCCCGGGTGATCGGAGCGCGCCTCGATGCCGGCCGCCTGCGGGCGCTTCTGATGGCAGACGGGGAGATCGAGTGCGCCGCGGCGGTCATCGCGCCCGGCAACAGCGCGCGCGAGCTGTTCGCCTCCTTGCTGGAGAGCGGCGTGACCCTCCAGCCCAAGCCCATCGCGGTGGGCGTGCGGGTCACCCATCCCCAGGCGCTCATCGACCGCATCCAGTACGGCCGCTTCGCCGGCGATCCGCGGCTGCCCCCGGCCAGCTACCGCCTGACGGGGACCTTCGGCGGCCGCGGGGTGTACAGCTTCTGCATGTGCCCCGGCGGCCAGGTATTGCCCACCCCGACCGAGCCGGAGATGCTGTGCACGAACGGCATGAGCAACGCCTCGCGAAATTCGCCCGAGGCCAACGCCGCCTTCGTGGTGGCGCTCATGCCCGCGGACTGCGGCTCCCGTCCGCTCTCGGTGCTCGAGTTCCAGCGGCGGCTGGAGCGGGAGGCGTTCCGGGCTGGCGGCGGCGGCTATCGCGCTCCGGCGCAGCGGTTGCCCGATTTCTTGGAGGGGCGCTCCCCCGCCGGCGAGCTGTGCGGACTGTACCGGCCGGGCGTGACCCCGGCGCGGGTGGATGCGCTGCTCCCGCCGTTCCTGCTCGAACCCCTGCGCCAAGGCCTGCGGGCTTTCGGCGAGCGCATGCGGGGCTTCCTTACACCCGAGGCGCTGGTCCTCGGGCTCGAGACCCGCACCTCGAGCCCGGTACGCATCGTGCGCGACGGTTCCGGCGCCTGTCCCGCGGCCCGGGGGCTGTTTCCGGCGGGGGAGGGTGCGGGCTACGCCGGCGGCATCACCTCGTCGGCGGTGGACGGGATCGGCGCTGCCGACGCGCTCATCGGCTGGCTCAACCAGGACGGCTAGATCTTCCCGTCGCGCGAACGCCGGGGCCGCCAGAGCCAGCGCGTTCGCGCACGGTGGGGTTTGGGGCCGACGAGGCGATTCACTCGATGGCTGTCGGAGTGATGGACTTGACCAACTCCTGCGCCAGCGCCGCGAAGTCCACCTTGACCATCACGCCGGTGATGGTGCCCTGGCAGGGGGTGTCGTCGTCCCAGAACACGAGCTGCAGGTCGCCGTTCTTCACCGCGGCGCGGCCGAGGCCCTCGACGCGCTCGTACTTCATGGTCTTCATTTTGTCGAACTGGCGCAGCGTCTCGTCGATGACTTCCTTCGTCGCCAGGTTCTTGTCGCACACCAGCATGATCTCGAACTCGCCGCCGATGCTGTCGCCCTTGTAGCGGCAAGAGACGCCGCGGCCGTCCGGGGCTTGCTTCTCTTGCAGGGCGCAGCCGGCGCAGTGCTTGTCCATGAGCGCCTTGGGCGCCACGCGCTCGCACTGGGGCGCCTTGCGAGCGGGCGCGGCAGGTGTCTCGGGCGCGCGTCCGGCCGGGGTCGGGACCGCGGCCGGGGCCTGCGGCGTCGCGGGGGCCTGGGTCTCGTCGCCGGTCTTCGAGCAGGCGGCGAAGACCAGCAGCGCGCTCGCGGCGGTTGCGAGGAGCAAGGCACAGCCGGCCACGCGCGCACGAGGCGCATGTCGCGGCCGCCCGCGCAAAAAAATATCTTCGCTACCCGAGCATGACGTGGGGAGAGAGTCCGGTAGGGACCGCTTCATCATGGAAAGACCTCCGGGGTTTGGGTTCAGGCGAGCCCGGCCTGTGCGACGACCTTCTCGAAGTACTCCATGCACCTTCGCACGTACTCGCGCTTCTGCGCGTAGGCGCCGGGGAAGAAGCTGCGCTTGAAGCCGTACACGATGATGTTCTTGAGATCCTTCATGCCGATACCAAAGGTCTCGACGGCCTTGGCGATCTCGCCGGTGACCGTGGTGCGGGACACGGTGCGGTTGTCGGTGCACAGGGTGACCGACAGCCGCCGGGCCAGCATCTCGCCGAGCGGATGGCGGGCCAGATCGCGGTAGGCGGGGTTCGTCTGCTGGTTCGAGGTGAGGCACACTTCCAGGGTGATGCGCCGGTCGGCGATGAACTGGGTGAGCTCGCGCACGTAGCGCTCGCGATCGTGGATGGCGGGGTCCTGGACGGCCGCCGGGTTGAGCAGCGAGGTGCCGTGGCCGATACGATCGGCGTGCAGCTCGGTGATGGCCTGGAAGATGCTCTCCGGGCCGTAGTCCTCGCCGGCGTGGACCGTCTTCTTGAGGAAGTGCCGGTGAGCGTAGTCGTAGGCCTCGCGGTGGTCCATGGGCGGGTAGCCCTTCTCGGGGCCGGCCAGGTCGAAGCCCACCACCGGCAGGCCGTGCTCCTGGCGCGCCCGGGCCGCGGCGCGCGCCATCTCCAGCGAGGCCAGCGCGTACACCTGGTCCGGCTCGGAGTAGCGGTGCAGCTCCAGGAAGGCCCTGTGGTAGTCCGAGAAGTGCTCGTCGAAGTAGCGCATGGCGCAGGCGATGATGCCGAACTCGAAGGGCGGCTCGGTTCCGGACTGGACCTCGGGGCGGCGGTTGAACTCCAGCTTGGCGCGCTCCAGGCCGGCGCTCACCGCCCGCAGGGCGTCCAGGGCGTCGAAGCCGGGCCGGGCGTGGAGCTGCGGTGCGAAGCGCACCTCGATGTAGCGCACCCCCTCCGCCTGGTTGTCGAGCGCGAGCTCGTAGGAGACGCGCTCGATGGCCTCGCGCCCCTGGAGCACGGCGCAGGTGAGCCCGAAACCGCGCAGGTAATCGGGCAGGCTCTGGTAGCTCTCGCGAAAGACCGTCTCCAGCAGGCCCTGCTCGGTCTGGGAGGGGAGCGCCACCCGGGCCTCGCGCGCGAGCTCGATGAGCGTGGGAATGCGGATGGAGCCGTCGAGGTGGAGGTGGAGGTCGGTCTTGGGCAGCGCCCGGATCACGTCGCGGGAGAGGGTGGGAGTCATGCCGGCTATATTAATGATGGCCCGAGGATTCGCAAACTTTCTTTCCAGGGCGCGAAGCCGGCTTCGCGTATCTTTTCAATGCCGAAGGTTGTTTTCGCACACAGGGTGCGAATATGCACTACTTTTCCACTCTCCGACTAACCGGTTGGTCAGGATGCCCATTGAATTTATTGTGTTTTTTTCTTCAAGCAGCACACACCCGAAATAGTTTTTTTTGGCCCGCAATTTGCTTGAATACCGCGCCAAACGCCGCCGTCTGTGGCCGCGTTGGCAAACTTCTTTCCAAAGGAGACAGAAACATGAAGAAACTCATCCTCGTTGCGCTGTGCTTGATGATGGTCCCGGCGATCGGCCTGGCCCAGGAGCCCCAGCTCAGTCTCAAGGCCGGGACGATGCAGCTCGGCGGGACGCTGGCCTTCAGCATCGACATGGCAATCCCGGAGCAGGGTGACAGCACCACCGGCTTCAAGCTGAATGTCGCCCCCACCGTCGGCTACTTCCTGATGGACAACCTGGAACTCGAGGGTGGCCTGCTGTTCGCCATGGGGTTCGGCGATCTCTATGAAAACGCCAACAAGGATCTGGGCTTCGGCGTGGGCGCCAAGTACTACATCCCCATGGGCCGCATGGCCGTGTACGTGGGCGCCGACATCGGCATGAACTTCACCATGCCCAAGGAAGGGGACACCACGAAGACCCTCGCCATCATGGTCCCGGCGGGCATCGTGTACGCCATGAACGCCAACGTGGCCCTCGACCTCGGCCTGCGTTTCATCTACAACATGGGCCTCGACGACCAGGGCAGCTTCATGACCATCCCCATCGGCTATTTCGGCGTCCAGGCCTTCTTCTAGACCGAGCGATCGTCACGACAATGACCCGGCGCTCGCGAGGGCGCCGGGTTTTTTCTTTTCAAGGGTAGCTGAAGATGGCGGCCACCGGCCGGTGATCGGAGACGTTGGCGCGGTAGTCGAAGCCGATGGGTTGCTGGTCGAGCTTCAGGATATCGGCTTGGGTGGGAACGGCGCGCAGGGCGCAGCCGCTCACGATGTGGTCCAGCAGAGACCGGGATGGGATGTAGGAGTACTCACCGTCTTGTGCCAGCGGGAGCGTCAGTACCTGGTAGTGCTCGGGGTCGTTCAGCAGGGCCGGGAAGACGTTGTCCACCAGCGGATCGGCCGGATCGTCGTTCATGTCCCCGAGCAGCAAGATACTTGTCGCCGGAGAAAGCGCGCACAGCCGGTCCATCTCGGCCTTCAGCTTGTCGATGGCGTTCTTGCGTCGCGCCGCGTCCTCGCTGGTGGCGCCGGCCTTGAGGTGGACCGCGATGGCGATGAGGGTCCGGGGGGGTCTTCCGGGCAGGGTGAGCTCGAACTCGCCCTGGAAGGCGGGCCGCGGAAAGTCGTTGTCCCAGGTGAAGATCATCTTGCTCGAGACGAGCCGCAAGACGTCCTCGCGAAAGACAAAGCCGATCTTCTGGTAGGTCCCATCGGAGTAGGCGTGCGGCGAGAGCTCCCCGCCATAGCCGGGGAGGAGGCACAGCAAGCGCTGAAAATCCTCGACGCTGCCGATCTCCTGGACCGCGACGAGATCGGCGTCGATCTGCCAGACGAGATCGGCGACCCGCTGGTAGGTCTGGGTGTTCACCGGGAAGTTGAGCAGGTTCCAGGTGAGCGATTCGAAGGTGTTCGCGCCGCCGATCGTCCACGCCCTCGGATCCGGCGTGCGGGGCGGGTAGTCGCAGGCGGGCCCAGGATCCGCGCCCGGATCTCCTCCGTCGTCCGTAGTCGCGCCATCGTCCGCCCCCGGGCCGCCGTCGTCGGCGGGCGGCGGGCCGTCGCGGACGTCCGGGCCGGCGTCCGGCTCCTGGTAGGTGGTGGTGCAGGCAAACAGCAGGGCGAAAAGCAGTGTACTGATCGAAAAGCGCATGGCCCATACTAGGCAAGACATCTTCCCTTGCGCAAGGCCGCCTGCTAGGCTGACCGCCGATGATGGCTCCGATCCGTACCAGAACGCTGCGCGCGCTCTTGTGGATTTCGCTGGTGCTGCTTACGCTGCTCCTGGGAGGTGTCCTCGTGCTCCTCGCCATCGAATGGCGTCCCGCCCAGGTGGAGAACACGCCGCTCTTCGGGCAAGCCCGGGAGCGCGAACGGCCCTCGTCGCTGCGCCTGCTCACCTGGAACATCGGCTACGCCGGCCTGGGCGCCGATGCGGACTTCTTCATGGACGGCGGGCGCATGGTGCGCGCTCCAAGTGCAGAGCGGGTGCGCCAGAACCTGGCCGGCATCCGGGAGGTGTTGCGCCAGCACGAAGACTCCGATCTGGTGCTGCTCCAGGAGGTGGATCGCGACTCGTCGCGCACCTTCGGTATCGACGAGGCGCAGGAGATCGTCGCGGACCTACCCGGCTACGCCTGGAGCTTCGCGCCCAACTACCGGTCCCGCTGGGTGCCGTGGCCGCTCCTCGACCCCATCGGCCGGGTGGAGAGCGGTCTCGTGTCGCTCTCTCGTCACCAGCCGTACTCGGCGCGCCGGCTGCAGCTGCCGGGGGCCTTTCCCTGGCCGGTGCGGGTGTTCCACCTCAAGCGCTGCCTGCACGAGCTGCGCTTTCCCGGGAGCGACGGCCGCGACTGGGTCGTCATCAACTTGCATCTTTCCACCTTCGACCGGGACGGCCGGCTGCGCCGCCCGGAGATGGCCTTTCTGCGCGAGCACCTGATTCGCCTGGCGCGGGAAGGCGCGCACGTGATCGCTGGCGGCGACTTCAACCAGGTGTTTCCGGGCGTGGACGAGGCGGTCTTCCCTCACAGCGATCCGGTCCCCGACTGGCGCATGGAGGTCGAACCCGGCTGGTTGCCGCCGCATTTCCGCTGGGCCTTCGACGGCGCGCGCCCGTCGCTGCGGGCGGTGAACCGTCCCTGGCGGCCGGGGACCAACTTCACCACCGTGATCGACGGCTTCTTGCTGGGGCCGGGAGTGGAGGCGGGGGAGGTGCGCACGCTGGACCTGGGTTTTCGCCACAGCGATCACCACCCGGTCTTGCTCGAGGCGCACCTGGCTTCCCCGGACCCCGTGGAGTGAAGGCCTCGGCGGTGGTTGCGGCCCGCCGGGGCGTGTGGTAGGCGATCTCCGGATGCCGCGGGTGCGGACGGTGAGCCGTATCCGGCGGAGGCGTGCGTGGCCAGAGACGAACACGAACCCGATGTCGAATCGGACGAGGGCGCCGAGATCTTCCGCAGCGTGGCGGATCTCCTTCTCCGGCAACGGGCCGCGCCGGGCGCCGCAGGGTCCGCTCCCGAGCTGGAGGCGGCGCGGAAGAGGCTGGAGGGGTACTACCGCGAGCATCTGGAATCGGTGCCCGCGCTGCGCCTGCTCGCCGAACTGGCCCAGCTCCGCGGGGACCGGGAGGCGGCCCGCACCTTCATCGGCCGGGCCGAGGCGCTGGACCCCTGGAACCTGGAGATCCTGATCATCTCCGAGTCGATCCACGAGTCGGCTGGACCCGGAACCGGCGGCCTTCCGCTGGCGGCCGAGGGCGAACCGCAGACGGTGGATCCCGAGAAGATCATGGAGCGGGCGATGGGTTTCTTCCGGCTGGGAGAGCTGGAGCGCGCCTACTCGCTCGCCCGGCTGGCGTACCTGCTGGCCCCGGCGCAGGGGTTCTTGCTGCTCGACGTGTGGGCGGTGGGGGCGGCGCTGGATCCCAAGCGGGCCTTGCAGGATCTCACCCGCCTGCACGAGCAGGTGGGCGACGCGCCGTATTTGCTGCTGGCCATCGGCTCGGTGTGCAACGTGATGGGCCTGTACCCGGAGGCGGTGGCCTGGCTCGAGCGCGGCCTGCGCCCCACCGAGGATCCCTTCGTGGCGGCCATGCTGCTCAACGAACTCTCTTACGTGCAGGCCAAGATCGGCCAGCACCTGGAGCGCTGCGTGCAGATGGCCCGCCACGCCCTGGAGATCTTCCCCAACCCCGCGGCCAACGGTTTCATCCGCGACACCCTGGGGGTGGCCTACCTCAAGAAGGGCGACCTGGAGAAGGCCCTGGCCAATCTACGCGAGGCGGTGGCCAAGGATCCCACCGCCATTCCCCGCTTCCACCTGGCGCTGGCCTTGCTGGCGCGGCAAGACGCGCCCGGCGCACTGAGCGAGCTGCGGGTCATCGCCGCCTCCCGGCCGTCGCTGGAGTGCCCGCACGTCGAGGAGATGGCCATCCTGGAGCGGGTGCAGCGGGTTTTACCCAAGCTCGACGAGCTGCTCAACCTGGGTGGCCCGGAGAACATCGCCGCCGCCCGCGAGCTCCTGGACGGCCTGGTGTGAATCGCCAGCCCCGCCCGGTTGGCGGGTGAGAAAAACGAGGAGACGACACATGACACCCGAAAAGACCAAGAAGACCCCCAAGACGTCGGCCAAGACGCCCGCCCCCCGCGCGGCGAAACCGAAGAGCGCTCCGGCCAAGGCCGCCGCAGCGCAAGAACCCCCGGCGCCAAAGCCCTCGCCCGTCGGCGCCGAGGTCCCGCTGGTGGGCCTGGAGGACGTGGCCAAGATGCTTCGCATCAGCCCGCTGCAGGTGCGCCAGATGGTCCAGTCCGGACGCATCCCCGGCGTCAAGGTGGATGGGGAGTGGCGTTTCAACAAGGACCTGGTGTTCGAGGCCTTCCACCGCCGCTCGCGCGGGTTCTAGCGCGGGCAGCGGTCGCCCCAAAGACCTCTTTTCGACGTACCCGTTCTCGCACAAGGTGAGGCTGGATCACTCCGGGTAGCTCTCGAACAGCTTCCCCCAGGGATCCTCGCGCCGGATGCGCGCGGCGATGCGCTTGCCGCGCGTGGGCCACCAGTACAGATCGTGGTACACGTACGACGCCCCGATGAAGGCGTACACCAGCGGGGTGTGGAACAAGAGGCGCTGGACCGCCTTGAGCGGCGAGAACCAGAACAGGTCCCCGCCCCGGCTGGCCAGGTTGTCGCCGACGGTGAACTTCAGATCCATCCCGCGCACGTCCTCGCCCACCACCTCGATCTCCTCAGGCCGCGCCACCCCTAGGCCGGCCTCGTGGGCCAGACGCAGGTACGGGATGCTCATGGGGTCGAAGCCCATGATGCGCGCGGCGATGGCGTCGATGGCCACCGAGTCGGCGGAGGCCAGCATGAGGTCGGTGCGCACCGGCGTCATGGTGCGCGGGCCGGGACCGCAACCGGCGATGGTCCCGTCCATCAGGGCGAAGATGCCGGCGTGGATCTCCTGCTGAATGGAGAGCAGGTCCACCAAAGTTTCGTGGATCACGCTGTGGGTGTAGTGGCGGCGGGTGTTGAGCAGGCCGCCGAAGGCGTTCTTCATGGCACCGGTGGTGGTGGTGTAGATGTGCGTCTTCATGGTGGGCAGGTGCAGGATGTTCTTGCCGTGGAAGAAGTCCGGGATACGGATCCCCTCGGGGTACACTTGGTGCAACACCCGCAATGGCCGGCGCGGTGTATAGATGCTCCAGCGGATGTCCTCCGGTCGGAAGTTGTAGCGCACCGGGATGTGGTGTTGTTCGAGCACCCCGCGCAGGCGGTTCAGCCGCTCGCCCTTCTCGGGATCGGTGACCACCGTGTTGTTCCCCACGCACACCAGATCGCGGTGGCCAATTTTTTTCAGGGCGCGGATGGCGCCGTCCAGCTGCCAGGGCGTGGTGTTGGCCCCCGGGAAGGGGTAGTGCCAGGAGATGTTCTCCTTGAGGATGGTGGTGGCGGCCGGGTCGAGGGCGCGCGCCGCGCCGGCGGCGGCGAAGAGTTTCTCGATGTCCTCGAGCACGCGCTCGGGGGCGGTGCGCACCACCGCCACCACCGGCCGGTTGGCCATGGGCAGCTCCCGCGGAATCAGCGGCTGCGGTAGACGATGCGGCCCCGCTGCGGGCCGTAGGGGGAGAAGGCCACCCGCACCCGGTCTCCCATCACGATGCGGATGTAGTTCTTGCGCATCCGCCCGCACACGTAGGCGATCACCGAGGGCCCGCCTTCCAGCTCGACCCGGTACATGCCCCCGGGCAGGATCTCCTTGACGATCCCCTCGACTTCAAAACCATCGCATTCCTTGGCTTCTTTGGCGTCCTTGACGTCCTTGGGTTCGTTGGCCTCTGGCATGTCCTCCTCGATCACCACCCCTGGGGTGTCTTCCCCGCCGCGACAGGCACCCGATACTACATGCGCCGGGCCGCCTGTCAAGCCCATCCCGCGGGCATGGGGGGTCTTTCGAGCCTGGCGTCCGGAGAGGCGCCGCGGGCGGTCAGGAGCCGAACGCCTTCTGGTAGCGTTCCCAGACTTCGCTGAGGCGCCGGGGCTCGTCCCCCTTGCCAGGCACGAACTCCACGCCCATGCCCCGCACGTCGCCCGCCTGGATGCGGACCACCGTGCCCCGCAGGCGCAGCACGCCGAGCGGGCCCGGCAGATCGATGATCATCGACAACCCCGAGCCCACCGTGGCCAGGCGCTGACAGATGAGGAAGACGCCGCTCTCGCTGATGTCGCGCGACAGGCAAGCGCCCATCCAGGCGTCGGACTCGGCGGCGACACTCAGGCACAGCGGCGCCCGCGGGGCGCGGCGACGCTCGGTCTTCTTGCGCGATGGAATCTGGATCATGTTCCCTCCCGGACCAGACCGGCCTCCTCGGCCAGGTGCCGCACCAGGTAGCGGGCGAACTCGCGGGCCGATTCGCGGACCAGCGCCTGCCGCTGCTCCTGGGGGAGGCGGGCGAAGTCCTCGACGCCGCCGAAGTCCGCAGGCTGGCGCCACTCGAAACAAGTTCGCCAGGCGTCGCGGTCGCCATCCTCCAGGCGCGCGTGCCCGGTCCACACCCAGGTCACCGGGGAGATGGCGTCCAGCGCCACCATCTGCACGTCGCGCACCACGATGTCGAGGCGGGTGCGGGCCGCGCCCTCGGTCACCGGCGCGCGCCCCAGGATGGCGGCCATGGCCCGCGGCATCTCGTCGATCACGCCCTGGGTCAGATCGGCCGGCAAGATGCTGCGGATGGCGTCGTCGAAACGGGAGGCCGAGATGTTGGCCTCGGCGATCCCGCCGCGGGCGCGTCGCTGGTAGTGGGAGCGCGAGCGGGTGAACATCGGCCGCGGGGAGGCCTCCACCATCACGTCGACGGTGACGCTCTGCAAGAGATCGGCCCGGCCGGGCAAGCGGTTCACGTGGCAGCAGGCGGGAGCCAGCAGGGACAAGATCAGCAGCGAAAGCGGCGTGCGGTGCATGAGCCAGATGCTAGCCGCAACCAGAACTCGTTTCAAGCGTCTGGCCCTCCGGGAATTCTCGGCGCCGTGGCGAAAGATGAAAATGTTCGGGGAGGATGTGAGTGGCTGTCTCTTCTCAAGTTTCCAGGCGTGGCCTCCGCCCGGCTTGTGCTGTCCAGGGCCTGCGATCGCTGCGGGATTCGCTTCGCTCACCCTTGACAGCAGCCGGGCTTCGGCAGGACCCGCTGACATGAAGAGCTTGCAGGCGTGCTCTTTGGGCGAAAAGGAGATGTGTTGATTGGCTTGAGCCGGCGAGCCGCGCCCGTCAGGGCGCGATGTTCACGGTGTAGTCCTCCACCTCGCCGTAGGAGAACGACCCGCAAGAGGACGGCACCGAGTTGTACTTCATGGCGATGCGCATGCGGGTCGGCCCCGGGATGGCCGTCGCCGGGATGGTGATGGTCCCGCTCACCGCGGACTTGCCGGACTTGGAGAAGAGCTGCTCGCCCGCGCCGGCGAAGTCGCCGTTGCCGTCCAGGTCGATCCACACCCGGTAGTATTCGGTGTAGGACGTGCCGGAGAAGGCCGGGGTGAGCTGGATGGTGTGGCTGCCGACCGACAGCGGGATGACCGTGCCGGTGAAGTCCGAATACCCGGCGGCGCCGGAGGACTTGCTATAGGCGTCGATCTGGACCTTGGCGAGCCACTCGTAGCTCGCGTTGTTGCCCTGGGCGGCGCAGTAGCTGGTCACCGGCGCGGACACGGTGACGGTCTGCGAGGCGCTGGCGGATTGCCCGGCGCCGTCCGTGACCGTGAGCGTCACGGTGTAGCTACCACCCTGGCTGTAGGTGTGGTTGGGGTTCTGGGCGGTGGAGGTGGTGCCGTCGCCGAAGCTCCAGCTCCAGGCCGCGATGGCGCTACCGCCGGGGGTCGAGGTGTCGCTGAAAGACACCGTCAGGCCCTGCGCCGCATAGCTGAACGACGCGGTGGGCGCCCCGCCGCCGGGGCCGATGGAGACGGTGTAGTCCTCGACCTCGCCGTAGTCGAAGCTGCCGCAGGAGGAGGGCGCCACGTTGTAGCGCATGGCCACCCGCAAGCGGGTCTGGCCTTGCGGGGCCGAGGCGGGGACGGTGAAGCTCCCGCTCACCGCTGCGGTGCCGTTGGCCGAAAACACCTGCTCGCCGTTGTCGGCGAAGTCCTTGTCGCCGTTCCAGTCGATCCACACCGCCCAGTACTCCTTGTAGGTGCTTCCGGAGAAGCCGGGGGTGAGCGTCAGGCTGTAGGTCCCCGGCGAGAGCGAGATCACCTTGGCGGTGAAGTCGCTGTACCCGGCCGCGCTCGAGGAGTTGGAGAAGGCGCCGATCGCGACCTTGGTGATCCACTCGTCGCTCGTGTCGTTGCCCTGGGCGGCGCAGTAGCTCGCGCTGGGCGCGGTGACGGTCACGCTCTGGGTGGCGCTGCTCGTCTTGCCGGCGCTGTCGCCCACCGTGAGCGTCACGCTGTAGGTGCCGGCGGCGGCGTAGGTGTGGCTCGGATTCTGTGCGCTGGAGGTGCCGCCGTCGCCGAAGTTCCAGCTCCAGGAGGTGATGGTGCCGCCGCTGTGGGGGGAGGTGTCGCTGAAGGCGACGGTGAGGTTGCTGGCCGCGAAGGTGAAGCTGGCGCTGGGCTCGCCGGTGGCGGCGGTGATGTTCAGCGTGTAGTCCTCGACCTCGCCGTACGAGAAGGTCTCGCAGTTGGTCGGCGCGGCGTTGTACTTCATGGCCACGCGCAGGCGGGTCTGCCCCTGCGGGGCCGAGGTCGGGACCGTGAACGTTCCCGTGACGGCGGCCGTGCCATTGGCCGTGAACACCTGCTCGCCGCTGTCGGCGAAGTCCTTGTCGCCGTTCCAGTCGATCCACACCGCCCAGTACTCCTTGTAGGCGCTTCCGGAGAAGCCCGGCGTCAGGGTGAGGGTGTGGCTCCCCGGCGCAAGCGAGATCACCTTGCTCGTAAAATCGCTGTAGGTTTGCCCCTGGGAGGCGTTGGAGAAGCCGTCCACCTGCACCTTGGCGATCCACTCCTCGGCGCAGTTGTTGCTCTTGGAGGCGCAGTAGGCGGCCACCGGCTGGCTCACCGTGACGGCCTTGGAGGCGCTGCTCGTCTTGCCGGCGCTGTCGCCCACCGTGAGCGTCACGGTGTAGGTCCCCGCGGCGGCATAGGTGTGGCTCGGGTTCTGCACGCTCGAGGTGCCGCCGTCCCCGAAGTTCCAGCTCCAGGAGTTGATGGTCCCACTGCCGGCGGTCGAGGTGTCGGTGAAGGAGGCGGAGAGACCGTTGGTGGTGACGGAGAAGTTCGCGGTGGGGGTAGTTCCACTCCCGCCCTGGTACACGACGTAGGAAGCGGCGTAGCCGATCTGGCACACGCCGTACTTGATGCGCATGTAGCCGTTCTCGCCCCAGCTCGGGCCCCAGGAGTTGCGCATGATCCAGGCGCCGTCCGTGTCGTCCCAGCCGACCAGGATGACGGCGTGGTTGACGCCGGTGCAGCTCGGGCCGGCGAACACGCCTCCGCTGTAGTTTTCGAAGTAGGTGTTGACGCACACCGCCACCGCCAGCGGGCCGTTGTTGTAGATGGCGGTCTTGAGCTGGTCGGTGGTGGGGACGGAGCTGCCGTCCTTGACGTAGGCCCAGCTGGTCAGCCGCGCCACCTTGGCGTGGGGCGGGTTGCAGCTGCTGTCGGTCGCGGTGTAGGGGAAGGCGCTCTCGTTCACGCCGCCGGCCTCCGTCTCCCCGGAGACCTTCGTGGAGATGTGGTAGTCATGGGCCCACCAGCCGCCGTTGCAGCCGTACCCTTCGTTGTTGCAAGAGATGAGGTATTGTTCGGAGAGGTTCGGGGAGGACGTGCCGGCCCTCATCAGCGCGCTCTCGAACACGCCGACCGTGCCGAAGGACCAGCAACCGCCGCAGTCTCCCTGGTCGCGCACGGAAGGGCAGGCGCCCTGCTCGCACCACGAGAAGTGAGTCGGCAAACTGGCGCGCAGCACGGTCGGGTTGTCGATCGGGCTCTCGGGCTCCTCCCGCGGGACGTAGCGGAAGTTGCCGGTGTATTTCGACATCACCTGGAAGTCGAAGCGGGCGGAGCGCAGGTAGTTGTGCCGCTCCAGCGCTCGCGCGTACGTCAGGCGCAGGCCGGCCTTGCCGGGTTCGTTGCCCACCACGTAGAAGATCTGCCGGCCGCTGGCGCCGAGCAGGCCGGAGGTGTCCTGGACGTATTCGGAGCCGATCACCTTAAGCCGCGGGTCGATCTCTTCCACGTTCCAGGAGAACCCGGTCGAGATGTTGGCGGGGACTTCGATGGCGGCCACCTGGAACGGAGCCAGATCGGCCACCTTGCCCATGTCGCGCTCGCCGATGGTGAGGCGGTTCTCCGGCGCGAGTTCGGTGGTGAAGTCGTCGTTTTCGATGAAGCCGGCGTCGCAACCTGCGAGGAGCAGGAACGAGAGAAGGGCCGTCAGGCCAGTTTTCTTGGCGAAGGAAAGACGGATTCTGATTTTCATGGAAGCGTCTCCTGTGTTCGCTTTTTTTGGGGGTTATTGGAAGGTGGCGATCTTCACGCCGCCTGATTTTTGCAAAATCTGTTCCATGTTGTCATGTTTTCGTTTTATTTTTTATGATAATAAATACAGATAGTTGTACTTGTGTGTTGTATTTGGAACAGTATTGGATTTGCATATTGAGACATCTTGTCCCGCTAATTTACGAGGCTCTTTTTGTATCTATATTGAAATTGCTTTGGAATTTTACCAATATTATGAGACAGGAAGTCTCATGTTGAAGGTAAATGACTCGCTGGATTTTTAATATAGTAATATATATCAGATAGTTAATAATGGGACTTATTGTCGCAGTAATTCAGATCGCGCTCGTGTAATAGACCTTAATCGTACGGTCCGAGACGGGCGATATTAATGATCGCTGGTGTGGACTCGCGGGAATTTTCGTCTTGACTGTGGCTCGAGTTTGCCGGTATTTGTTTTCCCATGTTTCAGCTGTTCGATGAGAAGAACAACCGCCGCCACCCCTTGACCGGGCTCATCAAGGAGATCGGCCGCACCAGCGAGTGCGACATCTGCCTGCCGGACGACTCCAAGGTTTCGCGCCGCCACGCCCGGCTGGAGTGGAACGGTCAGGCCTGGGTGGTGCTGGACGAGGGCAGCACCAACGGCACCTTCGTCAACGGAGAGCGCGTCACGGAGCGCGAACTCCGGGCGGGGGACGTGCTGGAGATCGGCGACTACCGACTGCGGTTCTTGCCCCTGCCGGTCGCCGACGTGGCGGCCATCAAGAAGACCACCGAGGTGATGACCGCCCCCTCGGCGGAGGAGATCCGCCGGCGCAGCAAACACCGGGGGTTCACCGAGGGCAGCACCATCCCCGACCGGCGCGATCGCAAGGGTTGATCCGGCGCGCCGGACGGAGCGGCCGCAGAGCGAACGGGGACCACATGAGCGCCGATTCCGCCATCCGCTGGATCCTGCTCGAATACGGCAACCACGATCTGTTGCGCCAGGCCATCTGGGACCGCGACCAGCGGGTGCTGGTGTTCCCCGCGGTCGGCCGGATGCAGGCCGGCCAGAGCGTGGACATCCAGGTGGTGGTGGAGGGGAGCAACGTGCTCTTCCCGCTCAAGGCGCGGGTGATCGAGGTCAACGAACGCCCGGAGGGGAAGCAGCGTCCCCGCGGGGTGTGGCTCCAGATCATCCCCGAGGACCGGGAACGCTTCGCCCTCATGTGCGCCTTCGCCGACCGGACCTGGGAGCCCGCCGCCCGGCGCAGCGTTCCCCGCTACCCGGCCCAGTTCCGGGCCGCCTTCGTGCTCGACGGCGTGGAGCACCCCGCCGAGACCGCCGACGTGAGCGTGCGGGGGGCCTTCTTGCGCACCGCCGCTCCGCTGCTGGAGCCGACGCGGGCCATCTTCATCAAGTTGTGGTCCTCGCGCCTGCGGCCCGCCATCGAGCTCCACGGGCAGGTGCGCTGGGTGGACCCGGTGGAGGGCCGGCGCGGCATGGGCATCCTGTGCCTGGGCCCGGAGGAGAGCCTGCGGCGCCTGCGCCGCCTGGTCGAGTCGATCCGGCGCCGGGCGCGGGGCTGAGCGTTGAATCCCGACCCTCTTTCGGCGGCGGGCGCGCTGCCCATCGACGAGCTGGAAGCGGAGTTTGCGCGGCGCATCGAGCGGGAGCGCGTGCTGATCCTGTGCGCCCCGCCCGGCTCGGGCAAGACCACCCGGGTGCCGCTGTGGCTGCTAAGTTCCCCCGCCGTCCGCGGCTCCATCCTGGTGCTCGAGCCGCGGCGCCTGGCGGCCCGGGCCTGCGCCGCCCAGCTGGCCCGCTCGCTGGGAGAGCCCCTGGGCCAGCGGGTGGGGTTTGCGGTGCGCTATACTCGCGTAGGTGGCCCGAAGACCCGGGTGTGGGTCATCACCGAGGGAATCCTACCGCGGCGCATGCTGGAGGACCCGCTGCTCGAGGGGGTGGGGGCGGTGGTGCTCGACGAGTTCCACGAGCGCAGCATCCACACCGACCTGGCGGCGGCCTTCCTGCGCGAGACGCTGGAGGCCCGGCCCGAGCTGCGCCTGGTCGTCATGTCGGCCACCATCGAGCCGGAGGCGCTGGCCCGGTTCTTCGGCGGCGCCGGCTTGTTGCGGGGTGGGTCCGCCCCCTATCCGCTCGACATCGAATACCTCCCGCAGCCCGATGCGCGCCCCCTGCCCGAAAGGGCCGAGGCCGGCGTGCGCCGGCTGTGGCCCGCCGCCAGCGCCGCCCAGGGCGACGCGTTGGTGTTTCTTCCCGGCGCCCGCGACATCCACCGCTGCGCCCGGCGGCTCCAGGAACACCCGCTGCCGGGCCACCCGGAGATCGCCTCGCTGTATGGGGCCATGCCGGCCGAGGAGCAAGACCGGGTGTTGCGTGGAGGCGCGGGCCGGCGCGTGGTGCTGGCCACCAACCTGGCCGAGACCTCGCTCACCGTGCCCGGCGTGCGCGCGGTGGTGGACACCGGGTATGAAAAGAGGCTGCGCCACGACCCGCGCTCGGGCCTGGATCGGCTCTCCCTGGGCAAGATCAGCCGCGCCAGCGCCGAGCAACGCGCGGGCCGGGCGGCGCGGCTGGGGCCGGGGCGCGTGCTGCGCTTGTGGACCGCCGCCGAGCACGCCGGGCTGACCCCCGTTGAGATCCCCGAGATATGCCGGCTGGATCTCTGTGCGGTGCTCCTTGCGGTGCTCGAGTTCCACCCCGGGGATCCGGCGCGCTTTCCCTTCCTCGATCCCCCCGCGCCGCCCTGGCGCGAAGCCGCGCTGGACCTTCTGCGCCGGCTGGAAGCCGTCGAGGAGCGGACCTTCGCGCTCACGCCGCTGGGCCGCCGCCTGGCGCGCCTGCCCGTGCACCCGCGGCTGGGCCGCATGATGTACCAGGCCGAGCGCTGGGGTTGTCTCGAGCTGGCCGCCCTGGCCGCGGCCATCATCGAGGAGGGCGAGGTGCTGGCCGATCCGCCACGGCGCGCCGCGGAGACCGACTCCGACCTGGGGGAGCGCCTGGAGCGTGTGGTTCGCTTTGAGGGCCTGGGGGCGGACCGGCAGGCCGCCGAGGCCCTGGGCCTGGACCCGGTGGCGGCCCGTCGGGCGCTGCGCGCCCGCGACCAGTTGCGCCGCCGCTGGGACGGCGCAAAAAGCGCCCGCCAGACTGGACGGCTCGACACGCGCGCGCTGTCCCGCCTGCTGCTGGCGGCGTATCCTGATCGGGTGTGCCGGCGGCGGGCGCCGGGGAGCGGGTCCGCGCTGCGGGTGGGAGGGCAGGGCGTCGAGCTTGGCGAGGAGTCCGGGGTGCGCCAGGGCGAGCTGTTTTTGGCCCTCGAGGCCGAGGCCCCCGAGGCCGGCCCTCACGCCGTGGCCCGGGTGCGGAGCGCACAACGGCTCTCCCCGGCCGATCTGGAAATGGTCTTTCCGGCGCACCTTTCCACACGGGAGCTGGTCCGGTTCGACGACACGCGGGAGGCGGTGATCGGCGTACAGCAACACACCTACCTCGATCTGGTGTTGTGGGAGAGAGAAGGGCGGCCGGCGGACCCGGAGCGGGTGGCCGAGATCCTGGCGGAGGCGGCGGCGGCCGCGTTCGAGCGCGTGTTCTGTCCCAGCCAGGAGGCGCAACAGCTGCAAGCCCGCCTGGAGCTGGCGCGCCGCTGGCTCCCCGATCCCGGCTGGCCGGACGCCACCCCCGAGGGCCTGCGCCGGTGGCTTCCCGAGCTGTGCCGGGGCCTCCAGCGCTTTGGGGAGGTGCGGCGGATCGACTGGAAGAAGGCGCTGCATTCAAGGATCCCGGCCCGCCTGCGCGCGCGGCTGGACCGCGAGCTGCCGGAGCGCCTCGCCCTGCCCTCGGGCAAGAGCGCCCGTCTCGACTACCGGCCCGCCCTGGAGCCCGGCGGCCTGCCGGTGCTGGCGGTGCGCTTGCAGGAGGTCTTCGGCTGGGCGGCCGCGCCCCGGCTGGCCGGCGGGAAACTCGCCGTGCTGCTGCACCTGCTGGCGCCGAACGGCCGGCCGGCCCAGGTCACCGCCGACCTGGCGTCGTTCTGGAACGAGGGCTACCGCGAGGTGCGCAAGGAGCTGCGCGCCCGCTACCCGCGCCACGCCTGGCCCGAGGATCCCCGGACGGCCGGCGCCACGGCCCGGCGCAAGAAACCGCTCTGATTTTCCTTGATCCCGCGGGCGCTTTTCTGTAGCTAATGCGCGCCCTCGCGGGAGGATGGCGTGAAAGTCGACCCTCGGCATCTTCGCAACATCGGCATCTTCGCTCACATCGACAGCGGCAAGACCACGCTGACCGAGAGGATCTTGTTCTACACCCGGCGCATCCGCCAGATGCACGAGGTGAAGGGCAGTGACGGGGTGGGCGCCACCATGGACTCCATGGAGCTGGAGCGCGAGCGCGGCATCACCATCGCCTCGGCCGCCACCTACTGCCGCTGGCTGGACCACCACCTGAACATCATCGACACCCCGGGGCACGTGGACTTCACCATGGAGGTCGAGCGCAGCCTGCGCGTGCTGGACGGGGCGGTGTTGGTGCTGTGCGCGGTGGGCGGCGTGCAGTCCCAGTCCTTCACGGTGGATCGGCAGATGCGCCGCTACCGTGTGCCGCGGGTGGTGTTCATCAACAAGTGCGACCGGGTCGGGGCCAACCCGCTGCGGGTGTGCGACGAGCTCCGCGACCGGCTGGGGCTGAACCCGGTGCTATTGCAGCTCCCGGTGGGGCTGGAGGACCGGCACGAGGGCGTGATCGATCTCGTCGAGATGCGCGCGCTGGCCTTCGCGGGCGAGAACGGCGAACGGGTGGTGGCGGGGCCCATCCCGCCCGAGCTGGCGGAGACGGCCCGGCAGGCCCGGGAGCGGCTGCTGGACGCGGTTTCCATGGTTTCAGAAGAGCTGACCCAGGCCATTCTGGAGGAGCGGGTCACCCCGGCGCTCATCCGCGCCGCGCTGCGGCGCGGCACCCTGGATCTGCAGCTCACCCCGGTGTTGCTCGGCTCGGCCTACCGCAACCGCGGGGTGCAGCCCTTGCTGGACGCGGTGGTCCACTACCTGCCCGCGCCCATCGATCTCTGCCCCGAGGCTCCGGACCTGGAGCGCGAGGACCAGCGCCACGCGCTGCGGCCGGATCCCGAGGCGCCCACGGTGGCCCTGGCCTTCAAGCTGGAGGACGGACGCTACGGGCAGCTGACCTACCTGCGCCTGTATCAGGGACGGCTGCGCCGCGACGATACCCTGATCAACATGCGCACCGGCGACAGGCACCGGGTGGGCCGGCTGGTGCGCATGCACGCCGACGAGATGGAGGACATCGTCGAGGCCTCGGGCGGCGACATCGTGGCCATGTTCGGGGTGGAGTGCGGAAGCGGCGACACCTTCACTGACGGCCGCATCCAGGCGGCGCTCACGCCCATGCACGTCCCCGAGCCGGTGGTGTCGTTGTCGGTGCGCCCGGCGGACGCCGGCTCCGAGGCCGGCCTGCACAAGGCGTTGCGGCGGTTCGCGCGCGAGGACCCGACCTTCCGGGTGGAGACCGATCCGGACTCCGGCGAGACGGTGGTGCGGGGCATGGGCGAGCTGCACCTGGAGGTGTACCTGGAGCGCGTCCGGCGCGAGTACCGGGCCCAGGTGGTCACCTCGGCGCCCCAGGTGGCCTACCGCGAGACCATCACCCGGCGCGTCGACTTCGACTACATCCACAAGAAGCAGACCGGCGGCGCCGGCCAGTACGCCCGGGTGTGCGGCTACCTCGAGCCGGCCCCCGAGTTGGAGTTCGTCGACGCCACGCATGGGGGCAGCGTGCCGCGCCAGTTCATCCCCTCGGTGGAGAAGGGCTTCCGCTCCATGTTGGCGCGCGGCCCGTGCATCGGGTTTCCGGTGGTCAACCTGCGCCTTACGCTCAACGACGGCGCGGCCCACGCGGTGGACTCGTCGGATCTCGCCTTCCAGGAGGCCACCCGGGGGGCCTTCCGCGAGGCCTACCCGGCCGCGCAGCCTCAGGTGCTGGAGCCGATCATGCGCGTGGTGGTGGAGGGGCCGGCCGAGTTCGCCGGGGTGATCATGGGTGGCCTGCAGAAGCGCCGCGGCGCGGTGGTGGGCGCCCAGGAGGACGGCCGCAACGCCCGGGTGGAGGCCGAGGTGCCGCTGGAGGAGATGTTCGGCTACGCGGGCGCGCTGCGCTCGTCCACCCAGGGGAAGGCCGAGTTCACCATGGAGTTCGCCCGCTACCTGCCGGTGCCGGCCCAGAAGGCCGAGGAATTGATCGAGCGCTACCGCCGACGCCGAGGGGGGAACGATGGCGCCTGACGCGAGGAGGGGACGATGATGCCGGAGACTCCCGCCCGTTCGCCGCTGCCCGCGCTGCGCCAGCAGCTCATTCCCGAGGTGCTCACGGGGGCGCTGGCGGTGGTGCAGGCGCGGGTGGGCGTGGGCAAGAGCGCCTTCCTGGTCCAGGCGGCGCTGGAGGCCTTGCTGAGCGGCCGGCCGGTGTTGCACCTGTCGCTGGAGGGCCACACCCTGGAACACCTGCAGTCCTGGTACGACGCGCTGCTGCAGGATCTGTTGCCGCAGCGGCCACCCGCTGCGCTGGCCGGGCTCTGGCGGCAACGCGTCATCCACGCCCTGCCGGGACGAGCGCTGGACGTGCGCAGCCTGGACCGGGTGCTGGGCGATCTGCGCCAGCATCTGGACTTCTCGCCCCGGTTGATCCTGGTGGACGGCCTGGATTGGTCCCGACCGGCGCCGGTCCTGCGGGCCGAGCTGGCCGCGCTGGGAGAGCGAGTTGCGGATTTGAGCGCGGAATGTTGGTTGAGCGCTCCATGCCGCGGCGACGAGCCCGCGTCACAGAAGGCGCGGCTGTTGCCGCCGCTCGACGCCGTGGCCGACACCATCGCCGCGGTGGTGCTGCTGCAACCCGAGGGAAACGCCGTCATCGCGCGGCTTGCGCACGGTCAGCGGCGCGACGTGCCGCTTTCCCCCCTGCGGCTGCACGCGGACACCCTGCGGCTGCTGCAGGGCGAGGCCGAGGGCGAGGTGCGCCTTCCGACCAGCGCTTTCTGTCTGTTGTCCGGGGGCGCGCCCGGGGCCGAGGCGGCCTTCGGGGAGTGCGCCGAGGCCTTCGGGCTCGAGGAGATCAACTTCTCCTTCGAGGGCCATCACTGCCAGCGCAGCCGCGGACGGGTGGTCCTGTCCGAGGCCGAGCTGCGCCAGGGGGACATCAGCTGGACCTACCTCACCCGCCGCATGCAGCGCAGCTATCCGGAGAGCGACGAGCTGCGGCGGGTGCTCCAGTCCATCTGGCACCAGGTGCACACCGCCGCCGAGGTGTTCGTGGTGGGCCGCCTGCAGGCGGACGGCACGGTGCGCGGTGGTACCGGCTGGGCGGCCGAGCTGGCCCGCCACTGGAAGAAACCGCTGCATGTCTTCGATCAGGAGGCGAACGCCTGGTTCTCCTGGGGCGCGGGCGGCTGGCAGCGAGAGGCCCCGCCGCGGATCGGCCGGACACGCTTCGCGGGCACGGGCACCCGCAACCTGGAAGAGACCGGGCAGCGCGCCATCCGCGAGCTCTTCGAGCGCAGCTTCGGGGACCCTGTGCGCAGTTAGCATCCGGCGCGGCCTCCGCTCGTGACCGAGGCGCGACCGCTCGCGCCGTCGAAGGACAGCTCGCCCTCCTCCGCCCCGGAGATGACCTCCGGCT
>CAZLNM010000036.1:0-42728 GCA_964561025.1 uncultured Myxococcales bacterium
TGATCTTCCCCGCGCACTGCTTTCCCCCGGGGCTTCCGTACACCGAGGACGGGGTAGTCATCAGGACCGGGTAAATACAACAGCCGCTCCCGAGTAAAAGTAAAAAACCAGCTAGAGATAAGAGCCGGCACGTAAACGGTCGCTAACAAGAACAGCAATACCAGCGCACGCAATATTGGTCTGATTGTTTTCGGGCAAAGAGATGCGACAACCGCCTGAAAGTTGCTCTTCGTTCCCGCGCGAGTCTCCGCCGAACATCAATTCAAGGATCCACAACACTGATTTTCTTCAGAACAGCACAGAGGAAGACCGGGGGAGACCGGGGTGGGTGGAACCCAAGGTCAGAACCCAAGGTCAGCGATTGAAACCTGTCGAAAATTCCGTAGACTCCAGGACAGGAGATAATCTGAGGTAATCCATGACACCACCCGCGAAGATCCGTATCCCCTACGAAGACGACGACAACTCGCGTTTCAACACGGTCGGTCGGGCTAAGGCGGGCCCGGACGGCGAGTACCGCCTGTTCATGGCCTTCGTCACCGGCGCTTTCCCCGGAAAGCCCGAGAGCGGAATCTCCTTCCCCGACCCCAAGGATCCCGACTGGGCACGTAAGAAGCGCTGGTACGGAGTGGTACACCTGTTCGACGCCGCCGGCCAGCACCTCCAGACCATCGCCCAGCTCGGCGGAACTCAGGCCGACGGCAAGCGCGAGAGCTGTGAGCGCGCCTTCGAGCTGGTGAATCAGGTCCTGTTCGGCATGGGGGAGCTCGAGTTCTGCCCCATCGACGTCGCGCCCTTCCGGGTGGAGATCGACGGTTACGTCTTTGGACTGGTGTACGAACAAGAGGATGACGACGAGTTCGTGATGCTCTGGCCCAACGACGTCATGTTCCACCCCCCCTGGGACGGCGAGTACTCGACCTGAGCACCAGAGAATCTGTATCCGGGGGAGAATGATGGAACGAAGCCACCCGCCTCTTCGACTACATACCGTGCATGTAGTGTCGTAAAACACCAATGGCTAGCCGACTAGTTGCGAAGCCCGGGCCATCGCCTCGTGGTGGTGGATCCCTACAAGGCCAAGCCCATCGGGAAACCGGGGGAAACCGGGGTGGGTGGAACCTTGGTTTATAAGGAACCTTTTGTAGGGACGTATATCCGGCGCTGCCAGGAAGGCAAAGGAGTTTCTTTCAGTCTTTCTTGAGGAGCTTGGCCACCCGCGGGGCGCGCAGCTTGTGGGCCAGGCCGAAGCCCGAGCCGAGCAGCGGCCGCACGTAATAGATGAAGGCATCGGTGACGTCGTTGCCGTCCGCGTTGATGAACTCCTCCGGCATGCGCCGGGTCTTGGCAGCGATCTCCTCCAGCGCGGTCAGCCGGTAGTCCACCGAGTAGTAGCCGGTGCGGTGGATGCTCACCGAGCCGTCGCGGTTGTGCCACAGGGCGTACTGCACCGCGCGCTCGCCCACCTCACGGGCCTCGAGCTGGTCCACGTCGGAGACGCAGCCGAAGAACGAGCGCTGCAGGTACCCCAGGGTGTCGGCACGCACGCGCTTGATGGAGAGCTTCTTCTTGACCTCCTCGGCCAGAAGATCGCCCAGCGCCCCGGTGCCCGAGAGCTGGACGTTGCCGTGGGCGTCCTTCTCGCCGCTCTTGATGAGCCGGGCGGCGATAGGCTCGCCCTTGTCGTCCACGATGCCCTCGGACACCGCCACCACGCAGCGGCCGAACTTGCCGTGCACGCGTTTCACGTCGGCGAGGAACTTGTCGATGGAGAAGGCCCGCTCGGGCAGGTAGATGAGGTGCGGGCCGTCGTCGGGGTACTTGCGGGCCATGGCCGAGGCGGCGGTGAGGAAGCCCGCGTTGCGGCCCATCACCACCGCGATGTACACCCCGGGCAGGGCGGCGTTGTCCAGGTTGGTGCCGATGAAGGCCTGGGCCACGAAGCGCGCCGCCGAGCCATACCCCGGCGTGTGGTCGTTGACGGTGAGGTCGTTGTCGATGGTCTTGGGGATGTGGATGGCGCGGAACTCGTAGCCGGCGGCCTCGGCCTGTTGGTTTACGATGCGCACCGTGTCGGCCGAGTCGTTGCCGCCGATGTAGAAGAAGTAGCGCACGTCGTGGGCGCGCATCACCTGGAACATGTCCTTGCAGTACTTCTCGTCGGGCTTGTCGCGGGTGGAGAGCAGCGCCGAGGACGGGGTGAGCGCCACCTGCTCCAGGTTGTTGGTGGTCTCCTGGGTCAGATCCAGAAAGTCCTCGTTGACGATGCCGCGCACGCCGTTGATGGCGCCATACACGCTGGTGACCTGGATGAACTTGCGCGCTTCCAGCACCACGCCCACCAGGGACTGGTTGATGACCGCCGTGGGCCCGCCGCCTTGCGCCACGAGCACTTTGCCTTCGAGTTTCATGCGATACCTCCTTGCCGGTTTCGCGTCACGCGGGGCGCATGATAGCGAACGTGGCGAAAAAATCCAGGACAAACTACGGCACCCAAGGTTCTTGCCTTGTCTTTGATGATTCGTGGAGCCATTTGCCTCCGCTCAGCCTACGCCGTCAAGGGCCTTCGGTCGCTTCGCGATTCGCTTCGCTCACCCTTGACTGCGGCTGAGCTTCGGCTGGATTTGCTATTATGAGGAGCATGCAAGCATGCTCCTGTTCGCTGAAGAGAATACCCGTTTATTCTGTGGATCATCCTTGTCAGTGGGTTCTGTCGGGTCGGCGCGGCTGCTCGACGGTGGTCGTTCCATATCAGGTACTCGCCGCAGAACCGGCTTTGTTCGATGGAGGCCTCGCCTGGCACACCACGAATAGGTCATGACCGGGGGCTCGGTGAATGAGGGATGGGGGGTTCGGGCCCAGGGCTCAGCGGATGACGAACTTGAACTTCTCGTCGCAGATGAAGACCTCGTCGCCGTCCTTGATCTTCATCTTCTCGATGCGCTCGCCCTTGTACCAGGTGCCGTTGGCCGAGCCCAGGTCCTCGATGAAGAACTCGCCGCGTTCGCGGGTGATGATGGCGTGCTCGCGGGAGACCTTGACCGAGTTGATCACCAGATCGCACTTGGAGGAGCGGCCGATGATGTAGATGTCCTTGTCGATCTTCTCGTTGTCGCCGGCCTCGTTGACGATGTACAGGCCCCGCCCCTCGGCGCGGGCCGGCGCGGCGGCCGGCGCGGCGGGTTTCGGGGCCGGGCGCGGCGGGCGCTTGGCCGCGGGCTGCGCCGGCGAGGAAGGCGAGGCGGGCCCGGGGGCCGGGGGCGGAGTGAGCTTGCGGCCCGCGGACTCCTTGGTGCGCCCCGGGGTGAACTTGCCGCCGGCGGGGGCCGCGGGCTTGGCCAGTTCCTCTTCGCCGGCCGGGGGCGCCGCCTCCACCGGGACCGGGGTGACGTAGCCGAGCCGGACCGCCATCTCGAACATGGCCTGGCCGACCAGGTTGTCCACGCGGTTGCCCGATTCCTCGGCGAGGGTGTTGAACACTTCCCAGAGGTTGTCGGGGATACTCACCTGACGGGGCCGACTGGTCGCCATCACTCCTCCTGCCCGATGAGCGGGAACGAGAAAGCGTAACAATCCCGCGACCGTGCGGGACTATAACAACCGCTCCCGGGCGTGTCAACTTTGTGGCATGAATCCATCGTTGCCCGCGCCATCAGTCATACGCGGCCACGAACAACACGCTCGCGGCGATGGTGTGTTGAAGCTTGTCGTCTCTGACCGGTACGGTGTTGTACATCGCCTGCGCCGCCACGCCCAGGGACCAGTCATCGGAGACCCACCACTGCTTGCCGAAGAGAAGGTTACCGGCAAATCCTGCTGCCGTTTCCGATTTGAGGTCTCCGATCTTCGTCCGGAGGATGCCCAGGCCCGCGGCTGCGGAGAGGAACCAGTCTTGCGGTGAAAAAAACCAGGTGATGCCGGCGCCGATGGCGCCCAGGGTGTACTGACCCGGCAGGTCTCTTACCCTAATGTCGTTGACGTAACTCTGCGGCTCGATCAGCGAGATACCGAACGAGTCCGCGTGAACGGCGACCCCAGGGGTGATGAAGTACCCCGCCGAGCCCGACCACCCGCCGCCGCCGCCGATCACGTAGTTCTCGGTGTCGACTTCGGCTCCTTTGGTAGAGCTGCGGGCGAACCCCGCTCCGACGCACAGGCGCAGGAAGAAGTCCCCGTGCCTGCGCGCCACCGCCTGTGGCGGAGCGGCGCTCGCGGGCTGCGGCTCCGGCAGCGGCGCCGGTTCGGGGGCGACGACCGGCGTCTTGTCAACGCCTGCGGCCCGCAGCGGCTCGACGAGTTTTATTGCGATCTCCTGCACCGCCCCCAGCAGGGCGCCCTCCTGACACGGCCCGCCGGCGGTGGCGGCCAGCTCGGCGGCGGCCTTCTTGAGATCGTACAGGGTCGAGGTGACCTGGCAGGTGTCGCCGATCTTGAGGATGCGGGTCGACAGGATCTTCTGCGCCGAAAGCTCGCGCCCAAGCTCGATCTGGCAGCTCTCGTCGAAGCAGGCCTGGAAGCTCCCCTGCTTCTCCTTGGCGATGCGCTCGCGGAGCTGGTCCTGCGGGATGACCTGGTAACCGCCCTCGGCCAGCCGGGCCTCGAGGTAGGCGCCGAGGTTCGACACCACCTCCGGCGAGAGCGCCGAGCCGCGGTCTTCCATGGCGAACACCGCGACCAGCGGCCGTTCGGCGGCCCGGGCCGGAGAAGCAAGGATCGCTCCTGACAAAAACGCCACCGTACTCAGGAAAGCCCGTTTCATCATCTGTCTCCCTCGCAACCAGCCATCCCTCCAGAATGGACTCTTGTTCTTGTCACACGGAACCCTTGGATTCCCCTTGCGCTTCCTTATCTCGCGCGGGCTCCGGCAGGTTCGCCGGCGGCAGCGGCGCGGGGGCCTTCACCAAACGGTCGACCGAGAGCGAAAGGTGCGGGCAGCGCGCGGCGAGCTCATGCAAGAACTCCTCCTGCCGCTCGGGCGAGATGAGGATAAACACGCTCCGGCCCCGGTAGCGGTGATCGACGCGCAGGCGCGAGAGCGACCAGGCCGGCGAGGCCAGCGGGTTGCGGGTGGGATAGACCTTCTCGATGTTCTCGTAGGCGATACGCCAGCGGAACGGCCCGCCGCGCACCACGAGTTCCCGCTCGCCGAGGGTGTAGCGCACCGGGTAGCACAAGAACACCGTGGCCACCGAGAAGATCAGGCACAGCACGCCGACGACGGCGTGCCGGTGACTGGGCTCGGCGAGCAGCATGAGCCCGCCCACGAAGCAGAAGATCACCATCAGCAGCAGGAGCACCACCAGCCAGCGATCCTTGCGAGTGCGAAACTCCATGCGCTCAGAACCTCACGGCGGCGTGCGCCAGGACGGAGCTCGTGCTCTTTCCGTAGATCGGCGCATCCCACAGGTAGCCGGCGCTAACGGCGAAGGCGGAAAAACGGGCCTCCAGCCCGAGCCCGACCGTCAGCACGAAGCGCAGGGCGTCCTGCGGCTTCAGCGAGAGATCCGCGACCGTCTGGCCGGATGCGTTTTTCAGCGCCGCCGAGCGGGAGAGCGTGGCCTGCAGGCCGACGCCCGCCTCGGCGTAGGGCGCGAGCCAGGACACGACGGGCCAGGCGAAGCGATAGCCCGCCCGCCCGCGCAGGACGGGAAAGTCGGCGCCGATCTCCCACTCGTTGGCCGCGCCCTCCTGCCAGGCCGTGCCCACCCAGTGCTCCACCAGAAAGTCCGCCTGGACAAAGACGGCCTGGAACGAGTCGATGAGATACGCCCCACGCACGCCCACGCCCAGCCGCTGCCCGGTCATGTCGCCCGAGGCCTGGAAGGTCCCGCCCGCGGAGAGCGACACTTCCTTGCCCGCCGCCATGCCGCCGAAGAAGAGGCCGAAGAGCCCCACCTCCCAGCGGGCCGCGGCGGGCGCCTTCTCCGGCGCCACGGGCTCTCTCCTGGGGACCAGCTCGGCGATCAGCTCCGCCACCGCCGCGGGCACCTCGGCCAGCAGCGCCTCCTCGCCGCCCTTGACGCTGCGGGATATCGAGTGGGCCAGCCGGGAGCGCCGGCTGTCGAGGAGCTTCAGGTTGAGCAGGAAGGTGCCGCCGAAGCGCGAGACGTTGCCCACCACCACCCAGCGGGCGCCCAGCGCTCCGCCCAGCTCGGCGTAGCAGCTGTCCTCGCCGCAGTTCGAGAGCAAAACCTTCTGCTCCTCGAACTTGAGGAGCGCCCGGATGTCGCTCTTGCCCATGACCTCGAACCGGCCGTGCTTGCGGATCTCGGTCTGCACCAGGTCGGCCAGCGCCTCCATCTGGTCGGCGGTGACGCCGCCCTTGCTGGTGAACTCCATCACGGCCAGGCGCATCGACTCCTCGACCGCACTGCCGGCGGGCGCCACGCCGGCCAAAAGCAGGATCGCCACGAGACTCGGCATCCGGTCACGCTCCTGATAAGAGGCCTTTGCATTGTAAAGGCGAGGCATTTCTCGCACAAGAGAAAGAATCCCGCTTGGATCTGGAGCGAAGACATACTACCATGACGTATGCGAACCCGGAGTGACAAGATGAGAGCCATCTGTCTTCTGCTATCGCTCGCAGCGGCGGCGCTTGTTGCCGCCTGCGACGTGTGGGGCACCTCGTCCCAACTTCTGCCCGGCGACGGCGCCACGACCGACGGAGAGCCGGACGGGGATGGCGACGGCAGCCAAGACGCGGTTCACGATGGGGGATCTGACGCCGGCAACGACGCAGGCAACGATGCAGGCCAAGACGCCGGCTACGACGCCGGTCAAGACGCCAGCTACGATGGGGGCCATGACGCGGGCAGCGACGCCGGGTACGACGCGGGCCATGACGGCGGATTCGACGGCGGGTTCGATGGCGGGTTCGATGGCGGTCCCGATGCGGGTCCGGACGGCGGTACGGACGGAGGCGACATGACCGGCTGCGCCATCACACAGAATACCTTCGCCGCGTTGGCGTTGCCTCTCGGAACCGCTCAGCCATCGGCGTTGGCCCTGGGAAACTTCGGCCTTTTACCACAAATACCGGACCTGGCCGTGGGCATGCCCTCAGAAAAAAAGATCAATGTGTATTTCGATCTCTCGCTGGATTCGGTCGTATCGTATGACAGCAATTGCACTGTCGATCTTTCCGAGAGTCTCGAAAAGTTTTCGGTGATCGACATTCCAGGCGGCGCGGACCGGGACGATCTGGCCGCGCTCACCAGGAGCCAGGAGAGCCAACCGTTGCACGTCATCGCCCTGGAGAACTCCGGGTCCCAGTCCTTCGGTATCTTTGGCACTCTCACCTTCGGGGTGAATTATCAGCCCGGCGTAACATACAGCCTGGGCGCGGGGAAGTTCTCTGGCGACTCCGAGCCCGACCTCCTGGTAGCCTGTTCCTATCCGCAAAACCAGGCCGGCATCTTCCCCTGGATATCGCCATCGAGCGCCTTCGGTAGTTTCGTAACGACCACCCCCGGGACCCCCGTGGATACATTGACCGTGGCGGACCTGAACCAGGACGACCAGGACGACGTGGTGATAGGTGGTTCCCAGATGTCCATGAATACCTACCTCAAATATGGCATCGCCAATGGTGGAGCCGGCGTTTTCGACTGGAACCAGATTGCGGAAATCGGATCCTCGAACTGGGTGAGGGAACTCGCCGTGGCCGACTTCGACGGTGACGGTGTGGCCGATGTGGCCGCGGTGGTTGTGGTAAGCAACGAATTCCAGTTGTGGAGCTACCGGGGAGAGTCGACAGGAGGGGGATTCACCGGGTTCTCTTCCTCACACGCCACGATTGGCCTGGGCACCGGGTTTTCATTGGTCCGGCTGAGAAAGGGAGACTTCAACCGGGACGGCAAGCCGGATCTCGCGCTGCTCGCCGTGACTTCCCCCAGTCCGTCCAATGTCCACCTGCTCGTCAACCGTTCGACCGGATCCGGGATCGTCTTCCTGGACACGCTCACCGTTCCGGTGTGTTCCGGTAGCACGAGCGGAAAGGATCTCGTGGTCCACGACTTCGATGGAAACGGGGCCGACGACATCGCGGTGGCTTGCGCCGGGATGGATAGCAGTATCGTTTTCTTGCGCAACGCCTGCCAGTGAGGACCCGCCGCCCCGTCCGCTCAAGTTCAGGCTCCCTCCTCCCGCCGCGCCGCCCGCTCCTCCTCGCGCTCGCGGATGGCCTGGCGTTTGTCGTACTTCTTCCGGCCGCGGGCGAGGCCCAGCAGCACCTTGGCGCGGTTGCGCTCGCTGAAGTACAGCTCCAGCGGGATGAGCGTGTAGCCGCGCTGCTGCAGGGCGATGCCGAGCCGCGCAAGTTCGCGGCGGTGGAGGAGTAGCTTTCTGCGCCGCTCGGGCGGGTGGTTGAAGTACTTCGAGCCCGGCCAGGGCGAGATGGACAGGTTGAGCAGCCAGCCCTCCCCGCGCTCCACGATGGCGTAGGCGTCCTTGATGTCCACCCGGCGCTCGCGCAGGGACTTCACCTCGGTGCCGAGAAGCACCAGGCCCGCCTCGACGCGGTCCTCGATGTCGTAGTCGTGCAGGGCGCGCCGGTTGCGGCACACGATCAGGCGATCGGAGTCTTCCTGCCGTCGCGCCATGATTTCAGATCCGGGGTGGGACGGCGCTGCCGGTCGAGCGGGCGGGGAGCGCGGGAGGTACGCTCACTCCTCCTCGTCCTGGCCCTTCTTGTCCTCCTCGTTCTGCAGATCCTCGCTGTGGGCCTGCTCGGCGTTCTGGCGCACCTTGTCGTAGTCGGGCCGGCGCTGGGTCTTCTTCGAGGGCCCGCAGGCGGCGAAGGCGAAGGCGAGCAACACCACGGTCAGCAGGGTAATCAATCGCTTCATGTTCAGTCTCCTTAGGCACGGCTGGCCGCGCTTGCTTTTGGAGCATCGCGGCCAGCCGCTGGTTCTACATCAGGATCGCCGAGGAGCCTTCTTGGGGGCCTTCTTCTTCCTCGGCCCGGCGATCGACCTCTTTTTCGCCTGTTTCTTGACCGCGCGCATTACCTTGGCGGGCTTCCTGGCGGCGGGCTTCGCTCCGGCCGCGACACCGCCCTTGACGAAGGCGCGGGCGTAGGCCACCACGGCCCGGTACTGCCCCGCGGCGTCCAGGCCGGCTTCCTCCAGCACCTTGTGCGCCTGGCCCGAGCCCAGGTAGTGCCCGCGGGAGAAGGCGTGCAGGCTCATGCGCCGCCCGGCCTCGGAGGTCACGAAGCGGTACAAGGTGGGCAGGGTGAAGCCGGTGATGCCCATGGCCTCGCGGGCGTGCGCCTCGGGGAAGACCTTTTCCCGCCCGGCCGGCGGCAGCAGATCGAAGAGCTCGGTCGAGGCGACGGAGTAGATGTTGAAGTTGAAGCCTTCTTTGTCCAGCCGCGGCAGGACCTTTTGCAAGAACTCCAACGTCTCGCCGCTCCCCAAGAGGACCAGGGTGCCGTGGCGCGGTTTCTTCGCATCGGCGCGGCGCAAGGCGTACACGCCGCTGACCGCGGCCTCGGGCGGCGGCAGCCCCAGGGCGGCGCGGTCGAGCACGGTCTCGGGCGGCCTGGTCACGAAGGGCGCCACCAGGGCCGGGCGCTTCTGGAGCGCTTCGATCACGAGCGGCCACATCTCGTTGGGGTCCCACGGGGTGAGGGTGATGGCCAGGCCGCGGGGGAAGTTCTCCTGGAGCAGTTGCAGGCACTGGGGATCGGCGTGGGTGGGTCCGTCCTCTCCGGTCTTGAGCCCGGCGTGCGCGCACACCATCACGTAGGGAGCGCACGGCGTGCCGTCGTACTCGCGCCGGGCCTGCTGGCCGATGCAGTGCAGGCGCGCCGCCACGTGCTGCAAAGGAGCGATGAAGGCCCCGTAGGAGGCGCCGGCCCCCAGGTGGTGTCCGGCCACCCCGGCCGCGGCCAGCAGGGCGCCCATGGCGTCCTCGCAGATGCCGCCGATCGAGAGCAAGCGCGAGCGGGGGTTGCGCGCGGAGTGATAGAACCCCTCGGGGAAGCCCTGGTTGACCTTGTTGATGCTGGTCGAGCCGAGCAGGTCCGCCGCCGCGGCGATCACGCCGCCGCCGCTCTGCTGGTTGATGTACGAGAGCACCGCGCCCAGCGCCTCGCGCAGCGTGATCTTGTCGCCGGGCTTGGTGACGACCGATGGCGGCGGCGCTCCTGGGCGCATGCTCTTGCCGTCGTAGAGCTTTGCAAGACTCGGGGCGTCGGCGCGAAGCGCCCGGCCGCGGCGCGAAAGGCGCGCGGCGGCCTCGGCCACGCGGTCGCCGAGGATCTTCATGCGCTTGGGATTGGCACGCAGGCGCTCGCGGATGATCTGGAGCAGCTCCCAGTAGTAATTCTCCATGGCCTGGTCGGTCGGCTCGCCCGTAAAGCGCGGCAGCTTGGCGTCGAAGCACTGCTCGAACTCCGCCAGCGAATGGTAGAAGCCGTCCGAGCAGATCTTGTGGCCCGCCCCGTGCGAGGCCTTGCCCTCGATGCCGTACTTCCAGCCCTTGACGGTGCGGTACACGATGGCGGTGGGCTGGCGGTTCTGGTGCGAGAGCGCGTAGGCCTGGGCCGCCAGGATGTCCGCGTGCTCCAGGCCCTGGTCCACCCGGATCACGTTGAAGTCGTGAAAGCGCGCCAGCTCCACGGGATCCCACTGGACGTAGTCACCGGGGTTCTGGCCGTCGCGGCACACGCGGTTGGAGTCGATGGAGGCCTGGTTCCAGTCGATGTGCAGCACAAGGTTGGAGAGGCCCAGGGTGGCCGCCGCGGCCATGGCCTCCTGGACCCGCCCCGGGGTGAGCCCGCCCTCTCCCTCGACGATGTGGACGCGGGGCGGATCCTGCGGGTAGAGATCCATGGCGCTGAAGGCCAGCCCGACCGAGGCGGCCACGCCGACGCCCGAGGCGCCGGTGGAGAGCTTCACGAACGGGGTGGCGGGGGTGGGGTGCCCGTCCAGGGCCTTGGCCTTGAACTTCTTGAAGAGCTCCGTGTGCTGGGTCGGGTTGCGTCGAAACCCCAGCAGATCCTCGAGGCGGAGCCGCCGGGCAGGCGCGGGAAGGAGCTCGGGGTGCGTCTGGGCCACCACCTCGTCGCGCAGCGCCAGCATGGCGTAGAGCCCGAGCGCCTTGTGGCCGGCGGCGTAGGAGATGATGTCGGATTCGGGTTTCTCCGGGTCCAGAAAGTCGTAGTCCATCGAGTGGTAGAGCAGCGCCTCCACGAAGCGGCTCGAGGAGATGCTCCCACCCGGGTGGCCCGAGGTCGGCACGCAGTTGAACATGATGCTGACCAGGGTGCGGTAGGCGAGGTTGAGATCCGCGAGCGCGGCCAGAAAATCCGGATCGGCGTTGAATCGCTCGTGGGAAGGAATGGAAGCAGCGCTGGTGGCGTAGCCCTGGCGCGGCCCGAGTTGCAGCGTCTCGCTCATCGAATGACCTCCGGCGGTTGGTTGTCCGCCCGATCATCTCTTGGGTGTCGGCGGGAAAGTCAAGCCATTTCGGCTCATACGCTACGCCGGCGCGCTTGACACCCTCGGGCCGGCGGGGCTACCTTGCAAGCGCCCTTCCCCTTTGGAGGTGCCCCCATGCCGTTCTGCCCGAACTGCCAGTACGAATACGAGGCCTCGGTCAAGACCTGCCCCGAGTGCAAGATCGATCTGGTCGAGAAGCTCGACGACGCCACCCCGACCGACGAGGACTTCGTGGAGATCTACGCCACCGGCACGCGCCTGGAGGCGGACGTCATCCGCGGCATCCTGGAGGAAGAGAAGCTGCCCGTGCTGGTGCGGGACACGCGCGTCTTCCCGGTGCTCCCCGACTGGCGGGCGGAGTTCGTGATCGCCGTCCCCGCGGCGCAGGAAGCCGCCGCCAAGAAGCTCCTCGAGGAGGCCCGCGCCGACGAGGCGCTCGGCAGCGAAGGCAAGTTCCTGCGCTGACCCGCCCACCCCGCAGGCGAGGTGCAACAAGGAAAAATCCTTGCACGGGGGCTCTGCCCCCGTGGGCCCCTGATACCTCACCCCGAAATCTTCCTCTTGGGCTGTCATTCCCCCTCTCCGCTGCGGAGAGGGGGCCAGGGGGTGAGGTACAAAAAAGAAATCCCGAAAAAACATGCCCCAGCCGGCACCCACCGAGCGAAGGCTGTCGCTGCGGGTCGCGAAGAATAATCAGGGGGGTGAGTCGGGAGCGGGGCTTACTTCACCTTGATGGACTCGATGACGACGTCCTGGAGCGGGACGTCCTTCTGGAAGTCTCCCTTGGCCCCCGTGGGCTGCTTGGCGATCTTGTCCACCACCTCCATGCCCTTCGTCACCTTGCCGAACACCGCGTAGCCGAAGTCGCGCGCGCCGTGGTCCAGGAAGCCGTTGTCCTTGAGGTTGATGAAGAACTGGGCGGTGGCCGAGTTCACCTCGGAGGTGCGGGCCATGGCCAGGGTGCCGCGCTGGTTCTTCAGCCCGTTGTCGGCCTCGTTCTTGATCGGGGCGCGGGTGGGCTTCTGGTTGAACTTGGCGTCGAAGCCGCCGCCCTGGATCATGAAGTTGGGGATGCAGCGGTGGAAGATGGTCCCGTCGTAGTGCTTGGCCTTGACGTAGGTCAGGAAGTTCTCCACCGTGATGGGGGCCTTGTCCGCGAACAGCTCGGCCTCGATCGTCCCCAGGTTGGTCTTGATCTCGATCACCGGATTCCCTCCTTTTTGCGCGGCCGGCTGGGCCGCCGTCAGTGTTCCCAACGCACCCACCAGCACCAATGCCATCCCGGCCAGAAAGCTGCGCATGCGCTCCTCCTTGCGGCCGTCACTGCCGCTTCTGGTTCTTGAACAAGTCGGCGAAGGTCCCGAAGCCCTGGGAGGCCTTCTCCTGGCCCCGGTCCAGGTAGCCCTCGAAGTCGGCGCGCTCCTCGGCGTTGAGCACCGCCTGGCGGCTCAGGCGGATGCGCTTGCCGCCCTCGCTCACCTCCAGCACCAGCACCTTGATGGGGGTGCCGGGCGGGAAGTCCTTGCGGTGATCGGTCCCCTTGGCGGTGCCCATCTCGGCGTTGGGGATCAGGCCCTTGCGGCCCGGCCCCAGCGACACGAACACCCCGAAGGGCTCCACCCGGTCGACCTTGCCCTCCATGATGTTGCCCACCACCGGCAGCGCCCCCCACTCGCCCTCGCCGGGGATGCGCATCAGCCCGATGCGCCGCGCCGAACGATCCACCGCCAGGATCTCCACCTCGATCTCCTGGCCCTCCTTCACCACCTGGGAGGGGTGGTTGATGCGCTCGGGCGTGGAGAACTGCGAGATGTGGACGAGCCCCTCGATGCCGGGGGCCAGCTCCACGAAGGCCCCGAAGGGCTGCAGCCGGGTCACCTTGCCCTTGTGCCGCGTGCCGACGGGGTAGGCGTCCTCCACCTCGCCCCAGGGGTCCGCCTCGAGCTTCTTCAGCGACAGGGTGATGCGCTCCCCGCCCTGCTCGATGGCGATCACCTCCACGTGCACTTCCTCGCGCTCGTGGATGAAATCGCGCGGGTTGCCGATCCGCCCCCAGGACATCTCCGACACCGGCAGGAACCCGTCCAGGCCACCCAGGTCCACGAAGGCTCCGAACTCCTTGACGTTGCGCACCACGCCGTCGAGCACGTCGCCGACCTTGAGGGTCTTGCGAAGCTCGCTGGCCTTGGCCTCGGCCTCGGCCGCAAGCAGCGCCTTTCGCGACAGCACGATGTCCGGGCGGCGCCCGCTGTCGTCGAACTTGGTGATCTGGAACATGTACCGCTGATTCAGGTGGGCGTCGGGGTCCTCGCAGAAGCGCAGCTCGATCTGGCCGATGGGGCAGAAGGCCCGCTCGCCGGCCAGCTCCACGTCGAAGCCACCCTTGTTGCGCGCCACCACCCGGCCCTCCACCGGGATCTTCATCCGCGCGGCCTCCTCCAAGAACTCGCGCGAGCGGATGCCCTTGGCCAACTTGCGCGACAGCATCAGGCCGTCGGGGCCCTGCTGCAGCACGCAGGCCTCGACGGTGTCGCCGATCTGCGGAGTCTTGCCGTCCTCGCTGAGCTCCTGGATGGAGATGACGCCCTCGCTCTTGCCGCCCAGATCCACGAAGGCGTACTCGGCGCCCAGGGAGACGATGGTGCCCTTGACCATCTCGCCGCGCTCGGCGCGCTTGGCCTTGACCGGCTGCTCCAGCGCCGCCAGAAACTCCGCCCGATCGGCGTCGTTGTCGGTCTTCTCGCGCTGGGCCCAGCCCGGACGCTTGAAGGGATCCGGCGGCCGGGGGATGTCGAGGCGCGGCGCCTGGACCGGCGGGGCGGCCTTGCGCGCGGACTCGCCCTCGGATCGCTCCGGGCGGCGCTCGCGGGGCGGGCGGTTGCGGGGCGCGTTGCGGGGTTGGTTGCGGCGCTCGGGCCGCGGGGGGCGTTCGTTGGGCGTATCGGGCATGAATTCCTCCGAAGACCCCGGTCCGTTCCGGGGGAGCGCTATCTACCACGAAGAATACGGCGCGGCAAGCTTGCCGCGGACCTCCCAGGTCCAGGCAGCATGGCCACCGTCCCTCCTCGTCCGCCACCTAGCGCGACATCAGGAGAACGGTGTCCCCGTCGAGCGAGCCGCCGAAACAAAAGATGTGGGCCCCCTGGGCATAGGCGGCGGTTTCCCAGATGGTCCAGTACATCACCCCGTTCACCTGGGTGTAGTAGGTGTACTGGAAGAAGAACATCCCCACCCGCAAACGGGCCCCCAGCTCCCAGGTGCGGGTGCGATTGTCGCGCTCCTCGTGGGTGTAGCGGAAGGGCCAGAAGATGCGCCCGTACACGCCCAGGGCCGGCCACCAGGTGCGCGGCCCCCAGGGCTGGATCTCGCCCCCGGCCAGGATGGCCCAGCCCGTACCCCCGATCTCCGGCCCGACGCCGATCGAGAGGTAGGCGTTCTGCGCGGTGAAGAACGACCAGGCACCGAGGGTGTTGTACCAGTCGCCCTCCTTGAGGTTCTCCCAGGCGGGGAAGTACAGGCCGCCCATGACCCCGATCCAGCCGTCGAGCACCTTGCCATAGCCGCCGGAGAGCTGGAACGGGTTGATGCCGAAGGTGTGGAAGTCCCCCGCCCCGCTGTCTTTGCATCCCTGGAAGTTGTCGCAGCTCCCCTCGCGCCCGGCGCCGCCCTGGAAGCTGAGGGAGGCCTCGGCCACCCAGCCGTCCGCGACGCGCAGGGGATGGTTGAGCGGCACCGCGCAGGCGGTGAGCGCCAGGAAAGAAAGCAGACCCAGGAGGCGCGCCTGTTTCATCATCGGCAGGGGCAGACTAGCCTATGTAAAGATTTCTTCAACTGCCACGTGGCCCCAGAACTCCGCGCCGGATACGGCGTCTGTACCTTGCGCGCCATATCCGTATGATAGGGATGTGCGCCGAAAGGAGCCGTCATGAAAACGCTCGCCGTCTTCCTGTCGCTCACCTGTCTTGCGGGGATGGCCCGCGCCACCACCTGGTCGAACGCCGAGCTCACCGATCCGCTGACCGGGGAGAAGGTCCCGGCCAAAGAGATCATGAGCTACGGGGGCTACATCTACAACTGGCCGTCGAAGTTCGACCTGGTGTTCTGGCCGTTCACCGATGAAAACTTCATCTGCCTCAACTTAAAGACCGGCTACGCCGCCTTCAACCCCGACTTCGAAAAACTATCCGAGGCGGAGAAGGACGCGCTCAAGAAGTGGTTGGCCGCCCACTGGGACCCCAAGGCGCCGCCGCGCACCCACCTCGAAAAACTGCTGTGGCTCGAGAAGGTCTACGCGCAGCGCAAGATGGACGACGACTTCTGGTCGCGCTTTTACCGCCTGATGGCCTACACCTGCCAGGGCGACTTACAAAAGAGCCTGTCCTACGTCCGGCGGGCCATGCCGCTGCTCGAGAAGAAACTCGCCGCCGGGCCCACGGACGCGGAGCTGTTGGAGACGCTGTACCTCATCGGCGAGTACTCACGGCGGCTCGGCGACGAGACGCGGGCGCGGGAGTTCTTCGCCAAGCTGAAGGCCGCGAAGTTCAAGGATCGCGACGGCACGGAAAAGACGGGCCATCCGTACTTTGCCGAACTGCTCGCAGACAGGGAAAAACTCCTCGCGCCCGCCCAGCCCAAGAGCGAATGAGTGGCATGGCTCGAAAGAAACGGCATGATATCTTGAGACAGGTGCGATACATCACACTGATGACCAGGAGCATTGTTTGGGCGGTGCTTGCCTGGGCTTCTCCGGAGGCACTCCGGGCCGCGCCCATCGATCCGGCCAGCGCCCGGGAGATCCTGTTCGCGGCCACGCCGGGCGAGCTTGCCGAGGGCGCCTGCCCCGCCGGGGACGAGCCGGCGGCCGAGATCGAGTGCCTGATCCGGCTCCGCTACCAGAGCGACCCCGAGGCGCAGGCGCTGGCCCTCGATCTCTACCGGCGCACCGGCTGCGTGCCCGGGCTCTTGCCCGAAGAGGACTTCGCTGGGGGTTATCGCGGCGTCATCCACCTTACGCCCCAGCTCCCCGCCGGCAAGGAGCGGCGCCACCTCCGGTTCGTGGCCGAGTCGCTCTTCTCGTTTGAGGAGCTGTTCGCCGCGCTCGAAAAACAAACCGGAAAGCCGATCGCCTACCGCGCGCGCGACCTCGGCTTCTTCTTCTTCCGCTCGCAAAAGAAGCGCACCCCGGCCGCCTTCGCCCACGGCTGTTCGGTAGGGTACAACACCAACGGCTCGCTGAACCACTCGACAGACGTGGTGCGCGAGCTCTTGTTCCACGAGATCTTCCACCTCAACGACCACGCCCACGGCGACTGGTCGCACACCGCGCTCTCTGGCATCTACTCCCGCATCCAGAAGAAGTGCGGCACCAAGATCCCGTGCCTCGCGCCCTACGCCCAGGGCTTCGTCAAGGTGGTGGGCGGCACGTACTACGCCTTCGTGCCGGGCAACGGGGTGTGGGAGTACGCCGCCGAGCTCTCCATCCAGTACCTGCGCGAGCAGCGCGCGATCCTGGGTGGGCGCAAGCTAGAGAAGCCCTTCAAGTGCGGCCCCGAGGAGAACGCGCGCGCCTGGAGGCTCGTGGTCGACGAGTTCTTCGCCGGCGTGGACCTGGTGCCACCCTGCCCCGGCGTCCCCCCCCGCTGAAATTGTTGTGTGGTGCCCACCGGCCAGTGTGGTATCATGCAACGCCTCGCGTTCTTCCCAAGGAGACGCTCATGCGATACGCGGCGCTGTCTCTCTCCCTGATGACGCTCCCGCTGCTGGCCCCGGCGGCGGTGGGAGCGGAGCCGGACCCGACCTACGAGAAGCTCGACGTGTTCGCCCAGGTGCTCCAGTACGTCCAGAACGGCTACGTCGAGAAGGTGGACGGCAAGCGGCTGGTGTACGGCGCCATCCGGGGCATGCTGCGCTCGCTCGATCCCCACACCTCGTTCATGACGCCGGAGGAGTTCAAGTCGTTACAGGAGGACACCTCGGGCAACTTCGGCGGGGTGGGCGTCGAGCTGGAGATGAAGGACGGCCGCCTGACGGTGGTGGCGCCGCTGGACGGCTCGCCGGCGGCGGTGGCGGGCATCCGCGCCGGCGACCGCGTGATGCGCATCGACGGCGCCGCGGTCGAGGAGATGGACTTCGGCGAGGCCAGCCGCCGCATCAAGGGCACCCCCGGCACCAAGGTGGTGCTGACCATCGACCGGGATGGCTTCGACGAGCCCAAGGACTTCGTGCTCATCCGCCAGCGCCTGCACATGAACCCGGTGGAGATGCTGCTGCCGCTGCCGGGCTACGCCGTGATCCGCATCCGCTCCTTCCAGGAACGCACCGAGCGTTTCATGATGGACGCCATCGCCGCCCTCAAGGCGCAGAGCGGCGGGCAGCTCAAGGGCCTCATCCTCGACCTGCGCAACAACCCGGGCGGGCTGTTGCAGCAGGCGGTGCGGGTGGCGGATCGCTTCCTGGCCGACGGGCTCATCGTGGAAACCCGCGGGCGCTCGACCCGGCCCGATCGGGAGTTCGCCCACGAGCGGGGCACCGAGCCGGCCTACCCCATGATCTGCCTCATCAACGGCGGCTCGGCCTCGGCCGCCGAGATCGTGGCCGGGGCGTTGCAGGACCACGGCCGCGCCCTGGTACTGGGCACGCGCTCGTTCGGCAAGGGCTCGGTGCAGACCGTGCTGCCGCTGAAGGACGGCTCGGGGCTCAAGATGACCATCGCCCGCTACTACACCCCCAAGCTGCGCTCCATCCAGGAGCAGGGGATCATCCCCGACGTGGTGGTCCCCGAGGAGGCCCCGCCGCAGGGCGACGGCCACTTCACCCGTGAAGAAGACCTGGCCCGCCATCTCAAGGCGGAGACGGCGCCCGATCCCGACCGGGAACGACTCGAGCGCATCCAGGACCACCAGCTCAAGACCGCCCTGACCTACCTCAAGGCCTGGGAGCGCTTCGGCAAGATGGCGCGAACCGTCGCTCCCGCACCGGAGAAAAAGCCCTAGCCCCATGCCCGAGGTCCTGCTCTACGCCTGCTGCGCTCCCTGCGCCACCGTGCCGCTGGCCCGGCTGCGGGAGCGGTTCTCGGTCCAGGTCTTCTTCTTCGCGCCCAACATCCACCCCGCCGGCGAGTACCGCAGGCGGCGCGACGAGGTGGCGCGCCTGTGCCGGGAGGAGGGAGTGGAGTTCAGCGAGGGCCCCTACCGGCCCGCCGAATGGGGGCGCGCGGTGCGGCCCTACCGGCACTTGCCCGAGGGGAGCGAGCGCTGCCAGGCGTGTTTCCGGCTGCGCCTCGGCGCGGCCGCCCAGCGGGCTCGCCAGCTCGGGGTCGAGGCCTTCGCCGCCACCCTGAGCGTGGCCCGGCAGAAGAACACCCGGCTGGTGAACCAGGTCGGCCACGCCTGCGCCGCGCAGGTGGGCGTGCATTTTATCGACGATGACTGGAAGAAAGGCGGCGGGGCGGACCTGGCCGTGGCCCACTCGCGCGAGCGGGGCTTCTACCGCCAGAACTACTGCGGCTGCGCGCTCAGCCGCAGCGAGCGGCTCCGCAAAGAGAGCGCGGCATGAACGGCTCTTCCTCCCCGACCGTCCCCGGGCCCACCTTCCCGGCGCTGCGCGCGCTGGCCGGCCGCGTTCTGGCCGACCACCCCGGCCTGGGATTGCTCGTCGAGATCCCGGTGGAGGGTGGCGTGCTGTTGCACCCGGTGACCCGCGCGCCCATCGCCGCCGTGACCGCCTACGGGGCCTTCGGCGAGCGTGTCAAGATCCTGTCGCCGCGGATCCTGGCCACGCTGCCCCCGCTGGAGATCTCCGGGGTGCGCACGCGCTCGGACTTCTTCGCGCTGCTGGCCCGCTCGTTGGGCCTGGCGCTGCAGGAGCTGGGACGGATCCGCGACGCGGTGCTGCCCTTGGGGATCCCCCTGGACCTCGAGACCGACGTGCTGCGGCTGCGCTGCCGGGTGCTGCTGGGCGAGAGGGAGCTGGACCTCGCCACCGCGCATGCCGGCGAGATCCAGGTGGTCGCGATCGGCGATCGCCCGCTGTGGGGCCGGATCCCGCGCGGGGAACGGACCTTGCACCTGTGCGGCTCGGTGGCCGACGACCTGCAGGCCCTGGCCTCGCTGGCCGAGTCGCTGGCCCGATCGCTCGAACAGCCGGCGCCCGCGCCCTTGCCGCCTCCCCCGCCCCCGCCCGCCGAGGAAGTGGTGGAACTGGTCGAGACCGTAGAGGAGCCCGCCCCCACCGCAACCCCGCCCACGGCTCCCCAGGCGGCCACGCTCTCCGCTCCTTCCCCGGCGGCAGGCGCCGCTCCGCCAGCGCCCGTGGAGTCGGCGGGCGCCCTGAAACTCCAGGAGATCGTCGAGCGGCTGGGGCCGGAGGCCGAGATCTCCGCGCAGGGCGGCCGGCTGCGCCTGGTCATTCCCATGAAGTCCGTGCAGGGTGTGTACACTTTCTACGTGGAACAACGCGCGGGAACGGTGTTCTCCGGCACGCTGGTCTCGGCCAAGGGCAGCCGCATCCCGGTGTCCTTCGATCTGCGCACCATCCTCGATCTCAAGCAGGTGTTCGACCAGGCGGTGTTGGGCCGATGAAGAAGGCGGTCATATCGCGCGGCCGCACCGGCCTGCTCGGCCTCTTCCTGGCGCTGGCCGTCGCCTTGCCCGCCCATCCGGCGGAACCGGTGCCTCTTCGCTACCGCTTCAGCGCGGGCGCCGCCGAGTCCTTCTGGGTGTCGAACAGCGAGGAGCTGGAGATGTCCAGCAACCTCTTCCCGGGGGTGAGCAACCGCGTCCGCCTGCGCAGCCGGATGGCGCTGTTGCGCCGGGTCATGGCGGTCGAGGGGGCCGGCGCCACCCTCGAGCTCTCCTTTCCAGAGGCGGAGGGCACGCTGGAAACGGGCGGGCGGGAGCGGCCCATACCGCAGCTCGCCGCGCTGGCCGCGGCGCGCCTCGTGTTGCGCCAGGACGAGCGGGGCGAGTTCGCCGAGGCGCGGCTGCTCGAGCCCGAGGCGCTGGATCCCGCCGTGCGGTTCATGGCGCAGGAGTTCGCGGATTCGCTGTCGCGTGCGGCCCTGGTGTTCCCCGAGCGGGCCCTCGCCCCGGGCGACAGCTGGAGCGTCCGGCGTGTCGTGCCGCTCTCGTTTCCCGGCGGGTCCGAGCTGCGAGTCGAGATGGAGATCACCTTCCGCCTGGACGAGCTCCCCTCGGGCGGGCGGGCCGAGGCGAGAATCAGCGCCCAGACTCGCGCCTCCCTGGACGAACGCCGCGGCAAGGACGGCTCGCTGCTGTCGGCGAAGCTCCAGGCCACGGGGACGGGCGAGTTCCGTTTTCGCCCCGACACCGGGCGATTGGTCTCGAGCCGCACCGAGCTCTCCCTCTCCGGCGAGCTCGGCACCAGCGACGCCGGCCGGGACATCGTCCACCGCATTTCCATGAAGCTTGCGAGCGAAACCCGGGCGCGCTGATCTTCGCCCCCCTCGCCTCGGTCATTCGTCCCCTTACGCTTACGCGCCTCGACAGCGCCAGGCCCGAACCACCGCTACTCGGTGCCGCCTCCCGGGCTCGCTCCGGAGGCGCGGGGCTTCACCTCGATGATGAAGAGGCCCTCCCCCGCCGGCCGCGGCGGCAGCGCCTGACCCAGCGGCGCAAGCCGCTCGCGCAGGCGCTCCCAGGCGGGCCCATCCAGCAGGATCTCCAGCTCGGTGGCCGAGAGGAAGCTGTCCGGCGGGACGCGCCGCCCCTGCAAGCGCACCTCGGCGCCCGCCTCCCAGGCGGCCCGCGCCACGGCGCGCAGCCCCTCCCCGTCCTGTACCCACACCACCGGCGCCGCCCGCTCCACCGGCCGGATATGATGCGTGAGCAGCTGGAACACACACAGCCCCCCCACCGCCACCAGCAGCACCACCAACGCCGCCTCCCAGGGCACCATCAGACGTATCCAGCGGTTGACGGAGGCGCGCGCCAGGGCGCCCTTGCGCGCCCGGCGCCGCAGCGCCTGCGAGAAGTTCGCCGGCGCGGACGGCCGCGGCAATCCCCGCACCAGAGACAGCGTGCGCCGCAGCAGCTCCACGTCCCGGCGGCACTCGGCGCAGGACGAAAGGTGCCTCTCGATCTCCTGCCGCTCCTGGGGGGTCAGCGCCCCCTCCACGAAATCCGACAGACGCTCCGAAATCCGCTCGTGCTCCATGGCGGCGTTCCTCACAGGTACGGCGACAACTTGCGGGCCAGCTCCATGCGGGCGCGGTGCAGCCGGCTCTTCACCGTTCCCTCGGCGAGCCCGGTGATGGCCTCGATCTCCTCGTAGCTCAGGTTTTCGAGGTCGCGCAGCACCACGAGTTCCCGGTGCTCGTCGGAGAGCTCGCCGATGGCTCGCTCCAGCAAGGCCTCCATTTGCCGCCCCTCGGCCAGCTGGTCGGGACGCGGAGCGTTCGAGGCCAGCGCCACGCCGACCGGGCTCGGCTCGCCCTCCTCGGCGATCGGCTTCTGGCGATCGAAGGCGCGCCTTTTCAAAAACTTCAGCCGGTTGAGGCAGTGGTTGCGGGTGATGCGGTACAGCCAGGTCGACAGCAGCGATTCCCCGCGGAAGGCGCGGATGGAGACGAACACCGACAAAAACACCTCTTGCGCCACGTCCTCGGCCTCGGCCCGGTCGCCGAGCAGCCGCACGCACAACCCGAACACCTTGTGCTGGTGGAGCCGGACCAACTCGTCAAAGGCCGCCTCGTCGCCGCGCTGGAGGGCGCGCACCAACCGTCGCTCGGAGGTCGCCTGGGCGAGCATCGAAAACAGGATAGGCGCAGGAGCGGCCCAGGTCAACGCGCACAAGCGTTGCTCGAATGAGGTCATCCGGCTACAATCCGCGGCGTGACTCGCACCGGCCTCGACACCCCTCGCACCCGCGCGCTGTGCCTCCTTATGCTGGTCGCCATGGCCGCTTGCCGCCCCGGTGGCGGGACCGGCTCGGCGGACGAGGTCCTGCGCGCAGCGGAGCCCGCTGGCCCGATCGTGGCCCGGGTCGGCCAGCGCCAGGTTCGCGCCGACGAGATCGGGCCGCTCGCCGCCGTGGCGCTCGAGCTGCGCCAAGAACTCGGTCTGTCCACCCATCCCCCGGGATCGGCCGAGGAGGCGCTGGCGTTGGCGCTCGAGCCGGTGGTGCTCGCGGCGACGGGCGCGGACCTCGCCGACGATGCGGCGGTGCGAGAACAGGCCCGCCGTCTGCTGGCGAGGTTGTTCTTGGCGCGGGTGATCGAACCCCGCGCCGACCGGCCCGTGACGCCGGAGGACCTGGCCGGTGTCCTGGACGCCGAGATCCGGCGCTACGCGGCGAGCGGGTCGTCGGATTTCTTCAAGCCCAGCCTGGTGTGTGCGGCCGTGCTGCTGGTGGGGCTGCGCCCCGACTTGATGGCGCCGTCGGGCGCACGCGCGGCCCGCCTGGCCCCCGAGGACGCCCGGACCGTGGCCGAGGACTTCCGGAGGAAATGCGGCGAGCGCGTTCCCGATCTGGATCGGTTCCTTGCGCTGGCGCGCGCGGCCGCCTCGGGCCACCCCACCGTGCGGCTGGAGGAGTTCCCCCTGATCGGCGTGGATCCGCGGCTGGCGGGCAAGCTGCACCCGGAGCTGCACCGCGTCCTGGTCGGCCTGGATGGGAACGGCGCGGTGAGCCCGGTGGTCCCCTTCGAGGGCGGCTTCGCGGTGATCCGCCGCGGAGCCTTCCGCGCCGGCCGCAACGAGACCGTGGAGGCGGCCCGAGAGCACTTGCAGAAGAAACTCCTCCACGAGCGGCGCGCCGCCGTGCTGCGACAGACGCTGGACGAGCTCCGCGCGGCGCGCGGGGTGGCGACGTACCCGGAGCGGCTGCCGAAGGGCGAGGCGTCGCCGTGATCGGCCTGTGGCTGCTCGCGCTCCCGCCGCTGCTTGCCTCCGGCCCCGTGGTCGAGGACGAGGTGGGGCTGCTGTACTCCTCGCAGCTCCAGTTCGATCCCGAGGGCGGCCCAGTGGTCAGCGTGGGATTGATGGAGGGGCAGGCGTCCGTCACCGTCTCCGGTGAGCGCGGCCTGGAGATCAGCCTGCGCGCGCCGGGTGGCGAGCGCCACATCATCACCCGCCCCGGCGAACGGGTTCGAATCACGGCGGACTCGGTCGTCCCCGCCGAGCTGGCCTACTGGTGCGCGGTGGAGAACATCCCCTTTGCGCGGCGCGACCTGCTGGAGGCGGCCATGGCCCGCTGGCGCGAGCGCGGCGAGAGCGTCCAGGTCTTCGAGATGGGCAGCGTGTTCGGCATCCAGGGTCACGTCATCGACAACCGCAGCTACATCCTGGGCATCCGCGCCTTCGCAAGCGAGGCCGAGGCCGAGGCCTTCGCGCAGCAGGTGTTCGCGCGCACCGGCAGCCGCAGCTTCGTCCACCCCCAGCTGGTGCGCCGGCCCGCGGGAACGCTGCGCATCGAGGGGCCCCGCGGCCTGGGCGGAGAGAGCCGGGACCTGGTGCGCCTGCGCGGGCTGGCGAACGAGCCGGTGACCGTGCACCGGGTCGAGTTTGGCCAGGGCTACTCCTGGCACGGCTTCGAGGATCGCCGCTTCCCGGACCAGGTGCTCGTCACCATCGACCGGAGCGGCCGGCTGGTGGTGGTCAACCGCCTCCCCGTGGACCGCCTGCTCCAGGGCCTGCTCCCGGCGGAGATGTTCCCCACGGCGCCCATGGAGGCCCTGAAGGCGCAGGCGGTGGTGGCCCGGGGCGAGGTGCTGGCCAAGATCGGCTCGCGCCACTTCCTGGATCCCTACCAACTCTGCGCCCAGACCCACTGCCAGGTGTACGCCGGGGTGCAGGCGGAGAACGTCCGCGCCAGCCGGGCGGTGGCGGCCACCCGCGGCGAGCTTCTGTTCCTCGGCGCCGACCTGGTGGACTCGGTGTACAGCGCCTGCTGCGGAGGGCACACCGAGGACAACGACGCGGTGTGGGCGCAGCCGCCGGCGAAGGCGTTGCGCGGCCGGCCGGACATGGACGCGCGCCGCGCCGCCGGCATCCCCCTGCCCTCCCGGCAGCTCGGCGCCTGGCTGGCCGAGCGGCCGCCGGCCTACTGCGCGCTCTCCACCTTCAACCGGCCGGGGATCTTCCGCTGGGAGAAGCGGATCCCCTCCGCCCAGCTGGACGAGCTGGTGGCGCGCACGAAACCGCTCGGCCGGGTGGTCTCCATCCAGGTGCTGGACCGTGGCGTCTCGGGCCGGGTCAAGGTGGTGCGGGTGGTCGGCACCGCGGGCGAGCTCATCGTCCAGCGGGAGTGGCCCATCCGCCAGCTCTTCGGGAATCTCAAGAGCGGCATGTTCGAGGTGCGGACCGAGCTCGACGCCGAGCAACTGCCGGCGGCGTTCGTCTTCAGCGGCGGCGGCTGGGGCCACGGCAGCGGCATGTGCCAGCTCGGCGCCATCGGCATGGCCGAGAGCGGTCACACCTACCGCGAGATCCTGGCCCACTACTACAACGGCGCCGCGGTGGTGCGGCTGTACGCCGGCGCCGCGGCCGCACCCCAGGAAGAACCCGGGGCGCCCCCGCCGGCCGTGGAGTCCGGCACGCCGCTGACCAGCGAGTGAACCCGCCCGCGCTCGCGCTGGCCCAAGCGGCAACCAACACAGCGAGTATTCATTGAAGATGAAGGGAATGCCGGCATTCCCTTTGGGGTAGCCGGTTCAGCCGAAGCCCGACCGCTGTCAAGGATGAGCGAAAGCGGATGCGCAGGGGGAACCAGCAACAAGAAGGATGCGGCCCACCGTTTTCAATCGCGCAGGTTTGGCAGGAAGCGGGAGGACTGCAAGACCCGGCGGGATCTTCGTCAGGCCACCTTGGTCACCCGGCCGGACTTGATGCACTGGGTGCACACCCGGCGGGTGAGGCGGCGCCCGTTCTCCACGATGTGCACCCGTTGCAGGTTGGGGCGCTGGCGGGTGCGGGTGCGGTTGTTGGCGTGGGATACGATGTTGCCGCTCTTCGGGCCCTTGCCGCAGATTTCGCATCGCTGGGACATGGTACGACTCCTTGGCGGCTCCGGCCGCCGTATGCGAGGGGAGCTTCCTAGCACCGCTGCCCCGGAGTTTCAAGCTTTTTTCGAGCGCGCGGGGCGCGGGGCGCAAAGCTGCGCCGGGGTTGTCGGCAGCGGGTATTCCGCTTCATAATGACCTCGTTCGAGGCCGGAGCCGAGGAGGTCTCATGAAACGTGCTTGTCCGGCATGCGGTCTTTTGCTCTGTCTCTTGTGCGCATGTTCCTCGGGCACCGGCGGGGACAAGCCCTGCCTCACCGACACCGACTGCCCGGATGGAAAGCGCTGCCTCTCGAACCGCTGCACGACCGTCGAGCCGTGCGCCGGTATCGAGTGCATCCACCCCGATGGAGACGCGGCCTGCTACGATCTGCCGGCGCCCTGCGTCCAGGGGGCGTGCCAGTACGCGCCGAAGATCGGCGCACGCTGCGACGACCGCGACGGTTGCACCGAAAACGACGCCTGCCGGGACACCGGCCTGTGCCAGGGGCAGCCGAAGTCCTGCGACTCGCCACCCCCGGATGAATGTCTGGATCCGGATCACCTGCGGCGCTACCAGCGCGCCGGCACCTGCCAGGGCGGAGAGTGCCGCTACCCGTTCGACGACTACCTCTGCGAGCAGGGCTGTCGGGACGGCGCCTGCCTCGGCTGCCAGCCGGAGTGGAAGGACCTTTCGGCCTGCGACTGCACGAGCGGGCCATGCCTCGGCTGCGACGGACAGAAGCTCCAGGACGACGGCTGCGGCAACCAGCGGCAGGCCGCGTGCAGCCTGCCTCCCTCGGGTTGCGCCGGGGGCGAGATCTGCTACCAGGGCGCCTGCTGCCGGCCGGACTGCCAGGGCCGCCAGTGCGGGACCGACGGATGCGGCGGCTCGTGCGGCGACTGCGCCGGCAGCGAGACCTGCCAGGACGGCCGCTGCGTCGGGGGCTGCTCCGGCTGCAGCGCCGGCGAGGCCTGCGTGCTCGGCGCCTGCGCCCCGGTGGCGCTGCTGCTGGCGGCGGAGGGCGACGCTCCGTCCGGATACTGTCCGCCGGGATACGCCCTGGCCGGCCGCTGGCGCACCGGCCCGTTCGCGGCCGACGGCGGTATGGAGGGCATCGACTTCCACCGCTACCGCGTCGACGCCGGCTGGATGTGGCTGTGCTCCGCCGATCCCGCGCGGGTCAAGGCGGTGGCCGGGGTGAACGACTGCGGCGGCGCCGCCGGCGCCTGCGCGGGAGCGGTGCGCGGCGCCTGGCACGTCGGCGCGGGCTGCGGCGCCCAGACGGCGGTGGACGGGGACGGGGTGGCGCTCATGGCCGGCTGGCTGCGGCTGTGCGTGGCGCCGGGGACCGAGGCCTTCGCCGAGATCGCCGGCAACGACTGCGGCGCGGCGGGCCCGGGCTGCGGCGCGCGGCGCAGCATCGGTGCCTTTCACACCTCGCCCGCCGCCTGCGGGCAGGGCGCCACCGGGGTGGGCGACTCGGGCGCGTCCTTCGACACCGGCTGGATGCACCTGTGTGTGGACTCGGCGCGCTTCCCGCCCGTGGATGCCTCCACGCTGGAGGGCAAGGCCCTGGCCGGCTACCAGGGCTGGTTCGCCACCCCCGGCGACGGCTCGGCCTGGAACGCCTGGGTGCACTGGTTCCGCTCCCAGACCCCGGAGGCCGGCAACGCCACCTTCGATCTGTGGCCGGATCTTTCCGAGTACGACGCCGACGAGCTCTGCCCCAGCGCCATGACCTACCCCGGCGGGCAAACGGCGGGGCTGTTCTCGGCCTATCGCGAGAAGACCGTGCGCCGGCACTTCCGCTGGATGGCCGAGTACGGCATCGACGGGGTGTTCCTACAGCGTTTCCTGCACGAGGCGCTGTTGCCGGCGCCGGGGGCCTTCCGCGACCAGGTGGCGCGAAACGTCATGGCCGCCGCCGAGGCCTACCAGCGCGTGTTCGCCATCGAGTACGACATCTCCGGCGCCAGCGAGGACATGATCCCGGAACGGCTCATCGACGACTGGAAGCACTTGGTGGACGACCTCGGCCTCACCCGCAGCGGCCGCTACCTGCGCCACCGCGGCCGGCCGCTGGTGGGCATCTGGGGCATCGGCTTTTCCGACCGCGTCGGCACGGCCGCGGACATCGCCTATCTCCTGGACTTCTTCCACAACGCGCCCGAGGAGCGCTACCGGGCCACCGTGATGGGCGGCGTGCCCGAGGGCTGGCGTACCTCGAGCGGCAGCTCGCGCCCCGGCTTCGCCGACGCCTACCGGCAGTACGACGTCATCAACCCCTGGCTGGTGGGGCGCTACGCCGACGAGGCGGGCGTGGCGGCCTTCGACCGGGACTTCATCGAGCCGGACCTGGCCGAGTGCCAGCGGCTCGGCCGGGATTACCTGCCGGTGCTGTTCCCGGGATTCTCCTGGGCCAACCTCACCGGCGACGCCGGCACCTTCAACCTCATCCCGCGCCGGGGCGGCAGTTTCTACTGGAAACAGTTCCACGAGTTCTTGGGCTCGGGGTGCCGCATGCTGTTTCTGGCCATGTTCGACGAGGTGGACGAGGGCACGGCCATCCTCAAGGCGGCCGCCACCCAGGCCGAGCTGCCGGCGCAGGGGCGCTTCCTCGCGCTGGATCAGGACGGCGTCGGGGTCCCGAACGACTGGTACCTTCGGCTGGCCGGGGCCGGCACGAAGACGCTGGCCGGGCAAATCCCTCGCCAGCAGGCCCTGCCGCTCCAGTGAATCGGCCCGCCCCGCCGGATCCGCCCGGGCAAAAAATTGTGAAGTCGCGGCGGCTGCAATAATATCTCCCTGTTGCGCACAGGCGCAGCCGAACCCATGCGCCCACCGAGCGAAATGCCGGAGCCAGAACGCAGCGACAACGGCGCGGAGATCCCCCGCCACCGGGGCCTGACCTTTGACGAGCGGGACTTCGAACTCGTCTCCCTGGTCAACGAGTTCCGGCAGAGCGGCCGGCAGAAGAACCCCGGCCGGGTGCGCAGTCTGTTCAACCCCAACCTGCACCCGCGCGGCATCAAGGAGCTGTCCGCCTCGCCGGCCCGGCGCATCGCCTACGCCATGATCCGGCTGCTGGATTCGCTCGACAGCGGCGACGCCCGGGACCGGCTCATCTCGCTGCGGGCGCTGCACGACGAGCTGTTCTTCGGCGCGCGCGGCTGGCTGCCGCTGAACACCGCGCGGGTGCTGCTGTCCATCCTCAAGGACCTGGTGCGCGAGCAGGGCAACGTGCGGCGCCAGCTCGAGCTGGCGCACGACTTCTTCAGCGCCACCTCGGGACGACCTCGCTTTGTGCGCCGCATGTTGCGCCGCTATTTCTTGGCCGAGATGCCCGAGGACTGGAGCCAGGTGGCCTTCGATCACCACGTGCACGACGCCAACACCAAGGGGCGCAAGGCGCCCACCCACCTGATCATGGACGCCTGGATCAAGGGCATCCGCGAGCTCACCGTGGTGTACTACAACTTCTTCACCATCGAGGCCCTGGAGGAGCTCATCGAGGCGGCCGACATCATGGGCATCCGGGTGCGCCCCACGGTCGAGTTCGCCGCCTGCTTCCGCGGCAAGTACGTGCAGTTCTTGTGGTCGCCGGAGGGGCTGCGCACGGTGCGGGACTTCGCGGCCTTCTTGCAGGAGAAGCCGGTGGCCGAGTTCTTCCAGCGCGGGCGGGAGGTGTCCCGCTACCAACAACGCTACGTGCTGGACCTGCTCGCCTGCGTGAACAAGAAGCAACTTCCGCTGCTCAACCAGCGCTTCGGGCTGGATCTCAAGGACTTCGCGGAGAGCGATTTTCTGGAGTTCGTCGGGGTGGGCCAGCCGTCGGTGACTCACCTGGCGGACTTTCTGCACCAACGCATCATGGAGCGGGTGCGGGAGCTGTTGCCGGAGCTTCGCCGCAGGCACCAGGCCGCCTGCGGCGACGAGCGCCGGGCCATCGAGCTCATCGTGCGCAAGCTCGACGACCTGGGCTCCGAGGACCTGGTGGACATGTGCCTGCGGCACGAGCTGCACCCCGAGCTCCCCGACCCCAAGCTGCCGCGCGACGATCCCGCGGCGCCGGAGCTTCTGCGCCTTACGCCCGGCGAGCTGCTCGATCGCCTGCACTCGCTGCGCGCCGGCTCGCGGGTGACGCTCAACCTGAGCAACCTGCTGCCCGCCGACGTGCTGGAGATCCTCTACCTGGCCCGCGGGGCGGTCACCCACCTGGAGCTGTTCAACCTGAAGGACTACCGCCTCAAGAAGAACCCGCACCTGCGGGAGGTCGACCGCATCCGCACCGTGCTGAACCAGCGCAGCCCCATCCTGCTCAAGCACCTGATTCGCGACACCCTCGACCAGCTGGCGAAATCGGAGCTGCCCGATCGGCAGGAACGGGCCGCGGTGCTGCGCCGGGCCCTGGCCGAGGTCGCCGACTTCGCCAACCTGTACGCCCGTTCGCCGCTGGAATCCCTGCTTGGCAGCGACTCCATCGGACGGGCCCACCCCCTGTTCGGCATGGGGTTGGCGGTGGAGGACACGCTGCCGATGCGCGCCCGCCGGGAGTTCCACCGCCACCGGGGGACGCGGGAGGTGCTGCCGCTGCGCATGGACACGGTGGCGCTCTCGCGCTGGGAGCGTCGCGAGAGCCCCATGCGCGCCCTGAACGCCGTGTTCGCCGTGCTGCGCTGGATCCCCGGCCTGCACCGGCTGGGGTACGTTCGGCGCGACAGCGTCGAGATCCGCCCCGATTCGGTGCGCCTCTCCAGCCCGGGCAACGTCATCACGCTGGGGGGCATCGAGGAACGACCCAGCAACCACCTGCGCCTCGAACCACAATCGCCGCACCCATCGCGGTCGAACCTGCGCTTGTTGCGTGCGGGACCGCGCATCCTGGCCAAGGTGATGATCGGCTTCGTCCCCGCCTTCCTCACCTTCTTCCTCACCCAGGATTGGTGGCTGCTGGCCTGGCTGGGCGCGCCCATCTGGTTCGGCATCACCGGGCTGCGCAACGTGCTGCAGGCCGTGGTGGGCGGCGGCGGCCTGCGCCGCTCCAAGCTCATCGGCTGGCGCGAGCTGGTGAGCTGGGAGCGGGTGGCCGACTCGCTGTTGTTCACTGGCTTCTCGGTGCCGCTGCTCGACTGGTTGATGAAGGGACAGATCCTCAACGGCGCGCTGGGCATCAACACCGCCAGCGCCCCCCTGCTGATGTACACCGTGATGGCCCTGACCAACGGCATCTACCTCTACACCCACAACACCCTGCGCGGGCTGCCACGGGCGGCGGCGGTGGCCAACCTGTTCCGCTCGGTGTTCGCCATCCCGCTGGCCTTCGGCCTCAACCTGGGCCTGCACTGGCTGCTGGTGGCGGCGGGGATGCCCCACGCCGAGGCCGACCTGTGGCTGCAGAAGTGGGCCGCGGTCATCGTCAAGGCGTCCTCCGATCTGGTGGCGGGGTTCATCGAGGGCGCCGCCGACCGCAACCTCAACGTGCGCACCCGGCTTCGCGACTACCGGGCCAAGCTGGCCCAGCTCATCGACGGGCACGGGCGGTTGGAGGCGCTCTACCCCGATCAGGACGTGCTGGCGCTGCTGGATCACCCCAAGACCTTCATCCAGACGGTGGGGCGCGAGGCGGGCGACCTGGCCAAGAACCAGGTGATCCACCTGCTCGACCTGATGTACTTCTGGATGCTGCAACCGCGCGCCCGGCCGGTGCTGGAGCGGCTGCTCGCGGAGATGTCGCCCGACGAGCGCCGCATCGTGTTGCACAGCCAGCGGCTGCTCGAGCGCCGGCGGGCGGTGAGCGAGATGATCCTCTCCGACCTGGTGGGGAAGAACTTCGCCGCGCCGCTGGCGTTCTACCTCGATCGCAGCGAGCCGTACCTGCGCGACATGCGCCGGCTGGCGCAGCGGCTCGGCGATCCGTTGCCGGAGCGCAGCGCGCGCACCGCCATCTGAAGCGGGTTTTGACAAGGCCCGCCGCCTGGTTCTATGTTCCATCCGGAAGTGCCAGGGCCACTGGTGGGCCTCCCGGGCTTCAAACCCGGAGCGGCTTGCGAACAGCGGGCCGGGTGGGTTCGATTCCCATGCACTTCCGCCAACAACTCCGGGCGCCCGCCGGGCCGGGCGCCTTTTTCTGTACCGGGGAGTCTGTCATGCGGCCACAGGATCGAGAGCGGGTACTGGCGGAGTGTGCGCAGCGGGTGTTCGAGCGGCACGCCCACGATCCGCTGCGCCTCGAACGCGCCATCTTCGATACCCTCTACGAGGAACGCCGCCGCCTGGAATCGGAGCGCAAGAGCAAGCACGCCGCCGCCCAGAGCGCCTACTACGATCGCGTGTACGCCGAGGCCGCGGCCGCCGCGCCAGAGCGGAGGCGGGAGCTGCTGCGCGAACTCATCGGGCGGTTCGCCGACGAGGTGGTGGGCCACTTCGACCCGCGGGTCTACGCCCTGGCCACCCGCGTGGTGCCGGTGGGGCTCAACGTGCTGCTCAACTCGCTCAGCCCGCTGCGCCTGGCCGGACTGCTGCCCGGCGGCGTGTCCCGCCTCGAGGACCAGCTCACCATCGCTGGCGAGACCGAGGCCTTCCGGCGCATGGTGGAGCGCGGCACCACCATCCTGGTCTCCACCCACGCCAGTAACCTGGACTCGGTGCTGCTCGGCTACGCGCTGCACCGGCTGGGCCTGCCGCCCTACGTCTACGGGGCCGGCCTCAACCTGTTCTCGAACCCCCTCATCGGCTTCTTCATGCACCACCTGGGCGCCTACAAGGTGGACCGGCGCAAGAAGGCCTGGCTGTACAAGGAGGTGCTCAAGACCTATGCCGGCTGCACCATCGAGGCCGGGTACCACAACATGTTCTTCCCCGGCGGGACGCGCAGCCGCAGCGGCGCGGTGGAGAGCCGGCTCAAGCTGGGCCTGCTGGGCATGGGCCTCGACGCCTACATCCGCAACCTGCAGGCGAACCGGCCCCGGCCCGACGTGTTCATCGTGCCGGCCACGCTCAACTACCAGCTGGTGCTGGAGGCCGAGACCCTGATCGAGGACCACCTCAAGGAGGCCGGCAAGAGCCGCTACATCATCGAGGACGACGAGTTCTCCAAGCCGCGCCGGGTGCTGGACTTCGTGCAGCGCCTGTTCTCGCTCAACAGCCGCATCACCATGGTGGTGGGCCGCCCGCTGGACGTCTTCGGAAACGCCGTGGACGACGAGGGCCGCTCGCACGACCGGCGCGGGCGGGTGGTGGACCGGCGCCGCTACGTGCAGCGCGACGGCGTGGTGACCTTCGACGCCCAGCGCGACGAGGAGTACACCCGCGAGCTGGCGGCCACCCTGGTGGAGTCCTTCCGCCGGCACACGGTGCTCCAGAGCACCCAGGTGGTGTCGCGGGTGGTGTTCGACTGGTTGCGCGAGGCGAACCCCGAGCTGGACCTGTACCGCCTGCTGCGCACCGGCGGCAAGCAGAGCAGCCTGGCGCTGCCGCAGGCCTACGCCCGGCTGGAGCACACCCTGAAGACCCTGCGCCGGCTGGAGGCGGAGGGCCGGCTCCGCCTGGAGAACACCCTCAAGGAGCGCGACGTGGTGGCGGTGATGAGCGACGCGCTGGCCCACCTGGGCAGCTACCACCGCCGGGCGGCCCTGGCGCGCCGGGGGGATCGGCTGTTCCACGAGGACCGCAACCTGATCCTGTACTACCAGAACCGGCTCGAGGGCATCCCCTTGGCGCGGGAGGCCAGCGCATGAATCCCCTGCGCGATCTGGACGTGCTGGTGCTCGGCGGCGGGAACTTCGGCACCGCCCTGTGCACCATCCTGCTGGAAAACAAGAAGAAGACCCTGCTGTGGGTGCGCCGGCCGGACCAGGCCGAGGAGATCAACACCCGCCACCAGAACAGCCGTTACCTCCCCGGCGTAGAGCTCCGACCGGATCTGGTGGCCACCTCCGACCTGGCGCGGGCGGTGGTGCGCGCGCCGGTGCTGCTCATGGTGGTCCCCACCAAGGCCTTCCGCGAGGCGGCCCGCGCCCTGGGCGATCATCTCACCGGCGACCAGGTCCTGATCCACGCCACCAAGGGGCTGGAGAAGGGCACCCACCTGCGCATGTCGCAGATCCTGCGCGAGGAGACCTGCGCCCTCAAGATCGGCGTGCTGTCGGGGCCCAACCTGGCCGGCGAGCTCATGGCCGGGCACCCGGCGGGGGCGCTGCTGGCCTCGCATTTCCAGGAGTGCGTCAACGCGGCCCAGGCGCTCTTCTCCGGCAGCCGGCTGCGGCTCTACGGCGGGCGCGACGTGATCGGCACCGAGATCGCCGGGGCCTTCAAGAACATCATCGCGCTGGCGGCCGGGGTGGCGAATGGCCTGGGGCTGGGCGACAACGCCAAGTCGTTGCTGGTCACCCGCGGGTTGTCGGAGATGGCCCGCTTCGGGGTGGCGCACGGGGCGGACGTGTTCACCTTCGGCGGCCTGGCCGGGATCGGCGACCTCATGGCCACCTGCGCCTCGCCGCTGTCGCGCAACCACCAGGTGGGGGTGAAACTCGCCCGCGGCGAGAAGCTCCCGGCCATCCTGGCGGGCATGACCCAGGTGGCCGAGGGCGTCCCCACCACGGCCGCGGTGCACACCCGGGCGCGCGAGCTCCGGCTCGATCTGCCCATCGTGCGCGCGGTCCACGGCATGCTGTACGAGGACTGGAGCGCGCAGCAAGCGCTGGCGGAGCTGCTGCGCCTGCCGGTGGGCGAGGAGCTGGCCGCGCTGCGCTACCGCTGAGGTGCCGCATGAAGAAGAGCTACCCGCTCAGCATGAGCGACGAACGCACCCTGCCGCAGGACTTCGCCGGCTGGGTGTACGTGTGGGACATCGACAAGACCTACCTGGCCACCGCCTTCTCCTCGTTGCGGGGCCTGCTGCGCGTGCCGCTGGAGTTCGCGGTGGACAAGCGCGCCATCCCGGGCATGCCCGAGGTGCTGCGCGGCCTGCGCCGCGGCCCGGGGCCGGAGTTCTTGTGCGCGCCGCTGTACTTCGTCTCGGCCAGCCCGCCGCAGCTGCGCGGCGTGGTGGCCCAGAAGATGCTGCTGGACGGGGTGGAGTACGACGGCATCATCTTCAAGGACTGGCTGGGCACCTTGCTGCAGCTCTCCCCCTACCGGCTGCGCGAGCAGGTGGGCTTCAAGCTGGCGGCCTTGCTGCACGGCCGCCGCCGCCGCCGCCACGCCCGCGAGACGCTGTTCGGCGACGACGTGGAGCGCGACGTCGAGGCCTTCGACCTGTACGCCCGCCTGCTCTCGGGGGAGATCGGGGCCGGCGAGGCCGAGGCCGAGATGAAGCGCCACGGGGTGCGCCGCGCCGACCGGCGCTTCGTGCGGGCGGCGCTGGACGAGATCCCCACCCCGCGCGGCACGGTCGAACGCATCTACATCCACCTGGAGCGCGACACCGCGCCGGAACGCTACGCGCGCTTCGGCCCGCGGGTGCGCGCGGTGCGCGGGGCCTGCCAGCTCGCGCTGGCCCTCTTCGCCGAAGGCCGGGTGGACGCCGAGTGCGTCCGGGCGGCCTGCCGAATGGTGCGCCAATCGCACCACCGGCACAACGACGTGCCCCGCCTGATGGAGGACGCGCTGGCGCGCGGCCTGATCGAGCGGGACCCGCTGGCCGCCCTGGAGCTGGATCGCGCCTGACGGCAGCCGGGCTTGCGAAATAGCTTATCGAGATCGATGAATTCGCTCTCGACCAATCGCCGGCCGTCGATCACTTCTGCGGCGGTTCGGGGAGGGGGTTCTTCACCTTGTCGGTGGTCTCGCCGTCGAGCGGTTTCTCCAACGGCCGGGGCGGTGGGGTGCGGTGGGCCTCGAGGCCCAGCGGCTCGAACAGCCCCTGGAGCGCCTTCGGCAGGGCGCGGATGCGGTCGGCCAGCGGGCGTTTCTGGATGTAGATCTCCTCGCGCCGCCCACCCTCGTGCTCGACCTTGAGGTTCCACTCGGCGTCGGAGCTGCTGCGCCGGTCGATCTCGCGGATGGTGGGCGTCCAGAAACGCACCAGGCGCTGCACCACCTCGCCCAGCATCCGCTCGGCGACCACGTCCCGCCCCTCCAGGCGCAGCTCGTCCAGCTCCCCGCGCAGTTGGTACAACTCGCGAAGATGCGGGGCGAGCTGGGAGAAGAACTGGCCGATCAGCTCGCGCTCGGCCGGGCCCAGCAACTCCTCGGGGATGGGGGTGGGCTCGCTGCCCGGGGAGAGGCGAAAGAACCCCATCACCGGCGGCTGGGAGCGCGCCAGGGACAGGAGCAACCCGTCCTCTCCGGCCTTGCGCGAAAGTTGCACCCGGGTGCCGACCTCGCCGTCCTCGATACGGGTGATGGCGGCGTCGTCGAGGCGCATCTTCTCGGGCACCGGCTCACGCTTGAGCCAGCCGCGCCGCGTCCCCACCGGAAACTCCTGCTTGCCCGGAACGAGATCGCCGAAGCGCCGGACGGCGCCGAAGAAGGACGAGGCGGCGGTGTTCTGCCGGTAGCGGCACTCGAAGCCGACCAGGTCCACCACCTCGGCCCGGGCGCTATAGCCGGACTCGCCAAGCTCCACCACCAGCGCGTGGCGCTGGAGAGGCAGGCCGCTCTGCGCGAAGAAGGCCTTGAGCCAGCCGAAGATGTCCTTGCGCAGCTTGCCGATCTCGATCTGGGTGTCGCGGATGCGCGCCTCCACCCGGGCCACCACCCGGCGGCGCGCCTCGTCGATGAACTGCGCCTGGTTGGCGATGAGCCCCTCGGCCACCACCGCCACCACGTCGTCGGCCGGCCGGTCGGCGGAGGCGGCGCGGATGGCCTCCTCCACCTTCGCGGCGAAGGCGCCCACCTCGTCGAGCACCTCGCCCACCCAGGCGCGGTCCTCCTCGATGGCGGACAATCTCGTCCCCACCTCGTGATCCAGCCGCAGCACCTCCACCGCCATGTCGAAGAAGCGCTGGAAGGTCTCCAGCACGTTCTCCTGCTGGGGGAACTCGGAAAGATCGCCGTACAGAAAGCGCATGGGCGGATTGTACTACGGCCGGGCGAGAAAGGGAAAATTCAGGGGAAGGTGACCGGGAGGGGCACCGAGGTGTTTTCTGGCAGGCTCAGGCCGTTCACCGCTCCCAGGTTGTTGTATCCCCAGCACATCACATTTTCGTCGTCCTCCAGGATGACGCAGTTGTGCTCCCAACCCACGCCGAGCTTCCGCACCGGGGGAAGGTTCAGCACGAGCTGCGGCCGAGCATATTTGGCCATGTCCCCCAACGCCGAGGCGCCGACCTGGCCGTGCAGGCTGTGGCCCCAGCAGTAGATTTTCACCAGGCCGCCTCCCGCCTCGACCTCGGCGCAGGCGTGGCGCATGCCGCCCCGGATCGAGCGGACCGGCAACGGGTTGTCGAACTCGTCTCGCAGTAGCAGCGGGCCGGGGCTCTTTTGAGAGTAATCATCCACCGAGGCGTTGCCGAGCAGACCGCCCGCGGCGTTGTTTCCCCACGAGTACGCCCCGGAAGGCCCCCAGGCGAACGTCGCCTCGTTGGAGCAGCCCACCCCGCTCCAACCATCGGAGCCGTCCACCTTGACCGGGGTCTGAGAGCTTTGCCAGTCGAGCGAGGCGTTGCCGAGCTGGCCCGCGGCGTTCCGCCCGAAGCAGCGCACCTCGGTGCTACCGTTCACTTCCACGAGACCGCAGGCGTGGTCTCCACCCAGACACAGGGAGCGGATTTTCTCCAGGCCGGGAATGGAATTCGGCGAGGTGTAGTAGTTCTGGTTGTCCCAACAGCTCTCGCCCAGCAACGCGCATCCCCAATAGGAGCCGTGCCGGTCAGCAGCAATGGCACCCATGGAAACCCAAGTCCCGCCCACCAGCTCCTCCATCACCAGGCCTGACACCTTCTGCGCGGAGAAGAATATACCGCCGGCCGGAGAGATGGCGCACTCGCCCTTCACATTGCTGCCCCAGCAGGAAACGGTGTTGTCCTGGTGCAGGGCGCACGAGTTCTTGCTGGAAAGCGCCACGCGGCGCGCACCCGTAAGCGGCTTGCCTGCCAGGTTGAACACCTGCGCGGGCGGGATGGTGCCATTGCCGAAGGTTCCGATCCCGAGCTGGCCCTCGCCATTGTTCCCCCAGCACAGCACCCGGCCATCCGAGAGCACCGCGCAGGTGTGAGAGTGGCCGGCGGCGATGTCCACCACCTTGAGGCACTCGTTTTGCGCCGCGTCGCAGCCGATGTTGCAGCGGTGGTCATCCTGCCATTCTCCCGGCTCGGCGCAGCGCTGCAGCATTCGCTCCTGGCAGCGCTTCTCGCCGACGGTGCAGGCGGGAATGAACCCGTCGCCGTCGCTCGCGTCCGCCCCGGGATCGGAGGGCGCCCCGTCTCCGTCCCCATCCGTCACCGCCCCGCCGTCGTCTCCCCCGCCCCCGCCGTCCCCGCCGTCGGGTTCGAAGCGCATCCGGCACACGCCGTCGACGCACATGAGGTCTTTCTTGCAGGTGAGGTTGTCGAAGCAGCTCTGCCCCTCGCCGCCCACGGCCGGCAGGAACACGTCGCACCCGCTGATCGCGGCGCAGGAGAGGAACAGCGCCAGTACGGCGGCGGCGCGCAGCATCAGAACCTTCCTCCCCACAGGAGCACCGCGCCCCCGTCCGTCGGCCCGACGATCACCCCGGTGGGCTCGGACTTTTCTTTGGGTTCGAGCAGCCACAGCACGACCCCGGTGCCCATGAGCGCCGCCCCGCCCGCGAAGCCGGCCCACATCACCCCGGCCCAGGTCCGGCTGCGGCTCTCCGCCCCCAGATCGCCGCCCCGGTAGTCCTCGGCCGCGGCATGGGAAACGAACGCCGCCACCCCTCCCAGCACCGCCAGGCCCGCGCCGCTCCAGAAGGCCACGTGCCCCCAGGCGGCGGGCTCGGTCCCCGCGCGGGGAACGCTGACCTCCATCTGGCTGAACGTCTCGCCGTCCTTGACGAAGTCGATCCCCTCCGGCGGCAGCGGCACGTCCCCGGTGAGCACCGACTTGCCCGGCAGCACCTTGGCGAAGACCTTGCGGCTGCCCACGATCACCGCGTCCACCAGCTTCTCCTCGCCGCCCTGGACCTTGAGCGACACGCCGTGCACCGCCTGGGCCCGTCCCGCGTCCAGCACCGTGAGCGAGACCACCAGGAGCGAGCCGATCCGCCCCACCCTCCCGGTGGCCAGGTAGCGCGCGCCCATGGCCCCGGCCATCTCCTGCAAGCACTCGGTGTCGTCGCAACCGAGGAGCTGCTTCTGCTCCTGGAAGTTGAGCAGGTTGCGGATGTCCTCGCGGGTGATGACCCGGAACCCCCCGTAGGAGCGGATCTCGTTGGCCATCACGTCGGCGAGCAGGCTGGCCTGCTTTCCGCTCACGCCGGTCTGCACCGAGAAGTCCAGCACCGCCACCGCCACCACGTCCTCGGCCCGCGCGGACAGCGCGGCCAGCAGGACGCCACACAGGACCAGCCTGGATAGCATGGGGAGCCTCCCGGGGGGAATACCCGCGCAGGATAGCACGGGTCTGTTCCGCAAGGAAGATAGGCCTCGCGCGCCGGTGGGGATTTTCTTGCAATTGGGCGCTACTTTGAGATGATCCGGCGAACCTTTGGGAACCGGAGGCAATCATGGGAAAAGGTGATCGCAAGACGGCCAAGGGAAAGCGTTTCCGCCACTCGTTCGGAAAGAGCCGCCCCAAGAGCAAGCTCCGCAAGCGCAAGCGGGCGGAGAAGCTGGCCAAGAAGATCATCCGCGACAAGAACGCCTGAGAGGCGGCCACGCCGCGGGTGCAAGAAGCGACCTCGCCGGGGAACGAAGCGCGCCGGGACGTCGCGGTTTGCGCGCAAGATCCCGGGAGGAAGGAGACCCGATGATTCGCAAGGCTTTCTTCGCCGCCTTGGTGCTGCTCTGTGCCTGCAACAAGGAACCAGAGCTCGACGGCCGTCCGGTGTCCGAGTGGATCTCCTTGCTGCGGCATGACGACTGGTCGGTGCAGGGCCAGGCCATCGCGGTGCTGGTGCGCCTGGACCATGCGGCCGTGCCCTTCCTGGTGGAGGCGTTGCAGAGCCGCGATCCCTCGGTGCGGCGCGGGGCGGTGACCGCCCTGGGCCGCATCGGCCCGCACGCCGCCCCCGCGCGCGATCCATTGCTACGGCGTATCGCCCGCGAGGAGGTGGCGCCGATCCGGGCCCGCATCCTGGAGGCGCTCTCCGCCATCGATCCCGGCGCCCCCGAGGTGCGCCAGGAGTTCAACAAGCGGCTGCGGGATCGCGAGGAGGAGGTGCGCGAGGCGGCCCGGCGCGCGCTGGAGGCGCTCGAGCCTCCCAAGAAGCCCGAAGCGGCGGCGGCGCGGGCGGCGGCCGGAGAGGAGGCGCTGCTGCTGCGCCAGGCGGCGGCGGCCGAGCTGGACAAGATCGCCCCGGGCACGGCCTTCGGGGTCGTCGCCGAGGTGGCGCGCGAGGATCGGCGCGCCGTCATCGTGTGGCCGGCCATCCGGGACAAGAAGATCCTGGACGATGATCTGGTGGCCTTCGTGTTTTCGCGGCAGGGTGACGGGCCCTGGACGCTCCAGGCGGGGAATGTCCTGGTGTCCGGAAAGGACGGTCCGGCGAAGCTGGCCGAGGCCCTCGGCGGCGCCGACAAGCAGCGCCTGATCCGGCCCTGCGGCGTGCCACGCGCCGAGCTGTCGGCGCACCTGCGCACCCAGGGCTGCGCCTTCCGCGACGCCCTGCGCGCGGGAGAGGCCGCGCAGGCGGTGGAAGCCTACGAGAAGCTGACCCGGGCGTTCTCCTTTCCGCTGACGGCCTACTCGGACTTTTTGCCAGAGCTCCTCTCGAAGGGCGGCTTCTGCGAGACGGTGTTCGAGGTGGACTCTGGCTGCGCCGGCGCCACCTGCCGTGTCGAGATGAGAAGCGGCGAGCGGGTGGAGGCGGGGCAGGTCGTGCTGCAGGCCTGCGGCGGCGGAGAGGTCATCGCGGAATTTCAGAAACCGAAGTGAGCGAGCCGAAGGAAAAAACCCCCGTTGGGACGATCGCCCCGCGTCAGGTGGTGCTGCGCACCCGCTGCGCCACGGCGGAGGAGCTGGTGGAGCGCTACTGCCGGCGCGCGCTGGAGCACGGTTTCTTGTTCGAGAACCCGAAGGACTACCCGCCCGGCACCGAGGTGCGCCTGTTCGTCCAGCTCGCCGACGGCCAGACCGCCATCAGCGGGCGCGGCATCGTGGCCTCGGCCCCGGAAGGATCAGAGCTGGGCTTCGCGGTCCGCTTCCGCTCCATGAGCGCGAACACCCGCACCCTGCTGGAGGCCATGCTGGCCCGGCGCAAATCGGTGGCGACAGAATCCGGCGCCGTGGCGGACGCGGGCCTGGAACGCAGCCTGCGCCGCATGGTGCTGGTGTCCGGCGACAGCGCCGTTCGCCCGCCGGTGACGCGCCGCGGCCAGGGCCACGCCGGCCCCATCATCGGCATCGATCTCGGCACCACCAACACCTGCTGCGCCGTGGTGAAGGGCGGCCGCCCCCTGGTCATCCCCTCGCGGCGGGGCCACAACACCGTGCCCTCGGTGGTGGCGGTGAACCCGGTGGGCGAGGTGCTGGTGGGCCACGCCGCCCGCTCCCAGATGGAGATCAACCCCGAGCGCACCATCTACGGCTCCAAACGCCTGATCGGCCGGCCCTTCGCCTCGCCGGTGGTGCGCCAGGTGCGGGACCGCTTCCACTACCGCATCGTGGAGGGGCCCCGGCGCGAGGCCGCAGTGCAGATCGGCGAGCGGATGTTCAGCCTGGAGGAGGTGTCCTCCAAGATCCTGGAGGAGATCCGCGCCATCGCCCAGGACTACCTGGGGACCATGGTGCAGCGGGCGGTGATCACCGTCCCGGCCAACTACAACGAGAACCAGCGCCAGGCGGTGTGCCGCGCCGGCGAACTGGCCGGGCTCCAGGTGGAGCGCATCATCAACGAGCCCACCGCCGCCGCCCTGGCCTACGGCTACAACCGGCAGATCGACCAGAAGGTGCTGATCTTCGACCTGGGCGGCGGGACCTTCGACGCCTCGGTGCTCAATCTGTACGGCAACGTGTACGAGGTGGTGGCCACCGGCGGCGACACCTTCCTGGGCGGGCTCGACTTCGACACCCAGCTGGCCGATCACGTGCTCATGGAGTTCCAGCGCTCGCTGGGAAAGCTCCCGCACATGGAGCGGGTGGCTTTCTTGCGAGTGCTCCAGGGCGCCGAGTTCGCCAAGATCGCGCTCTCCGACGCCAGCACCACCCGCATCAGCCTCCCCTTCATCGGCACCGTGGATGGCAAGCCGGTGTCTCTGGAACAGACGGTGAACCGGGAGACGCTGGAGGAGCTGTGCCGTCCGCTCGTCGCGCGCACGCTCGAGGTGTGCGACCAGGTGCTGGCCCGGGCCCACCTGGACGCCGCCAGCATCGACCAGATCCTGCTGGTGGGCGCCCAGACCCGCATGCCCCTGGTGTGGCGCATGATCCAGGAGCACTTCGGCAAGGAGCCGCTGAAGGGCGCCCACCCGGACGAGTCGGTGGCGCTGGGCGCGGCGCTGCTGGCCGAGTCGCTCGACAAATTGGACGCGGTGGTGCTGATCGACGTGCTGCCCATGTCCATCGGCGTCGGAGTGCCGGGCGGCCCGTTCCGCCGCATCCTGGAGGCGGGCACGCCGCTGCCGGCCAGCCGGACCTTCGGCCTTTTCACCTACCAGGACGACCAGCGCGAGATGGTGCTGCCGGTGTTCCAGGGAGAGAGCACGAAGGTCGACGACAACGAGTTTCTGGGCGCGGTGCACATGACCGGCATCCCGCCCGGACCGGCCGGCAAGCGCATGATCGAGGTGACCTTCAACCTCAGCCCGGAGTGCCTGCTCACCGTGTCGGCCCGGGACCGGGAAGGCGCGGCCCTGTGCGAAGTGATCATGTCGACCAAGGAGACCCCGGCGGAGCTGCGAAACCGGCTCGGGATCAGCGAACCGCTGGCTGCCGCGCGGTCCCCCACGCCCCCCGCTGTCGCCGCGGCGCCGGCCGCGCCGGTTGTCGCAACCCCCACGCCGGAGTGCCGTTCGGCCAAGTCGCCGTCTCCCGCGCCGCCCCGCCCGGCGGCGCCTGCCACCTCCTCGACCGCTGGTCCAGAGCGCGCTCATCGTCCCCCGGCGCAGGTCCGGCGCCCGCAGGGGCTGCTGCGCCGCATCCTGAATCGCCTCAAACCCTCGAAGAAGCCTGGTCATCCGTAGCCGGCATAGGTAGCGATCGAGCATCTCTTGGCGCGGCT
>CAZLNM010000037.1:0-38574 GCA_964561025.1 uncultured Myxococcales bacterium
GGGCCAGCGAGGACTTGCCCACCCCCGGCGGCCCCACGAAGCACAAAATGGGGCCCTTGATCTTCTTCACCAGCGCCTGCACCGCCAGGTACTCCAGGATGCGCTCCTTGGCCTTCTCCAGCCCGTAGTGGTCCTCCTCCAGGATGCGCTCGGCCTCCGTGATGTCCAACTTGTCCTCGGTGTACTCGGCCCAGGGCAGCGATAGCATCCAGTCCACGTAGTTGCGCACCACGGTGGCCTCGGCGCTCATGGGGGCCATCTGGCGCAGCTTGCGGATCTCCTTCTGGGTCTTCTCCAGCGCCTCGGCGGACATCTTCTTCTTCTTGAGGCGCTCCTGCATCTCGTTCGTGTGATCGTCCTTCTCGCCCAGCTCCTTCTGGATGGCGGCCATCTGCTCGTTGAGGTAGTACTCCTTCTGGGTGCGCTCCATCTGCTTCTTGACCCGGGTGCGGATGCGCCGCTCGATCTGCAGGATCTCGATCTCGGCCTCCATCAGCTCGTACAGCCGCCGCAGCCGGCCCAGCACGTCCTCGGTCTCGAGCAAGGCCTGCTTGTCGGAGAGCTTGAGGTTGAGGTGGGCGGCCACCGTGTCCGCCAGGCGCACCGGCTCCTCGATGCTGGCGGCGGACATGATCATCTCGGGCGGGATGCGCTTGTTGAGCTTGACGTAGGCCTCGAAGGCGCTGTGGATGCTGCGCATCAGCGCCTCGACCTCCCGGTTCATCTCCACCCGCTCGGAGAGCTCCTCGATCTCCACCCGGAAGAAGGGATCGGCCTCCACGAAGCGCCGGATGCGGGCCCGCGCCCTCCCCTCCACCAGCACCTTGACCGTGCCGTCGGGCAGGCGCAAGAGCTGGATCACCGCGGCCAGGGTCCCCACCGCGAAGATGTCCTCCGCCGTCGGGTCGTTGTTCTTGGCCTGGCGCTGGGCCGAGAGCAGGATCTCCTTCTCGCGCCGCACCGACTCCTCCAGGGCCTTGATGGACTTCTCGCGCCCCACGAACAGCGGCACCACCATGTGGGGGAACACCACGATGTCCCGGAGCGGGAGCAGCGGCAGCACCCGCGGGACGGGCAGCGGCGGCGGCAGGCCGGGGGGCTGGTCGTTCGTGCGCATGGGTCGGCCTCCTGGCTCAGGCGCCCTCGGCCTTGCGATCGAAGACCAGCAGGGGGCGCTCGCGGCGGGCGATCACGTCGCCCGATATCACCACCTCGCGAATGGTGCGGCGCGAGGGGATCTCGTACATCACCTCCAGCATGGCGCTCTCCAGGATCGAGCGCAGCCCGCGCGCCCCGGTCTTGCGGGTCAGGGCCAACCGGGCCACCTCCACCAGCGCGTCGTCGGTGAAGCGCAGGGTCACCCCGTCCATCTCGAACAGCCGCTGGTACTGGCGCACCAGGGCGTCCTTGGGCCGGGTGAGGATCTCCACCAGCATCTTCTCGTCCAACTCGTGCAGGGTGGCCACCACCGGCAGCCGGCCCACGAACTCCGGGATGAGCCCGAACTTCAGCAGGTCGTCGGGCTCCACCTGGGCCAGCAGCTCCCCCAGGCTGCGCTGGTGGCGCGGGTTGCTCTCGCTGCCGAAGCCGATGGCCCGCTCCCCCAGCCGGTGCTCGATGATCTGGGCCAGCCCGTCGAAGGCCCCGCCGCAGATGAACAGGATGTTGGTGGTGTCCACCGGGATGAACTCCTGCTGCGGGTGCTTGCGCCCGCCCTTGGGCGGCACGTTGGCGATGGTGCCCTCGATGATCTTGAGCAGGGCCTGCTGCACCCCCTCGCCGGAGACGTCGCGGGTGATGGAGGGGTTCTCCGCCTTGCGGGCGATCTTGTCGATCTCGTCGATGTACACGATGCCCCGGCTGGCCTGCTCCACGTCGTGCTCGGCGGCGTGGATGAGGTTGACGATGATGTTCTCCACGTCCTCGCCCACGTAGCCGGCCTCGGTGTAGCAGGTGGCGTCCACGATGGTGAAGGGCACCTTGAGGAAGCGCGCCAGGGTGCGGGCCAGCAGGGTCTTGCCGGAGCCGGTGGGGCCGATCAGCAGGATGTTCGACTTCTGTAGCTCGACGTCGTCGATGATGCCGCGGGTGGCCACGCGCTGGTAGTGGTTGTGAACCGCCACCGACAGCACCTTCTTGGCGCGCTCCTGGCCGATGACGAACTGGTCCAGCTCGCGCTTGATCTCCGCGGGCTTGGGCACCACCATGGCCTCGCGCGGCGGCCCCTTGACCTCCTGGTCGATGATGTCGGTGCACAGCGCGATGCACTGGTCGCAGATGTAGACCGTGGGCCCGGCGATGAGCTTGCGCACCTCGCGCTGGCTCTTGCCGCAGAACGAGCAGCTCACGGGGTCGCCCGGCGGGCGGTGGTTGCGACGATCGGCCACGCCGTCTCCTCAGCGCGCCGGGGCCACGTTCGGCCGGCGGCGCACCACCTCGTCCACCAGGCCGTACTGCACCGCCTCCTCGGCGCTCATGAAACAGTCGCGGTCGGTGTCCTTGACCACCCGCTCCAGCGGCTGGCCGGTGTGCTCGGCCAGGATGCGGTTGAGGGTGTCCTTGAGGCGCTGGATCTCGCGGCTCTGGATCTCGATGTCCGAGGCCTGCCCGTAGAAGCCGGCCTGCGGCTGGTGGATCATCACCCGGGCGTGCGGCAGGCAGTAGCGCTTGCCGGCGGCGCCGGCCGAGAGCAGCACCGCCGCCATGCTGGCCGCCTGGCCCATGCAGGTGGTGGATACGGCGCTCTTGACGTACTGCATGGTGTCGTAGATGGCCAGCCCGGCCGAGACCGAGCCGCCGGGGGAGTTGATGTACAGGTTGATGTCCTTGTCCGGGTCCTCGCTCTCCAGAAACAACATCTGGGCGATGACCAGGTTGGCGATGTCGTCGTCGATCTCCGAGCCGATGAAGACGATGCGATCCTTGAGCAGCCGCGAGTAGATGTCGTAGGCCCGCTCGCCGCGGTGGGATTGCTCGACGACGATGGGTACCAGGTTCATGGGGGCTCCTCAGGCCGGCGCGCCCGCCGCCGGGGGCGGGGCCTGTGCTGGCATGTTAGATGAATGCAGCAAATATTCAAGCACCTTGTCCCGCAGCAGCCGGTAGCGCAGCTCCTCGCGCGCGTCGCCTTCCGCGAAACGCGCCTTCACCTGGGCCAGGTTCTGCCCCAGGCGCTCGGCCAGTTGCGCAAGGTGCTCCTCCACGTCGGCGTCCTCCACCGAGATCTTCTCCTTCTCGGCCACGGCCAGCAGCAGCAGGTTGCCGCGCACGCTGCGCTCGGCCCGCTCCCGCAGATCGCCGAGCAGCTTCTCGCGGGTCACCCCCAGCCGCTCCAGCCCGCCCCCCTGGCCCAGCAACGCCTCCATCTCCGCCAGGTAGGCCTGCTGCTGTCGCTCCACCATGGAGGGCGGCACCGGGAAGGGGTTGCGCTCGATGAGCTTGCCGATCAGTTTCTCCCGCTGCTCCTCGGCCAGCCGGGACTCCTCGCGCGCGAGCAGAGTCTTCTCGATGCGCCCGCGCAGATCGGCCACCGTGGTCAGGGCCGCGTCGCCCAGGTCCAGCACGAACTCGTCGGTGAGGGCCGGGATCTCGCGACGCTTCAGGGCCACCAGGCGCACCGAAAAGTGCACCACTTGCCCGGCCAGCTCGCTATCCGAGGCGTCGCGGGGGAACTCGAGGTCGAACTCGCGCTCCTCGCCCACGCGCATCCCCACCACGCGCTCCTCGAACCCCGGCAATGCCTTGCCCGCGCCGATGTGCAGCAGGTACCCCTGCCGCTCGCCGCCCTTCAGCGGGCGGCCGTTTCGGCTGGCGCGGTAGTCGATGACCGCCACGTCGTCCTGCGCGGCCGTATCCCGGCCCTCGAGCGGCACCAGGCTGGCGTGCTCCTCCCGCAGCCGGTCGATCTCGCGCTCCACCTCCTCGGGCTTCACCTGGGCCACGCCCTTCTCCTCCTGCAGTCCCTTGTACTCCTTGATCTCGATGTCGGGCCGCACCTCGAAGCGGGCGGTGAAGGCGTAGGGCTGGCCCTCCTGGAGGTCGCCCCGCGAGATCTCCACCCGGGACACCGGCCGCAGCTTGTTCTGCACCAGGGCCGCCTCCAGCGCGTCCTGCATGAGGTGGGCGACGGCGTCCTCGCTCACCTGCCGGCCGTACCGCTGGCGCACCACCGGCAGCGGCACCTTGCCCTTGCGAAACCCCGGCAGGGCGAGCCCCTTGGCCAGCTCCCGCAGGGCGCGATCCATCTCGTCCTTCACCGTGCTCCAGGGGATCTCCACCCGCACCTCGCGGTGGACGCCCTCGGCCTTCTCGATCGTCGCTTTCATTATCGCCTCTCTTCCCCCGACTCAGAAAACGAACCACACGCCGGCATCGAAGGCGCCGGACAGACCGAAACCCCGCGACAGCGGATCCTGGAGGTAGCGGCCGCCGGCCTTGAGCCCCAAAAAACAGAACCGCGCAAGCATAAACTCGACACCCAGGGCGGCCATGAAGCCGAACCCCGCCCGCGGCTCCTCGGTGGCACCCCCCGCGTGCGAGGTGATGGTGAGGAACCGGGCGCCGAAACCGAGTTCCGGGCTCACGCGGACAAGGCCCGTGCCGAAGCGCCCGCCCCCGGACACCAACACGTCCCACATGACGTAGCCGGAGCCCAGCGGAGTGCTGCCGAACACGCTGTCCAGGCGCGCGGCGGCGAAAAAACCCTTCCAGCCGATCCAGCGCGAGAGCCGGACATCCAGCCCCACGCTGGCCGAGGGCTGGACCCGCGAGCCGCGCAGCACCTGGACTCCTCCCCCGGCCCACACCCCGAGCACGGGCTCGGCGCCTCCCTCGGTCGCCTGCTCTTTTCCCTTGTCGGCCGAACCCGGACGCCGGGTCTGCGCTCCGGCGGCGCGGGCCGTGTCGGGCGGTGGGGGCTCGCGGGCTGGGCGGGCGGGCTGCGGCGCCGGGGGCTGCTCGGGCCGCAGCTCCTGCTCCCAATCTTCCTCCTCCTCGGCCGCGCCTCGATTCCCGGGGGTCTTCGGCGGCGCTTTTCTTTCACCGGGGGCGGCCAGCAGGTCCTCTCCCCAACCGTCGCCAGCGTCGGCGCGGGCCGCCTTGGCGTCCGCCTTGCGCGCGGCGGGCTTGGCCGGGGCGGGCGGCTCCTCGCGGAGGTCGGCCGCCGGACCGGCGCAGCCGGCCACGAGCGAGACGCACAGGATGCTCAAGACCCAGCGAGGCACACCGTCTCCCTTACGATGCGGAAGGGGGGACTCGAACCCCCACGGCAAAGCCACAAGATCCTAAATCTTGCGCGTCTACCAGTTTCGCCACTCCCGCGAACCGCGGGCCGTTTATGACACGGGACGCAGGGCAGATCAAGGCGAAATCAAAAGCCGTTCTCGCTCTGGGATCGCACCCGGCCGGCGGCCACGTCGGCCGCCATGCGCGGGCCGGTGAGGAAGGTACGGTAGGCACCCTCGCCGCGCAGGACGAGGTTGAGAAACGCCACGAAGTAGCGCCGGGTCAGCCGGCGCGTTTCGGCGGGATCGTCGCTGCCCTTGGGGCACATCGAGCACACAAAGCCGCAATCGGGGTTGTCGAGGAACGACATGTGGTTGGCGCCGAGGATCTCCACCTCCAGCGCCGGGCTGGTGGCGTACAGGAAGTACTGGTGGAAGTTGTCCTCTTCCGGGGCGCAGGCCTGGCACATGAACCCGCTGCAGGTGGCGTTGACGGTCTCGCCGAGGAGCAGCAGCGGGACATGGATGCGGTCCATCAGCTCGGGCGTCACCGAGGGCCGATCCGGCGACGGCTGGCTGCCCGGCCCGCCGACCGTGTCGACCGGATCCAGCCCGATGACGGCCTTGGGCCGCGCGTCCTCGGTGGCCGCGTAGAGCGAGATCTTCCCGCCCATGGAGTGGCCGGCCAGCGCGAGGAGTGAGGCGTCGGCCTTGCCGCCCAGCGGGCCGGAGGCGTCGGCGGCGTTCTGTTCGATCCAGGAAATCAACGCGACCAGGCAGTCCTTCAACTCCCGGTGGGTCGGGGGGTTGACCAGGCCGCCGGGGAGCTGGGGCATCACGGCGAGGTAGCCCCAGCTGGCCAGGTGCTCGCCGTACGAGGCGTACAGGCCCGACTCGAGCTGGAAGCCGTGATGGAGGATCACCACCGGGAACGGCCCGGCGCCAGCCGGCACGTAGATGGTGAGCGGCACGGCGCTGTCGTCGAGGCAACCGGGGAGAATGGGGCTCGCGTTGGCGCGGGTCCCGGCCGGGCCACCGGGAAGCGCCGGGTCGAGCGGCTCGCCCGGGTCACCGGCGCCGTCTTCCGCTCCGTCCCAACCATCCGGCCCGTCTGGCCCGTCCGACGTGTCCGCGCCATCCGCCCCGTCCCGGACGCCCCCGTCATCCAGGTCGGGCACGGAATCGAGCAAGTCGCCGTCTGCGCCCGCGTCGGCCCCGTCGCCGTCCGCGGCGCCCGAGCCGCCGGCGCAGCTCGCCAGAGACAGCGCGCCCAGGCTCAAGGCAAGCCCCCACAGCGCCGAGCGCCAACCACCGCCGGGCCATCGCTTCGCATGGCGCATCCGCACCTCCGCGCTAAATCTACATCCATGAAGATTGATCTGTCAATCCGGATGCACTATCCTGCCGGCCCATGAGAGAAAAATTCGATGCCCCACGCCGTCCCGGCCGCCCCTCACGCCCCATCGGGCGGGACCGCTTGCTGCGCATCGCCATGGACGCCTTCGCCCGCCTGGGGTACGGCGCCACCAGCCTGGGCACCGTCGCCGAGCGCTCCGGCCTGCGCCGGGCCTCCCTGTACCACCACTTCGCCACCAAGGAGGCGATGTACCAGGCGGTGCTGGACGAAGTGGTCTCCGACCTACGAAAACTGGTCCTGGCGGCGCGCCTCCAGAGCGGCCGTTTCGAGGAGCGCCTGGATCGGCTGGGCGAGCTGGTCACCGAGTACCTCGGCCACCAACCCTCCGCCGCCCGGCTGCTTCTGCGGGAGCTGGTGGAAGGCCAGCACTACCTGTTCGGCGCCGGGCGGCAGCACGTGCAGCTGGCCTTCGACCTGATCGAGGCGTTTTTGAACGCGGGGATGCGCGAGGGGGCGTTCCGCCAGCAGGACACCCGGCAACTGGCCATGTCCATCGTGGGTTTGCACCTCTTCTACTTCGCCGCCTCCGACCTGCTGCGCGGGCTCGCGGGAGGCGCCGATCCCTTCTCGCCGGAGCAGATCGCCTCGCGCAAACGGGCGCTGCGCGCGCAAGTGCGGGCCCTGTGTCTGCCGGCGGACGCGCTCGCCAGAGCCCGCCGAACTCGCCCCGCGCGGAAAACCGCCCGAGCCGCCCGTTAGTTGGGACAGGAGACCGGGTAGAGGCGGACCCGGTTGTTGCTATCGTCGCCGCACTCCGACACCATCCCGGCGCCCGTGCCGTCGTCGTCCGCCACCACCAGCACCGTCACCGGCGCGCCGCGCGGTGGGTTCACCCACTCCAGGGTGAGCCGCTGGGCCTGGCCCGGATGCAGCGCCACCGAGGTGCGCGCCACGCCGATGAGCGCCTGGGGCGGATCGCCGCGGTAGAAGGCCACGGGAAGGTTCGCCGGCAGATCCTGCGCGCCGCGATTCTCGACCCAGGCCGAGAGCAGGAGCCTTCCAGGACAGCCGTCGAGGTTCGCCGCCGGGCCGCTGGCCGCCGCGTCGGGCGCCAGGGTGGCCGTTCCCTCGCCCTCGCCGAGCTCGTTCTGGCGGTAGGAGTTGTAGCGCAGCCAGCCCTCGGCCTCGGCCGCCGGAACATGGCCGGCCTCGCTGATGTTGGTGATGTGGTAGGTGTGCTGGTTCCACACCCGGCGCGTGCGCACCCAGTTGTCCTTGGCGTCGGAGAACACCCGGATGCCGTGGAACAGCTCGCCGCCGGTGGTGTTCACGAAATCGTTGGCCGACACGATGATCTCGGCGTTGCCGTCGTTGTCCACGTCGGCGATCACCGGGTACTCGTAGGCGGTGAAGGACGAGTTGGGGGCGGCGAACAGCACCGTTCCCGTGCTGCCGTCGTACACCCGTAGGGTGGTCTCGTCGTTGTACACCACCTCGGCGAAGCCGTCGTCCTCGAAGTCGAACACCGAACTTCCGGTGGCCGAGGAGGAGTGGTCCTGGGTCGCGGCCTGCCACAGGATGGAGCCGTCGCTGTCCAGCACCACGTAGGTGTCGCGGTCGGCGATGCCGATCTCCGGGAGCCCGTCGCCGTCGAAGTCCGCCACCGTGGGCGGCCCGCCCCGCCCGTCGCCGGGGAGATCGACCGGGCCCCACAGCACACTGCCGTCGTGGTTCTGCACCCGGGCGGCGCCGTTCGACACCACCACGATCTCGGGGAATTCATCCGCGTCGAAGTTGCCGATGGCCACGAACCCATCGGCCAGCCCGTTGCTCCACGACACCTGGCCATCGTAGCGGTAGGCGGTGCAGCCGGTGATCACCTCGGCCTTGCCGTCGCGATCCAGATCGGCCACCGCCGAGAGCGGCCCCACCCCGTTGTCGCCGATGCAGCCGCTCCCCTTCCACCATAGCTGTCCGTTGGCGCGAAACACCGCCGCCCCGAGCACGATCTCCGGCGCTCCGTCGCCGTCCAGGTCGGCGATGGCCGGCCCGCCCCACTCGTTGCCGCCGTGCAGGTTGGCGTAGTCCACGCAGTTGTCGGGGCCGAAGTCGGCGCACGACCACTTGAGCTGGCCGTCGTTCTCGAAGGCCACCAGGCCCCCGACGTAGCGCAGGCCCAGGATCTCCACCTTGCCATCCCCGTCGATGTCGCCGGCGGCCACGCTGGCGGCGGGGGCCATCCGCACCCGCGCCGGGTCCACCGCCCAAAGGTCGGTCAGGGTGTCGCCCGAGATGGCCCGCAGCACGCCGTAGCCCAGGATGGGCGGGTCGCCCGAGACCGAGAAGGCGGAGAACACGATGTCGGGGATGTCGTTCTCGTCCACCACGCCGTCGCCGTTGTCGTCGTTGAGGTTCACCACCGCCGGCGTGGACATGACCTGGTTCTTCTCCGGGAAATTGGCGCTCTCACTCCAGCGCCCGGCCTCGCGCGGGGCGAACTGCGCCCGCGGCGGGAGGTAGCGGCAAGTGGGGTCGAAGGGCCCGCCGTCGCGGAAGCTGTCGTCGTGGTCGTCGCAGGCGTCGCCGATCCCGTCCGCGTCGGTGTCCTGCTGGTTGGGGTTGCGCACCACAGGGCAGTTGTCTTCGCCGGCGCAGAAACCGTCGGCGTCGCTGTCGTTCAGCGGGTCCGTTGGGCACACGTCGCAGGCGTCGCCCTGGCCGTCGCGGTCCGTATCCTCCTGACCCGGGTTAGCCACCGAGGGGCAGTTGTCCACCTCCGCGCAGCGCCCGTCACCATCGGCGTCGTTGCTGGCATCCAGGGCGCAGGGATCGCAGGCGTCGCCCTGCCCGTCGCCGTCCCGGTCGAACTGGTCGGGGTTCGACACCGCCACGCAGTTGTCCTTGTCGTCGCAGCTCCCGTCGGAGTCCGTGTCGGCGCCGTTCGGGCAGCGATCGCAGGCGTCGCCCTGGCCGTCATGGTCGGTGTCCAGCTGATCGGGGTTGGCCACCGTCGGACAATTGTCCTCGGCGTCGGGCTTGCCGTCCTTGTCGGTGTCCTTGGGGCCGCACTTGCCATCGATGCAGGAGCCGCCGGGACAGTCGGCGTCGCTGCTGCACGCCTTGTTGTCGCCGCATCCCGCCAGCCCGGCGCCCGCCGCCAACAATCCGAAACACAAGCCGAGAACGCCGCACCATCTCATGAGCCGACCTCCGAGGGAGTATTTCGCCTCCCCGGCGCGCAGGACCGCGCCGGGGCGATTTCCTACGATTTCTAGCGCAGAACGGCGGAACAGGCAACGGCCGCGCCAAGGGGAGGAAGCGTTCAAGAACGCGGGTTCGCCGTTGACAGACCCGGCGCGAACCTTCACAATCCCCGCCCGCTTTCGGAAACACGAGGAGCGCATGGACCCCACCGCCCCGAGCGCGCCCGCCGCCGAGCGCCTGGCCGATCACCCCCTGGCCGAGACCTTTCACCGGCTCACCCCCGAGGCGGTGCTCGACGCGGTGGAGGCCGGCGGGCGGCGCTGCACTGGGCGCTTTCTGGTGCTCAACTCCTTCGAGAACCGGGTGTGGCAGCTCGAGCTGGACGACGAGTCCATGGTGGTGGGGAAGTTCTACCGCCCGGGCCGCTGGTCGGAGCAGACCATCCTGGACGAGCACCGCTTCCTCTTCGAGCTCGCCGAGGAGGAGATCCCGGTGGCCTGCCCCATCGAGCTCGAGCCCGGCCGCACGCTGGGCGAGGTGAACGGCATCCGCTACGCGCTCTTCCCGCGGGTGGGCGGCCGGGTCCAGCAGGAACTTTGCGACGACGAGGTCCGACGGCTGGGACACCTGGTGGCGCGCATCCACAACGTGGGCGCCCGGCGCGACGCGCCACACCGCATGCGCCTCGATCCCGAGAGCTACGGTAAGCGAAACCTCGAGGCGCTGCTCGCGCTGAATGCGCTGCCACCCGAGGTGCGCGACATCTACGCCGCCACCGTCGAGACCCTGCTGGGCCGCATCCGGCCGCTGTTTCTGGATGTTCCCACCCACCGCATCCACGGCGACTGCCACCTCAACAACCTGATCTGGACACCGCGCGGGCCGACCTTCCTCGACTTCGACGACATGCTGACCGGCCCGGCGGCCCAGGACGTGTGGCTGCTCGCGCCCAGTTTCGACGCCGACGGCCAGCGCCAACGCCGCCTGCTGTGCGAAGCCTACGCCGAGCTGCGCGACTTCTCGCCGAGCTGGCTGCGCCTGGTCGAGCCGCTGCGGGCGCTGCGCTTCATCCACTACTCCACCTGGATCGCGCGCCGCATCGAAGACCCCATCTTCCGTCACACCTTCGCCCACTTCGGAACCCTGCAGTACTGGCAGCGCGAGGTGCAGGACCTGCGCGAGCAGATCGCCCGCGTCGACGCCAGCGACGCCTGGGCCTGAGGCCCCGGCAAAAAACGTGATCCGCCCTTGGCAATTGAGTAAACTGGGGGCTTCGGAGGTTTGCCATGCACAAGCAACAGTCCCAAGCGATCCACCCGGAACACCTCATCGTGCTGGCCCTGGGCGGCAACGCCCTGCACAAGAAGGGCCAGAAGGGTGACATCCACGAGCAGTTCGCCAACGCCCGGGCCAGCATGGGCCCGGTGGTGAATCTTCTGCAGAAGGGCTTCAACTTCATCATCACCCACGGCAACGGGCCCCAGGTGGGGGCGGTGATGCTGATGGTGGACAAGGCCAAGGACGAGGTGCCCGAGACCCCGCTCGGGGTGGCCGACGCCATGACCTGCGGCTCCATCGGCTACATGCTGGAGCAGTGCCTGCAGAACATGATGATCCGCGCCGGCATCTGGCGCAACGTGGTGACCCTGCCGGTGCAGGTGGTGGTGGATCCGCACGACCCGGCCATCCAGGATCCCACCAAGCCCATCGGCAAGTTCTATAGCGCCGAGGAGGCCAAGGAGCTGGCCCGCACCAAGGGTTGGGTCCTCAAGGAGGACGCCGGGCGCGGCTGGCGGCGCTACGTGGCCTCGCCCTACCCGCTGGACATCATCGAGAAGGAGGCCATCCGCAGCCTGATCGGCCAGGGCTACGTGGTCATCACCGGCGGCGGCGGCGGCATCCCGGTGTTCTACGAGAAGGACGGCACCATCGAGGGCATGGACTGCGTCATCGACAAGGACCTGGCCACCATGAAGATCGCCCTGTCGGTGGGCGCCCGCACCCTGGTGATCGTCACCGGCGTCAAGAAGGTGGCGGTGCGCTTCGGCAAACCCGACCAGAAGGAGTTCTCGCGCATGACGCTGGCCGAGGCGCGCTACTACCTGCAGGCCGGGGAGTTCCCGCCCGGCTCCATGGGTCCGAAGATCCAGGCCGCCATCGAGTTCATCCAGGCCGATCCCAAGAACCGGGTCATCATCACCGACATCGAGAGCATCCCCGAGGCGCTGGAAGGCAAGGAAGGCACCACCCTGGTGGCCTACTGAGTGAACCTTACGCGCCTCCTCGCCCGCTGCCCGCCGCTGCTGCTGCTGGCCGCCGTTTCGGCCTGCGGCTCCCCGGAAACGTTGCCGTTCGACTTCTACCCGCGCCCGCTGACGCTGGACGCGCTTCCCCCGTTGCAGCGCGCCGCCTGGCGTGGCGACCCGGATGAGCTGCGCCGCGAGCTGGCCAAAGGTGGGGCGGAGCCGCGCGGGCCCTTCGGGCTTTCGCCGCTCCATCTGGCGCGCTCGCCGGCGGCGGCCCGGGTGCTACTCGACGCCGGCGCGCCTCCCGGCGCGACCGACGAGCTGGGGTTTTCGCCCCTCCACCTGGCCGCGGAGCCGCGGGTGGCCGAGCTGCTCATCGAGCGCGGGGCCGGGCTGGAGGCGCCCAGCCGACAAGGGTTGACCCCGCTCCACTGCGCGGCCATCCGGGGACAGCCGGACATGCTGCGTTTTCTGATCGAGCGCGGCGCCAACGTATCCGCGCCGACGCGAAACGGCATGACGCCCCTCCACTGGGCGGCGCTGGCGGGTCAGCTGGAGGCCGCCCGCCGGCTCCTGGCCGCTGGGGCCGACCCCAACGCGCGCAACCGCTACGGGCTGACCCCGTTGCACGAGGCGGCCCACCCGGAGATCGTGCATCTTCTGCTGCGGGCCGGAGCCGAGCTGGAGGCGCAAGACGAACGCGGCATGACACCCTTTCACCTGGCCGCGACGCCGGAGGTGGCTGACGCCTTCATCCAGGCCGGTGCCAACGTGATGGCTCGCGATCACAGCGGGCGGACGCCCATGCAGATGGTCGTCCCGCCGCCCTGAGGCCGCCGTCATGCCGACGCTCCTTTCCCTGTGGCTCGGCTGGTTCTCGCTCTCGGTGATCCCGGAGAGCGGCGTCATCCCCCTGACGGGCCAGGCCCGCTCGATCGAGATCCTGGGGCGCAACACCAACCCCTACCCGCTGCTGGAGGTGCGCCTCGGGGTCCAGGCCGAAAGCTGCGACGGCAGCGCCACGCCGGCGTCGATCGCGCGGGTGGAGCCCGGCGAGCGCTTCAGCTTCTCGGTCACGATCATGCGCCGCCCGGAGACGCCGGCCCGGCGCTTTCCGGCGACGATCTCCATCACCAGCGCAAACCGCGGCGAGCTCCGGCGCTTCGATCTGCTGGTGGACGCCACGCCGGGAGCGAGCTCGGAACCAGGCGACTTCATCGACGTCGGCACGATCAAGGTGAAGACCGCCTCCCCGGCGCGCCGCACCCTCCTGCTCGCATTGATCGGGCTTCTGCCGGTGGGGGCGCTGCTCCTGCTGGGCGCCCACCTCAAGCGCCGCGCGCGGCGGCAATGAGCTCCAGGAAGGCCTCCAGCCGGTTGCGCAGCCCCCCGCGCTCCTCCGGCCCCAGATCCGAACGCAGCGAAAGGAACGGCACATCGCGCTCCCGGCACCAGGCGGCCAGGGCCGGGATCTCGCCGTCGCAGGGCAGGCACAGCCGCAGGGTATGGTGGACCACGCCCTCGACCCGAAAGTCTGTCACCGAGCGCGCCAGCCGGTCCAGCCGCTCGCTCAGCGAGTCGAAGATGGGGCACACGCACGGCAACAGCGTCCGCTCCGCCGCCGCCCGGATCATGCCAGGCAGGGTGTCCTCGTCCACCACCGTCGGACTTCCCAGGATGTTGCCGCCGGAGCAGGTCATGTCGGCGACCAGATCGGCGCCGCTCTCCCGGATCAACTCTCCCAGCTTGAGGTCGGGCCAGGCCCCGGGCGAGCCGGCGAGGAGCAAGCGGGCCCTACCCGGCGCCATCGGGGGACCGGGCTTCGAAAGCTCTGTGATGAGCTCGTCCGTTCGCGCCTGCCACGCCTCCGGCTCCATGCGCTGGCTGGCCTGAAGCACCCGCATCACGTCCAGCCCGTGGATGGGCGGTGCCGCCAACTTCAGAAAATCCTGCAAGCGCCGGGCCAGCAGCACGCGCCGGTTGCGCTCCTCGATGGCGCGCCGCAGATTTGCGCGCGTGAGCGGGGCGATACGTGAAAGCCGGCGCGCCAGGGCCAGGATCTGCCGCACCCAGCGCTCGATCCCTCCCTCGTCGCGCATAAAGGGCGGCTCCAGCAGAAACACCTCGACCTTCCCGGAGAGCCACTGGGCCAGCCGGCGCTGGGCGTCGCAGGTGATAGGCACGATCAAGAGCTCGGGCCGGACGCCGGCCTCCAAAAACTCCTTGATCTCGCCCGCCGCCGCCCGCGCCGCGCCGCACATGTCGAGCGGCAGGTCGGCGCTCACCCGCTCGGCGCAGCGACGACACCCGGAGGAGAGGCGCACGGCCCGCGCGCCCACGGCCCGCAGCAGCTCCTCGGGCGCGAAGTCGCATAGCTGGACCACCAGCGGCCGGTCTTTCCCTGCCGGCCGGATAGCCCAGCCGTCCCGTAGAAAGTCGTCGAAGGCCTTCATCCCCGCCGGGGATGGCCGGCCCGCCGCTGTGCTCTTGTCATCCACGCAGGCCCGACCTCGCCACGGGTTTTCCCAGATAGGTAAACTGCAAGCAATCTTCCTCGGGACACGCCTCCACGCACCGCAGGCACAGGGTGCACTCGTAGTCGGTCACCACATCGCGCCCCCGGGCCCGGTACACCCGCTGGATGTCCATGGGGCACACCCGCCGGCAGGCGCCGCAGTGGGTGCAGCGGCCGCCGTCCTTGTGCAGCCCCAAAAGGCCGGTGCGGTTGAAGGGCACGCTGATGGCCGCCACCGGGCACAGCCGGCACCAGAAGCGCCGCACCAGCAGGCCGGCGAAGTACAGGCCGAAGGCGATCAGGCCGAGGGCCGAGAAGCTCATGGTGATGGCGTCGGTGGTATCGGTCCAGCAGATGGCGTCGAAGGTGAGCAAGGGGGTGAACACCCGCGCCGGGCAGATGCGGCAGAAGGGTTCCGAGAGGCTCGATCGTACCGGCTCCATGGCCGGCAGCGAGGCCAGGGCGGCGATCCCCAGCGCGGAGAACAAGAGCACATACTTGGTGACCACCAGCCCGCGCCGCAGGCGTTGCGACGGGCGCAGCCGCGCGAAACCCAGGCCCTCGCGCAGCCGGGTCATGAGGTCGGAGAGCAACCCCAGCGGGCACACCCAGCCGCACCACACGCGCCCGCCCAGCAGGAGCAGCCCCGTCAGGATGAGCAGCCAGGGCAGCGCCTGCTCGAAGAGCGGCCAGAAGGTGAGGGTGTCCGAGAGCAGGAACAGGCCACAGCCGCGGCACAGCCCCTGCCGCTGGTAGATGCACACCGTGGCCGGGAGGTAGAGCTGGGTGGCGCTCTTCTCGTGGCTCACCAGCTTCACGCCCGGTTCTCCAGCCCCGCCGCCCGGCAGGCCCACCAGGGCGAACCCGCCATAGAGCAAGACCGCGAAGGACAGGAGCTGGACAAGCAAGCGCAGCCGCGAGATGTTCCGGCGCCGGGGTAGCAAGGCGCGTCCGGTCTCGACGGGTTGCGCGATGGGCATGCCGGCAGGCGTGGGCGGCTCCTGGGGGAACGGATCTCAGCGCCGAGAACGCCGGCGTGCGAGGAAAATCAGCGGCGTAAGTACAAGCAGCGAGAGCGTCCCAGCGCCGCCCGTCCCGCAGGAGCAGCCGGACCCCGAGGAACCGGTGACGCTGAACACGGCGCGCTCGCAGAACGGCCCGGACAGGCCCTGCGTGTTCTTGGCCTGGGCGCGCCATTCGTAGGTCGCCTGCGAATCGAGCTTCCCGGTGATGACCGAGGTGATGCCGCCCGCGCCCTCGGGCACCGGATCGCTCACCCACACCGGCGTGGCGCCGCCCGCGGGGTAGACCTCGAAGACGTAGCTGAGCGCAAACCCGCCGGGATCGGTGGCGTTCTGCACCGTGAGCTCCGGCTGCGAGTCGGGGACCTCGGCCCCGCCCACCGGGCTGAGCGGAACCGGCGCCGTCGGGGCCATCAATTTCTGCACCAGGAGCTGGACCGGGATCTCGATCGGGCTGCCCGCGGCGCCGGGGGCGGTCACCAGGATGCGGCCCTGGTAGCCCCCCTCGGGCATGCCGGAAGGATCGGCGCGCACCTGGACCGCGCCGTTGCCGCTTCCCGACGCCGGATCGCAAAGCAGCCAGGCGGGGGTGCAGTAGGCGGTCCAGTCCATGCTCCCGGTGCCCAGGTTGAGCACCGAGAGCCGTTGCGCGGGCGTGATGGCGCCGCCCACCACCGTCTGGAAGGTGAGCGCACGCGGGTCCACCGACAGCTCGGCGGTGGTGTTCACGGTGAGCGTCATGGGCAGGCGCACGTCGGCGGCGCCGGGCGCCTTGAACACCAGCGCGCCGGGGTAGGTCCCCACCGAGAGGCCGGCCGACATCGGGCTCACCGTCACCGTGCTCGGGGCCTGGCCCTGGAAGGACGACAGGTTGTACCAGCTCCCCTCGGCGTCGATGGTCCAGTTGAGCACGCCGCCGCCGGCGTTGGTCACGTTCACGGACTGCGGGGTGGCGTTGCTGCCTTGCGGCGCGCTGAAGTCGAGCCGGGAGGGCGCCACCGCGATGACCGCCGGGTTGGCGTTCACCTGCAATCGCACCACGAGATCCTGGGGCGAGTTGAGCGCGGCGGGCGCGCTGAAGCGCACCCGGCCCTCGTAGTTCCCGGCGGCGAGGCCAGAGAGGTTCACCGAGATGCTGGCCGAGCCGGGGGTGGTGCCCGAGGCCGGGCTCACCGTGGCCCAGGCGGCCTGGCTCTGCGCGCTCCAGGAGAGGACCGAGGTGCCCTGGTGGGCCACCTGGATGCTCTGTGAGGCCGGAGCCGAACCGCCTTCGGTGCCAGTAAAGGACAGCTGGCCCGGGTTGAGCGAGAGGTAGCTCCCGGTGGAGCTGCCCAGCACCACGTCGAAGGTCATGTTGGAGCCCGAGCGCTGGATGTTGCCGATGGTGATCTGGGAGGTGCTGGCCCCGTAGGCCTTGGTGTTGGGCGTGGTGCTCGGGCCGAAGCTGGTGTTGCTGCCGTACGGCCAGGGATCGCCGCTGTCGCCCCAGTTGTACGGGTCGGTGTTGAGCTGGCGCAGGCCGTCGGCCTGCTCCACGTCCACCATATAGCGGTTCTGGTTGTTGTTGTCGGACTGGCCATCGTCCACGTGGTAGATGAGCAGGCCGCTGGCGGGGAGGTAGGCGTCGAAGCCCGTCTTCTGGCGGTTCTCCAAGAGGAAGTACTGGTTTACGGGCATCTGGTAGTTCACCCGTATCATGTTGGAGTTGCTCTCGACCGGGAGGAGGGTCTGGCCGGTGGCGGTGCTCTGGATCCAGGTCGGCTGCGCCATGCCCAGCTGGTACTTGCCCCAGGCCGACAGGTGGGTGGGCACGGTGCCGTCCATGTTGGGGCCGGCCCACGGCCCGCCGGACATCAGGCACCACAGGCCCACGCCGCCTGAGTCGTAGTCGTAGTCGTAGAGATCCGGCAGCCCGAAGAAGTGCCCCGACTCGTGGACGATGACGCCGATCTGGGTGATGTTGGTCATGTCCGAGCGGTACTCGGGCTCGGTGTGGTAGGCCACGATGCGGATGCCGTCGTGGGTGGTGATGTCGCCGATGGTCCAGGAGAGATAGGCGAAGTGGGAGTGGATGTGGCGCTGGTCGTTGGAGTACTCGTAGCCGTAACCGGAGTGGATGACGTCCACCGCGTCGATGACGCCATCGTGGTTGCTGTCGAAGCGGGTGAAGTCGAAGTTCTGCCCGTTGAGGTAGTTGACGGCCTCGCGGATCATCTCCTCGGGGTGGCCGTAGGGATACTGGCTGTTGTAGGCGTAGTACTGGTCCTCGCGGGACAGCGAGATCCAGTCGGTGATGGTCGAGTTGATGTTCCACCCGTTGTAGGAGATCTCGCGGTAGTAGGCCTTCACCGAGCCAGAGGACCCGTTCATGACCGGGTCGAACTGGGTCTTGGTGAAGTGGCTGGTCTGGTTGGAGAACTTGACCAGGATGACCAGGTTGGGGATGTCCCCCGACCACTTGGCGTCCGGCGCCTTGGGCGCAAACAACGTGCGCTTGTAATCCACCACCCGGCGGATGGCATCCTTGGAGGGCCGGGTGCCGGGCAGAAGCGGCAACCTGCGCGGGTCGTCCTTGCCCGGCAGGTACACCGTGGGGACGAGGTTCCCGTCCGGCCCCTGCACGGCGTAGCGCAAGAAGCCGTCGGCCGGATCGCGCACCAGCGAGTACCCCAGCATGTCCTCGGCCCAGGACAAGAACTCGTCGCCCCGTAGATAACCGGTGAACGAGCTCCCGTCCGGCTGCTGGAGTTGAATGGGGAACGGCGGCGCCGGCACCGCCCCGGCGGGGAGCGCGGCCAGGCACAGGACCACCATCGCCAGCATCGACCAGCCACGGCGCGTCATGTCTCTCTCTCCTCCTCCCCGTCGTTCGGGCCGTCGGTCCGGCCCGGAGGGTATTCTGCGTGATCTGGCCCCGGCGGGCAAGGGCCATGCGGCCGCGCGAAATCTCCGGGATGTCTTTCTGGCAAAAAATCTCGCAAAAACTTGCTCATAAGAAAAACCACAAAAAAACCTACGGAAGGCAAAAGCAAAGAATTCGAGTGATGTTCCTTGTCCGCGAATTTCTTCGAATTCTCCTCCCCTTCTCCTTCGCCTTATCCCTTATATTGTCAGCGCTTTTTCGGGGATTCTTTCCGCTTTTCTTTGCCGGGGGTTTCGGCCGAATGCCTGATCCCTTCAAGATTGGCATTGTCCGCCCGCGGCCCGGGTGGTACTTTTAGATCTGTCCGCGGGGGCAGGATGGGTGCTGGATGCCGCGTCCTTCTTTCGCCTGGTTGGCCTGGCTCTGGTTGCTGGCCTCGGCCTGCACTCAGGGTGACGCGCCCCTGTTCATCAGCACCTCGCGGCCCATCATGAACGGCATCCCCGACCGGTCGCCGGCCCACGGCGCGGTGGTGGCCATCAGCGACGGGGCGTTGCTGTGCTCGGGAACCCTGGTCACGCCGAGGGTGGTCCTCACCGCCGGCCACTGCGTGTACGGTGCCGACCCGACAAACTACATCGTCTACTTCGGCTGGAAGATGGACGGCGCCATCCAGCGCCGGGTGGCCGAGGGCAAGATCCACCCGGCCTACGATCCCGGCACCCCGGATCCCTGGAGCCCTCCCGTCAACGACCTGGCCCTGCTGCGCCTCTCCGAACCCCCTCCGGCCGGTGTCGACCCCATCCCGGTGCTGCCAGCATCCCTCCAGCTCACCAGCGCCGACCTGGGCAAGATGCTCACCTTCGTGGGGTTCGGCGAGGACGAGGCGGGCGAGACCGGCGATCGGCTCCGGGTGGACAACGATCTGGGCTGGCTGTGTCCGGGGCCCGAATACTGTACGCTGTTTCCGGGCGCCCAGGCCGCGCCTCGCAACATGTGCCAGGACCAGAAGCCGGGCGGCCCGTGCAGCGGAGACAGCGGCGGCCCGGCGCTCATCCAGCGCGACGGCCGCGAATACGTGGCCGGGGTGACCTCCTTCGGAGACCAGGGTTGCCACATCTTCGGGTGCAGCACCAAGGCCGATGCCTTCCAGCAGTGGGTCGAGGAGTACGCCGCGGGAGAGCTGGGCTCGGCCTGTCTGGAGGGCTGGGAGTGCCAGTCGGGGTTCTGCGCCCGGGGAACATGCTGCGAGACCGCCTGCGACTTGCCCTGCGACTCCTGCGCCATCCCCGGCTCGCTCGGTGTGTGCCGCCCGGTCATGGACGGCGCCTCGTGCTCGGACGGCAACGTGTGCAACGGCGAGGAGCTCTGCCAGGGGCACGTGTGCGAGCCGGGCACGCCGCTGGTGTGCCAGGACGGATTGCTTTGCACTCGGGACGAGTGCGATCCGGTGGCGGGGTGCGTGTTCCCGACGCTGCCGGACGGAACCCCCTGCCCCGACGGAAACGCCTGTAACGGCGAGGAGATTTGTCGCGCCGGCGTCTGCGAGCCGGGTCAGGAGCTTCTCTGCGAGGACAGCGAGATCTGCACCATGGACGACTGCGATCCCCGGGAGGGTTGCCGCCACCTGCCCGTGCCGGACCAGGCCGTTTGCGGGCCGGCCCATCGTTGCGTCTCCGGAGTGTGCCGCGAGGAGATCGTGGAAAGCGACTCGGGTTGCGGCTGCGCCGGGGCCGGCGGGCCCCGCGGCCTCCTTCCCGCAATTGTGCTTCTCTTTTCAACGCGCTTGACTCGCAGCCGAAGAAACGGTTGATTGCCCCGGTCGCGAACCCTCGCGAGCTCGCGGCATCTGCCTTCCAGGAGCCGGCGTGGACGTCATCCAGACCTTCTTCGAGCAATACCTCACGCCCTTCGCCGGGAACCCGCACCTGGGCCTGTTCTTGGTGGTGTGGTTCTCGGCCATCTTCCCGCTGGCCTTGCCGGAGGAGGCCTTCACCCTCCTCGGGGGCGCCTGCGTGGCCCACGGTTTGCTCGAGCCGCTCCCTACCGCGCTGGCCATCCTGGGCGGCATCATCGCCACCAACGACACCCAGTACTGGATGGGACGCGGCGTGCTCGGGCTGCTGCGCACCACGCGCCTCGGCCAGCGCATGATCCGCTCGCACAGCTTTCAGCGCAGCCAGGACCTGATGCACCGCAAGGGGTTGTGGGCCATCGTGGGCTGCCGCTTCTTCTTCGGCACCCGCGCCCCCACCTACATGGCGGCCGGCTTCTTGCATTTCCCCTTCCTGAAGTTCTGGCTGGTGGACACCTCGGTGGTGCTGCTCCACGGGATCCCGTTCTTGCTGGTCGGGTACTTCTTCGCTGGCGGCATCGCCCGCATCCTCAACGCCATGGAGCAGCTCGGCTACTGGAGCCTGGCGCTGCTGGTGGCTTTCCTGCTGTTGTGCCTCTTGATCAGCCACCTCATCGGCCGGCGGCGCCGCGGAACCGCCCCCGCGGCCGTCGAGGCGACGCCCGCGGCGAATGCCCCGGCCGGCCAAGGCCTGCCCCCGCCCGCGGTCTGAGCCATGCCCACCACCCTCCAGCGTCTGGCCGACTTCGCCGCCGCGCTCCGCTTCGAGGACATCCCGCCCCGGGTGGTGGCCAAGGCCAAGCTGCAATTCCTCTCGGTGTTGGCCGCGGTGTACGCCGGGCATCCCACCCGGGCGGTGCGGGCCATCCGCGAGGTGATCCTCTCCACCCGCTCCCACGGCCGGGCCACCGTGTTTCCGCAGCACGACGCGACGTCTCCCACCGTGGCGGTGGTGGCCAACGCCGCCGCCTCCATGGCGCTGGACTTCGACGACTACCTGTTCCTCGGGCACACCGGGCACTCGGCCGTGCTGGCCGCGCTCGCCATGGCGGAGGAGCTGGGGCTCTCCGGCCGGGAGCTGCTCACCGCCCAGGTGGCCGCCAATGAGATCGGCGGGCGGATGGGCGCGGCGGTGTTCGTCGGCCCGCAGAACGGCCAGCTCTGGACCCACCTGCACGCGCTGGGAGCGGCCTGCGCCGGCGCCCGGCTGCTCGAGCTCTCGCCCGAGCAGCACGCCCACGCGCTGGCGCTTTCGTTGTACCAGCCTCCCTTCGCCACCTGGCCCGGTTTCATGGGGCCGGACAGCAAGCTGCTGTCGGCGGCCATGCCGGCGCGGGATGGGCTGTTCGCCGCGCGCCTGGCCGGCTGGGGCATCACCGGCCCGCTCGACGTTCTCGACCGCCCGGACGGGTTCGCCGCGCACTTCGCCTTCCGCTTCCTGCCCCAGATGTTCTCGGGCCTGGGGCGGGCCTGGGTGAGCGACACCCTCAGTTTCAAGCTCCACCCGGGTTGCGCCTACCTCAGCGCCGCGCTGGACGCGCTAGCGGACCTGCGCGCGCAGTTCGCCGAGCGCCACCGCCGCCCGCTGCAGCCGGCGGACGTGGAGGAGTTGCGGGTGTTCTGCACCCTGCTCTCGGTGGGGATGGAACGCCTGGTGGCGCGCTCGCCGCAGGAGCGCCTCACCGCGGTCCGGGTCAACTTCTCGCTCCCCTGGTCGCTTGCGCTGGCCATCCGGGATGGCGCGCTCACGCCACACGCGCTGCACGACGAGGCGGAGCTCTCCCGCTGCGAACAGGAGCTGCGGCCGCTTTCTGAGCGCATCCGCGTCCTGCACGACTGGGAGCTCACCGCGGCGCTGCTGGAGAGCCTGCTCGAGCAGCTCCCCCTCGGCAGACTGTTTTCGGCGCGCGACCTGACCGGAATCTTGAGCCGGGCGCGGGGCCTGGGCCGCGACCTGGGCGGCCTGCCGGCGCTGCACCCCGGCGAGGCCCAGCGGCTCCTCCGGCTACTGCTGCGCCGCGGCGCGCGCATCGCCGGTGGCGCCGGGCGCTGGCTGGCGAAGGAGCTGGGACAGGCCCTCGGGGCGGAAGCGCCCCCCCCGTTCGATCTCGGCGACGCCGATCTGGCCCGCCTGCGATTGCCCCTGGCCGCGCGGCTCGAGCTGCGCCTGCGCGGTGGATTGCAGCTTGCCGCGCAGGTCGATGTCCCGTTGGGCGCGGCCGGCCGGGACGAGGCCGAGACCGCCGGCCATGTGCGGCGAAAGTTCCGGGAGCAGGCCGAGCCCTTCCTCAAAGCCCACGGCGTGGAGCGCGCCCTGGACCTGGTCGACCGGCTGGAGCAGCTACCGCAGCTCGGCGAGCTCACCGCGGCCCTGTGCGTGCCGTAGGCCGCCATCCCTCCTTCGCGCGACGCTCCGACACGGATCATGGCCGACCACGCTGGAGACGGGGAGCTGCAAGTTTCTCCAGTCCCGGTTTGGCGGCACCTGCCTCTCCGTCCCGGCAGCCGGGCGCACGAACAATCCTGCTGTTAGAAGAATCCCCCTGATACCCCAGCCAGCAACTGCCTCGCTCCCCGGGAGAGGAACGAACGGACTGCGTTCGCAATCCTGCCGGCCGCGGCTGATTCAGTCCTTGGCGCGGGGGATGCGCGAGAGGTAGCTGCCGATCAAGCGCTCGGCCGGCAGGCGGTACACCCCGGCCAGGAGCCGCAGGTACCCGCGCACGTACACCTCGGCGGGGAAGTTGGCGTAGGTGTCGTTCTCGATGGCCCGCAGGTAGAAGATGTTGATCTTGGTGAGCTCGCTCACCTTGTCGAGCGAGAAGCCGCGCGCCTCCCGCAGGCGCCGCAGGATCTCGCCGCAGAACACGGTGTCCTCGCCGATGTCGGGAGGGGGCGGAAGCGATGATTCGCCCGGGGCCTTCGGAGTCGTTTCGGCGGGCGGCGGCGGGGCCTTCTCGCTCGAGATCGAGGAGGGCGCGGGCTGGGCCGGGGCCGGCGGCGGGGTGCTGTCCTGTTTGGGCTGCGCCAGCGGTTCGCTCGCGCGCGCGGGCAAGCCCGGCTCGGTAACGGTGGGGCCGCTGGCCGGGGCCACCTCAAGCGGCGCCGCCTCGGGGATGGCGGGCGCGGGCGCGGCCTGCGCAGGCTTCTCCTCGGGCGGCGGAAAGCCCCCGCGAACGCGATCCAGATCCTGATCGTAGGCCTGGCGCCGCTCCGGCTGGCTGAGCACCCGGTAGGCCTCCTCGATGCGCCGGCGGATCAGATCCAGCTCCTCGCCCTGGAACAGGGCATAGGTGGCCACCGAGTCCGGGCTCAGGAAACGGCGCGCGATCTGGTAGCGCGCCTCCACCTCCTCGGCGGTGGCCCGCGGGTGGAGCTCCAGAAGCTCGTAGAAGTCCTGCTCGCGAAAGTCCTTCATTCCACGATGTCCCAGCGGTGCCGGGCCGGGGTCGCAGCCAGGCGCCGGCCGACCTCCCGGGCCAGTGCCCAAAAACTGCGCCCCAGCTCCGACTCCACGTCCGACACCTCCAGCAGCGGCGCGCGGCGGCGCACCGCCTTCCACACCGCGTCATCGTACGCGATGTGGCCCAGGTAGTCGAGATCGATCCCGAAGTACTTGCGGCAGGCCAGCCGCACCGCCTGACCCAGATCCCGGTCCTCGGCGGTGCGCACCTGGTTGATGACCAGCAGCGGCCGAAACTCTCGCAGCCACTGCAGGTACTGCGCCCCGCGGGTCGGGTCCAGCTGCGACACCACGCGGATGAGGTCGTGGGGGGTGCGGATCTCCCGCGGGTTGCGGATCTCCATCGCCTCCTCGATCACCCGCCGCAGGGCCTGGTTCTTCTCCCGGTGGCGCAGCAGGCGGTAGAAGGCGCTCTTGATGAAACGGTAGCTGTTCTCCAGCGAGGTGGGCTCGGGCACCATCATGACCAGCCCCAGGTCCGACACGAGGAAGAAATCCAACACGTTGAAGGAGGTCCCCGAGCCGAGGTCCATGAGCACCAGATCGGTGTCCAGCCGGCACACCTGGCGCAGCAGGCGCATCTTCTGGGTGTACTTGATGTTGGCCGACCCCAGGAAGTCCTGCGCCCCGGAGATCAGGCTCAGCCCATCCACTCCGGTGTCCACGATCACGTCCTGCATGCGCTCCACCCGCCGCTGCACGAAGTCGCCCAGCGACACCCCCGGGAACTCGATCCCCAGGCAGGTGTGCAGGTTGGAGCCCCCCAGATCGGCGTCCACCAGCACCACCTTCATGCCGCTGCGCGCGAAGCAGATGCCCAGGTTGGCGGTGAGCAGGGTCTTGCCGATGCCTCCCTTGCCGCCGCCCACCGCCACCACCCGCGCCTCGCGGGCGCCCAGGCTGGCGCGGGAGAATTCGAAAGGCATCTGCTGTTCGCTCACGCCTTCACCTCGAGCGGCGCTCCAGCGCGGCGGCCACCGCCTCCGAAAGGCGCCCGACCTCCGAGTCATCGATCAGGGTCCGAACGTCCAGCACCAATCGCTCCTGGTGCAGCCTTCCCAGCACCGCCGGCTCGCCCTGCCGTAGCCACCGGGCCAGCGTTTGCGCCGAGCACCCCGCCGGCCGGAGCGCCACTCCGAACCCGGGCAGGGAAAGCTCGGGCAACGAGCCCCCGCCGACCTGACCCACGGTCGGCACCAGCTCGCTCTCGACGCCGGGCAGGCGGCGCAAATTCCGTTGCAGGGCGCGGGCCCGCCGTTTCAGCTCCGCCGATTCCATGAGCAGCATGCGCAGCACCGGGATCTCGCGGCGGGCCGCCGCCGGATCCTGGTAGAGCCGCAGGGTGGCCTCCAGGGCGGCCAGCGTCAGCCGGCCCACCCGCAGCGCGCGCGCCATGGGATCGCGCGCTAGCGCCGCGATCAACGCGGCGTCCCCCAACAGGATGCCGCACTGCGGCCCCCCCAGGAGCTTGTCCCCGGAGAAGCACACCAGCGACACGCCGGCGCGCAGCGCCGCTTGCGGCGACGGCGCTCCCGGAAGCTCGGGCGGGACCGGGTCCAGCAACGTGGCCGTGCCCAGATCGAATAGCAGCAAAAGGCCGCGGGAGCGGGCCAGCGTGGCCAGGGCCTCCAGCGCCGGCTCCTCGGTGAAGCCGACCAGTGCGAAGTTGGAGCGGTGCACCGACAGGATGAGCGCCGTGTCCGGCCCGATGGCGCGCTCGTAGTCAAAAAGGTGCGTCTTGTTGGTGGTGCCCACCTCGACCATGCGCGCGCCCGAGGCCCGCATCACGTCCGGCACGCGGAACGAGCCACCGATCTCCACCTGCTGGCCGCGCGAAACGATGGCTTCCCGGTTGGCGGCGAGCACCCGCAACATGAGGAACACCGCCGCGGCGTTGTTGTTGACCACCAGGGCGCCGCCGGCCCCGGAAAGCTCGCACAGCAGGTCGTGGACCGCGGCCTGGCGCTCGCCCCGCTCGCCTTCGGAGAGGTCGAGCTCGAGGTTGCAGAAACCTCCCGACAGGCGCGCGAGGTGTTCCACGACCCGGCGGGGGAGCGGGCTGCGCCCCAGGTTGGTGTGCAGCACCACGCCGGTGGCGTTGATCACCGGCCGCAGCCGCGCCCGGGTGGCCTGCGCCAGCGCGAGGCGCACCTCGGATGCCGGCACCGCGATCTTGGTATCGTCCTCTTTCCCGCCCCGTTTTCTCAGGAGCCGGCGTTGGGCCTCCAGCACCCGCCGCACGGCCGCGACCACTTGGCTACGCGGATGCTCGGCGAGCAGCCGGGTGACCTCGGGCTGGCGCAGCACCGCATCCACGGACGGCAGGCGCTGCAACCGCTTCCGCAGATCGGCCACCGCCACCTCCCTTCCTCCTGTGGGTTATCGAAAAGCTCGAAAAATATCAAGAAAACAGCCTGTCGAAGGCGCTCACTGCGGCGGCTGTCCGGCGAGCCTGGAGAGGAACTGCCGCGCCTTGCCCGCCAGCTCGTGGGCGGGGAAGGTCTTGATGAGGTACTGGAACATGGCCTCGGCGTCGGCGGGCTTCTGCATTCGCTCGGCCAGCAGGCGGGCGGCGGTGAACAAGGCCCGGGGCGCCAGCGGCCCCGTGGGTTCGCGCTTGGCGGCCCGGCGGCAGGCCAGCACCGCGCCGCGCGCGTCGCCCGCTTGATCCAACAGGGCGGCCAACTTGAGCTCCTCGGCCGGCTCCAGCTCCGGCGCGAGCCCGGCCTGGGCGAGGCGCCGGTACACCTCGAGGGCCTTGTCCGGCGCGCCCGTCAGCGCCTGGCGCAGCTCCTGGGTTGGAGCGCTGGCGGCCTGGGGCGCGACCGCGGCCGCCGGGGCCGTCACGTTCGCCGCCGCCGGGGCCGGCTTGCCGCGGCCCTTGGGAAAACCGCCGGGCGGCAGCACCCCGGCGGGCCGGGCGTTGGGCTGCGCCAGCGTCCACAGATCGCTCTGGGTGAGCACCCCCAGCACCTCGCCGTTCTGGTAGATCACCCAGCCCAGGACAAAGGCGCTGAGCACCGGAAGGGTCAGGCACACCGACTCGGTGAGCCACATCTTCCCGATCATGCCCGTGATCGAAAACGCCGGCATCAGGGCGGCGAACAGTTTCGCCCGCAGGAAGAACCGGCCCACGAACAGGATCCCCCACAACAGCGCCGCGCCGACGTAGTGCTTGGGGATGCGCACGATGATGCCCAGGATCATCAGCGGGTTGAACATGGCGATGGTGGACTCGGTGGTGGCGGCGGTGATCATGGCCGCGGGAAAGTACAGCAGGCCGAAGCCGGCGATGAGCAGCAGCACCGGATCCGACAGCGCGCTCATGGGGTCGGCCGCCAGCGCCACCATGCGCGGGCCCCACAGGTAGATGATGGCGGGCACCCACACCACGGCCGCCCCCAGCAGAAACCGCACCGCGCACAGCAGGACGTCGATGGCGTTGTCGGTGAAGTGGGTGGCGGGCGGCGCCTGGGGGTTGCCGGCCACCGCCTCGCGGATGATCAAGAAGTAGTAGGTGGCGTACAACCCGAAGTAGGCCGCCAGCGCGGCCAGCCAGCCCAAGAAAGGAATGACCGCCAAGAACCCGCTCAGGGTCAGCAGCAGGCCGAGCACGGCCAGGTGCAGCAGGCCCCGCCCCGAGAAGATGGCCAGCAGGAAATCCGGGATCATGGAAAGGAACGACTTGATTTCCTTTCGCACCTTGAGCGGCTGTGCCACCGCGCCGCAACTCAGGCAGCGCACCACCGAGATGCGCTGCACCATGTCGTCGGCGGCGCAGCGGGGGCACAGGTGGGCCCCGCAGCCGCTGCACTCCCAGGCGGCGCGCGCGTCGGGGTGCGCACTACAACGGATCACCGATGACGAGGAGGAAGACATGAAAGGTCCCTGTTCCAGGGACCGCAGCGTCGCTACCGCGTCCCGCCGTCGGGTTTGGGCTGCGATCCCGGCGAGGCCGGCGGTGGCTCGGCGGGCTTGTCTTCCCCGCCCTCGTCCCCCACCACGATGCCGGCCATGTCGTTGACGACGCCCTCGGCGCCGAAGCGCTCCAGCTTCACCCACCCACCGGTGAAGGCCGAGCGGGCAAAATAATCACGCTTGCCGGCGGCGTTGTCGACGTCGGCCTTGGCGATCTCGATGTCCTCCTGGCCGTCCCGGCCCTCCGGTCCCACCTGGAGCAGCACCCGGGCCACGCTCTGCGCCGGCGGGAGGTCCTTCTCCGACAGGTATTCCAGGACGGACAGGCGGAAGAACTTCCCCACCCAGGCGCGGAAGCGCTCGTCGCGCAGCTCGGGCCGGTCCCCGGGCACCCAGGCCTCCGCGTCCGGCTTGCCCTTGTCCTGGTGGACCAGCTCGCGCGCCAGGTTGCCCTGGGTCACCACCAGCCGATCCACGTCCCGCTCCTTGAGCGGGGTGAGCCGGCGTTCGAGGTAGCGGGTGCCCTGGACGTCCAGGGCGCGCAGGTTGGCCGAGGAGACCAGCAACACGCGGTCGCCCGGCGACAGCCGCACGTAGGTGGAGGCGCCGCCGAAGCTGTCGCTGCCGAGCTCCAGGACATAATTCGCGCGCGCGGTGGAGAAGCGCAGGCGCCGCTCGGGCCGCTCCAGGCCGAAGGAGACGATCTTGTCGTGCTCCGGCGTGCCCAGGTCGCGCTCCGCCCGCAGCGGGAACAAGCGCTCCAGCGCCCGCTCGTAATCCTCGCCGGCGCGGTAGCGGTTCACTACCGTCTCCACTCTCGCCGGCTCGGCCGCTCCAACCGCGGCGGGGCCGCCATCCGGCGCCGCCGTCCCCGCGTCCGGGCCCGTCCCGGCCAGGCCGCCATCCACCGCCGCGCCGTCGGGCATTCCCCCGTCCACCGGCCCTCCGTCAGCGGAAGGAGCGGGCGGCGGGGCCGGCCGTTTCTTCTGTTCGGTGACGACGAGGTCGAAACCGCCGCCGGGCCGGACGGTGGCCTCGCTGCCGTGATCGGGCGCTTCGAAGGCGATCTTGGTGAGCTGGGCGCGGGTCACGTCCAGCACCAGCTGGCCTCCCGAGGGAGGGCGCTGGGGCCGCTGGAAGGCCCACCAGGTGACCACCACGGCCGCCGCCAGCACGATCAGATGGATGCCGAGAACCCGCTGGGGCTTCATGACGCGGACCTCCGGTTCCGCCCCCGCCCGAAGCGGGTGGCGAAGCCCACGCCCAGGATGATGACCGGGACGGCGAACACGGTCCCGTAGAACCAGAAGATCTCCTGGCCCCGGGTGTGCTGCACCCGCACGTCCTCCTCATTGGCGGGCGGCCCGGCCACCTCGCCCTCGCCCACCAACCAGCGGAGCACGTCGGCCATGAAGAACCGGTTGCCGTAGAAGGGCAGGAAGGTGTCGCCGAAGGCGGCGGAGTTGGCCAGGACCACCGCGCGCATCTCCTTCTTGGGGGGCGGCGCGCCGGGGGCGTTTGCGCCGGGGGGCGGCGCGGCCCCGCCCTCCACCGGGGCGCTCAGGGCGGCCGCCAGCTGGAACACCTGCCGCTTCTCGTCCGGGCCGGGCTGGAGATCGCCGTCGGCGTCCGCCCACACGAACGGCAAGCTGCGGCAGATGAAGTCCACGCGCTGCTTGCTCTCGGCGATCTTCTCCAGCGAGCCGCTCTCGGGCATGGCCACCGGGAGTTCCCGGCTGTAGCGGGAGATCATGTTCGTGGCGGCGTGGGCGGAGAACTGATCGGTGACGATGTTGCGCCGATCGGCCGGGGTCTGGCTGGCCACCAGGAACCCCTGGTCGCTGGCCAGCATGGTGGGACGAAAGCGCAGCCCGAGCTGGGAGAGCAGCGCCTCGGGCTGCGCCTTGGCCGCCGGGTCCAGCGTCAGCAGCAACCGGCCGCCGCGCTCCAGGTAGCGCCCGATGGCCTCGGCCTCGCCGGGGAACAGCGCCGTGGTGGGCCCCAGCATCATCACCAGGGCCGCGTCGTCGGGCACGGCGCTGGAGAGCCCCTGCACCGCGCCCAGCGGCTTCACCAACAGGTTGTTGTTGGCCAGCACGCCCTTGAGCAGGCTCAGGCGATCGCGCGCGTCGCCCTCCACCCGGTCCGCGCTGCGCTCGCCGTGACCGGTGACCCAGTACACCGTGCTCTGCTTGCGCTCGAGTTTCAGGAGCGCCGTCTGCACCTCGCTGTCGAGCTTTCTGAGCTTGGTCTTGGCCGAGTCCAGCTCCACGCCGAACTCGATGGTCTGGCGCTGCTCGCCGCGCGCCAGCACCACCGTTCCGTCCCGGGAGACGCGGTAGGTCGAGACCTCCTCCGGCGCCATGGCCCGGTCGATCACCTTGACCTGCAGGCGGGACGAGGAGCGGGCCAGCGACTGGAAGTATCCCTCGACCTCGGTGAGCACGTCGTTCGCCGGCGGGAAGAACAGCAGCGCGGCGGTGTCCTCGGTGAGCCCCTCGACCAGGCTGCGGGTGCTCTCGCTGGGCGAGGTGGTCTTGAAGTAGCTGAGGTCGGTGTTGATGTCGAGGCGGTTGACGAGCGCGTTGACGAAGAACAGGGTGCACAAGAGGCTGGTCACGATCCCGCCCGACCAGGCCGAGGAGAAGACCCGCCGCGCGTCCGGCGACTGCGAGCGGGTGGCGCCGAAGGCGCTCCACTGGGCGAACAGCAGCGGCCCGGAGGAGAGCGCCAGCAGCAGCATCCAGGCCACCTGGAGGACCTGCCGCCCGCTCACCCCCGCCTCGCCGGGCTTGGCCGGGGCCGCCGGCCCGAGGACCAGGTCGGAGGAGATGAGGTACAGCACCAGCGCCGCGAACCCGCCCAGCGACAGGAAGAAGATGGTCCGCTGGATGCGCCGGTGCTCGTCCCGGCTGAACCACCAGGCCAGCTTCCAGGCCAACCAGGCGGCGAGCAGCAGCACCAGCGCCAGGCCCGAGACCACCCAGCGGCCCTTGCCGACGCCGCCGACCAGTCGCTCGCCCACGTACAGGAGCACCCAGCCCGCAAGGTAGAAGAACAGCACCCAGCGGGCGTTGCGCACGCCCCACGGAGAAGAAGAGGTTGCTAGCGCCATCGCCGTGACTCCAGCATGCGGGTGGCCGCCGACAGGAAGAAGACGGTCACCGACAGGTAGTACACGATGTCCCGCAGATGAATCTTGCCCGCCATGAAGGGACGGAAGTGCATGTTGTGCAGGGCCAAGAACGAGAACACGTCATCGAGCGGCTTGTCGGCGGCGCGGCCCAGCAGCCAGAACAGCAGCAGCGCCACCACCAGGGCCCCGGAGATGAAGGCGGCCACGATCTGCGAGCGGGCCACCGTCGAGCCGAAGGTCCCGATGGCCAGCGCGGCCGCGCCGAGCAAGAGCAGGCCGAGGTACCCGGCGAACACGTGGCCCCAGGAGACCTTGCCGTGCACCATGACCAGGAGCGGCATGTACAGGGTGATCAGGGTGAGCAGGGCCAAGAAGAGAAAAGCGCCCAGGAACTTTCCCACGATGATGTGCCCGTCCTTCACCGGCGCGGTGAGCAACAGCGGCAGGGAGCCGGTCTGGTGCTCCTCGGCCAAGAGGCGCATGGAGATGAACACGCTGGCCACCATGGTGGTGCCGGACAGGGTGTAGAAGAACTGGGCCAGCACCTCGCTGGAATACTTCTCGCCGCCGCCCAGGGCCAGCAGGTTGAAGAGCAGCCCGTCCAGCGCCAGCACCATGGCGGCCACCACGAACCCGAGCGGCGAGCGCAGGGTGGCCACGAGCTCGCGGCGCGCGATCAACCAGATGGTTTTCATGCCTGTCCCTCCCGGCTCCCGGTGAGCCGCAGGAAGACGCCCTCGAGATCCAGCTCCTTGCGCGAGAGGGTGAGCAGGCCGAGCCCGGCGCCGATCACCGCCCGGGCCGCCTCCTCGCGCACGTCGGCGGCGGACTCGATCTCGGCCTCCACCACGCCGTCCGCCTCGCCGAGGATCTGGACCCCGGACACCCCGTTTACGCGGGAGAGCGTGTCCTTCACCCGCGCCCGCTCGCCGCGCACCTGGAGCAGGACGCGCCGGCGCCGTCCGAACAGCTCGGCCAGCTCGTGCTCGGAGCCCTGCTGGATGATGCGGCCGCGGTCCATGACCAGGAGCTTGTCGCAGGTCTGGCTGATCTCCGGCAGGTTGTGCGAGCTGAGCAGCACCGTGTGCTCGCCGCGCAGGGAACGCACCAGCTCGCGCATCTCCACGATCTGGCGCGGATCCAGGCCGGCGATGGGCTCGTCCAGGATCACCAGCGCCGGCTGGTGCACGATGGCCTGGGCGATACCCACCCGCTTGCGGTAGCCGTAGGACAAAGTCTCGATGCGGTCGCCGAGGCGATCGGCGATCTGGCAGCGCTGGGCCGTCTCCTGCACCCGGGCCTCCACCCCCAGCGCGGGAACGCCGCGCAGCAGGGCGGAAAAGCGCAAGAACTTCGCCACCGTCATCTCGGGGTACAGGGGCGGGTTCTCGGGGAGGAAGCCGATGCGGCCGCGCACCGCGAGCGTCTCCTCGGTGGCGTCCAGGCCATCGATGCGGATGTCGCCCTCGCTGGGGGTGAGCAGGCCGCACAGCATGCGCAGCAGGGTGGTCTTGCCGGCGCCGTTGAGGCCGAGCAATCCTACGCACTGGCCGCGCTCGATGGACAGGCTGACGTCGTCCACCGCCCGCAGGTCTTCGTAATCCTTGGTCAAATGTTTGGTCTCGATCATGGTTTTCATGGCGAAAGAGCTTCAAACACATGTCGCTTGGGGTGTCAAGAGACTCTCCTCCCGCCGCCTCCCCGCCCCACCCGGGGCGCCGGCGCGCGCTGAAACCTCGCTGGCCCCGGATCCATTCCCGCCGGATGGCCCTTGCCATCGGAGAGAGAGGCGGCTACCCTGGCATGGCGCCGCGCCGGAGTGGCGGAACGGGTAGACGCAAGGGACTTAAAATCCCTTGTCCGTAAGGGCGTGCGGGTTCGAGTCCCGCCTCCGGCATTTCGCCGCCGTCCCGCACTTGATCTGGGTGCGGCATTGGTCTATGGTCTAGGTGACTTTCAGACCGGGAGCCGTGGCGATGAAGAACCAGGCAATCGTGTTGGGGCTGCTTATGCTTGTGTGGCTCGTGCCGGCCTGCGGCGAGGTGGCCATCGACAATCCCTCCGAGAACCTCCTCAAGGTGGTCCGGGTGTATCCCGCCCTGGCCAACGCCGACGTCGGGCCGGACGTGCTGCCGGTGATCGTCTTCTCCGCCGAGGTGGAGTGCGCCAACGGCAACGCCAACGCCAACAGCACCACTATCTCGCTTCGCGCAGGCGCCGCCGACGGCACGCCCGTGGAGATCGCGGTGAACCACCCGACGGTGAAGAACGCGCAGGGGCAAGACCAGGTCACCCGCGAGGCGGTGCTGCTTCAGCCGGCCCAGAACCTGACGCGGGGCCAGAAATACTGGATCGTCATCGCGAAAACGCTCTCCGGCAAGCTGGACGGCGTGCCCACCCGCGAGCTGGGCAGCGAGATCCAGTCGTGGTTCCAGGTGAAGGAGAACTAGCCATGCGGCGCATCTGGGGACTCGTGCTCCTGCCCATCCTCGCCGCTTGCGGCTCGCCCGGCGTGCCGCTGCCCTCGGGCATGGAGGTGGTGTACCTGGCGCTGGACGGACAGGCCGAGGTGCCGCGCACCGTGCAGCCCTCCGCCGTGCTCTCGGACGAGGTCGATCCGGCCTCGCTCGCCCAGGGCGTGCTGCTGCTTTACGCTCCGTACGAATGGGCCGCTTCCGACGGCGGCGCCGCCGCCTTGCGCTGCGGCACCGCCGAGGGGCGCGGCTGGAGCCTGGAGAGCATCACCCCGGCCGTGAGCGGCACGGAAAGCCGGACCGTCACCGCAGAGCCGGCCGCTTCGCTGCAGGCCGACCGCTGCTACCGCCTGGTCCTCACCACCGCGCTCAAGGGCACCCACCAGGGGAACCTCAAGGACCCTGGCCTCCCGGTGGTGATGCAAGACGCGGACGGGCGCGCGCTGGCCGCGCACCCGGTCGGCGCCTTCAGCCAGTTCCTGACCGCGGCCAACTGAGCCGATTCCTCGCCACACCTGTTTGCTGAAGCGGACACCTTCTGCGCCCCCTCTCCGCTGCACCTCGCCTCGAGCCCCAACCGAAAAGCAGCCGAGCTTTGGCGACGCCACCAAAGCCAGCACAGTCAGGCGGGTATGTGGTCTTGGCACGTCTGACCGCGATGCCACCAGAGCAAGCGCGGTCAGACGCGACCTGGGCAACCTGTACTGCGATGGCGCGGGCGGACGCGCGCCTGTTGCGGTCCAGGGCCGCGCAAGGAAACGAGATCGAATGACGCGCGGGTGGGAGGTCCGAGAGCGGACCGCCCTCAGGGGAGGATGATGCGGCCGCCGGGGTTCGCCGGCGGGGGGTTCTGCGTGGGCTCGCCGGCGCCGTCCCCGTCCTTCGCCGTGTCCTTTCGCATGTGGGCCACGATCTCCTCGGGCGACAGGAAGCCCTTGGTGGCCAGCCGCGCGAAGAAGGGGTGGCGTTCGGGTTTGAAGTCGGGATCCAAAAGCGGCCAGGCGGCCGCCGCCGCCAGCCGGGCGGCCTCCTTCTCCCCCCGCCGCTCCAGGAACGCCGCCATGCGAAACAGCCGCTCCTGGAACCGCCGGCGCTCCTCCGACTCCTCCAGCAAGCGCTCCGGCGCGCTCTCCAGCAACCGGCGCACCTGCTCCAGGCGCTGCTCGTCAGAGATGATGACCTGGCTCTGGCGGATCTCGTCCAGCTTCTGGATCATCACCTCGACGAACCGCCGCGAAGGAGTCCAGTGCGCGAACTCGTCGCGCTCGAGCAAGGCGGCCGTGTCCGAGAGCAAAACGCCGGACAGCGCCTCGCGGGCGAACAGCTCGCGCCCTCGCGGCACCTCGACCGGCGCCGTCTCGGGGAAATGCAGCGAGAGCTCCAGGTATTTCTCGGGCAGCGGCCGGCCCTTGTCGCGGGCCAGGCGCGCCCCCTCGGCCAGGCGTTGGCGGGCCTCCTCGTAGGAGATCACCAGCCAGCGCGTCTCGCCCTCGGCCTGGATCGAGCGCAGGATCTCCCGGTGCCGGTTGCGCCCCACCACGCCCCCGTCGAACTCGACCAGGCCGCTCTCGTCGTCCAGAAACGCCTGGGCGGTCGCCACCCCGCCGTGCACGTAGCGCGAAAGGATCAGCGACTCGACGCCCTGGGACGACGGCTCGGTGAGGAAACACGGCAGCGCCTTCTCGGCCGGCGCGCCGGCGCGGGTGAGCACCGACGGGCGAGGCGCCGCGGGGTCGGGCAGGTCCAGCCCCGCGCTGCGCAGCCGGTGCAGCGCCCGCCGCGCCGCCTTGAGGATGGCCGCATCGCGGGTGAGGTTCACAAGGTCCAGCAGCGGCTCCGGCTCGCGGGCCTCCTCCCACACGATGAGGAAGGCCTCCTGGAACAGGGCGGGGAGCTCCATCACCCGCCGGGGATCCCCTCCCCCGCGCAGGACCTCCAGGGCGCGCGCGAAGTGCTCGCGCGCATCCGCCGTGTCCGGCGCCTCCTCGGGCGCGCCGTGTAGAAGCGCGCGCGCCAACTTCTCCGCCGGAGAGGTCTTCTGGGCTCGAGCCGGTGCCATGATCCGCTCCTTTTGCCGAGGCGAACGCCGGGGAATGTATTGGGACGGGGAAAATTTGGCAACCGAATTCCTGCGGCCCAAGATTTGACCTCACCGCCGCTCTTTCCTACCATAGGGCCATGCCCAAGGACGAGAAGCGCCCCGAGGACAAGCGCGTGCAGCCGCGGGTGGACTTCTTCGACAAGGTCAAGGTATCCGAGAAGGACGGCCGGGCGCAGGAGCTGTTCGCCTCCAACATCAGCCAGGGCGGCATCTTCCTCAGGACCAACCGGCCGTTCCCGCGGGGCCACAAGATCACCCTGGAGTTTCGCACGCCGAGGGGAGAGGTGCGGGTCGAGGAGGCCGAGGTCGTCTGGAACAAGCCGTTCGATCCCATCAGCCTCGACGGCACCCCCGCCGGAATGGGCATCCAGTTCACTCAAATCCCGGCCGATTCGTCCGACCGCATCGCCGATCTCATCGCCGCGGAACTCGGCGAGAACGCCGCGCCGGCGAAGCCGCTGCCCCCTCCTCCGCCCCCGGCCGCGAAGCCCCCCTCGCCACAACCCGGAAAACCGGCCCCGCAGCCGACCGCACCACCACCTCTTCCCAAACCAGCGATGCCGGCTCCGGTAGAGGCCGCGCAACCACCGCCGCCGTCCCTGCCACCGGCCCCGTCGCCCTGGGCGCAACCGCCGAGCGTGGCCATGCGGCTCGCGCTACGGCCTTCGCAACCCCCCGCGCCGAAACCGGAGGCGGCGCCCCCGGCACCGCCCGTCGAACCGGCTTCAGGAGAGCCCATGGTTTCCGTGCCGCCGCCTCCCAAGACCCGCATCGTGCTGTTCGTGCTTTTTGTCGCGGTCGTGGCCGTGGCCACGTTCTTCATACTGCGAAACATGATGCCGGCGCCCGAGGCAGGCCCGGGGGAAGGCGGGGCTCCGCCTCCGAGCGGGCCCCCCGTGCCCTCCCCGCCCGACGCCGCCACACCGCCCCCGCCCGCGGAACCGGACAGACCGGACGGCGCGGTGGCGATGGGGCCTCCGGCACCGCCCGCGCCGCCGGATGCGGGCCCCGTCGCCGCCGCCGGTGGTGAGCCTCCTCCGCCGCCGCCCAAGCCCGCGGAGTCGGCCGAGATCGAACTGCCCGTGTTCGCCGAGGGCGCCGGCGGCTGGACGCTGACGTTGCGCGCCAGCGCGCCGCTCAAGACCAAACACTTCGCCCTCGACAACCCTCCCCGCCTGGCGATCGACTTCGTGGGCGGCGGCTACGGCCACAAGAAGATCGTCTTCGACAACCCCGCCCCCGGCATCCAGAAGCTCCGGGTGGGCAAGCAGGAGGGCTTCGTCCGCTTCGTGCTGGACTTCGATTCAAAGCCACCGCGCTACGAAGTCGCCCCCATCGAAAACGGCCTCAGCGTGCGTTTCTTGAAACCCTGAGCCTAGCCGCCCTTCGGCAACAGCGCCTCGATTGTCTTCTCGAGATCCGCGAACGAGAACGGCTTGGCCAGGAACGCGTCGAAGCCCCCCGGCCGGACCAGGTGAGCGCCCTCCTCGGGGCTGACCCCGGACACCGCCACCAGCGGCACGCGGGCCCCCCAGGGGCGGGACCTGACCTCTTTCGCCAGGTCGAGCCCGCAGCCGTTGGCGAGCTTGAGATCCAGAAACACCACGTCGAAGGACTCGCGCTCCACCACGGCGCGCGCCGATGCGCCGTCCGCCACGCCCACGCCCACGAAGCCCAACCGCTGCAACATGACGGCCATGAGCTCGCGGTTGGCCGCGTTGTCATCAACGATCAGCGCCCGGCTCGGCATGTTCCCCTCCCTGTTTCCCCACCGCCGCGCCGGCGCGAACCGCCTCCAGCACCGCGTTCAGGCCGGGCATCACCTTTCCGTTCACCACGAACGACGGCGTGCCGCTCAGGCGGCGCCGCATCCCCTCCTCGATGTCGCGCTTGAGTTCCCCGGCCGTGGCCGGGTCGTCCAGACAGGCGCGAAAGGCGGTGGCGTCCAACCCCAGCGTCTCGGCCAGCACGGTCAGGCCCCCGGCGTCCAGCCCGCCGCGGCGGGCGAACAGGGCGTCGTTCATCTCCCAGAACTTTCCGGCCCGGCCGGCGCAGATGGCCGCGCGGGCGCAGACACAGGCGCTGCGGTGCATGGAGCGGCCCTGGAGCAGCGGGTTGCAGGCCCCGTCCAGGGGAAAGTGCCGGTGCTCCAGCCGGACCCAGTCGGCGTTCTGACGCAGGGTCTGTCGCAGTTTCTCGTGCGCCTGGTTGCAGAACGGGCACTCGTAGTCCGAGAACTCCACGATGACAAGACGCGGTTGCGCCGCGCCCAGGTAGTCGGCCCCCTCCGCGGTCCGGCCAGTTGGCAGATCCCCCAGGCCGCCGGCGAACACGCGCTGGGGGTAGAGGAGGCTCTTTCCCAGGTAGGCGCCGCCGAGCAGGAGCGCGCCCGCCAGCATCGCCGCCAGGGCGACCTTTTTCTTCCCAACCACGAAGCCGACGTCGTCTCGCAGCCGGGCGGCGAGCCGCCAGGCGCCACATGAACGCCGAAGGCCCACGGCGGCCACGGCCAGCAGGCCCAGGTTGATGAGGTACAGGCTGCCGCACACCAGGCAGAACGAGCCGATTATAAGCTCCGAGAGCAAGAAGAGGTACACGCTGAGGCCGACGGCCCACAGCGCGGCCAGTGAGAGCAGGCCCCAGGGGAAGCCGGCCCGCCGCGCCCGCAGCGCGGCCAGCGCCAGGAGGCCGATGGCCAGGTAGAAGAGCCCGCCCCAGGCGGCCAGGGGAAGCCCCCACAGGATCGAGTGCGGGCTGAGCGCCACGGTGTCGCAGTTCATCCGCTCGGAGACGGCGCAGAAACTGACGTGCCCCGGCAGGTTGTGCACCTGCCAGTGGATCACCCCCAGGTACACCGCCCCCGTCAGGCCCGCCAGCGAGAGCGCGAGCCAGCTCCACAACAGGCCGCGGCCCGGTGCGGACACGGCGTTTTCGGTTGAGGGAGCCATCCGCGTCACCCGCCGCGAAGGTGCCGACATCCCCTGGAGCGAGGATGCGCCGTCACGGCGGCTCACCTCCGGCCTTGATCTTCTTGAGCAGGGCCCGCACCGCCGGGGCGCGCTTGTCGGCCGGGCTCAGGTCCAGAAAGCGCTGTAGCGCCTGGGCCGCCTCGGTGTGGTTCTTGAGGATCAGCTGCACGCCGCCCAGCTCGTAGTAGGCCTCGAACATCTCCGGATCGAGCGAGACCGCCCGTTCGAG
>CAZLNM010000037.1:38584-42569 GCA_964561025.1 uncultured Myxococcales bacterium
TCTTCTGGAAGAACAGGCCCCGCCCGTAGAGGTACCGCAGCATGGCATCGTCCGGGTAGCGCTTCACCCAGCCGGCGGCGTTCTTCTCCAGGGCGGCGTACTTCTTGGTGCGCAGCAGGGTCAGGCCGGCCTCGTGCAGTTTCTTCTGTTGCGCGCTCGGCGGCCGGCGTTTTTCCGGGACCGGTCCCGCGTCGGGCGCGCCCTCGGCCGGACCGGCATCCTGCCCGGCCGGCTGCGGCGTCACGGCGCCGGCGTCGCTGGCCGCGCCCGGGCCCTCCTCGGCCACCGGCGTCGCTCCCGCGTCCGCCGCGGCGGCGTCCGGGGGTGTGCCGGGTTCCCCGGGAGCGCCGTCGTCCGCCGGAGGGCCGAACCATTTCTGAATGAACAGGAACGCGCCCACCGTGAGCCCGGCGCCGAGGAGCACGAACAACACCACCCACAGCCAGGTCCGCCGCCCTCCGCGGGAGACCGCCACGCGCTCGACCTCCTCGGTCCCCTCGCGGGGCGGCTGCACCAGCCGGCCGATGACCACGGGCGCCTCGGCCGGGGCCGGCGCCGCGGGGAGCGGGTAGCTCGAGGCGGGCGGCACCGCCTCTGGCGCAGGAGCGCTCGGACGGCCCGCGTCCGAAGGCCGGTACTCGACCTGGAACAGATCCTCGTCCGGCGTCGAGGCCGCCGGCGTCTCCGCCTTCTCTACCTTCTCCGGGATCACGGGCGCCGCCACCGCGGCCGGGGTGGGCTCCTCGGGGACCAGGTCCTCCGGCGCCAGCTCCTCGAGTTCCAGCACGCCCTCGCCGGTTTGCGCGGCCTGCAACACTTCCTCGGGGGCGAGACCCGGCTCGGGCGGCGGGACGGCCTCCTGCGCCACCGGCGGCCGGGGCGCGCTGGCGGAGGGCTCGGTGGGGGTCTTCTCGCTCAACCCGCGCGGCATCTGGACACGCTGGGTGTTCTCGGACGGCACCCACACCGGCGGCTGGAACGGATGCGTCTTCTCCTCGAAGTCGTCCTTCGGCGGGGGCCGCTGCACCTGGGTGGCGGCGCCGTCCCGCAGCCGCTGGAGCTGTCGCACCAGCTCGTCGATCTGCGAGCGCGACTCGGCGAGTTCCTGGCGCAAGCGATCTCGCTCCCGGCGCACCTCGGCCGCCGCCGCCGCGTCCTGTCCCTGCCGCTCGGCGGAGGTCTTGAGGTCCGCGCGCAGCCGCTCGGTCTCGCGCTCGCGCTGCTCCAGCATCTGGCCCGAGGCCATGCGCGTGCGCGTCATCTCGTCCTTGAGCTTCTGGATCTCGGCCTGCAGCGTCTCGCGTTCGACCCGCAGCTCCTCCTGCCCGGCCGCCGCCCGCCGCGCCTGCTCCAGATCCTTTTGAAGACGGGCGATCTCGGACTGCAGCCGGGCCGCTTCTTCCCGGGCGCGCGAAAGCTCCTGCTCGCGCTGTAGCATTTGAGGCTGGGCCTCGCGCGTTTTTTGCAGCTCCTTCTCCCGCTCGGCCAGCGTCTTGCGCGCGGCCTCCAGCTCCGTCTTGAGCGAGCGGGCCTCGTCGGCGCCGGCCTTGAGGCGGCCGAGCTGGGTGTCCTTCTCCTCCACGGCGCGCTGGGCGGCCCGCAGGTCACGCCGCAGCCGGTCGCGCTCCTCCTCGGCCGACTGGGCCCGTTGCAGGAGCAGGTTGTCGGTCTTGAGCGGCGGCGGCTGGGAGAGCGAGGGGCGGCGATTGAGCTCGCCCTGCAGCTCGGCCACCCTCTTTTCGGCCAGCAGCGCGCGCTGGGTGAGCATGTCCACCTGCTCGCGCAGGCGCTTGCCGTCCGCCGTCTCCCCCGCGCCCGCCGGCGCGCCCTTGCGGGCCTGGGCCAGCTCCTCCTCGAGCTTTTTTACCGATTTCTCGGCCGACTCCTTGGCCGCCTTGAGATCCCACTGAAACTCCTCGCGCTCCTCGGCGAGCTTCTGCTCCAGCTCGGCGATGCGATTCTTGAGCGTCGAGATTTCCGGCGAGTCGGGCATGCGCAGGCGTCCTGGGTTACTCGAAGACCTTCTCGGCGCTGGCCTCGTACGAAGCGGCGTCGGCCTCGACGTCGCGCCCGCTCGGCCCGCGCGCGAGCAGCTCCTTGTAGTACTCGTGCTGCACCAGGAGGTTCATCACCTCGTTGGTCCCGGTCCAGATGAGGCTGAGGCGGGCGTCGCGCAGCAGCCGCTCCACCGGGTACACGTCGGTGTAGGCGATGCCGCCCATGGCCTGCATGGCGTCGTTCACCGTCTGCCAGCAGGCCTCGGTGCAGAACTTCTTGGCCTCGGACACCAGCCGGCGCGGGTCGGCGCCCGAGTCGGCCTGGCGCGCCGCGGCGTAGAGCAGCGCCCGCGCCGCGTCCATGCGGGTCACCGACTCGGCGATGCGGAAGCTCACGCCCTGGAACTCGCGGATCTTCTGGCCGAAGGCCCGCCGGTGCTCGGTGTAGCGCGCCGCCACCTCCAGCGCCGCCCGGCCCAGCCCCACCGCCCCGGCGGCCGAGGTGAGCCGCTCGGGCACCATCATGCGGTTGAACACCATGGCCCCGCCGTTGAGCGCGCCGACCAGGTTGCGGGCCGGCACGCGCACCTCGTCGAAGCGGATGCGCGCGGTGCCGCCGCCGCGGGTCCCCATCAGGTTGTAGAGGTACTCCACCCGAAGCCGCTCGTCGCGCTCGACCAGGAAGGCCGACAGGCCCTTGTGCCCGGGCACCCCCTCGGCCGCGGTGCGGGCGTACACCAGGAACAGATCCGCGCCCTCGCCGCCCACGATGAAGCGCTTCTGCCCCGTGAGGACGAAGTGATCCCCGTCGGCCACCGCCTTGCAGGCCGCGCCGAAGAAGTCCGACCCGCCGCGCGGCTCGGTGAGCGCCTCGGCGCAGAACAGCTCGGCCCGGATGATGGCACCGAGGTATTTTCTCTTCTGCTCCTCGGTGCCGAAGGCCATCAGGCTCTCGCCCACGATGGAGGGCATGACGTAGTTGCAGCCCAGCGCCGTGCCCAGCACCCCCACCTCCTCGATGGCCGCCACCTCCGCGGTCCAGGGGAGATTCCGCCCGCCGTAGCTCTCGGGAAAGCGCAGGCCGAGGAGGTTTCTCTTGGCCGCGGCGCGGATGAAGTCCTTGGCGAAGCGCACCTCCTCGCGGTCCATGCGCCGCACCAGCTCGGCGGGCACCTCGTCTTTCACGAAACGGCGGACTTCTTCCACCAGGGCACGGGTACGCTCGTCGAACAGGACGTCCATGGCGCTCCTCGGGCGCCGCGCGGTGCGGCGGGGCGGATGAGTCGGGGCCAAAATAGCCAAGCGCGGCGAGAGTGTCAAACGATATCCTCGACTTGCGGCCCGCCACCTACGGCCAGGCCGTGCTCCAGATGAAACGCGGCGCCGCGGCGCGCTTCGACGAGCTTCGAAACACCATCGACCAGGCGGCGCGCCTGTACGTGAGTGAGCCGCTCGACCAGCTCGTGCTGGAGCACCTCGTCATGTACAACCTGCTCGGCGATCCCACCGCCCCCACCCGCCTGCCGCCCGCCGCGGTCGCGCTCGACCCGGCCGAGCCGCCGGCCGGCGGGGGAACGCTCGTGGTGGGAGGCGCCGTCCCCGAGATCGCCGCGGGGACGGTCGAGGTCACCTTCGAGCTCTCCCGCACCAGGCTCAAGGATGGCCTCGTGGACTGCTCCCAGGGCTGCACCACCGAGCAGCACCGGGCCAATCACGCGCTGGCCAATGACAAGGTGCTCGCGCGCGCCGCGGGGGCCGTGCAGGCGGGCCGCTTCCAGGTGACGCTCGCGCTTCCCGCCCTCTCCGCCGGCACCTACCACCTCAAGGCCTTCGCCAAGGACGACACCCTCGACGCCGTCGGCTCGCGCGCGGTCACCGTCCCCTGATCATTCCTTTTGAATAATAACCAGTTCCGGGGCATTTCCGGGGTGGTTGATGGGATAAAGCGACCGGCCCCTCCAGCGACGTACAATGCACGTCGAGGTTAT
>CAZLNM010000038.1:0-13088 GCA_964561025.1 uncultured Myxococcales bacterium
AGGTGAGGTCCTCGGAGTGATATCCAGCGTCGCACTGACAGAACGGCTCCTGGTTCTCATCCGCCAGGCATTGCCCATGGCCGCTGCAGGTGATGCCATCGCAGGGATGGGTATCCTTGACGCAGGAGAGCCCGACCGGATGATAGCCCACCTGACACTCGCACACCGGACCATCGGCCTCGATCCGGCAGGTGCCGCGGCCGGAACAATCCACGCCGAGACAGGGATCTTGAGGGTCGTTTTCCAGGCAGGCGAGACCCTGCGGATGGAAGCCCACGTCACAGACGCACTCCGCCGCGTCGTCCTGGACGATGCAGTCTCCATGGCCGGAGCAAGCGACCCCCAGGCAGGGATCCTGGGGTTCGAGGGGCCGGCACTCGAGCCCCTCGGCGAAGTAGCCCTTGTCGCAAGCGCAGATGGCCTTTCCCCCGGAGATGGCGCAGATGCCATGGCCCGAACAGGTCACCCCCTGACAGGGGTCTGCCGCCGGGCTCGAGCCCCCACAAGCCATGCCCCATCCGCCCATTCCGGCGAGGCCAAAGACGGGGACAGCGGCTCTCCACAGCCAGGCGAATCGCGAACCCATGATCTGCCTCCGCGTCGAACCTTGCTCTCCGGTGGTGGCCGCCTTTGATTCGGTAATTCTAGCCAGAACCTAGCGCAACGAAAAATGGAAAAGCAAGGCCACCGAGCACCGAGTTCCAGGGCACCGGAGCGACTCTGCTCAATCTATCCCAGTGACGGTGGCAGCAAGAACTTCTGTTCTGGCACCGGGTCGTAAAGTCCCTTCCACCCATGAGGTCCTGATAAAGATATTGTTGCTTGGACGTATGCAGGATCCGCTAGAATGAAGAACGCAGACTCTTTCCGGAGGGCGCTTCATGACGAGCCACATCGACGAGGCGAGCATCTATCGGGCGATTTTCGACTCGATACCCGTGCCACTAGTCGTCGTCGATGATGACGTACGGATTCAGGAATACAATGCCGCGGCCGCTTCGCTCATCGCCGAACCGCGGCAGCTAGTGTTAAAGAGGCGGGGAGGAGAAGCGCTGCACTGTCTGCATTCGCGCGAGTCGCCGGAAGGATGCGGGAGGGTTACGCGCTCATCACCGGCACCTCGATTCCATTTGAGGGCGAACGCCGGGTCGTGTTGGCGATCGAGGACATCAACGAGCTGGTCGAGTTGAGACAGCTCATCCCTATCTGTGCCCGGTGCAAGAAAATCCGGAACGAGAAGGACTACTGGGTCATGGTCGAGGAGTACTTCCAACAGCACCTGGACGTGGATTTCACTCATGGCCTGTGTCCGGAGTGCGTCCAGGCAACAATCGAAGAATCAAATCACGGTCCGATGGGGACGAAGTACGGCCCCGAGACCGCCTGACCGCCGCGCAGGTCGCGCAGCACGAAGTACATCTCGGCGCGGCCACCAAGCGGCGCGGCCTCGTCCGCCTTCCAGTTCACCGCGATGTCGGTCCCGTACCCCTGGTCGAAGTCGAAGCGGCCGGCAGTGGCGAAGAACGCCACCACCGCGTCTTCCTTGCGCTCCCGCCCGCTCGGGTCCTCGAAGGAATCCAGGCTCTCCGGGTCCGTCCGCACGCTCACCTCGATCTCGCCGCCGAGCGGCACCGCCGCGGCCGTCCCGCCCGGCAGCACCTCCGAATCGCCTATCTTCACGCTCTGGATGACGGGGTTGCGGTTGAGCGCCGGGGGTGCCGCGCGGGTCCACAGGCGTTGGCGCAACACCGCCAGGCGGGCGTCGCCGTTTTCGGCCTTGACCTCGAGGCGGTACACTACCTCCAGCGACTCCGGGATCTCCTGCGGGATGTCCCCGCCCGCTCCGCCGCCCAACCGGGCGGCGCAGGCGAGCAGCAGCTCGTACGGCCGGACGGTAGCGCTGCCGTCGGTCTCGAGCGATAGTGCCGTCTCGCACTCGGTAACGGCGCAGCGAAAAGCGGCGCTGGCCCCCAGCGAGAACGGACAGAAGCTGAGCCGTTGCTCGGAGATCGCCGTCGAGGGGTGGACGAACACCGCCGGCGTGATGCGCACCTCGTCCTGCGGGCCGGCCTCCACCGGGTCGGCCACGATGGCCAGCACGCGCAGGTCCGAGAGATACGACGGCGGGTCGAAGTCCGAGCCGCAACCGGAGAGCGCTGCGAAGGATAGCCCGACTATCATCCACACCGTTTTGGTCTTCATCACCACTCTCCTTTGACCCCGAGGAGCGGCAGGATGGGCAGGCCGGTGACGGGGGTGCGCTGGCGGTAGTCGAAGCTGTAGCTCCATCCCTCCTGGTTCCCCTGATTGTACACGTTCTGCACGTCGAGGTAGAGCGAGAGCTTCCAGCGGTCGAAGGTCCAGGTCTTGTCCACCCGCACGTCGAGCTGGTGGAAGGTGGCCTGGCGTTCGCTGTTCACCGGCCCGTACACCGGCACGTAGGTGCCGCTCGCGGCGTCGTAGATCGAGCCGATCACCGGGGTGGCGGGGTTGCCCGAGACCAGGCGGAAGCGCAACCCGGCCGACCAGCCCCGGCCGAGCTCGAAGGTCCCCACCAGCGTAAGGATGTGCGGCTGATCGAAGTCGAAGCGGCGCTCGGGCTCCCCGGGCCGGTCCTTGCGGAACGAGCGCTGGAAGGTGTACGCCAGCCAGCCCGAGAACCACTCGCCCACCCGCGCCCGCACCAGGAGCTCCACGCCGTAGATGCGCCCGACGCCGGTGGAGAGGTACGGCTCCGATGCGGGGTTTACGAAGAAGCCGAGGTTTCGCGCCGAGAGCCGGTCGAGCCACTTGTAGAACCCCGAGACGTCGATCTCCAATGTCTCCCACAGCCGTTGCTCGAGCCCCAGGCTGGTGTGGCTGCTGCGCTGGGCCTGGAGCCCCGGGTTCCCCAGCACCTCGTCCACCTGGTCGGGGCGAGGAGGCTGCTGGAAGTACCCCACCCCGCCCTTCACCACGGTGCCCTCGCGGACCTGGTAACGCACGGCCAGACGCGGATCGAGCGTGAAGCGCTCGATTTCGCGGTACCAGTCCAGGCGCAGGCTGGGGAGGATCTGCAGCCCCTCCAGGGGACGGAGGCCGAGCTCCACGAAGGCCGCCGGGTTGTAGAACACCTGCTCGCGATCCACGCCGAAGACCTGGCGGGTGGAGGTCGGTGGGCTGTTCTCGCCCTCGGTGGGCCGAAGCGGCGAGTTGGCCTCCAGCCAGGTGCGGTTGACCCGGATGTCCAGGCCGGCGCGCGCCGAGAGCCACTTTCGCGCCTCCCACTCCCAGGCGGTGCGGGCCGCGAACCCGAACTGCCGCAGGCGGAAGAAGAGGTCGGGTCCGATCTGGGTCTCGATGGCCTGGTAGCCGAGTTGCGCCGAGCTCTCGTGGGAGAGCACCGGGCTCAGGCGATCGGTGTACTGCGCCTGGAGGTAGTGGAACATGAGCCGCGCGTCCAGGTCGCCCCGGATGATGGGATCGCTGGCCGGCCGCTTGAACAGGATCTCCACCTTGTCCATGGAGCCGTAGAAGAGCAGCCGCAGGCGGCGGCGATCCGAGGGCTTCCAGGCGGCGAGCAGTTGGTAGTCGTAGTAACGCGGGGCGGAGTCGAACGACAGCGGGGCGTCGTCAGGCAAGAACAGCGAAAGCACCGTGTCGATGTACGAACGGTGGAAGGCCCCACCCAGCGACCAGTCCTTCCCCAGCGGTCCTTCCAGCGCGAAACCAGCGTCGTACAGGTTCACGTCCGCCTGGCCGCGGAAGAGATCGCTGGCCGGATCGCGCACCTTGACCTCCACTACGCCGCCCATCAGGCGTCCGTAGTCGGGGCCGAAGTTGCCTGGGAGGAAGGCCACCGACTCCAGGAACGCCGGGTGAAAGGCCGAGCGCAACCCGCCGAAGTGGTAGAGCAGCGGGATCTCCTGTCCCTCCAGAAACACCGCGCTGTCGTCGGGCGAGGCCCCGCGCAGAATCAGCGCGCCTCCCCCGAACGAGGCCCGCGCCACGCCCGGCAGGTTCTGCACCACCTTCAGGGTGTCGCCCTGGGTGCCGGCCACGCGCTCCACCTCGCGCCGGGTGATCACCTGACGGGTCACCTCGCGCTCGACCCGCCGGGCGCGCACCAGCGTCTCGAACGGCGAGCCGGACTCCTCCAGGTAGTAGCGCTCCTCCCGCTCCTCGCCGGGTTCGGCCTGGATGCGCGAGAGCAGCGGCTCGTGCCCGGCCGGGTAGGCCGCCAGCTCGAAGTCCGTTGCGGGCACCTCGAGCCTGAACGAGCCGTCGTCGCCGGTGACCGTCGTGGCCAGAACCTCCTCGCCGGCGCGGGCCGCCACCTCCACGCCCGCGAGCGGCCGGCGGGTTCCCCGCTCCAGCAGAGATCCTGTCAATCGCACCGGCTCGGGCCGGGCCGGCGCGGCGAGCGGGGGCGGCTCGGGCGGGGGCGGCGCCTGGATGCGCATGCGGAACGTCACCGTGACCGGGACCGCCTCGCCGGTGGTGAGCCGGGCTGGCTCGAAACGGAACTTGCGCGCGGCGGCCAGGGCCGCGCCGTCGAACGGCTCGCCCGCGCCCTCGAGCAAGCGCACCTCGCTCACCGCGCCCCGCTCGTCGACCTCGATCTCCATGGTCACCGCCACCTCGGCGGAAGGAAAGGGCGTGCCGGGCGGCACCTCGGCCGGGACGAGCTCGATGAGTTTGGGCGCGACCGCCAGCGCGGGTTCTTCTGCGCCGGCCGGCGCCTGGGCGAAGGCGAACGGCGATTGGCAAAGCAAAAAAATCCCAAGGTGGGGTACGATCATCTTGCGCATATCACCCATCCAGTCGGAAGCGGAAGGTCCAGGGAATCCATACCTCGACCGGCTTGCCGCCGCGCTCGCCGGGCGCGAAGCGGATCTCGCGGGCGAGGCGCAGGGCCACCTCGTCGAAGCCGTTGCCGGCCCCGCGTACAAGGCGTGCCTCCACGACTTCTCCCTGGGCCGAGATCAGCAAGCGGAGCGAGACGTTCGCCTCCAGGTTGGCCTTGCGCGCGGCTTCCGGGTAGAGCGCGCGAAGCCTCTCCGGGGGCGGTTGCGCGAGCGGCCGCGGCGCCCGGGTGAGTTCCGCCACCTCGTAGGGCCGCGCCGGTCCGGTGGCCGCCGGGCCATCGAGCGTGGCCGTCCGTATGGTCCGGGCCGGTCTTCCCGACGGCAGGCGGGGCTCGGCGTCGGGATCGCCGTCGGGCGTGCCGAAGGCGAAACCGGAGCCGCCCGGCGATACCGGCACCGCCACCCCGCCGCTCGTCACCGTGGCGTCCAGGGCCACGGTGAACTTTCTCGCCGGGCGCGGCGGCTCGGACGGCGCGTCGGAGACGGCCGGCGCCGGCGCCACCTCGGGCGGGGGCGCCGCTGGCTCTGCGGCCGGCGGCGGGGCGAGTTTCGGTTGGGGCGGCGGCTCCTGAGGTTTCTTTCTTGGCTTTTCCTCTCGGGGCCGGGGCGGCTCGGGCCTGGGAATGGCCATGGCGACCGATGGAGGCGCTGGCTCGGGCTCGGGCGCGGGCGCCAGCACGGGCTCCGGCACGGGCTTCGGGATCTCGGGCCGGGGCGCCACCCGGATGCGGACCGGCGGCTTTCGCGGCGGCTCGCGCCGGGGGGCATCGGCGGCGAAGAGGGCCGAGAGCAGGCCCGCGTGGAGCAGCAATGCGGCGACGAAGGCCGAAAGGCCCATGCCCCGCGCCGCCTTCACGGCCCCTCCTTCGGCAGCGCCACGGGCATGGTGTCGAGGGCGATGTCGCTGACCCCGGCCAGGCGCAGCCGGTCCACTACCGCGGCGAAGGAGCCGTAGGAGGCGCCCTGGTCCGCGGAGACGAAGGCGGTGACGGTGGCGCCGGCGCTCAGACGAGAACGCGCCTCGGCCACGGCGGGGGCGATGCCCTCGAGGCTCGAGGCCTGGCCGTTGATGTAGAGCTGGCCCTCGCGGGTCACCGCCAGGTTGAGCAGCCCGCCCTGGCTGGCCTCGCCGCTGGCGGCCTTGGGTAGCTCGATGGGGATCTTGCTCTTCAGCACGAACGAGGCGGTCACGATGAAGATGATGAGCAGCACCAGCACGATGTCGACGAGCGGGGTGACGTTGATGCCGCTGATGATCTCGTCGCTGTCTTGACTGGTCTGGGCCATGGCGAACTCCTTACGACCTGGGCGCGCTCGGTTCGGATTCGACGCACTCGAACCGCCCGATCCCGGCCAGCACCGCGCGCATCATGGACTCGGCGCCCTTGACGCGTGAGGAGATGCTGGACTTGGCCCAGTTGAAGGCCGCCACCGCCGGGATGGCCACCAGGATGCCGACCCCGGTGGCGATGAGCGCCTCGGCGATGGCCGTCATCACGATGCTGTTGCCCGCCGCCTGGGTGGCGTCGAGCTGGCCGAGCTGGTGGAAGGCCTGGATGATTCCCAGGATGGTCCCGAACAGCCCCACGAACGGGGCGTTGTTGCCGATGGTGCCCAGCATCGGCAGGCGGGCGTCGTAGCGATCGCGCTCTCGCGCCAGCGCGCCCAGCATGGCCTGCTCCGCCACCGACGGATCGGACTTTCCCGAGGAGAGGGTTTCCAGCCCGGCGCGGACCACGTTGCGCACCATGCTGTCGCGGCTCACCAGGCGGCGCGCCTCGGCCAGGTCGCAGCGGGAGAGGGCCGCGATGAGGGCCGGCTCGAGCTCGCTCAGGCGCTCTCGGGTGCGGAAGAAGAGCACCAGCCGATCGATGACGACCCACAGCGACAGCACCGAAAGGCCGACCAGCAGCCACAGCACCCACTCGGCGCCAATGAGGGAGATCTCGAGCAAGCGTTGCGTGAGCATGGTCCACCTCGCTGGAATCTCGATGATTCCGTTGGTGGGGATACCATGCTTCTTGGGATGGCGCTCGTCAAGAGACTCTTTGCCCGAAATAGCGGCGCAAAAGGACAAGTTCACAATGTCTCGATGACATTGTTTGTAAGGAACGACTCAGACCAGGATCTTGATTGCCTGGATGCAGCAGGCCGGATAACATGCACCGCATGGAAAAGTGCAAGGCCGAGCGCGCGGTGGTGAACATCGGCACGCTGCTCACCCTGGAGCCGGAGAGCGGGGCCGGGCCGCTCGGCATCGTCGAGCGCGCCGCCCTGGCCTTCGCGGGCGAGCGGATCGTGTTCGCGGGACCCGAGGACCGGCTGCGGGCCGCGGTCGAGCTCCCCGCGGCCGCCGCCATCCTGGACGCCGGGGGCCGGGTGGCGCTGCCGGGGCTGGTGGACTGCCACACCCACCTGGTGTTCGCGGGCTCGCGCGCCGGCGAGTTCGCCGCCCGGGTGAGCGGGAGAAGCTACGAGGAGATCCTGGCCGCCGGAGGCGGCATCCACTCCACCGTGGAGGCCACCCGCCGCGCAAGCGAAAGCGAGCTTCTGGCCTTGGCGCGAAGGCGCCTCGACCGCTTCCTCGGCTTCGGCGTCACCACCGTCGAGGCCAAGAGCGGCTACGGGCTGGACCTCGAAAACGAGCTGAAACTGCTGCGCGTGGCCCGATCTCTGCGGGGCCAGCACCCGGTGGATGTCGTCTCGACGTTCCTCGGGGCGCACACGGTGCCGCGCGAGTACCGCGAGCGGCGCGAGGCTTACCTCGACCTGGTGATCCACGAGATGCTGCCGCGGGTGGCCGCGGAGAGGCTCGCCAGCTCGTGCGACGTTTTCTGCGAGCGCGGCGCCTTCACCCTCGAGGAGACCCGCCGCATCCTGGAGGCGGGCCTGCGGCTCGCCCTACCCGCGCGCCTGCACGCCGAGCAGCTCTCGCGCTCGGGTTCGATCGCGCTGGCGGTCGAGCTCGGAGCTCTCTCGGTGGATCACCTGGAACACCTGGACGAAGCCGACGCGCACCTCCTCTCCGGCTCGCGGACGGTGGCGGTGATCCTGCCCGCGGCCACGCTCTTTGCCGGCAAGCAGCGCTACGCCTCCGGGCGGATGCTGTGCGATGCCGGCTGCCGCGTGGCGGTCTCCACCGACTTCAACCCGGGAAGCTCCCATACCCAGCACCTGCCCATGACGCTGACCTTGGCCTGCCTGGGTTGCCGACTCACGCCGGAGGAGGCCGTGAGGGGCGCCACCCGGCACGCCGCGGCCGCGCTGGGCCTCGAGTCCGACCGCGGCTCGCTGCTTCCCGGAAAGCGCGCGGACGTTTTGATCCTCGACAGCCCCGACTGGCGCGATCTGCTCTACCACTTTGGCGGCAATCTCACCTGGCGCGTGTTCAAGGACGGTCAGGAAGTTTTCCTTTCCAGATAAGGTTCAGCCCCTGGGGTCGTCTGGTTGCGGGGCCAACAAAACCAGCGCAGCCAGGCGTCTGGACGATCCCCAGGTTCGGCTGGCCGCGCTTGCTCTCACGGCTTCGCGGCAAGCCACACCATGGAGACCCCCTGGTTTTTTTCGATCAGCTCCGTCGCCGCGCGGGGGCCTTGTGGACCGCCATGCCGAAACAGTCTGCGGCGGCCTCCTTGATCATCTCCGGCAAGGTGGGGTGGGCGTGGATGACGTCGGCGAGTTCACGCGCGCTGACGCCCCGGTCCACCGCCAGGGCGATCTCGCCGATGAGCACATCCGCGTGCTCGCCGATCACCCAGCCGCCCAGGATCTTTTTGCCGCCGGGCTCGGCGAGCAGGCCCACCTTGCCCTCGGCCGCGCCGTCGCACAGGGCCTTGCCCGAGGCGCCGTAGAAGAACGTGCCCTCGACAAAGTCGATCTTCTTCGCCTCCGCCTCGGCCGGCTGCAGCCCCACCACCGCGATCTCCGGCTCCGAGAACACCACCGCCGGCACCGCGCCGTAGCGCATGCGCTCCTCATGTCCCAGGGCGCAGGCGGCGGCCACCTCGCCCTCGCGCATGGCGGTGTGCGCCAGCCAATTGCGTCCCACCACGTCGCCCACCGCGAACACCCCCTCCGCCCCCGTGGCCATGCGCTCGTCCGCCACGACCCGGCCGCGCTCGATCTGAACGCCGCACTCGGCGAAACCCAGCCCGTCGCTCTGCGGGCGGCGGCCCACCGCCACCAGCACCATGTCGGCGGGCAGGGTCTTTCCCTCGGCCAGACGCAGCACGCCCGCGCCGGGGTCGAAACCCTCCACCCTCGTCGCGGTGAACACCTGGATGCCGGCCTTCTTGAAGGCCCGCTCCAGGGTCTTCCCCAGCACGGCCTCCATGGTCGGGAGCAGCCGCTCCAGAAGCTCGACCACCGCCACCTCGACGCCGAAGGCCCGATAGATGCTGGCGAACTCGCACCCGATCACGCCGCCCCCCACCACCGCCAGGCGCCGGGGCAGGCTCTTTTGCGAAAGGATCTCGTCCGAGGTGACCACCCGCTCGCCGTCCACCGGCAGGATGGGCAAGTGGACCGGCGCGCTGCCCGTGGCCAGGATGATCTTGCGGGCCTCGATGACGGCCGGCGTGTTTCCCGCGAGCGCGATCTTCCCCGGCCCGGCCAGCGTCCCGGCCGCCCGGAAGAGCTCGACCTTGTGCGCGCGGAGCAGCTTTTCGATGCCCTCGCGCAGGGTGGCCGCCACCTGGTCTCGCCGCGCGGCGACCCGGCCGAAGTCGAGTTCCGGCATGGCCGGCAGGCGAATGCCCAGCTCCTCCGAGGAGCGCATGCGCCCGAGCATGACGGCGCTGGCCGAGAGCGCCTTGGTGGGAATGCAGCCGCGGTTGGTGCAGGTGCCGCCGAGCGCGTCCCGCTCGACCAGGGCCACCGCCGCGCCGAGCTGCGCCGCCCGTATGGCCGCGCAGTAGCCGCCCGGCCCGCCGCCCAGCACCGCCACGTCGAAGGGTTTCATGTCTCGCCTCCTGAGTCGCCGGATGGGAGCGTCGCGAGCAGCTCCCGCCCCCGTTCGCCGAGGGGGCGCACCAAAAGCTCGCGCCGCTCCTCGTCCACGATGGAGAACTCGATGAGCAGGCCGCGCTCGGCCCGGCTCTGGGGGATGCGATCCCACCATTCCACCGCGCACACCCCGCCGCTCTCCACGATCTCGGCATAGCCGATCTCGGCGAGCTCCTCGTAGGCGCCGAGGCGATAGAGATCAAGGTGGTGGAGCGGCAGCCGCCCGGGGTACGTTTGCAGCAGCACGAAGGTCGGGCTGGTCACCGGCAGCGCCGGGTCCACCCCGAGGCCGCGCGCCAGGCCCTGGACCCAGCGGGTCTTGCCCGCGCCCAGCTCGCCCGAGAGCCCGAACCAGTCCCCCGGCCGCGCAAGCCTTCCCAAACGCTCTGCGAAGCGGGCGGTCCAGTCCTCGCCGGTGGAGAAAAACCGCGCAGCTTCTTTCTCGGCGGCGCTATCCACGAGGTTGACCCCGTTCGACATCCCGAAGCGTAAGGGGCAAGAACTCCAGCAGGTCGCCCGCCAAAAGGCCGCGCTGCCCGCGCACTTCCGCCGCCCGATCGCCGGCCAGGGCGTGCAGGTACACCCCCAGCCGCGCCGCCTCCGGCGCCGGGTGCCCCTGCGCCAGCAGAGCGCCGATGATCCCGGACAGCACGTCGCCGGTCCCGCCGCTGGCCATCCCCGGGTTGCCGGCGGGGCACACGAAGGCCTCGCCCGCGGGATCGGCGACGACCGTGCGCGCGCCCTTGAGGACCGTCACCGCGCCCGTCCGCACCGCCAGCCGCCGCGCCGCCGCCAGGCGATCGGCCTGGACCTCCGCCGCGGCGCACGACAGCAAGCGCGCCGCCTCCCCCGGGTGCGGCGTTATGATCCGCGGCGCATGCGCCTCGAGCAACCGGTCGAGATGGCCCGCCAGCAGGTTGAGCCCGTCGGCGTCGAAGAGCGCCGGGACGTCGATCTCTCGCGCCGCGCGCCGGACCCGCTCGGCGGTGGCGCTCTCCTGCCCCAGGCCGGGCCCGACCACCAGCGCCTGCTTGCCCCGGCACTGCTGCTGCAAGGTCTCGAAGTCCGAGAGCTTGGCCCCGGTGTACTCCACTGCGCCGCACAGCACCCGCTGCAAGACCGTTTCGGATGCGATCAGCGTGCACAGGCCGGCCCCGGCGCGCATGGCCGCCTTGCAGCACAGCGCGGCCGCCCCCGGCATGAACTCCGACCCGGCCAGCACCATGAGGTGGCCGCACATCCCCTTGTGCGCGTCCGCGGGCCGCGGCCGGATGGCGGCGGCGAGATCCGTCTCCTCCATGAGCCAGGTTCGCGGGGTGTTGGACCATTCGAGCGGCGGCAGGCCGATGTCGGCGACGCGCAGCGCGCCGGCCAGCGCCGCGCCCGGAAAGAAGAGCAGCCCCGGCTTGAGGTGCCCGAACGTCACCGTGAGGCGAGCCCGCACCGCCTCGCCCAGGATGGCCCCGGTGTCGGCCGACACGCCCGAGGGGAGATCGGCGGCCACCACCGGCCGGCCGGCGGCGTTCAGGGCCCGGATGATCTCGGCTTCGAGCCCCCGCACGGGTTTGTCGAGGCCGGTGCCGAAGATGGCGTCCACCACCACGTCGGCGGAAGCGATCGACTCGCCCGGCAGGTCCGCGGCGGCCCGCACCGCCCGGATGGGCTGTCCCGCCCCCTGCCAGCGGTCCCGGTTGAGGGCCGCGTCTCCGCGGAAGGCCGCCGGATCGCCCAGGAGAAAGACCTCCACCGCGCAGCCGCCCTGGTGGAGGTGGCGCGCGGCCACCAGGCCGTCGCCGCCGTTGTTGCCGCGCCCGCAGATGACCAGCACCCGCCCCGTCCGCCCGCCTGGCAGAAGCTCGCGAACCACCTGCGCGCAGGCGCCGCCCGCCGCCTCCATCAGCACCTCACCGGGGATGCCCCGCTCCTGGATGGCGCGGCGGTCCAGCTCGCGCATGGCCGCCGCCGAGAGGAGGGGCCGCGCCACGGATCACTCCACCCGGCCGGCGCGCGCGAGGCGGATGGCGGCCTTCATCTCGCGCACCGCCTCGCTCATGCCGACCAGCAGCGCCTGGGCCACGATGCTGTGGCCGATGTTGAACTCGGTGATCTCCAGGATGGCGGCCACCTCGGCGACGTTGTGCAGGTTGAGCCCGTGGCCGGCGTACACCGGCAGCCCGATCTTGGCGCAGGTCTTGGCGGCGTCCACGAGCCGGGACAGCTCCTGGCGGCGCACCGGCTCGCTCTTGGCCTCGCAGTAGGCCCCGGTGTGCAGCTCGACCGCGTCGGCGCCGATCTTGTGCGCGGCGCGGATCTGGTCCACCTCGGGATCGATGAACAGGCTGACCCGGATGTCGGCGTCCTTGAGAAAGCGGATGTGCTCGCGCAACGCCTCGCGGTGCAGCGCCACGTCCAGCCCGCCCTCGGTGGTGAGCTCCTCGCGCTTCTCGGGGACCAGCGTGGCCATGTCCGGCTTGAACTCGTAGGCGATCTTGGCCATGTCCTTGGTGGCGGCCATCTCCAGGTTGAGCCGGGTCTGCACCGTCTCGCGCATGACCCGCAGATCGCGCTCCTGGATGTGGCGCCGGTCCTCGCGCAGGTGGATGGTGATCTGGTCGGCGCCGCCCAGCTCCGCCAGCATCGCCGCCGCCACCGGGTCGGGGTAGCGGGTCTTGCGCGACTGGCGCAGGGTGGCCACGTGGTCGACGTTCACTCCCAGGCGAAAATCGCTCATGTCATCTCCCTTGGGCGCGGGACGTGCCGGCGAAGGCCCGCGCGATGGAGGCGGCGAACTCCTGCAGCAGCTCGAGCCGCGGGCCCTCCAGAATGATGCGCACCTTGTTTTCGGTGCCGGAGTAGCGCACCAGCACCCGGCCCTCCCGTCCCAGCTCGCGCTCGACCTTGCGCACCAGGCGCTGGACCTCGGGCATCTCCTCGATGGGTTTCTTCTCGGTCACCGCCTGGTTGAGGATGACCTGCGGCACCGGGGTCATGACCCGGGCCAGCTCGGACAGCGGCCGATCTTCGTAGCGCATGACCGACAGGATCATCAGCGCCGCCACCCCCCCGTCGCCGGGGGTGGCGTGGTCGAGGAAGATGAGGTGCCCCGACTGCTCCCCGCCCAGCACGAAGCCGCCCTGGCGCATGCGCTCCACCACGTAGCGGTCGCCCACCGCGGTGCGCAGCAGGCGCACCCCCATGCCGGCCAGGGCGCGCTCGAGCCCCAGGTTGCTCATCACC
>CAZLNM010000038.1:13098-39852 GCA_964561025.1 uncultured Myxococcales bacterium
TCTTCTTGGCCAGGCGCCGGCGCGAGAGCAGAAAGCGGGCGCAGATGGCCATGAGGTGGTCGCCGTCGAGGAGCTCGCCCTTCTCAGTGGCCATGATCACCCGGTCGGCGTCGCCGTCGAGGGCGATGCCCAGGTGGGCGCGGTGGCGCCGCACCGCCTGGATCATGGTGTCGGGGCACAGCGAGCCGCAGCCGCGGTTGATGTTGCGCCCGTCAGGCTTCACCCCCAGCGGGATGACCCGCGCCCCCAGCTCCGAGAACACCTCCGGGGCCACCTTGTAGGCGGCGCCGTGGGCGCAGTCCACCACGATGCGCACGCCCTCCAGGTTGAGCTCGCGCGGGAAGATGTGCTTGAGCGCCACCACGTAGCGCCCGGCGGCGTCGTCGATGCGGAAGGCCTTGCCGATCTCGTTGGCGGTGGGGCCCAGGCGCTCGAGCTCGCCCTCGAAGATGAGCCGCTCCAGCTCTTCTTCCTGCGCGTCGTCGAGCTTGAAGCCGTTTGCGTCGAAGATCTTGATGCCGTTGTCCTGAAAGGGGTTGTGCGAGGCCGAGATCACCACCCCGGCGTCGGCGCGCATGGTCTGGGTGAGGTGGGCGATGCCGGGGGTGGGCAGCGGGCCCACCAGCAGTACGTCCGCGCCCATGGAGCACACCCCGGAGGCCATGGCCGTCTCCAGCATGTAGCCGGACAGGCGGGTGTCCTTGCCGATCAGCACCCGGCGCCGGTGCTTGCTCCGCCGCGTGCGGTAGGCGATGGCCCGGCCCAGCTTCAGGGCCAGCTCCGAGGTCATGGGGTGGACGTTGGCCACGCCGCGTACGCCGTCGGTTCCGAAGATCCTGCGCATCGCACCTGCCTTTCGCCTGCCCCCACCGCCGGCAATATAGATGTCGCGGCGAAGGACTTTCAAGTCATTTCGGATCCTTGCACCGGGGCGTTGCCCCCGTGACCCCCTCAGAAAGAGTTTTGAAAAACCTGCTGATAAGGAAAATCGAAAAAGCCAGGGAATGATCGCTTTCAGCAGTCTTCTTTGCTCTGCCTTTCCCCCTTACTATTAGCGATTTTTTCCAGGGTTTTCCTTGGCAGTGATTCCGAAGTTTTTTAAGGGCGAGCCACCTTGCGGAACGCTCTTTGGTACCGGCCTTATCTGTCCCCCACCCTCCTCCGCCGCACCGCCAGGGCCACCCGGGCCACCTGCTGCATCTCGCAGACGTCGTGGACGCGCACGATGTCCGCGCCGCGCAGCACCGAGGCCGCCACCGCCGCCGCGGTGCCGAACAGGCGCTCCCCGGGCGGCCGGTCCAGGATCTTTCCGATGAACGTCTTTCGCGACGGCCCGACCAGCACCGGGCGGCCGAGCCGCTTCAGCTCGCCCAGCCGGTCGATGAGTTCGAGGTTGTGCTCGACCGTCTTTCCGAAGCCGATGCCGGGATCCACGATGACGCGCTCGCGCGAGACGCCGCAGGACACCGCGCGCTCGACCGCCTGCGAGAGGAACTCGGCCACCTCGGCGGTCACGTCGCCATAGACGATCTCGCCCTGCTGCATGGTGCGCGGCTCGCCGCGCATGTGCATGAGCACCAGGGGCACACCCGCGCGGGCGGCCACCTCGCCCATGCGCGGGTCGCGCAGCGCCGAGATGTCGTTGATCATGTTGGCGCCGGCTCGCAGCGCGGTCTCGGCCACCGCGGCCTTCTGGGTATCGATGCTGATGGGGACCGGCGTGCGCCGTCGCAGCCCCTCGATCACCGGGATCACCCGGCGCAGCTCCTCCTCCGCCGGAACGCCCTCGGACCCGGGGCGGGTGGACTCGCCGCCCACGTCGAGGATGTCCGCGCCTTCGCCAATCATACGCAGGCCGGCCTCGATGGCCGTCTCGGTGGCAAAGTGCCGGCCCCCGTCGGAGAACGAGTCGGGGGTCACGTTGAGCACGCCCATCAGGTACACGTGCGCGCCGAACTCCATCCGGAGCGGGCCGCACTCGATCGGCGTGGGCGCTGGCGTCATGGGCGGCGATTCTCCCACGCGCGAGCCCAATGTCAAATCCCCAGGCCCGGCCCAGGCCCGGTGCCAGGCACCCCGGTTTCTGCCAGTTTCCTTTTGTCTTTTCCCATCAATTATTATTGTTTTTCCAGGGGTTTCCTTGGCAGAAGGTTTTTCCGGGTTTTTGGGGGTCCAAGGGGGCGTGCCCCCTTGCCGTCTTTTCCGGTTTTTCCGGTCTGCGTTGAAGCTACTTCTTGCCCTTTACGGGAGGCGGGGGCGCGGCCTTGACTTGCGCGAAGATGATGTTGAAGGGGCTCACACACAGGGACTCGAACTCTGGCGCCCCCTTCGACGCGGAGAGCGCTTCCTCGATGGCCTCGGCGATGACGGAGGAGTCCTGCCGGCAGGTCGCGTTGATGGAGATCTGCTTTTTCGACTGGAGCACCGGGCGGACCTTGGCGCACAGGGCCTTGAGCTTTCCCAGCACCTGAATGTCGGCGCCCTTGGGCGGATCGTTTATCACGATGGACACGCTGCGGCCGTCCTGGGCCATGCGGCGGGAGGTGGCACGGAGCTTCTCCACCAGCGGCTTCATGGCCCGCTCGGTCACCTCGAGCGCGGAGTTGGCGCCCGTCGGGTTCGCCTCGCCTATCCCCTCGGCCAGGATCTCCCCGGTGTCGGCCACCACCACCTTGGCGATGACGCCCTTGGCCACGGCGCCGTCCGGCCCCGGCTGCATCACCACCTCGTAGACGAGCTGGATGCCCACGCCGCAGGGCGGGCCATCGTCTTCCTCGTCGCCGTCCGCCGAACCCCGGGAGGCGCCCGCCGGGGAGCGGACCTCCACGAACCCCGAGCCCATCAGGGCCTGCGCGATGGCCTGCTCGATCATCATGCGCATGGCCGAGTTTGCGCTGCGCGGCGAGGGGACCACCTCCACCACCATGCGGAAGTATTCCTCCTCGCCCGCCTTCGCCGAAAATGAGCCGAGGGCCAGCAACCCGACCAGCGATACCGGCATCGCGATTCTCATGACACCCTCCCGGTCCTACAACTGGACGATCTCGGCCTGGATCTCTTCACCCAGCTCGAGCAGCGCAATCGATCGGAACGGCGCGAAGAAGCGGTCGGTCGGCGAGCCGGGGTTGAGCAGCCAGACGTCGCCCAGCCTCTCGAACAGCGCCCGGTGGCTGTGGCCGAAGACCACCACGTCCACCGACGGCTTCTTGTCCTCGCCGAGGAACACCTCGCGCGCCCGCCGCGGCAGGTCGCCGGGCGCGCCCCAGCCGTGGACGAGGCCCACCCGGCGGCCGGCGAGTTCGAGCACCCGCCGCTCGCCGAGGGTCTGCCTCAATTCGTCGGGATCCATGTTGCCCGCCACCGCCTCGACCCGCGGCACCCGCTTCTGCAGCGCCGAAAGGAGTTCCGGGCACACGATGTCCCCCGCGTGCAGCACGCCGTCCACGCGCGAGAGGAACGGCTCCACGGCCTCGAGGACCTTTTTTACTTTTGCGGCGGAGACGTGGGTGTCGGAGAGGACGAGGAGGCGCATCGCCGGGGTCAATTCGGCGCCTCAGGCCACGCCCGGCTCGGGCTGGGGTTTGCCGACCTTCTTGTCTTTTTCGGACTCGGGCTGATCGAGGCCGGCCTGGCCCGGGGTGCGCAGGCGCGTCTGGGCGGGCTTCGCGCGCTCGAGCTCCTCGCCCCGCAGCAGCTGGTCGATCTCCGGCCCGTCGAGGGTCTCGTAGTCGAGCAGGGCGCGGGCCAGCCGGTGCAAAATGTCGATGTTCTCCTCCATGAGCTTGCGGCCGCGCTGGTAGGCCTCGTCCACCATCCGGCGCACCTCGGCGTCGATGAGCTCGGCGGTGTGCTCGCTGTAGTCGCGCCGCTGCGAGATCTCGCGCCCCAGGAAGATCTGCTCCTCCTGCTTGCCGAAGGCCAGCGGGCCCAATTTATCGCTCATGCCCCACTCGCACACCATCTTGCGCGCCAGCTCGGTGGCCTGCTCGATGTCGCGCCCGGCGCCGGTGGTCTGCTCCTTGAGCACCAGCTCCTCGGCCAGGCGGCCGCCCATGAGCACGCAGATCTGGTTCTCGGTGTAGGAGCGCGACAGGGTGTGGCGGTCCTCGCGCGGGAGCTGCTGGGTGATGCCCAGCGCCAGCCCGCGCGGGATGATGGTCACCTTGTGCACCGGATCGCTCTTGGGGAGGAGCTTGGCGAGCAGCGCGTTGCCCGCCTCGTGGTAGGCGGTGAGGCGCTTCTCCTCCTCGCTGATGATCATGGACTTGCGCTCGGCGCCCATCAATACCTTGTCCTTGGCCAGCTCCAGGTCGCGCTGGGTGACCGCGGACTCGTTGTTGCGGGCCGCCTGCAGCGCGGCCTCGTTGACCAGGTTCTCCAGGTCGGCGCCGGAGAACCCGGGCGTGCCGCGGGCGATGTACTCCAGGTTGACGGACTTCTCCAACGGCACCTTGCGGGTGTGCACCTGGAGGATGCCCAGCCGCCCCTTGAGGTCGGGCTGGGGCACCGCCACGCGCCGGTCGAAGCGCCCCGGCCGCAGCAGCGCCGGGTCCAGGATGTCGGGCCGGTTGGTGGCGGCCACGATGATCACGCCCTCGTTGGACTCGAAACCGTCCATCTCCACCAGGAGCTGGTTCAAGGTCTGCTCGCGCTCGTCGTGCCCGCCGCCCAGCCCGGCGCCGCGGTGGCGGCCCACCGCGTCCAGCTCGTCGATGAAGATGATGCACGGCGCGTGTTTCTTGCCCTGCTCGAAGAGATCGCGCACCCGTGAGGCGCCCACGCCCACGAACATCTCCACGAAGTCCGAGCCCGAGATGGAGAAGAACGGCACGCCCGCCTCGCCGGCGATGGCCCGGGCCAGCAAGGTCTTGCCGGTGCCCGGCGGCCCCATGAGCAGCACGCCCTTGGGGATGCGCCCGCCCAGGCGGGTGAACTTCTTGGGGCTCTTTAGAAACTCGATGATCTCCTGCAGCTCTTCCTTGGCCTCCTCGACCCCGGCCACGTCCTTGAAGGTCACCGGGTTGGCCTGGCTGCTCATCATGCGCGCCTTGCTCTTGCCGAACGACATGGCCTTGCCGCCCCCGGCCTGGAGCTGGCGCATGAAGAAGAAGAAGAACACGAACAGCAAGATCATCGGCAGCCAGGACAGCAGCGCCGACTGCCAGAAGGGATTCTCTTCTTCCTTCTCCACCTCCACCGCCACCTTGTGCGACTTGAGATCGCGCACCAGGTCTTCGGTGAGCAGGACGCGGGAGGTGAAACGCCGCTCGGCGCCCTCCACCAGCTCACCGCTGATCTCGCTTCCCTTGACGGTGACGCGCCGCACGTTGTCCTTTTCGACTTCTTCCCAGAACTGCGAGAAGGAGATGGCCTTGCCCTCGGAGGGCGTGCCGGAGAAGTACTGGTAGAACAGCACGAAGGTGGTGATGAGGAGGATCCACAGGATCAAAGTCTTGTAACTCTGTTTCAACGAAATGCTCCCGCTCCAGGGTGCCGGGCCGCGTGCAGCGCGGCCTCACAGAATCGAGGAAGTATAAGGATTGTTGCCCACTTCCGTCAAGGAAGGATTTCGCGGACACGACAGAGCCGCTCGCCGGTGGCCCCTCGCGAGCCGGGAGAGCTTACGTCAGGAGCGGCGGCGCAGCAGGAGCGCAAGGCCCGCGGGAACCAGCAGCAGCCCGAAGAACACCGCGCCCGTATGTTGCGTGGCGCCGGGCACGGCGGCGCAGGAGATGATGATGGGCGCGTCGGCGGGCGGCGGCACCACCACCCGCAGCGAAAAATAGCTTCCGGGCGCGCCGCGCAGCTGCACCCCGAGCGAGTTGAGGTCGCGCACGGCCACCGGGATCTCGAGCTTCTCCACCTCTTGGCTGAAGGCGTCGGGGCCGGCCAGCAGCGCGCCGTTCATGGCCACCAGGGCGCTGGTGACGCGGTGCTCGCCGGCGTCGTCGCCGTTCGCGATGCACAGGTAGCCGTCGCCCGCCAGGCCCTGGGCGCCGAAGGCGTGCAGCTCGAAGAACGGCTTGCCGTGCCCGCGCGCGAAGACCCGCGGCCCGAAGGCCGTAAGCGCCCGCGGATCGTCGCAGCCGGTGCCGCCCGGCGGCGGGTCGTCGAAGATGAACTCGAACATGTAGATGTCCATGTTGCCGTTGCGGGTGTCGGTGTACACCAGGCGGTTTCCGGAGAGATCGTTGAGGTACTGGTCGCCCGAGGCGGTGCAGGCCGCCTCGGCGGCGTTGAGCGGGATGCTGTAGATCCAGACGTCCCCGCTGCCCGCAGCGTAGTTGTCGTAGGCGACGTACGGGCCGGCCACGGTGGGGTTGTTCTCCAGCTCGGCGCTGGTGGTGATGGCGCGCGTCTCGCCGGTCGAGATGCGGTACAAGAAGATGTCTCCGAGGCTTCCGCGGTTGCTGGTGAAGGCCACGTAGTCGCCGTCCACGCTGGGCGCGGTGTCCTGGGCCGGATCGGTGGTGATCAAAGCCGTCGTCCCGGAGGCGATGTTGTAGAGCGCGATGTCGGCGTTTCCGGCGCGGAAGTCCTCCCAGGCCACCCACTCGGCCGAGATGGCGGGCTTGCGCTGGTTGGCGGGATCGTCGGTGAGCCGGGTCTCGACGTTGTCCTTCAGGTTGTAAAGATAGATGTCCCAGTCGCCGTTGCGGTCGTCCTCGTACACCACCAGGTCGCCGCGGATGGCCGGGCGGCGCTGGTTGGCCGGGTTGTCGGTGACACGAAAGCGCGTGTTGCTCGCCACGTCGTACACCCAGATGTCGCCGTCGCCGGTGCCGTAGTCGGTGTACACCACGCGCGTGCCGTCGATGTCGTTGAAGAGCTGGTCGCCGCCGCCCGAGGCGATGGGGAACTCGGCGCGCGTCTCCACGTCGTACATGTACACGTCGGCGTCGCCGTTGCGCCGGTCGGTGAACACCACGTACGCCCCCGAGATGGCCGGATCGTACTGGTCGGCCGGGTTGTCGGTGAGCCGGGTCTCGACCCCCTCGAAACGGTCCGCGGCCGCCGACGCCGGGATGAGGATCGCGAAAGCCAGCACCAGAGCGACTGACGCCTTGCGCATGACTGCCGTCCTTTCCAGGCCTAACCAGCCAATAAAAAACCGGCGAATCACCCTGCATCCGGGCAATCCACCGGGAGCGTACCGCTTCGCCATCTTCGGCAGCCGGTCTACCCTTTCGGGCTCACGGCTTTGCGCTCCAGGAAAACCTGGATTGCCTTTTCGGATGGCCTCCGTTTTCCATCTTCAGGATACGGAAAAGAAGCGAGCCTGTCAATAACGCGCCGCGCTATGTCCGGAAGGAATTATGTCCCCGGGGATTGACCTTGGAGGGACCAGAAGCGGACAATCAGGAAAAGGCGAAGAAAGCGAGGGAGGAAAACCATGTCGAGAGCGATGCGCGGTGTCGGGGGGTGGTTTCTGCTTTCGCTCTTCTGCTTTTGGGGCTTCGGCTGTCAGGACTACGGCTTCGAGGAGGTGCCTTGGACGGTCCTTTCAGAAGGTGGGGAATTCATCGACGTCCCGGTCTCCCACGACGCCGACATCCTGTTCGTCGTCGACAACTCGGGCTCCATGGCCGGCGAGCAGGCCCAGCTCGGAAAATCCTTCGAGGCCTTCCAGAAGAAGCTCGACGAGAACTTCGGCCCGGGCCGCTACCGCATCGCGGTCGTCACCACCGGCCTGGAGTCGCCCGGCTGTCCGCCCTGCGACACGCTGCCCGCGGGGCGCTCGTGCATCAACGAGACCGGCGAGAACGGGCGCTTCCAGGACCGGCGGGGCTGCATCTTCGAAAACGGCGCCTGCCAGAGCGAACCGGGCGGCGACGCGCCCGTCTTCGACTTCGTCACCGACCCCTCGTGCCGCATCGTCGGTTCGCAAAACAAGTCTTGCTTCTACGACTCCGCCACCCTGCGCGGCACGGTCATGGCGGGCGTCGAAGGCTGCGGCTACGAGCGCGGCCTGGCCGCGGCGAAATACGCGCTTTCAAAAAACCTGCTCGAGACCTACAACGCCGGGTTCCTCCACGAAGATGCCGTGCTCATCGTCGTGATCGTCTCCGACGAGGAGGATTGCGGCGAGGTGGGCGACGTTGACGAGAACACGGCCGCCTCGGCGAACATGTGCTACTACGCGGCCAAGGGCACGGGCCCCCGCGGTGAGAATGCCGACCCCGTCACGGGAAAGCCCTACCGGCTCACCCCGGTGAGCGACTACTTCGAGTTTTTCATGGCGCTGAAGGGCCACCGCCCGGGGATGGTGAAGTTCGCCGCCATCGTGGGCCTCGGTGACCCGGACCGCCCCCAGGACACGACCATCGAGTACGACGAGCAGCCCGGGTCCCCCGGGCAGTTCGTGATCCGCCCCGCCTGCGCCACGCCGTCCCCTTGCGCCAGCGCCGCCGGCTACTGCGAGGCCAGACCCGGCACGCGCTACGTCGAGCTCTACCGGCTGTTCGCCCAGGCGAGCCCGAGCGATGCCCTCATCGACACCATCTGTCAGAACGACTTCTCGAAGACCCTCGAGAAGGTCGCCACCTTCACCGCCTGCCCGGAGTACTTTATGCTGCGAAAGCAGATCCTCGACCCGGCGCTCAGCGCGGTGTACCTCAACGGCGCGCTCGTCCCCCGCTACTCCTGCGCCACGGCCGAGGCCATCATCCCGTGCGGCGGGCCGTCCGACACGGCCGCCTGCCCCGCCGGCGTACCCTGCGTCGAGACCTGGAGCTACTGCCGGCCCGACACCCATCCCGAAAAACACACCGGGGGCGCCGTGACCTGCGAGGCTGGGGCGCCCACCTGCGACCTCTGCCCCGGCGGCACCATCGCCTTCGCAGCTCATTATGACCCGTGCCTGTTCGTCAAGGAGGGCTGGATCCACATCCACATCGTCTACGCCGTCCGGCCGTGAGGAGATCTTAGGCAAGGCGCGTCCGCCCGCGCTGGCGCGGATGGCCATGAAGCATGTTGCAACGACATGATGACGCGAAGGTTGACAGGCGGCGCGGGTGTGTCCGACAATGGGCACGGAGTCCCACCGGGAGGCTTTCCATGTCGAGGATGTCCACCTTCTCGCTCCTCTTGTGCGCGCTCTTTTTGGTTGACGCGGGCTGCCAGGACTACACCTACGAAGAGCAGCCGAACACCGTGCTGCAATCGAAGCGAAAGAAGTTCAGCGCCTCGGTGGCCCAGAAGGCCAACATCCTGTTCGTGGTCGACAACTCGGGCTCGATGGCCGGCGAGCAGGCCCAGCTCGGCCAGAGCTTCAGTGCCTTCCGGCAGGTGCTCGATGAGAAGTTCGGCCCGGAGAAATACAAGATCGCGGTGATCACCACAGGCATGGAATCCGATGGTTGCCCCGCCTGCAGCACACTGGCGCAGAAGCGGTCCTGCATCAACGACACGGGGGAGAACGGCCGATTCCAGGATCTCAAGGGGTGCATCTGGGAGAGCAATGCCTGCCAGCCCTCGACGAACTCTGACCAGCCCGCGTTTGATTTCCAGCCAGACCAAACGTGTCGCGTGGTAAACTCCACCAACCAGAATTGCTTTTATGATTCATCCTCGTACCGGGGCACAGTCATGGTGGGCGTCACCGGCTGCGGGTATGAGCGCGGCCTGGCGCCGATGCGAAAGGCGCTGGAGTCCAACCTGCTCGATAGTTACAACTCCGGGTTCCTGGATAGCGACGCAGTCCTTGCCGTGGCCATCATCTCCGACGAGGATGATTGTGGAGAGGTCGGCGACGTCGCCGAAAAGACGAGAACCCAGGCCAACATCTGTTACTACGCATCCAAGGGCGTGGGACCCCTGGGCGAGAACGTGTATCCGGGCACAGACAAACCGTACGCTCTCACCCCGGTAAAGGACTACTACGACTTTCTACTGGCAAGGAAGGGCAACAAAGAGGGCATGGTGAAGTTCGCAGCCGTCGTAGGCGTCCGGGATAAAAACAACCCGGACACGACCGTCATCGAATACGAGAACAGCACCGACACCTCGCAAGCCAGGCCTGCCTGCACAACACCTCCACCCTGCTCCAGCGCGGCGGGATACTGCCACGCCTTCCCCGGCACCCGTTACATCGATCTCTACAAGCGCTTCGCCCAGACCGGCAACGGCTTCCTCGACACCATCTGCCAGAACGACTTCCACGACACCCTGCTCAAGTTCGCCACCTTCATCGCCTGCCCGGAGTTCTTTGGCCTGGACCAGCAGATCCTCGACCCGGCGCTGGCCAACCTCATCTTGAACGGCAAGGCCGTGCCCAAGTACACCTGCACCTCCAAGAATCCAATCATCGAGTGCCTGGGCCTCGACGACACCACCACCTGTCCCGGGGGCACCACCTGCGTCGAGACCTGGAAGTACTGCCCCTACGGCACCAAGCCGCAGAAGAACACCAACGGCCCGGTCACCTGCGTCAACGAGACCCCGGACACCACCTACCCGGGCGGCAAGCTCGGCTTCGCGGAGCACTACGACCCCTGCACCTTCATCACCCAGGGGACCATCGACATCGAGCTGGTGTACGTGCCGGAGTGATCCGCGCCCGCTCGCGCTGAAGCCCGACCTCCGTCATGTCCGCAAAATTCTTGATGGTAAAGGGGTTGCGTAGTATAGACATATCCTACGTGCGGTCCGAACACCCCCGGGAGCGGGTACGGGCAACCCGATGGAACCGAAACGAGTTCTGGTGATCGAGAGTGACGCGGCCTTCGCCGGCGAGCTTTCAAAGGGGTTCGCCGCCGCGGGCATCGCCGCCGAGGTGGTGACGGACGGCCAGGCCGGGATCGACGCCGCGGCCGGTGCCCCGCCCAACCTGATCCTGCTGGCGGCGGAACTCCCCGGCATGAGCGGCTACTCGGTGTGCAACCGCCTCAAGAAGCAGCTTGGCGGCGAGGTCCCGGTGCTCATCATGTCCACCGGCGACACCCCCGAGACCTTCGAGCAACACCAGAGCCACAAGAACCACGCCGACTGCTACATCCTCAAGCGCGAGGGCGCCGCCCCCGTTTTGAACCAGGCGATGAAGATTTTAGGGGCCAATCCGGCGCCCGCGGCCGCACCCGCCGGCGGGCCTTCCGACGAACTCGACAACGTCTTCTCCGCCATCACCGAGCCGCCATCGGCCGCGCCGCCGCCCGCGACGACTCCCTCGGACATCGCGCCCATCGAGGAGCTCGAGCCCATCGAGCTCGATCCGCTGCCGGCCGAATCCACCCCGTCTCGGCCCGCCAGCACTCCCCCGCCCCCGCCCGCCGGCCCGCCGGCACCGCCGCCGCTGCGCAAGAAGAAGACGGACATGTTCGAGCGGCCGAAGATCCCCGAGAAGGCCGAGCCGCCCGAGCCGGAGGACGAGGGCTCGGAGGAAGAGGCCTTCGGTTTCGACGGCAAGCTCAACTTCCTTCGAAAGACGCTCAAGAAGCGCGAGCGCGAGCTGGAGACGGCGAAGCGCGACGCGGCCGCGGCCAAGGCGCGATCCGACGAGCTGGAGCTCGCCCACAAGCGCATCTCGGACAAGTCCCGCGCCCTCGAGCAGCAAGTGAAGAAGCTCGAGTCCGAGCGCGCCCGGCTCTCCGGCGAGCTGGAGTCGACCCGCGTGGAGATGCAGCGTCTCGCCAAGGAGACCGAGGAGAACACCCGCCGGCTCGAGACCGAACGTTCTCAGCTCAAGGCCATCCTGGACGAGCAGACCGGCAAGCAGAACGTTCTCCAGGAGACGCTCAAGCTGCTGACCCAGAAGAAGGCCGAGGAGGGTCAGTCCTACGAGGAGCAGCTTTCCGACGCCCGGCGCAAGCTGGAGATCCTGCAGGAGTCGCTGGACGAGATCACCCGCGAGAAGGAGTCCCGCGAGTCCGAGCTCTCCAACGAGCTCGAGGTGGAACGCGGCCGGGCCGACCTGTTGCAGGACTCGCTGGACGCCACCGCCTCCGAGAAGGAGGCCGCCGAAAAGCGGGTGCAGGAGCTGGAGAAGGCCCTGCAGGAAGCCGCGGCCATGTACGCCCAGCTCGAGAAGCACTCCCAGGAGGTCCAGGCCGCGGCCGAGGAGGAGAAGGCCCGCTCCACCGCCGCCCACATGGAGGAGCTGGCCACGCTGCGGCAGGCCTTCGAGCAGGAGCGCTCCTCGCTGGAGGCGCAGCTCGGCGAGCTCACCCGCACCGCCCAGACCCGCGAGGAGGAGCTGTCCGCCCGGGTCCAGGATCGCGAGCGTAACATCGCGCTGCTCCAGCAGGCGAGCGACAACCTGCGCAAGGAGCTCACCGAGAACATCGGCGACCTGAGCCGCGAGAAGGAACGCCTGGAGAGCGCCCTGGCCGAGGCCGAGGAGCGTCTGAGCCAGGTGCAGGCGGCGCTGGAGGCCGAGCGCGGCACCCTCGAGCAACAACTGGGTGAGACCGGCCGGCGGGCCTCGGAGCTCGAGCAGCAGCTCGCCCAGACACGCCAGGCGGCCGACCAGAAGATCGACGAGCTCCAGGTGGCGCTCCAGGAGGAGCGCGAGCGCTTCCAGGCCCTGCGAGCCTCCGCCGAGTCCGCCGCCGAGGAGCACGCCCGCATCGAACAGGAGCTTTCCGCGCGGCTGGAGGAATCCGAGAAGGCCCTGGCCGCGCTGCGCGAGGAGTCCGAAAAGAGCGGCAAGGAAAAGGCCCTCGCCGACGAGCGTTTCGACAAGGCCAAGAAGAAGATCAGCGCGCTCGAGGAGAAGATGGAGCAGGCCATCCTCAAGGCCTCGCGCCTGGAGCGCTCCCTCAACGAGAAGGCCTCGCAGCTCGGCGAGGAGAACAAGAAGACCCAGCAGGCCCTCGAGGAGGCCAACCGGCTTCTCGCCGCGCGGCAGAAGGAGGCGGAGTCGCTGCGCCAGGAGCTGCAGCAGTACGCCGCCCGCGAGAACCGGCTCCAGGACGAGCTCCAGAACGTGATGGCGCAGCACGCGCGCGAGCAGCGGGACTGGCAAGAAAAGCTGCGCGAGCAGGAGGAATCCGCCGCCGAGCGCGACGAGGACCTGGCCCTGCTGCGCGGCCAGGTGGACGAGGCGCAGCAGCGGGCGGCCCACCTCGAAAAATCCTTGCGCGAATCCGAGCAGCGCGCCGGGGATCTGACGGCCGAGGTGGAGCGCCTGCAGGGCGAGCTGGGCGAGCGCGAGGCCTCCCAGGGCAAGCTGCTCGCCTCTCAGCGGGAGGAGGCGGACAAGATCCGCCGCGATCGCGAGAAGGCGCTCAAGGAGCTGGAGGCGCAGAAGAACCAGGAGCTCGAGGCGCTGCGCCGCGAGCTGAAGGCCGCCACCGAGAAGGCCGAGCGCGAGAGAAACGACGCGGTCGAGAAGGCGCGCGCCGTCGAGGAGAAGAAACTGGCCAAGTACCAGGAGGCGGTGGAGCAGGCCAAGGCCAAGCTCGCCGCCATGCAACAGAAGCTGGAGCTCTCCAAGAAGGAAGAGGAGCGCCTGCGCCTGCGGGAAAAGAAGGTCGTGCAGGCGCTCCAACGCGCCCGCGAGGTGATCGGTTCCATGAAGAAGGGCGGCGGGGCCGACATCCCCGAAGTGTAGGCAGCCGGCGCACGCCCGAACTGGAAACTTTTTCCGGGTATCCCGAGAGCCTGGAGGAAAAGATGAAAGCGAACCTAGCGCGTCCCTATTGGCGTGTCCTTGGCGGGGTGGTGGGACTGGCCATCGGCCTGAGCGCCGGACCGGCGGCGCGGACAGCGGCCGCCCAGACCATCGTGGTGGCCCAGTTCCCGGACAAGACCGGCAAGGCCAAGCTGGGGAAGAGCGTCTTCGAACTCGTGGTCGGCGCCGCCAAGGAGCGGGGCGCGACCGTCATCGCCTGGGATCAATACCAGCGCACCGCCAAGAAGAACCGCATCGCCCCGGCCAAGGCCCTGCTGCCGCCGAACATCAAGAAACTGTGCGCGGCCCTCAAGCTCGACGGGGTGATCACCGGGCGGGTGCAGCTACAAAAAAAGAAGTACGTCATCAAGCTGGATCTCGTGGGCGCAAGCGGCAAGGTTCTGGCGCAGAAGGCGTACTCCCTCGGCACGGCGGAGTTCCCGCCTCAGACTGCGGCGGAGGCCGTCGAGGCCCTGCTGAAGCCGCTGGAGAAGGCCGTGGCCACAGCCCCGGACACGGGTTCGACCGGTTCTTCCGGCTCCACCGGAACCACCGGGACGACGGACAGCGGCGGCGGAAAAGATTCCGGCAGCGGCGGCAGCGACGCCTTCCTGCCGCCGTGGGCGCGGGGCGGCTCCGAGACGGGCGGAAAAGATGCGAGCGGAGGCGGCACCACCAGCACGGGCGGCGGCTCGACCACGACCACCACCACGGCCGCGACCTCCGGGGACAGCGGCGGCACCTCCTCCGGCGGCACCTCCGGCGACGTCCGAAAAACGGCCGAGCCGAAGAGCAAGCGCTCGACCGGCGCCGTGGCCGACGTGCTGCTGGATGCGGCCTTCTCCCTCAACCACCGCTCCGGCCTGAGCCCCCAGCACAAGGCCGGCGTGTACCCGGGCATCTGGGTGGACGGGCGGTTCTTCCTGGGCTCGTTCCTGGACGTGCCGGTGGTGCGCGACATCGGCTTCGGCGGCGCCTTCAACATGTCGCTGGGCCTCGAGTACAAGCAGTCCGGCGCCACCGAGGCCTGGAGCGCCTCCCAGATGCAGTGGCGCGGGGAACTTGTCTACCGGCTGGCCTTCAACGACGTGACGCTGGGCCCGGCGTTTTTGATCCGGGTCGGCTTCGGCAGCACCAGCACCACCATCGACGCCGGCACCGGCACCCAGGCCCGCTCGGCCGCCTACACCTACCCCTACGCCAACCTGGACATCCGCCTGATGCTGGTAAAGCCCTTGCTGCGCTTCTACTTCACGGGCGGCTTCTTGTTCACCGTCATGACCTCCAAGGACGTGGACGGGTCCGGCCAGGGTTTCAACGTGGGCGCGGGGCTCGATCTGGTGCTCTTCGACATGCTGGCCGTCGGCCTCGGCTGGGAGATGCTCGAGGTGAGCGGCTTCCACATGGACGGCCAGACCGGCGAGACCTCGGACCAGTACCACAACTTCCTGGTCAAGGTCGGCTGGAACTGGCGCTGAGCGGTTCCGCAAAAAATTCGCGGGCGCGCCGTTCGATGACTTCGAGATCGGGCGGCGCCGCCACCCACTCCAGCCAGGGCTCGGCGCGGAACCAGGCCAGCTGCCGGCGGGCGTAGCGCCGGTGGGCCCGCTGGACTTCCTCCACCGCCCGCTCCAGCGTCCACTCCCCGGAGAGGTGCCGGGCCAGCTCCCGGTAGCCGAGCGTCTTGAGGACGCGGCGCGCGGGCCCCCGGAGCGTCGCGCCGAGCGAACGCACCTCGTCGAGCCAGCCGCGCTCCATCATCCGCCGCACCCGCGAATCCAGCCGCCGGTAGAGCGCCTCGCGCGGCCAGTCGATGGCCAGCGCGATAAAGCGCATGCGCGGCCTGGCGAACCCGTGTTCGCGTTGCAGCTCCGACATGCGCCGCCCGCTCTTCTCGAACACCTCCAGGGCCCGCACCAGCCGGACGCGATCCGTGGGCGCGAGGCGCGCGGCGCAGTCCGGGTCCACCTGCCGCAGGCGGCGATGGAGCCATCCCGGCTCGGCGTCCTCCTCGGCTTCCAGGCGCCGGCGCAGCTCCTCGTCGCGGGGCGGGGTATCGATGATGCCGAACAGCAGCGAGCGGATGAAGAGCCCCGTTCCGCCGACCACGATGGGCGTCTTCTTCCGGGCATGGATGGCCGCGATCGCCTCGTCGGCGAGCTCTACGTAGCGAGCCGCCGAGAACACCTCGCCGGGCCGGCACACGTCGAGCAGGTGCCAGACGCAGGGCTCGTCCGGGCCGCGCGCGGGCTTGGCGGTACCGATGTCCAACCCCAAGATCACCTTGCGCGAGTCGGCGGAGACGAGTTCGCCGTCGAGGCGCCGGGCCAGCTCGCGGGCCAGCTCGCCCTTGCCCGAGCCGGTGGCCCCGGCCACCACCAGTAGTGGCGGCCGCGCCGCGTCCCTCACCTGCGCAAAAACCACTTCTCGACCTCGGAGCGGGCCAGCCGGGTGAGGACCGGCCGGCCGTGCGGGCAACGGCTGGCGAAGTCGGTGCGCCGCATCTCGGCGAGCAGGGCGTTCACCTCGGGGAGCGAGAGCGTCTGCCCGGCGCGCACCGAGGCGTGGCAGGCCAGCCGGGCCAGGATCTCGTCCCGGGCCTCCTCCCAGGCCGCCGCCTGACCCAGCTCGGCCAGCTCCCCGAGCACCTCGACGAACACCGCCCGGGCGGCCAGCGGATCGATCCCGGCGGGCGCGGCCGTCAGGCGCAGCACCTTCTCGCCGAAGGGCGCGGCCTCGAAACCCAGCTCGAAGAGCCGCCGCTCGTGCTCCGCGAACGTGGCCATGAGGGCCGCGTTCGGCTCGACCTCCAGCGGCAGAAGCAGCCGCTGGGCCAGCACGCCCCCCGCGCGGGCCTGGGCCCGCAGGCGCTCGAAGGTGATGCGCTCGTGCAGGGCGTGCTGATCGACCAGCACCAGCTCCTCGCCGTCCTCGAAGACCAGGTAGGTTTGCCACAGCGTGCCCAGGAAGCGGCCGAGGTCCGTCTCGCGCCCGGGCTGCGCCGGCGCCAGCGGGGCCGCAGCCGACGGCCCCGCCATATCGATCGAACGCGGGCGGGGCGCGCCGCTCGAGCGCTCGGCGAGCGAGAGGTAGCGCTGCACCTCCTCCCGCACCTCGGACATTGCCGTAGCGGTGTCCGGGGGCCCGCGGCGAGGCTCCTCGCGGCGTAGCACGTAGCTTCGCCCGCGCGAGAGCCAGGGGGAGCCCGCCAGGGCCTGGGCCACGCTTCCCGAGAGCAGGCGGTGCACCCGGTCCCCCTCGGCGAAGCGCACCTCGAGTTTCTGCGGGTGGACGTTCACGTCCACTTGCTCGGGCGGCAGTTCGAGCCGCGCCACCACCACCGGGTACCGGCCCGGCGGCAGCAAGCTGCGATAACCCGCCAGGGCGGCGTGCTGCAACACCCGGTCGCGCACGAAGCGCCCGTTGACGAAGACAAACACGTCCCGCGGCGAGGTGCGCACGAGGTCCGGGTCGCCGATCATGCCCGAGGCGGCGTAGTCGCCGTCGCGGCCCGAGAACGGGTGCAGGTGCTCGAAGACCTCGCGCCCCAGCACCACCGCCACGCGCTGGGCGAAGTCCGCGGCCACCGGCGCGTCGAGCAGCAGGCGCTTGCCGTGGCGAAGCGTAAGGCGCACCCCGGGCGCCATGAGCGCCAGGCGCACCATCCAGGCCTGGGCGTTCGAGAGCTCGGTGGCGGCGGAGCGCAGGAACTTGCGCCGCGCCGGCGTGTTGAAGAAGAGATCCGCCACCTCCACCAGGGTGCCCGGGGCCGCGCCGATCTCGCGCAGGCGCGAGCGCTCCCCGCCCTCGCAGGTGAGCTCCCAGCCCGTGTCGTCCTCGCGCCGCCGGCTCACCATGCGCAGCCGCGACACCGCCGCCAGGCTGGCCAGCGCCTCGCCGCGAAATCCCAACGAGCGTATGGCATCGAGATCGGCGGGCTCCTTGAGCTTGGAAGTGGCGTGGCGCACCACCGAGAGCTCGAGGTCCTCGCGGGACATCCCCTCGCCGTCGTCGCTCACCCGGATGAGGGTGCGCCCCCCTTCCTCGAGCTGGCACTCGATGCTGCGGGCCCCGGCGTCCAGGCTGTTTTCCAGAAGCTCCTTGAGGGCGGAGGCCGGCCGCTCCACCACCTCGCCGGCGGCGATGCGGTCGATGAGTTCCGAGGAGAGCACATGGATCTTCCCGGCCATGCCGTGCACCATACCACAGACATACGCGCGGCCAAAAAACTGCAAATATGGAAAATTCCGGAAGAACCAGCTGCCATGAGAAATCCTCGCACGGGGGCTCTGCCCCCGTGAACCCCCAGGGAATAAACTAGAAAGAAAGAGAAAAACCTTCTGCCAAGGAAATTCTCAGAAAGAACCTTGGATAAAACCTGCGACTTGGGAAAACCGCAGAAAAAATTTGATACCCTCTTCATCGAAGATGAAGGGAATGCCTGCATTCCCTTCATGGGTGCCAGGACAGCCGAAGCCCGACCGCTGTCAACGGCGAGCGCAGCGAGTCGCGAAGCGACCGAAGGCCGTTGACAGCCAAGGTCGGGCGGAGGCTACACCAGCCATCAAGCAGCCGCGCCCTGTATGACTTGAGCGCGGCGCTCTCGCAACTTGTTGACTCGCCGGGCAGCTTGCCGTACAGAAGGCCTGATGGCATCGCAGGAGCAACCGGGCCGCGTGGTGGCGCTCACCGGGGCGGCGGAGTTCTTGGGCCGGGAGCTGTGCAACCGCCTGCTCCACGACCCCCGCTGCCGCCGCGTGGTGGTGATCGACGTGCGCGAGCCGCACCTTTCGGGCGCGGGGCTCGAGTACGTTCAGCTCGACCTCACCTCCCCCAACGCCGGGCGGGAACTCGAGGCGGTCTTCGCCCGGCACCGGGTCGACACCCTGGTGCACCAGGCCTTCCTGTCCCACCCCATCCACGACCTGGACTACGCCCACGAGCTGCAGGTCATCGGCACCCTGCACCTGCTCCACGCCGCCTCCAGCGCCGGCCTGCGCAAGGTGATCATGGAAGGCAGCACCATGGTGTACGGCGCGCGGCCGGACAACCCCAACTTCATCCGCGAGGACGCGCCGCTACGGGGCGTCTCGAACTGCCCGCAGGTGGCCGACCTGATCGCGGCCGAGCAGGCCCTGTGGGAGTTCGCCGGGCGCTCCCCCGACACCACGGTGACCTGCCTGCGGCTCGCCTCCATGCTGGGCCAGCACTCCGACGGTTTCATGATCCGGCTGCTGTCGCGGCCGCTGGTGCCCACGGTGATGGGCTTCGATCCGCTCTTCCAGTTCGTCCACGAGTCCGACGCGTTGGAGGCGCTGTGGCTGGCGTGGGAGCGGGATTGCCCCGGCGCCTTCAACGTGGCCGGCGACGGCGTGGTGCCGCTCTCGGTGGCCATCCGCTCCGCCGGCCGCCTGCCGCTCCCCATCCCGCACCTGCTCAGCGAGCGGCTGGGGGGCTTCTTGTGGGCCTGCCAGCTCTCGGACACCCCGGTCGCGTTCTTCGACTACCTGCGCTACCTGTGGGTGGCGGACACCGCCCGCGCGCGGCGCGAGCTCGGCTTTCGGCCGCGCTTCTCCTCGCACCAGGCGCTGCAGAACTTCACCCTGCTCCACCGCATGCTGCCCAAGGTCCCCAGCGCCGGAGGCACACCATGAGCCGCTCCGTCCTGGGCCGGGATCCGTTCACCCGCGCCCCCGCCACCCCGGCGGCCGCCGACAAGAGCCCTCCCGCGAAGACGCCCGCCCGGAAAGCGCGAAAGAGGCGGGCGGCTCGGCCGGCGGTTGCGCCCGAAAAGAGCCCGCCCGCCCCGGCACCCGAATTCGCGGCGGAACCCCTCGTCGAGAAGGAGCTGCCGCCCCGGCCGGTCGATCGCCGCGAGCTCGTGGACGAGACCGAGGAGCTGTCACCCGACGCCGCCAGGATGCCGCTCGCGCCCGAGACCATCATCGGGCGCCTGGCCGCCTGGTCGCTCTCCTGCCGCGGGCTGGAGGTGGACGAGTTTGGCTTCGACCCGGTGTCGTGGGAAAAGGCAAAGCCGCTGCTGCGCTGGCTGGCCGACCGCTACTGGCGCATCCAGGTGCGGGGGCTCGACCGCCTGCCGGCGGAGGGGCCCTTCCTGGTGGTCGCCAACCACGGCGGGGTCCTGCCCTGGGATGCCCTCATGCTCAAGCTGGCCGTGGAGCGCGCGCGCGGCGAGGATGTCCCGGTGCGGTTTCTGATGGAGGACTTCGTCTTCCACTTCCCCTTCCTGGGGCCGCTGCTCACGCGCCTGGGCGGCGCGCGGGCCCACCCGGACAACGCGAAAAGGCTCTTGCAGCGGGGAGCGCCGCTGCTGGTCTTCCCGGAGGGCGACAAGGGCCTGGGCAAGCTCTACCGCAACCGCCACCAGCTCCAGCGTTTCGGGCGCGGCGGTTTCCTCAAGCTCGCCATCCGCGAAGGCGTCCCGCTGCTTCCGGCCGCCCTGGTGGGCCCGGACGAGATCCACCCGGTGGTGGCCCGCCTGCGCTGGCTGGCGCGGCCGCTGGGCCTGCCCTACCTGCCGGTGACGTTCACCTTCCCCGCCCTGGGCCCGCTGGGGCTGCTGCCGCTTCCCGCCCGCTGGCGCATCGCCTTCGGCGAGCCGCTGCGCTGGGAGCGGCAGGCCATCGATCCCGACGACGCCGTGCGCGTGGCCGGCGAGGCCGAACGGGTGCGCGAACGAGTGCAGCAGATGGTCAACGACCTGCTCGACGAGCGCGCCCGCGCTGCCACCTGAAGCCGGGCGCCCCCGCGCCTGCCCGCCCCGGCAGGTCTTCCTGGGCAGCCACCAGAGATCTCCGCGAGCGGACTGTGCCGCCCCGCCGTCAACCGTCGACCCGGTTTCGCCCCGCTTCTTTGGCCGCGTACAGGTGGCGGTCGGCCAGCTTGATGAAGTCCAGCCCCTCGGACACCGAGTCGTCCAGCGTGGCCACCCCCACCGAGACGGTCACCGGGATGGCGGTGCCCTCGAAGTTGAAGACGTGCTCCTGCACCATCTTGCGCACCTTCTCGCCCATCATCATGGCCCGGGTGTGGTCGATCTCCGGCAGGATGATGGCGAACTCCTCGCCCCCGTAGCGCGCCAGGAAGTCCTCGCGCCGGATATGGGCCTTGACCACCTCCGACATGCCCTTGAGGATGTAGTCGCCGGCCAGGTGCCCGAAGCTGTCGTTGATGTTCTTGAAGTGATCGATGTCGTAGATCATGAGGCTCAGGTCGCGCCCGTAGCGCCGGCTGCGGGAGATCTCCCGCTCCAGCGTCTCCATGAAGTAGCGCTTGTTGTACACCTGGGTCAGCCCGTCCACGGTGGTGAGGCGGTAGATCTCCTCGTGGTAGGCGTTCTCGATGTTGCCGCCCGAGAGGAACTTGAAGATGGTCCGGCCGATCTTGATGAAGTCCCCGTCGCGCAGGGTCTTCTCCTCCACCGGCTCGTCGTTGACGTAGGTGCCGTTGGTGCTGCCCAGGTCCCGGATGAGGACCTTCTGCCCGTCGTTGGTGATCTTGGCGTGGCTGCGCGAAACCGACTCCTGGTCCACCTGGATGTCGGACTTGGCCGAGCGGCCGATGATGATCGTGGCCTTGTCCAGGCTGTACTTCTTGCCCAGGTCGAGGCCGTAGATCATCACCAGGCAGGCGGGCGTGCCGGCCGGGCGCTGCCCGATCTTGGAGATGACCGTGATGACCGTCTTGCTCTTGGGCGGCACGCGCTCCTCCCGCGGGCTCTCAACGGAGGCGATGGTAACAAACCCCGCCCAGGCTGTCCAGAAAGCGGCCCTGCCGGCCCGATTGACCTGCCCGCGCTCCCCCGCTAGCATCTGCGCATGACGTGGGGTTGCTTTACGCTGTTTTCGCTCGCTCTGCTGCTGGGACCGGATCCAGCGCAAAGCACGAGCGCGCCGCTGGATGTCTTCGGAAAGCTCCCCGAGAAGTTCGAGGGATACCGGCGGGCGCCGGCGGCCGAGCGGTTCGACCACGAGACGCTGTATCAGCACATCGACGGGCACGCCGAGCTGTATTTGTCCTTCGGCTTTCGAGCGCTCTCGGTCCTTCGCTACGACCGGGAGGGCGAGGCTCCCATCGAGGTCGAGATCTACGACATGGGCCGCTCCCAGGACGCCTTCGGGGTCTTCGCGCACGGGATGGAGCGCGCCGAGCACGAGGTCGGCCAGGGCTCGCAGTACCTTGCGGGCATGCTCACCTTCTGGAAAGACCGCTTCGTCGTCACCGTCACCGCCTACCCCGAGACGGAGCCGCGCCGCCGAGCGGTCTACGCGCTGGCCCGGGCCATCGCCGGGCTCATCAAAAAAGACGGCGCGCTGCCCGGGGTCGTCCGGCGCTTGCCGAGAGAGGGCCTCGTGGCCGAAAGCGTGCGCTACTTCCGCCACCCGGTGTGGCTGAACAGCGCCTACCAGATAAGCGACGGAAATCCGCTGGCCCTCGGGCCGGACACGGACGCGGCGCTGGCGCGCTACGGGGCGGGCGACAACCGGCACCTTCTGGTCCTGGTCGAGTACCCCGACGAGAAACGCGCGGCCTTGGCCGAATCCAGCGCGCGCTCGGAGATCCTGGGAGATCAACCGGGGCCGGCGCGCCGGCCGGACGGGCGATACGCCGCTCTGTGGCGTAAGAAAAACCGGCTCGCGTTGGTTTTTTTTGCGCCGGACGAGAAGACCGCCCGCGCCGCACTGGAGCGCGCCGCGGCGAGGGAGGCCAGATGAAGACATTCTCGCGCCGAAAGTTCCTCGCCACGGCCACGGCCGCGGCCGCCGGGGGATGGCTCCTTGGCTGCGAGTCCAAGGGAAAAACACCGGCCGCGCCGGTAACGCCGTCCCCCGCCCCGGAGAAGGCGGCCTCGGTGGAGAAGAGCCGGGTGGTCCTCATCCGGGACAGCGCCGCCGTCGGCCCGGACGGCAAGGCGAACCCCGGGGTCGTGTTACGCATGATCGACGAGGCCGCCTGCGCGCTCACGGGGGAAAAAAAGCCTCTCGACGCCTTCGGCGCGCTCATCCGGCCCGACGACGTGGTGGGCATCAAGTCCAACGTGTGGAAGTTCCTCCCCACCCCGCCCGAGGTCGAGCAGGCCCTAAAAAGCCGCATCGCCGAGCTGGGGGTGGCCGAGGACCGGATCGGTATCGACGACCGGGGCGTGCTCCAGAACCCGGTCTTTCAGCGCGCCACGGCGCTCGTCAACACCCGGCCCATGCGGACTCACCACTGGTCGGGGGTGGGCTCGCTCATCAAGAACTACATCATGTTCGTGCCCGACCCCTACAACCACCACGCCGATTCCTGCGCCGACCTGGCCGCCATCTGGAAGTTGCCCCACGTCGCGGGGCGCACCCGGCTGAACGTGCTTATCATGCTCACTCCGCTCTTTCACAGCGTCGGCCCACACGGGTTCAACCCGGAGCACGTCTTCGCCTACGGCGGGCTCATCCTGAGCCGGGACCCGGTGGCGGCGGACGCGGTGGGCCTGCGGATCATCGAGGCCAAGCGGCGCGCCTTCTTCGGCGACGAGCGGCCGCTCAACCCGCCGGCCAAGCACATCGCGCTCGCCGACACCCGCCACCACCTGGGCAACGCCGACCCGGCCCGCATCGAGCTTGTCCGGCTCGGCGACGACAAGGACGCCCTGATCTGACCCCCCTGGGCTTCGGCTTCATCCCCTCGATAACAAAAGAAAAAGTTTGGGGACAGGCCCCGGATTGTTGTCCAAGGGGCGGTTCAGCGGGCCATCACGGAGATCAACCAGGCGGTCGCCTCGCGCACGCCATCCAACATCCCCGGAAAAGCGCAAGGCATGTTCGCCTGGAACCCGCAGCGCCTTTCCGGAACATAGAATTCCGAAAGAACCAACTCGATCCGGCAGGTGTCGCCATCGCGGTGAAAGAAGGGCCGAAGCATCATCCTCGATGCTTGTGTGTCGCCCCATTCGATGTCACATGTCTCGGGCGAACAGTTCCGCCCGGCGTCATCGGAAACGCGAACGAAGCGGATCTTTCGGCTGTGCGCCCCGGTTTTACAACCATCCACAACGCGCGAGAACAACGCCCGGGACAGGTCGTCTCGCAGCTCCTCGCTAAGTCTTTCCCCGGGATCCTCGAAGGAGCGGACAGCGACGACCACGGGGCCCGGCGCCAAGAACTCACAGGACGAATCGAGTGTCGCAAGAGCCGGCGCCCGGCGCGAGGCGGCGGGAGAACCGTCACCATCACCCGGCGGGCTGGCGCGAATGGCCTTTCTCTCTTGCTCGGCGCCGCCTCCAAACCGGAAGGCGAACCCGAACTCCAAGAGGATGCTTCCTCGAGAGTCGATCTCGTTCCAGTAGCCACCGTAGCCAAAACCGCAGTGGATGCCAAGCAAGCGCCCCAAGGTGACATGAAGGCCCATGAGCCCGCCGGCCCAGACCGTGAGCGGCACGCCGGTCGCCTTGGTGAGTTCCCCGCGACCTCGAAAATACATGGAGAGTTCATCGGTGCCCAGCCGAGCACCGAGGCCAAAATAGCCACCGCCGGCGAACCGGTCGAGACTGTCGAGACCATCCCAGGTGCACGAAGCATAGGCATCGTCATATTCCTGGTTGCCGCATCTCGAACCGCCAAGCCCGAGACCGGCACCAAACTCGAAGTCAGAGACGAGGTATTTCGACGCGGAGGCCGTCAGGCGAAATCCGGTGAACCCCATGACCGAGAGCGCCTGGTACTCGACGCCCACCTCGGTGCTGAGCCAGTCGTACAACCCGGTGGTGAGGGAAGCGGAAAAAAAGCTGAACCCGACCTCGTAGTCGCCCGCCTTGATCCTGCCGGGCGCTCCCGGCGTGAAATAGCGCACGGGTGGAGCGTAGGTCGCGGTGCAGGAGGCGCACACCAGCGTAAGCGAAAGAAACACGGCGAGAAGGGCGCCTTCCCCGCTCCACCTCGCCAACGATCCCCGGGCTTGCAATCGGGTGTCCTTCGACATTATCACTCGACGGGCAAAGGTCGGCCGATGACCTGGAATGATTATCGGAGTGTTTGCGTTCGTCTGCAAGGCCAACATTTTATGAAAGGAGAATTTACGATGAATCCCATGAGTCGCTGGCTGGCAGGTTTTACCGTCGCGTTCCTCGCGGCCTTCGCCCTGAACACGAGCGCTTCCGGGGTCGAGCTTCGCTACCGCTGGAAGAAGGGCGCCACCTACCGCTTCCAGGTCGTCTCCAACGATTCGTTCTCCCTGTCCGGCATGGGCGTGGGCATGAGCGGAAAGTTCAAGACCGACTCGGTCTTCTCGCTGGCCATCGACAGGGTGCTGCCGGACGGCTCGGCCGAGGCCACCCTGAACATCGAGTCCTTCGACCTTCGGGATCAATCCGGCCGGAAACTCTCGGGGCTCAAGGGGCTCCCTCCGCGCGCGCTCAAGAATCCGGTGAAGATCGACGAAAAGGGCAACTTCACCTTCCAGGAGATCGTGTACCTCATCGTGGAGGAGAGCGGCGCGAGCAGCCTGGTGTCCGGCAGGGTGTCCCCCACCGGGGTCTCGGCCACCGGCCAGGCCGGCGACGAACAGGTGAGCTGCTACGCCGAGTTCGATCCCAGGACCGGCGCGCTGAAGGCCGGCTACTCGGTAAAGACCGTCGGCAAGAAGAAGCAAAAGAAGATCGCGGTAAAACAGAACGCCCAGAAGGTCGACCTGGTGCCGCGCCAGTTCCTCGAGCTGTTGCGCCTGCCCGAGGGGGACCTCTCCGCCGGTCAGGCCTTCGACACCACCCTGGCCAGCTACAAAATCTCCACCGAGGTCGAGGAAATCACCGATAAGGAGGCCCGGCTCAAGGTGTCCGTGAGCACGAGCGTCGCGGGTTCGGGCCAGGGCGGCGGCGCGCCCGGCGCGGGAGCCATGCCGGGGATGCCGGGGGGAATGCCGGGCATGCCCAAGGTGCCAGGGATGCCGGCCATGCCGAGCATGGGAGACGAGGGAGACGAGGGCGGCGCGGAGGATGACGACGGCGCCGCCAGCCCGGCGCTGCCCGCGGGCGCCGCCATGCCGTCGCTCTCCATCGACGGGACCTTCCGGCTGACCTTCGACCTTACGGAGAACATGTTCAGCCGCCTCGAGGGGACGCTTAAGACCAAGGCCGGCATGGGCGGCATGGCCAGCATGGACTCCGAGTCCGCGGTGCAGATGACGCGGATCAAGAAGTAGCCGGCGGGGACCCGGAAGTTGCCAAGAACCGCTCCCTCGCGTTACAATCAAGATATGCATAGCGACGGCAGCGCAAGGCTCCTTGCCGGGTGGCTCGTGTTGGCGGCGGCCGCGGCCTTGCTGGGCGGGACGCGGACAGGCCGCGCCGGCGAGCTCTACCGCTGGGTGGACAAGCAGGGCACGGTCCACTTCACCGACCGGCCGGAGGACCTCCCCGAGCCCATGCGCAGCAAGGTCCTCGAGGAGATCCAGCGCCGGGAAGAAGCCGCCCAGAAGAAGCAGAATGCCGCGCCCTCGAGCGGAACAGCGACCCCATCCCCTCCCCCGGCCGAGACCGAGCGCCTGCCGATTGCGCCGGCGCCACCCATCCAGGACACCTCGCCCCCGCCGGCCGACGTGGGTAAATTCCCAATGCCCCAGGCCGAGCCCGAGGAGCCGGACCGCGCCGCGCTGCGCGAGCAGTGGAAAAAGCTGGCCGACGATGCGCGGGCATTGGTGCAAAAGCTGGAAGCGGACTGCCAGCGCCTGGAGGCCGAGAAGGACGCCGCCTGGAACTCCTTTCAGGTGCTGGTACGGCCCATGGATCGCCAGAACGCCGAGAAGGCCGAGGCCGACCTCGCCCGCTGCAAGGAGGACCTGGCCCGCGCCCGGCGCTACCTCGACGAGGAGCTTCCCAGGAAGGCCCGCCAGGCCAACGTCCCGCTCTACTGGCTGCGCTGAACGTTCCGTTTCGTTGACGCACTCTTGTCCGATTGAGCCATTGCGGAACTTTCAGTGGCGCGGCGCGCAAGGCGCCTTCGCCCGACCTTTGCTGTCAAGGGTCTTTGATCGCTTCGCGACTCGCTACGCTCGCCCTTGACAGCAGTCGGGCTTCGGCTGGAGCCGCTGATATGAAGAGCATGCAGGCATGCTCTTCCTGCGAAAGGAAGATATGATGCTCGGCTTGAGCG
>CAZLNM010000039.1:0-24668 GCA_964561025.1 uncultured Myxococcales bacterium
GGATTTCGACACTCGCGACAAAAATCCGGACAGCACAATCAAGGGGCCTGTCCCCAGGGTTCCCCAGGGTTCCCCCGATGCCCCCGGATTGCTGGTCAGTAAAGCAACGGCAAAGAAATGTAAGATAGCCGCCCAGACTCATGATAGATCATCTGCTTGGCCTTAATGAACTCTCCTTCGGTTTCGTTGTTGCCTCCCGTGTTGAGGTTGCGTGAGAAGATTGGGAAAGAAGCTGAAGCTACCTCTACTTGCAGGCGATACCCCTTCGGTATCGTGATAGCCGTGTGCCAAAGATCGATCCGGTACGTCACGACCTCGCTTGGCTTTAGTAATTCCGGCTTACGCAGTGACTTCCAGTAGCGGGCGCGGATCTTCCCTTCTGCCAGTAAAAATGGCGTATCCCTATCATCGATTTCCACAAGTCGCACGAACCAGTCCGTGTCTCTCGCCGAAGTCGAAGCAACCAAATTAGCCTCGATGGGACCCGCGAATGTAAGTGGTCTCTCGATCGGTGGCGTACGGTACACTAAAATATCTTTCCGAGACGAAAGGATAGTCCGAGCATGTTCCTTTCGAGCTGCCTTGCGCCGTTCCTCTGGCATGGGGCTGTCCCCTGTATTTTCTTCGTAGAAGTAAGGGGTTGGTGTGGGATCTCCGGGATCGTAAACAAACGAGTCGTAGGAACTTTTTTTTCTTGGCGGCTCTATTGAAAGGAGCCCGTCTCCATTCTGGCCTGCCGCTCCTTTATCACTAGAAAGGTAAAATGGCGTCATCTTGGTCCCCGGTAGCGGGTACCGCTCTCCTTCCAGCCAGCGGTTGTCACCCATGACGAACAGCCGCACCAGCGGCTCCTTTTCAATCCCGTTCTCGACACCCTTGAGCCAACGATCGAACCAGCGCAAGTACTCCGTTTGCAAGTCGATGACCGCGCGCGGACTAAAATCTCGGTCACCGATGCTCCGGGTTGCGGTGTCCGTATGTCCCCACGGACCAAGGATGAGTTTCTGGAACGGGTGCCCACAGTTGCGCATGGCGAGGTAGTTGAGCTTGGTCCCGATCCCGTCTCCGTCGAACCAGCCCGATTGATGAAATACCGGGATCTTCACCTGGCACAACTTGTCCAAAAAACTCGCACGGTCCCAGTACTCGTCTTGCGCCGGGTGCTCGATCCACTTGCGCCAGAACGCGTTTTCATGCCCGAAGACCTTCTTGTCGAGATCGATCACCGGAAGGTCCATCAAGAGCTTTGTGTACTTTCGCTCCCCGATGCGTGTCAGCACCGCTCCCGAGAGGTCCGCCGTGGCCTCTGACTCCACCACCTCCGCCCACCAGATGGCTCCGAGCAAAAAGAACACCCCGTATTCGTAAGGAATGTTGTAAAGCGGATCCGGCGGGGAGACGTTGGGGATGATAGTGACAAGATGCGGTGGTTTCTCGCGGGCCGCCCACCACTGGACCCAACCGAGGTACGAGCCGCCGATCATTCCCACCTTGCCGGAACAGAACGGCTGTCCTGCCAGGAATTCTATCGTGTCGTAGCCATCGTGAGCCTCGTTTACGAAGGGCTCCCAGACACCCTCGGACTTGAAGCGCCCCCGGCAGTCTTGCACGGCCACGGCGTATCCCCGGCGCGCGTAGAAGCGCGCGGTGAGCTCGAGCATGGTCTTCTGGTAGGGCGTTCGGATGAGGATGAGGGGGACAGGCTCCCTGGTTTCGGGGCGATAGAGGTCGGTGGCCAACCGCACCCCATCCCGCATCGGGATCATCCAGTCGCGCTCCACCATTACAGAAAATTCTGGCTGCGACACGGTCGCGGTGCTTGGCTCGACGCCGAGTTCGTCGTAGCCCTCACGCACGAAACGCGCGTACTGCGCCGGCACCTCGGCCAGAACAATTCGATCCTGAACATCCGCCCACAGGCGGATATCCACCCCGGCGATGGAGAAGACAAAGCGCCTGAAGGTGCCCGGCTGTCCCCCCGGGGCCCTTTCAACCTCATCCTGGAAGCCGATCGTGGCCTCGAGCATGGCGCCCGGAATGACCAGCGCGGGGAACGTCTGCGTCCCCCCTTTCGCCCGATCGTAGGCCCGGACCGCGAGCGACAGGAGGGCCGGCGAGAAGTTCTCGAACAGGAGAGTCCCGGGCTTGAGCGTGATCTCCGTCTTCTGAGATCGAAACGCCGCCGTGGCCCGCGCTCCCTCGCGCTCCAGGGTAGCCGGCCCGAGGGGCGTCGAAAGAACGATCTTCCGAAACAGGCCCTCGTCGTCAGGCTCGATCGTGAGAGTGGTCTCCACCACCTGGCCCGCCAGAGACAGAGCGCTGTGGCTGGTAAACTCTCCCGAACTCTTCCATTCAAACCGGGCGGCGGCGATCCGCTCCTCGTTCTTGTAGACAAGAAAAGTCCCCCGGTCCTCGAATCCCGCGAGCGAGACCGGGCGGGCGGGGACAGGGTCAGGTGCGATTTTCGGCGCGGGCGGCGCAAGACCACCCGCCGCCTGTGTTGGAGATGTCGCCGTCGGCCGGACCGGCGCACTCGGTCCTGCGCTACAGCCGATCCACAGGGCACATGAAAAAGACAGAAGCTTTCGGACCAGAATCGTCATGCTTCGGCTCCTCGGGTATGTGGCGTTCACACGCTATGCCAGCTTTACACGGTGTTCAATCCTGTGTTACAGACACACGGCATGGCTGCCCAATCCCTTGACTTTGCATCCCTTTGCAGCCTGATGGTCAAAAGGGGGCTGCTCTCCGAGGAGCAGGTGCTCGAAATCCAGATCAAGGAGGGCACCCAACGCCAGCGCTTGATCCGCGAGGCTGGCTTTCGCCAGGGCGGCCGCCAGCGCTACGATGTCTATCCCTCCGAGGTCCTGGCTTCCTTCAAGCTCCCGGTCCAGGGCGAGAAAAACGCCGTCCTCACCGAGGACCGCATCGCCAAGGTGCTTGCCGAGGAGAGCGGGCTGCCCTACCTGAAGATCGACCCGCTCAAGCTGGACATGAAGCTCATCGCCTCGGTGCTCTCCCGGCCCTTCGCCCGGCGGCACAACGTCTTGGTGATCGGCCTTGCCGGCAACCGGCTCACCGTGGCCATCTCCGACCCCTTCGACGCGGAACTGCTCGAGAACCTGCGTCGAATCACCGGCTACGAGATCGATCCCCGCGTCTCGGCCAAGTGCGACATCCAGCGGCTCATCACCGAGGTGTACGGCTTCCGCCAGTCCGTGAGCGCCGCCGCCCAGACCATGGGCGGTGGGGTGGACATCGGCAACCTGGAGCAGCTGGTCAAGCTCAAGGCGGTGGACGAGCTGGAGGCCACCGACAAGCACGTGGTGAACGCGGTGGAGTACATGCTCCACTACGCCTTCGATCAGCGAGCCTCGGACATCCACATCGAGCCGCACCGGGAACACAGCCTGGTGCGGGTGCGCATCGACGGCGTGCTGCACAACGTCACCACCCTGCCCAAGGTGGTCCACGCGGCGGTGGTCTCGCGCATCAAGATGCTCTCCCGCATGGACATCGCCGAGAAGCGCCGCCCGCAGGACGGCCGCATCAAGACCGGCACCGGCGAGCAGGAGACCGAGCTGCGCGTGTCCACCCTGCCCACCGCATTCGGCGAGAAGATCGTCATCCGCATCTTCGATCCTACGCTGCTCATGCAGGATCTGTCCGCCCTGGGGTTCTATCCCAAGGAGTTCAACCAGTTTTCGGAGTTCATCGCCCGGCCCAACGGGCTGGTCCTGGTCACCGGCCCCACCGGCAGCGGCAAGACCACCACCCTGTACTCGGCGCTCAAGTACCTCTCCGGGCCGGACGTCAACATCGTCACCATCGAGGATCCCATCGAGATGGTGGTGGACGACTTCAACCAGGTGGCGGTGAACCCCACGGTGGGGATCACCTTCGCCTCGGCGTTGCGAACCATCCTGCGCCAAGATCCGGACATCATCATGGTGGGAGAGGTGCGCGACGCCGAGACCGCGGCCAACGCGGTGCAGAGCGCGCTGACCGGCCATCTGGTGTTCGCCACGCTGCACACCAACGACTCCCCCACCGCCATCTCGCGCATGCTGGACCTCGAGGTAGAACCCTTCCTGCTGTCCTCGGTGCTGGTGGGCGTCGTCGCCCAGCGCCTGGTGCGCATCATCTGCCAGCAGTGCAAGAAGAAAGACTACCTCACCCCCGATCAAGTGAGCGCGCTGCGCATGAAGATGCCCGAGGGGAGCCAGAAGAAACTCCCGGTGTACTTCGGAGAGGGTTGTCCCGCCTGCCGCGGCACGGGGTACCTCGGCCGCAGCGCGGTGTACGAGGTCATGCCGGTGAACGACAAGATCGTCCGGCTCATCAACACGCGCGGCGACAGCAAGGAGATCATGAAGGTGGCGCGGCTGGACGGCATGATGACCTTGCGGGAAGTGGCCATCAAGAAGCTGGCCCAGGGTATCACCACCTTCGAAGAGGTCATCCGGGTAACCTCCGAATGACCTCGCGGGGGATCGCATGTCGGACGCGCTGATCGCCGAACTTTCGCTGCTCTTCGATTCTGGCTACCCCCTGCTCTACCTGCTCACCTACGAGGAGGAGCGCGCCCTGCGCCTGATCCGGACCGCCGGCAGAGACCGGACGATCTCCACCTGGAGCCGGACCGGAGGCGGGGCCAACAAGCCCGGCACCGATCTCCCCGCGCTACTGGAGAGCCTGAAGCGGCCAGGTCGCGGCGTCACCGTCCTCATCGATGCGCACCCTTTTCTTGCGGACGGCGGCGTGGTGCGGAAGTTGCGCGAACTTTCGCCCGTCCTTTCTCGCGCCGGTCACACGCTCATCTTCCTCTCGCCGGTGCTCGTCCTCCCGCCCGAGCTCGAAAAAGACATCACCATCGTGGACGTGCCCCTGCCCGATCGGCAGGCGGTGGACGAGCTCTTCCGCGCGGTGTGCGCCGAAGAGCAGGTGGTCTTCCCCGAGGACTTCGTCGACGCGGTGGTGCTGGCGGCCCGCGGCCTCACCGAGAACGAGGCGCGCCGGGTCTTCACCAAGGCGCTGCGCAAGGGCGGCGGCTTCAAGCTCTCGGACATCTCGCTCATCCTGGAGGAGAAGAAGCAGATCCTGCGCAAGAGCGAGGTGCTGGAGTTCATCGAGCTTTCGGAGTCTCTGTCAACGGTCGGCGGGTTGGAAGAGGTCAAGCGCTGGCTCAAGCAGCGCCGGCGGGCCTTCGGTGAAGAGGCGGCCCGTTACGGCCTGCCGCCGCCGAAGGGCCTGCTGCTCATCGGCGTTCAAGGCTGCGGTAAGAGCCTCACCGCCAAGGCGGTAGCCGGTAGCTGGCATCTTCCGCTCCTGCGCCTGGATCTGGGCGCGGTGTTCGGCATGGCCAGCCCCGAGACGTCGCTGCGGCGCGCCATCTCGGTGGCCGAGTCGCTCTCGCCGGTGGTGCTGTGGGTGGACGAGATCGAAAAGGGTTTCGCCCAGGCCACCTCGGGCGCCGGCGAGAACGTTTCCCGCGTGTTCGGCGGCTTCATCACCTGGCTCCAGGAGAAAAAGGTGCCGGTGTTCGTGGTGGCCACCGCCAACGAGGTCGAGAACCTGCCGCCGGAGCTTTTGCGCAAGGGCCGCTTCGACGAGACGTTCTTCGTGGATCTCCCCGATCCCCACGAGCGCAAGGCCATCCTGCATATCCACGTCAAGCGGCGCGGGCGGGATCCGAAGGCTTTCGATCTGGACGCGCTGGCGCGCCAGACCGAGCACTTCTCCGGCGCCGAGCTCGAACAAGGGGTCGTGGCGGGGATGTACCGGGCCTTCGCCGAAGGCCGCGAGCTTTCCACTCGGGACATCCAGAAGGAACTCGACGAGATCGTGCCCCTGTTCGCGACGTACGAGGAGAAGATCAAGGCCCTGCGAGAATGGTCCAAGAACCGCGCTCGCCGGGCCAGCCTGGATCAATCGTTGGTGGACCTGTTCGAGGAGGAGTGACCCGCGTATCTTCGCGAGTCGATGGAACCCATGAGCGAACGACGCAATCGTCCCCGGAGGCAGAAGGAACAGTCGGTGCGGCGGGATCGCCGCGGGCCGGATCGCCGCCGCGGAGAACGCCGGCACACCCAGCGCGTGCCGGCCGAGATCCTGGTCGAGGTGGAGACCAGCGGCCAGCGCACCTACCGCCGCACCGCCAACATCAGCATGGGTGGCATCGGGTTCCACGCGCCCATCCCCTTCCGGCTCGGCTCGGTGGTGAGCATGACCATCCGTCCCGCCGGTGCACGCCAGGCCATCCGGGTGACGGGAGAGGTGATCGGCGTCGACGAGAGCGGGCGGGGCAACCGGGTGAAGTTCCTGGACCTGGCCGGAGAGGGCGCCTCCGCGCTGGAGGAACACCTCGAGCTATACCATGCTCCCACCCGGGTGGGCCTGGCGCCCATGCCGTTCGACGACGGCACCGAGCGGGGGTTTCGTCAGGTCCGCGAGGGTGTCTTGGTGCTCGGCCTCTCCGGCGCATCCCGCGAGATCCGTCTGCGCGCCACCGATCGAGTCATCGGGCGGGATCCCCGCGAGGCCGATATCGTCATCGACCACCCCACGGTTTCGCGCCGGCACGCCCACGTCTGCCTGCAGAACGGCCGCCACCTGCTCACGGATCTCTCCAGCACCAACGGCATCCGATTCCGCGGAAAGCCGGTACGCTCGCTGGTGCTACGGGACGGGATGATGTTCTTCATAGGCCAGGTGGAGATCCAGTACCTGGTCACCAGGAGCGTCTAGCGGCGCCTCCAAATCAAGCCCGCGGCAGATCGCCAACCCACTGAAAAACCTGGACAAACAACGGGGACAGGCCCCGGTCTTTCGGCTAGGCGCCACCCGGGCCGATTGCGCTTTCTGGTTTTATGTTCTCGAACAATCGAGGGTCATTTCGCGCAAAAAGCAACATCTCGGCTTTACGTAGCAGCTCGTCAAAGCCAATTTTCTTCGCCGCCGAAATTGGAACCGCGCCGAGACGCTCGGCCAGCGCCGACACTTGAGCGGCCGGAAGGCGATCGATCTTGTTGAGCAGGACGATACGGGGAACGGCCTGAAGATCCAGGTCGGCCAGGATCTTTTCCACCGCCGCGCGCTGTTCTTCCATGCGAGAATCCGAACCGTCCAGAAGGTGCAGTAGCAGATCCGCGTACTGGAGTTCCTCCAGCGTCGCCCGAAACGCCCGCGCCAGCTCAGGTGGCAGATTTCGGATGAAACCCACGGTGTCGATGAGGATCACCTCGCGCTCCCGGGGAAAGCGCAACCGGCGGCTGGTGGGATCGAGGGTGGCGAACAGCTTGTCCTCGACCAGGACCTGGCTCCGGGTCAGCGCGTTGTGCAGGGTGGACTTGCCGGCGTTGGTGTAGCCCACGATGGCCACCACCGGGAGGTTCGACCGTTCCCGCAGACCCCGGCGCACGCCCCGGCGCTCCGAGAGCCGCTCGATCTCCTTCTCCAGCCGTCGAATCCGCTCGCGCGAGCGGCGCCGGTCGATCTCCAGCTTGGTCTCGCCGGGGCCCTGTCCCCCGATGCCGCCGGCCAGGCGCGAAAGCCCCGTGTCCTCGTGGACCAGGCGTGGCAGGCGGTAGCGGAGCTGCGCCAGCTCGACCTGGAGTTTCCCATCACGCGAGTGGGCCCGGCGGGCGAATATGTCCAGGATGAGCTGGGTCCGATCGATGACCTTGAGATCGGTGAAGTTGGCGATGGCCTTGGCCTGCGCCGGAGTGAGATCGCTGCCCATGACCAAAAGGTCGGCGCCGCGCTGCATGGCCCCGGTGACGATCTCCTCGAGCTTCCCCCTTCCGACCAGCCAGCGCGGATCGGGCCGCGGCCGCACCTGAGACTCTGTCCCGACCACCGCCACCCCCGCGGTGCGGCACAGCTCGCGAAGCTCCAGGATCCCCTCCTCGGCCTCCTGCGACCTTCCAGCGCACACCACGCACACCGCCTTGCCGCGATCGCCCTCGACCCGCTGGACGCTCACCTTGCGCGAGAACTCTTCTTCCAGCGCGACGATGCGCGCCAAGAAGTCTCCCCCGGTCTCGAAGGGGCCATCGAACTCCTCGAGCCGGTACGGCTCCGGCCCTTCCTCTCCCGGCAAGAGGTGCGCCCCGTGGATCCGCCCCGGCAGGCCGTCTTCTTTCACGGCGATGGCCGCCACGTAGTCGAGCCGCAACAGGGCCAGATCGGCCAGGTCGTCCCGCGTCAGCGGCTCCTGCCGAAGGTGCGTGTGTAGCAGCCGAAGCCCGCGGAACCGCGCCCGTCCCCCGCGCATGCGCCCCAGGTCGGGCAAGAAGAGCCGGTGGGGGTTGCCGACCAACACCCACTGGACGTATCCCCGCCGGTCGGCCAGCAAGCCCAGCTGGCGGCCGCACTCCCGCGACAGCTCGCACAGGGACCGGGCCAGCTCCGGCGAGACGAGCTGCCAGGGGCGGAGCCTGCGCTCGTAGAGTTTCTGGATGCGGTGGAGCTGACTGACCTTGAGCCCGGTGGTGTTTCCGAAGGGTTCGCGGATGGCGGCGTCTCCCCTGCGTTACTTTTTGGGCGGTTCCGGGGCCTTCGGCGTTTTTTCCGGGAAGGCCGGCCCGCCCTTGGGCGAGAGGTTCTGCATCTTGCAGTTGCCCTCGAAGATCACGCCTTTTTCGATCTGCAACGTCGGGGTCTCGATGTTGCCGTACATCTTGCCGCCGCCGCGGATCTCCACGCCCTGGGCCGCGCGAATGTTGCCCCGCACCTCTCCGTTGATCACCACCGTGCCCACGTTGATCTCGGCGGAGACCTTGGCCCCGTCGCCCACGATGAGGGTGGAATCGGAGTTGATCTCGCCCGAGTACACGCCCTCGATCTGCAGCGTGCCCTCGAAATGCAATTTTCCCTCGAACTCGGATCCCCGCCCGAGGATGGTGGTCATCTCGTCGGTCTTCAGCGGCATGGTGTTCTCCTTGCGCAGGACGGCCATGGGTTTACCCTCAATTTCCTAATATGACGTTGACGACCCGGTCCAGCTCTTCCAGGCCAAAGTAGTGGATCACGATCTTCCCGCCGCGCCGGCGCGCCGAGAGCTCGACCTTGGTGGCCAGGCGGCGTTGCAGCTCTTCTACCAGGCGTTGCTCGGCGGTCCCGTAGCGCCGGGTCTTGCCCGATTTCTTGGCGGCGGCCCCGGGACGGGAGCGCACCGTGTTTTCGGTCGAGCGAACCGAAAGCCTCCCGGAGACGATGCGCCGCGCCAGCGCGAGCTGCTCGGCGGCGGAACTCAGCGAGAGCAGCGCCCGGGCGTGACCCATGCTCAGCTCGCCGGTGAGCAGCATGCGCCGCACTTCTTCCGGGAGCTTGAGCAGGCGCAGGGTGTTCGCCACCGTGGAGCGCTGCTTCCCGACGCGCGAGGAGAGCTCCTCCTGGGTCAGCCCGTGCTCCTCGACCAGCTGCCGGTAGGCCTCCGCCTCCTCCAGGGGGTTGAGGTCCTCCCGTTGAAGGTTCTCGATGAGCGCGAGCTCCAGCATCCGGGTTCCGGAGGCTTCCTTGACCATCGCCGGGACCGCGGTGAGCCCCGCCATGCGCGCCGCCCGCCAGCGGCGTTCCCCGGCGATGATCTGGTACCCGTCATCGAGCCGGCGCACCAGGATGGGCTGCATCACCCCGTTTGCCCGGATGCTCTCGGCGAGCTCGCGGAGCTTGACCTCGTCGAAGGCCTGGCGCGGCTGGTCCTCGTTTGGCCGAAGCTTCTCCACCGGACACAGGATGACGCCGCCCTCCTTGGGCGAGCTTTCGGTTCCTTGCGGGATGAGCGCCCGAAGACCTTTTCCGAGAACTTTTCTTCCGCCTTTCTCCATGAAATATCCTTGATATTCAGGTAGTTACGCGGACAGTATCTCTCGCGCCAGGGCCATGTAGCTCTCGCTTCCGGTCGACTTGATGTCGTAGAGCATGATGGGTTTTCCGAAACTCGGAGCCTCCGAGAGGCGCACGTTTCGCGGGATCACCGTCTCGAAGACCTGATCGGTGAAGTACTGCCGGACCTCCTCCGAGACCCGGTGGGCGATGGCGTTTCGCCGATCGAACATGGTGAGCAGGATCCCGTCCACGGCAAGCTCGGGGTTGAGCGAGTCCTTGATCATGCGCACCGTGTTGAGCAGGGAGGTGAGGCCCTCCAGCGCGTAGTACTCGCACTGGAGCGGCACGATCACCCGATCGGCGGCCGTGAGCGCGTTGATGGTGAGCAGCCCCAGAGACGGCGGGCAGTCGATGAAGATGTAATCGAAGCGCGCTCGCAACGGCTGCAGCGCCGCGCGCAGCCTCCGCTCGCGTTCGGGCACCGAGACCAGCTCCACCTCGGCGCCGAAGAGGTTGTTGTCCGACGGCGCGACCAGAAGATGCGAAAGCTCGGTCTTTCGTAGCACGCTGTCGATGGACACCTCTCCCAGGAGGACGTGGTAGAGGTTCTTCTGCTCCGCATCCTTTTCGATGCCGAGGCCCGTGGTGGCGTTGGCCTGGGGGTCGATATCGACGAGCAAGACGTCCTTCTCGGCCACGGCGACGGCGGCCGCGAGATTGATGGCCGTGGTGGTCTTGCCGACGCCGCCTTTCTGGTTGGCGATGGCCACGATCTTCGCGCTTCTCTTGGCGGCGTTCTTCGACATGCGGGGTGTGCTTCTACCACAACCCCGGCGAAAAGGACAAGAATTTAGGACGGCGACCGCTGGAAGGCGACCAGCCTGCGCCGGGAGTCGGTCCGCGGCAGACGATACTCGATCCTTTGCGCCAGGGAGAACCTTGCCGGCGGAAAGAGATCGCCCTGCTCCTCTTCCGCCTCTTCCGCAGGCCCCAGCATCACCCAGATCCGCCCCGCGGGTTTCACCAGGGGCGCGCCCAGGCGCAGCCATTCCTCCGGTGGAAACGTCGCCCGCGAAACCACCTCGTCGAAGGTGGGCAGCGGCCGCTCGGTCCAACCCAGCCGCTCCCAGCGCACCTCGGCCGATAGCTCCAGCGCGCGCAGCGCGCTTTCCAGAAAGCTCACCTTCTTGCGGCGGGCCTCGAGCATGGTAAGGCGCAGCGTCGGATCGATTGAAAGGAGCACCAGGCCGGGGAATCCGGCGCCGGAGCCGACGTCGCAGACGGAGGCCCCCCTGGGGATCGCCAAGGACAGCATGGCCGAGTCCAGGAAGAGCTTCTCGGCCATCCCCTCGGGATCCTTGATGGTGGTGAGGTTCATCTTCTCGCCCCAGCGCAGGACGAGCTCACGGTGTCTTACAAACCGCGCCACCTGCTCTTCCTGGAGCGCAAGGCCGAGCGCCGCGGCTCCGTCGCAAAGGCATTGCTGGAACGTGTCGGTGTGCGGCTCCATCAGGTACCTCGACTTGGTCTTGCGCATCCGGCCTCGGGGTCAAAACGGACCGCGAAAGGGCGCTCGGGGGTTCGGATGCTCCTCGTGAGCAGGCTATGTTCCACGTGGAACATGCATTTTGTCGATGAAAATAGAAAGCCTCAACAGCGCCGCCGGAGTCATCCCGTCTATACGGGACGCCTCCGCAAATGTCCTTGGTTTATTTGAAGATAATTTGTCCGACAGCTCCCTGGATAGACCCGGGATCGAGCCGAAATCAACGCCGGCGGGGATGGTTTTCTGGGCGAGCGCGGCAAGCTCCCTGGCCCTTGCGTTCTCGCGCTGGATGTACCCGCGGTACTTCACCTCGACCTCGGCCCGTTCGAGGGCCTCGGCGGAGTATTCTCGCAAAAGCAGCCCCGCCAGATCCCGGATGCCGACCTCGGGGCGGGACAGCAACCTGGCAAGGGTGGTGCGCTCTTTTCCGTCCAGACAGGTGGTGGTCTCGTCGAGCCTCAAGACAAGCGCGCCGAGTTCGCGCTCGATCGCCTGCCTGCGTTCGATGATCGCGCCGTCGAGCAGCGCCGCCCGCCGGGCGAGCGCGGCGCACCTCGCCCAGGCGTTGTCCTCGCGGAGAAGTAGCCGGTGCTCCGCCCGCGCGGTGAACATGCGGTACGGCTCCCGGGTCCCCCGGGTCACCAGGTCGTCGATCATCACCCCGATGTAGGCCTGTTCCCGGCCGAGCACGAACGGCGCCTCGCCCCGGAGGTTCGCGCTGGCGTTGAGACCCGCCATGAGGCCCTGGCCCGCCGCCTCCTCGTATCCCGAGGTGCCGTTGATCTGGCCGGCGAGAAAGAGGTTCTTTACCCGCCGAGTTTCCAGGGTGGGGAGAAGCTGGGTCGGGTTCACGTAGTCGTACTCCACCGCGTAACCGTAAGACTCTATCTTGGCGTTCTCGAGGCCGGGAATGGTGTGGATGAACTCCGCCTGCACGTCCCTGGGGAGGCTGGTGGAGATCCCGTTGGGGTAGATGGTGGTTCCTTCGAGGCCGGTCGGCTCCAGGATCACCTGGTGCGAATTCCTGCTCGCGAAGCGCACCACCTTGTCCTCGAGCGAGGGGCAGTAGCGCGGTCCGAGGCCCTGAATCCTCCCGGTGTACAGCGGGGAGCGGTGGAGCGCGGCCCGGATGATGTCGTGCGTCCGCTGCGTGGTGTGCGTCAGGTGACAGGCGACCTGGGGCAACGAAAACCGCTCGTTCTCGTGCGAGAACGGACGCTGCACACGATCGGCCGGCTGGGATTCGAGGCGGGCGAAGTCGATGGAGCTTGCGCAAAGCCGCGCCGGGGTGCCGGTCTTGAGCCGCCCAAGCTCAAAGCCGAATCCGGCAAGGTTCTGCGAAAGCTCCAGCGCGGCCGGCTCTCCCAGGCGCCCCCCGCGCGCGCTCTCTTCTCCGACAAAGAGCATGCCCCGCAGGAACGTGCCGGTGGTGATCACCACCGCGTCGCAACCTATCACCTCCCTCGAGGCCAGCTCGACCCCGGTCACGCGGCCGTCTTCGACTCTGAGCCCGGTGGCCTCGGCCTCGACGAGCTGCAGGTTCTTCTCGTGCTCCAGGACCCGGCGCATGTAGCGGTGGTAGAGGACCATGTCGCACTGGACCCGGCGGGCCCGGACCGCGGGGCCCTTGCTCTCGTTCAGCCGCCGGTAGTGTATGGCGGTGGCGTCCGCGGCGCGGCCCATCTCGCCGCCCAGCGCGTCGATCTCGCGCACGATGTGGCTCTTGCCCAGGCCCCCGATGGCCGGGTTGCAGGACATCCAGGCGATGCGGCAAAGATCTTGATTCAGCAGCGCGCAGGTGTGCCCGCGGCGGCATAGCGCCAGGGCCGCTTCGCAGCCGGCGTGGCCCGCGCCGATCACCACCGCGTCGAACCCTGTTCCACGTGGAACCGTCATTTGCCTATGCAGAACCTTTCGAATATCGCCGTGAGCACATCTTCACTCGGTCTGGCCCCGAGGAGCGCATCGATCTCCCCGGCGGTGGTCTGGAGATCCGAAAGAGAGAGTTCGGGAAGCGCATCCAGGTTGCGCACGGCGCTCTGGACGGCTCCGTGCACCCTCTCGATGCCGAGAATCACTCGATCGCTCGCGGCGATTCCGTCGTCGGGGCCGAGCGCTTCTCTCATCGCATGTAAAATCTCCGTCTCGAGCCGCGAAAGTCCGTAGCCGTTCTTGGCCGACACCAGGAGCGCCCCACGAGAACGGAGTTCTTCTTCCTGCCGTCTTTGCTCATCTTCCAGAAGGAGATCCGCTTTGTTTTGCACCACGATAGCGCGGTTCTTGATGTCCGCCGGGCAGTCGAGGGTGCCGCCGCGATCGTCGCCGACCCACACCACCAGGTTCGCTTCCTCGATTCGCTCCTGGCTCACTCGCTGCGCCAGCCGGTCGGCTTCGCTCCCCTCCCCCGCGCCGACGCCCGCGGTGTCGAAGAGCCGGACGCTCGCCCCACCTATCTCGATGTCCACCCCCACGGCGTCTCGCGTGGTCCCGGCCTGGTCGGTGACGATCGATACCCTTTGTCGCGCCAGTGCATTCACCAGGCTCGACTTCCCCACGTTGGTCCGGCCCGCGACCACCACCCGCCATCCCTGGGTCGAGATCCGGCGCAGGGAGGCTCGAAGGTCGTCTGCCGCACGAACGAGATCCTCCAGGTTCGTCCGGATGGACGCGACCTCCGGCTCGTCGGGGAACTCGATGATCGCGCTGATCAAGGAAATCTGCTCCGTGAGCATCGAACGGAGTTTGGCGATCTTTTCGGAAAGCTCGGGCCTGAGAGAGCGCGCCGCGGCTCGAACATCCAGCGCCGAGCGCGCCTCGACCAGCGCCAGCACCGCCTCGACCCCTGGAAGGTCGAGCTTTCCGTTATCGAAGGCGCGGTGGATGAACTCTCCGGCACGCGCACTCCTCGCCCCGAGGGAGCAGATCAGCCGCAGGATCTCCCGGATCAGCGCCGGGCTTCCGTGGCAGTGGATCTCGGCGACATCCTCACCGGTGAAGGAGCGTGGCCCCGGCATGAACACGGCCAGCGATTGATCGAGCAGACACCCGCCGGGTTCCCGTACCTGTCCCGGTAGCAGGCGTCGTGGCCGCCTGATCGGATGAGGCGAGGCGATGAAGATCCGCCGGAGGATCGATGCCGATAGTGGCCCGCTGATGCGGATCACGCCCACGCCGGATCGCCCCTCGCCCGACGCCCTGGCGACGATGGTATCCGCAGATCCCGGGCCGTTCGACTCCATGCCGGGGATCTAGCCGTCGTTTTGGCATATTTTCAAGAGCGCGTCCCGATTCTTTGAAATAAACCTGTCGACCTCCGGCTCCTTCAACCCGAGATCGGCGAGCACGCCCTGATATATTGTCCGGAAGGCCTCATCGAGCCTGCCCGTGTCGAGCTCGTACTTGAGCTTGACGATGGCCGCGGCCCGGAGCCGCTCTTCAGCGCTTCTCTTTTTTTTCATCGGCTGGCCCCGCCGGCTCGATGGTGAGGATTCGGAAGCGCTCCTCCCCCCGACCGCTGGCTCTCACGCGCGTCTCTTCGGCGAGCGAAAGGTGGACCAGCCTGCGGTCCTGAGCGTCCATCAGGTAGATGTTCAATGGGGTTTGGATGCGGCTCACCTTTTCCGCGAGTTCGCGCGCCAGATCCTTCATCTGCTCCGTGCGTTCCTCGAGCTTGCCCCCGAAGTCCACGATCACGCGTGTCTCCTCACCGCTCTGACCGTAGAGAACACGATTGATCAGGAACTGGAGCGCGCTACGCAGCTCGCGGGCCTCGGCGCGGCGGATGTCGATCTGCCCATCGGTGAACTCGACCGAGAGCACCAGGTTCTCTCCCTTGACCGTCTTGCGCACGTTGGCCAGAAGGCCCATCCTGGAGAAAACCCCCAGCAGAAATCGGCTGGCCTTTTCCTGGGGATCCTCGATCTCCTGGATGTTCTCCAGCTCGACCTCTGGTTTTGCCTCACACGCCTCGGGTCCCTTCGGGATCTTCTCGCAATCCACCAGGATCCCTACCATCGACGGCTTCCCCAGGCGGGAAAAGGTGCCGGGGATTTGCGAGTAGTTTATGTCCTGGGGTCTCACCTTCAACTTCCAGGCGGCCTTCTCCACGGCGTCTTCGACGCTCGAGCCGAAAAACTCTCTCAGCATCTCACTTCCTCCGTCATGGCCTTACGCCGGGTTCCCCGGGACCGTGGCGATCTTCGCGGTCTTTCGATTGAACCAGATCTGGTTCGCGATGGAAAGCAGCGAGCTCACGAAGATGTAGAGAACCAGGCCCGCCGGCAAGTAGAGCATGAGAAAGGTGAACAAGGCCGGCATCATGTACAGCATCATCTTGGCCTGCGCGGGATCGGCCGTGGTGGGCGTGAACTTCTGTTGCAAGAACATTCCGATGCCCATGGCAATCGGCAAGATGAAGAACGGATCCCGGTAGGAGAGATCATCGATCCAACCGGGGATGAACGCCGACTGGTACAACTCCACCGAGGAGTACAGCGTCCGGTACAGGGCGATCCAGATCGGCATCTGCAAGAGCATGGGCAGGCACCCCGTGAGCGGGCTCACCCCATGCGTCTTGTAGAGCTTCATGATCTCCTCGTTGTAGCGAGCCCGATCGTTGCCGTACTTTTTCTTGATCTCGTCCATGAAGGGTTTCAACGAGGCCATGGCCTTCATGGACTTCATCTGCTTGTTGGTCAGCGGTTGCATGAGCAAGCGCACCACCAGCGTGAGGAAGATGATGGCGACACCGTAGTTCCCCACGACGGAGAAGAACGCCTTGAGCAGCCACAACATGGGCAAGCACAGAAAGGCCAGCCAACCAAAGTCCACGGACCGCTCCAGGCCCGCGGACACCGTGTCGCCGCCGGTGCCGCCGGACACGCTCTTCAAGAGATCGAGCTGCTTGGGGCCGCAGAAGATGTGGAAGGCATGGCGCGCGGTTCCTCCAGGGGCCAATGTCACCGATGGAACCATGAGCGTCGCCGCCATCAACTTGTCCTGGCGAGCCTCGAGCTGGCAAGCCGCCTTGTCCACACCTCTCGGGATCGCCGCCAGGAGAAAATACTGCTCGTTGATGCCGGTCCAGCCGATGGCGGGCTCCCGGCTCAACACCGAGCCGGGCTTGGCCTCCACCGAGATGACCTCGCCGTTGGCGAGACATGTCGGCGCCCGCGGCACCATGGGCGCGCCGGCGCATCCCATGCACCCGGAGACCTCGACGACCTGGTAGGCGCTCGGGATCTCGAAGATGAGCTGCTCTTCGATGCTCTCCTGGAGGTGGTTGGCGATCTCCACCTCGAGGTTCAACAGGTACCCCTGTGCGGGCAAAGAAAAAGTTTTCCGAATCAGCGGAATACGGCTCTCCTCGGTGCTCCGGTAGACGAAGGTGACCCGATCCTTTTCTCTCGACTCGATCTCCCAATCAGTGAAGCGTGGCCACTTGAAGGTGGTCTTTTCATCGAAGAAACGGATCCGAAACGGCCAGGCCAGCTCGCCGTCGCCGGTCACGAGGTTCGCCCGGACTTCCTTGTCCAGCTTGCCGTCGCTCTTTCTTTCGTAGAAATCGAGCAGCCGCACCTGTCTCGCGCTCGCTCCCCGGGTCGAAAGCACGATCTCCACCACGTCGTTCTTCAGCGTGACCTGTTCTTCGGCGCGTCTCTCGGTCGGCTCCTTCTGCTGGGGCGTCGGCTCCGGTTCGACGCGGGGCGCCCCGGTGGCAACCTGGGCCCCATCCGAACCGCCATCAGGTCGTTGGAGCGGCTTCTGCGGCTCGACGAAGAGCGCCTGCCACACGATCCAGACCAGGATGCACAGCAGAATGGCCAGAATTGTCTTCTTGTCCATCGGATAGCCTTTCAGGGAACCGGGTCGCAACCACACTTCGAGAACGGATGGCACCGCAGGATGCGTCGGATCGCCAACCAACTTCCGCGCAGGCTTCCGTGCTTACGGACGCTCTCGATGGCGTATTCCGAGCACGTCGGCTCGAACCGACAACAACGCCCGAATACAGGAGACAGGAATATCTGATACAGCCTTATGATGAATGTGATCACTGCCTTCATCTTGTCTTCCACTGTATTTTTTCAAACTCTTTCGCAAGCTCCTCATACGAGGCCGAGTGATCCACGATCTTCGGAATCACCACGATGTCGTGTTCGTCGGGCAACTTGTCCCGGTTCTTCCTGAAAAACTCGCGGATCAGACGCTTGAACCGGTTCCGTTGCACGCTCTTGCCGAATTTGCGGCTCACCGCGACGCCCAGCCTGGATCTTCCATGATTGTTTCTGTAGATCACGACGATGAAGCTCTTGCTGGAGTATTTCCGGCCCCGGGTCTGGACTTTCAAGAACTCGGGGCGCTTTAGAAGCCGATCTATTTTTTTGAAATTTTCACCAGAGGTCACTTGGGGCTCGATAACTTCAGCGCGAGTCTCTTTCTTCCCTTCTGGCGACGGCTCTTCAACACTTTTTTCCCTCCCGCGGTCTTCATCCTGGCCCTGAAGCCATGTGTCCGAATGCGCTTGATTCGGCTTGGCTGATATGTCCTTTTCATGGTCGTGCCTCCTGGGTTGTTTCACCCTGAAAATAGGAGGCACAATGAACCACAGTACGGTATCCGTGTCAAGGAAGATGCTCTCGAAGCAAAGGTCGTTTTTTCTCTTGCAAAAGGATTTTTTTTCTGGTACACGCACAGCCTTTGAAGACCTAAAAATCAGTAGGTGGTGTTGAAAAACTGTTGATATATTCTTCTAATAGTTTGATTCTTTAGATTTTTTTCGATTTTCTGTTTTGTGAAAAATTTTACCACCGAAGAACCCATGTTGAGCAACGAGGCACAGGATATCTGGAACAAGATTCTCTCTTCCATCGAGAAGAGGCTGAACCAAAAAAATTTCTCAACCTGGATTCGTCCACTGAAACTTTTGGATTTTTCCGGAAACACCGCCGTGGTTGGCGTCCCCGATCGTTTCACGCGCGATTGGGTCAAGGATCACGGGTTCAAAGACATCTTGCAGGAAGAATTCTCTTCTCTTTCCACAACGCAGGTTCAGGTGGTCCTCCGCATCACTGACGAACCCCGTGAGGTCCCTCTCGACAAGGAAGAGATTTTGTCCCTCGAGTCGCAAACAGATGACCCATTGAAAAAACCTGCCGATTCTTCCCGCAGTCTTTCTGAAATTATACGTGACGTTGGCCTGAATCCGAGATATACCTTCGACCAATTTGTCGTTGGTAATTCTAATCAGTTTGCTTTTGCTTCTTGCATGAGCGTCGCCGAGAACCCGGGCACCTCTTATAACCCGCTCTTTATTTACGGCGGCGCTGGGCTCGGTAAAACACACCTCTTGAACGCTGTGGGTCACAGGGTTCTGGAGCTTGATTCCTCCCGGCGTGTCATTTACGTCACGACCGAGACCTTCACGAACGAGTTTATCAACACCATCCGCTTTATGAAGACCGACAAGTTTCGGGAAAAATATCGTGACCGTTGCGATATCCTCCTTGTCGACGACATTCAGTTTATCGCTGATAAAGATCGAACCCAGGAAGAATTTTTTCATACATTCAACACTCTTTACGAGTCTCGCAGACAAATTGTCATCACGTCTGACCGATATCCACACGAGATTCCCGGCCTCGAGGATCGTCTCAAGACTCGTTTTCAATGGGGAATCATAGCCGATATTCAGCCACCGGACATTGAAACGAGAATTGCCATCATTCAAAAAAAGGCTGACGTCGAGAACCTCGACATACCAGACGATGTCGCCATGTTCATCGCCTCGTCTGCAAAGTCTAGCATTCGTGAGATCGAAGGATCGTTGAAGCGCCTCGGTGCTTTTTCTTCCATGTACGGAAAACCCATAACTCTCGACTTCGCAAGAGAAATTCTAAAAGATACCCTCGGTGGCCAGCCTTCAATTTCTATCTCCGATGTACAAAAGGTAGTCGCGAACTATTTCAACATAAAAATCAGTGATCTGACCGGCGACAGGCGCCATCGTTCCGTCTCTCGTCCCAGGCAGATAGCCATGTTCATCTGCAGGAAAGTCCTCAACTTCAGCTTTCCTGATATCGGTCTTCGATTCAACAAGGATCATTCCTCTGTCATCGCCGCGACAAGGAACATTGAAAACCTCATAAATCAGGATAATTCTATTCGAGACTCTATCGACTCGATAAAGAGGCAACTTGGATTTTGAATAACTATGTTGATTATTAGTGAAAAAAAATGTATTTTTCCTGTGAAGAACTTATTTCACCAGTTTTCCAACAACATTATGACTGCTTTTCAAATGCCCTTGTATTTCTTTAATTCATTGAAAAACAATTGTTTTTTACCTTATCAACTTTTTTTTTCATGACTACTGCTTTTAATATTTTTTATTTTTAAGGAATTATATATCAGAATCCTTTCTCCTTATCCGGGAGGTTTTTATGGAATTCACAATCTCCACCGAAGAGCTTTCCAAGGGTCTTTATAGAGCACAAGGAATCGTGGAGAAGAAATCCGGGATGCCCATTCTCTCGAATGTTCTCTTCGTTGCTACACCGGACCAGCGCATCACGATCTCTGCGACAGACCTCGAGATCAGCATGATCGGTGAACATAAAGCAGATGTGAAAACCGAAGGCCGTGTGACGGTAAGCGCAAAACACCTTTATGAAATCGTCCGTTACATGCCCAAAGGGCAATTGAAAATCAGGAAGCTCGACAACAACTGGGCAGAAGTGAAATCCGGCTCCATCGAGTACAAGATCATGGGCATGCCGGCAGAAGATTTCCAGAACATACCGGATGTCAATCTTTCCGAGCTTGCTGAGATTGACTGTTCAAACTTGAAGAAATTGATCGCAAAAACCATCTACTCGATATCAAATGATGAGACTAGGTATGTTCTAAACGGAGCATATTTGGAATCTGTAGGCGATTCTGGCCTGAGGATGGTTGCAACCGATGGTCACAGGCTTGCGATGATGGATATTGATACGAAGGACAAAGTCTTTTCAAAGATTTTCTCGAAAGGGATAATCATTCCCAAAAAAGGTCTCCTCGAGATGCAGCGTCTGTTGGAGTCCGAGCAAACAAAGTGCAAGATTGGTCTCGATAAGAACTCTTTGGTATTTCACATGGACTCTCTGACGATCATAATGCGTTTACTCGAGGGTACGTTTCCCGAGTACAATCATGTGATTCCAAAGGACCTCAAGACCAGGATCGTATTGGACAGAAAGACATTCTTTGAGAGCCTCAGAAGAGTGAGTATCCTGGCTCAGGATAGAACGGACAGGACGTTGTCGATAAAATTGAATCTGAACAAGGGCAAGATGCAGGTTACGACCAACAACCCTGATCTCGGAGAAGCTCGCGAAGATATTTCTGTTGAATACAATGGTAAAGAATTTTCTGTTGGATTCAATGCCAGGTATCTCATGGATGCTCTTTCCGCCATAGAAACGGAGAAGGTCGATTTCTCTATCGAGGATGATCTTTCACCTGGAATGTTGAAGCCATTCGATGATAAAACCTATACTTGCGTCGTCATGCCTATGAGAATATAAAGTGCTCATCACTGAGATTCGCACAAGGAATTTCAGAAATCTCGTAGATGAAAATGTAGAGTTTTTCGACGGCATAAATATCCTTACTGGCGAAAACGCTCAAGGAAAAACGAGTTATCTAGAGGCGATTTCCATCCTTGGAAATCTCCAATCTTTTAGAACGCAAAGACTGAGGGAAGTCATTCGTTTTGGTGAAAAGAACGCTGATATCTATGGAAAATTTAGAAAAGATTCTCTAGAGGAAGAAATACTGATTCGGGTGGATTTTCAGGGAAGAAGAGTCGTAAAAAATGGAAAGAATATAAGAAGCGTTGAAGACGTGATTGGTAGTTTTCCTGTAAGCTCATTCTCTCCAGATGATATTGATATCGTGAAGGGTGGCGCAAAAACAAGAAGAAAGTTTCTTGATAAGGGATGTGTACTTCTTTTTAGATCGTATTATGAGAATTACATCAGATATCACAAGGCATTGTTGGCGAGGAATCAGATATTAAGGAACCAAGGCTTGACGGATAATAGATTACTTGATTCATATGATAAAATCATGGCAACCACAGGAGTTTTACTTACAAAATTCAGGAGAACATTTGTAAATAACATAAAAGCCTGCGTAGTAAGAGAAGTCAGCTTCAAAGAAAAAATCTGTAATATAGATATCAGGTACAAGAGTGGGATATTCATTGATAATGAGAAGGAAGACGAAGAAGAATATGCGAAATTGCTATCCGATAAAAGACCTGTTGACATTCAACGGGGTTTTACGACAACGGGCCCACATAGAGACGATTTTATCATTTTGATAGACGGTCATCCAGCGAGAGACTACGCATCGCAGGGACAAAAGCGTTTGATCGCAATAAGATTGCTGCTTTCTTTAGTCGAAGAAACGAGAAAAACAGAAAACAAACCTGTGCTTTTGCTGGATGACGTATCGTCCGAGCTGGACACAACGAGCCGTGCGGAACTTTATGGTGAGTTGTCAAATATCGGCGGACAGATATTTATTACAGCAACGGATTCCTCGTTTTTCGAGAAAATGGAAATTCCCAAAAGAATATATCATGTAAAAAACGGTCATTGTGATTTGAAAACGGAGACAAGTATTTGACCGGCCTTGATTGGTTGATTGTATCGGTGTTCCTGCTTCTATCGTTGTTGATAGGAGTCTGGTTCACCAAGCGGGCGGGAAAGAGCACGTCGGAGTTCTTTCTTTCGGGACGCAGTCTGCCGTGGTGGGCACTGGGAACATCCATGGTTGCCACGACGTTCGCGGCAGACACGCCGCTCGCCGTCACGGAATACGTAAGGAAAGACGGAATATGGGCCAACTGGTTCTGGTGGACGCTGGCCATCGGACACGTCCTCTCCGCGCTGGTATTTTCAAGGCTCTGGAGAAGAGCGGGTGTTCTGACAGACAACGAGCTCATCGAGCTGCGATACGAAGGTCGCAGCGCGGCATTCTTGAGGGGCTTCAAGGCGGTTTACTTCTCGACCGTGTACAACTTTATCGTGATGGGCTGGGTCACGGCGGCCATGTCCACGGTGTTTTCGGCCTTCCTCGACATTCCCATCGTCTGGTCGGTCGTGATATCACTCACGGTCGCCGGTGTCTATTCGTTGTTGTCGGGGCTTTGGGGCGTCGTGGCGACCGATATCTTTCAGTTCCTGGTCGCCATGATCGGATCGGTCGCCTTCGCCATCATCGCTTCCGATCGGGCTGGCGGGATGGAAAACCTGGTCGAAAGCCTTAGCGCCGGCGGTTTCGCAGAAAGAATGCGCCTGTTGCCTTCGCTGAGCGCCGGCAGCGAAGTCTGGCTCACGTTCTTTGCTTACGTGGGGATCATGTGGTGGGCCAACCACGGCGCCGATGGGGGAGGGTACATCATCCAACGAATGCTCGCGGCCAAGGACGAGAAGCACGCGCTGATCGGGACATCGTGGTTTGCGTTGGCTCATTATGTGCTTCGCATGTGGCCGTGGATCGTCGTCGCGCTGGCTTCGCTCGTGCTATTGCCGAAACTGATGGCGAACCCGGCGGCGATCAGTGACCGGCAGGCGTACCCGGCGTTGATGGCGGCCCTGCTCCCGTCGGGGTGGCGCGGGGTTTTCGTGGCGGTGTTTCTGGCGGCGTACATGTCGACCATGGTCACCCACATCAACTGGGGTGCCTCATACATGGTTCACGACGTGTACCGGAGATTCCTGCGCCCGAACGCCGAAGAGAAAGACCTGGTGCGCCTCTCCCGGATCCTGTCCGTTGTGAACTTGCTTCTGGGAGGATTGATCGCTCTTTTTATCGAACGGATCACGGCAGCCTGGGAACTCGTGTGGGCCATGGGCGCGGGGCTGGGGCTGGTGCTCATCCTGCGCTGGTTCTGGTGGCGGATCAATGCCTGGTCGGAGATCTCCGCCATGGCCACGTCGTTTGCGCTCACCACCGGTATTTTCATATTCGACATCGTGAACAAGGTACAGACGCCGTTGTACCTCAAGGCGGTGATCGTGGTCTTTGGCTCCATGATCGTGATGTTGACCGTCACATTTCTTACGAGGCCGGTGAGCCGCGAAAAACTGGAGGCCTTTCACCGCCGTGTGCGACCGGGGGGGTCCTGGCCTTTTCCGGGGGGCGGGTTCGGCCACCGCTTGTGGATCGCCTGGCTCGGGGGAGTGATGGCCATCTATTCCATGATGTTTCTCTTGGGCAGCCTGGTGCTGCGCGAGTTCGACGCTGTCGTCTGGCAGGGGGCGCTACTGGTGCTCGGCTCGCTGATGCTCTTTGGGGGTTTGAGGAAGCAGAGTTTTTCTTGATCGCGCGGACGTTTTGAGATAAAAGGCGTCGCCTTTGACACGAGGCATACTGTATCCAATTGGGAGGATCGGCCATGAGAGATTCGGAGATTCGTAAATATGCCCCCCCACGCGACGAAGAGGAGCGATTGATTCAGGCTTCCGACTGGCTGCTTGCACCGAGAAAACCACGGGATACGGAAGAGACCGAGGATGAAGAGGAAGAAGCCGACGATGATTTCGATGACGAGCTCGACGAGGAGGACTTCGACGACGATGTCGATTCGGAGTTCGAGGACGAACTAGGGGATGAAGACGAGTTTGACGACGAAGAATACCCCGAAGACGAGGAAGACGAGTAGCCGAGCCTATTTACGCCGCGAAAAAGATCGCAGGCGGCGGACGATAATGTCCGTGATCTTTCCTGGGCCATCGAGCAGGACATCCACAGCGGTGAGGCCGGTTTGCCGGCGAATGGCGCGGCAGGCGGCCCGGGTCTGGGCGGGAGTCATTCCCTCGTGATTCACGGTCACGGCGATCACGGGTTTTTGAGAGAGCATTTCGACCGCGGCGATCTGGCGGGCGAGCGAGTGTAGGCGGTAACCGGGGAAGCCATCGTAGTCTCTTCGAGTCGGCGCGTGCTGCATGATCACAAGGTGGGGCCGGGTGGCGGCTAGGATCTCGAAGCCCCCCGGGTACGCGGGGTTCATCAAGCTCCCTTGCCCCTCGATCAGCATGACCTTGGGGTGCCGCTCGCGCCAGGCTCTGATCACGGCGTGCTCGAGCTCCCCGGAAACGAAATCATTGACCAGCGAGTCCAGGATGATCCCGTAGCGCGCGCCTTGCAACCAGGCGGTCTGGCCGGTGCCGATCATCTCGGCCGGTACACCGCGGCGGTTCAAGTCGTCGGCCAGGCGCCAGGCCGTCGTGCGCTTTCC
>CAZLNM010000039.1:24678-39112 GCA_964561025.1 uncultured Myxococcales bacterium
ACGCGCCCCGGGGTGCCGGAGGACCAACGCAGCAAGGCGATCCGCAGCGAGCCGACCTTCTCGATGTCGCCGCTGAAGAAGTGCAACTGGCTGCGCGGTGGCGGCATGCGCACGTCGCGGATGCGGACTCGGTAGCGCCGGGCCAGGGAGGCGAACTCTGGATCCAGAGACAAGAAGTCGTGCAGGCCGGAGTCGAGATGGAGCCGCGCGCGCAACGCCTCGCGGATCTCCTTCCGGGCCCAGACCGGCAGGCGGCCACCATCGGGCGCGAGCCCGATCACCAGGTGCGTCGGACGGCGCTTCCAATCGTAGTGCAAGGCCTGCTTCACGCTCGGCAGGATGGGGATTCCCAGCGGGCGGCCGTCCAGGAGCGAGCCCGCGTCTTGTCCGGCGCAGGTGCGGTCGATCACCGCCAGGATGCGGTAGCGCCGGGTGAATCGCACCAGGCCGTGGGCGGTCTTGCCGTTGGGAGTCGAGAACGCGCCCTGGCAATACACCAGGGCGTTGCCTTCGGGCCGAGGATTGGGCATGGGGAAGCCCTCTCTGTCAGGAACGCTTTCCGGTGAGAACCACCACATAGCGATCGCCGGGAAACGGCTCGCGCCTGTGACGCTCCAGCAGGACGGAGAGACCCGCGGTGGAGGCGGGGAGGACGTTGAGCGCCTCGCGCTCCAGGATGAACCGCGCGAAGGAGATCATGTTCTTGTCCGAGGCGTAACTCGCGAATCCGCCGGTGTGCCGGATGGCCTCGAGCGCGATGTCCCCGTCGATGGCGTGCCAGTTGATCAGCGGCTCGTTCACGGGGGTCTCGTGGATGCGCTCCGGCCGAAGATCATCGCAGCGATCAGAGGATTTCATGACCGCCTGGATGATGGGGTTCTTGCCATAGGATGAACCGGCCACCATGCGGGGCATGCGGGAGGTCTTGCCCCGGCGGTACAGGCTCAAGAAGCCGCGGTAGATCCCACCCAGGGTCGTGCCATTGGAGACCGGCACGGCCACGACCGCCGGCGCGTCGCGAAGCTCGTCGTATATCTCGTAGGCGATCCCGCCGTAGGCCCGTAGCTGGATCTGGGTGTTGGCCCCACCGGGGTTGGCGTCATAGATCTCCTGCTCTTCGGCCAGGCGGCGGGAGGCCAGGACCGCGGACTCGTAATCCCCGGGGACCCGGACGATGCGCGCGCCGTAGCGAGTGAGTTCCTGGGTGCGGCGCGTGTGATAACTCTCCGGGATGAAGATGACGCAACCCAGCCCCGCGGCCGAGGCCGCCAGCGCCACGGCCGCGCCGTAGTTTCCGCAAGTGGCGGCGGTGATGGCGTCGAAACCGCGCCGCAGCGCGTCCTGACACTGGGCGAAGGCGATACGATCCTTCTGCGTGCCCGTCGGGTTGGCGCCCTCGAACTTGAGGTAGATCTGCCGTAGCCCCACCTCCCGCTCGATATTGCGGGCGCGCGCCAGGGTCGTGTCCCCGACCTCGGAGTCGATGATGTCCTCGTAGGCCTCCAGGCGATCCTCGATGTTCCGGGACGGATCGGACGCCACACGGCGCTGGCCGTCCAGTTCGGCGGGGATCCCGGAGAAGAACGCGCTGGCCCCGTCCAGGAAGCTCGCCGGCAACGCGCTGCGCCGCTGCGGCTCGACGGTGTTGTTCAACACCTCCAATGGACGGGCCGGCACGGACGAGGCCACCGGGATGGTACCCGGCGGTTCGGCGGTGTCGGACGAATCGGGGACAGGAGAGACGGGAGCGGGGGAACTCGAGTTCATGACGACCTCTGGTTTTTGCGCCCGAAGCTCGGCTGGCAAGCCGGAAGATCTGGGGCGGTTTCGATCGAACGGCAGGGAGCGGCGATCCGGGGCGGCCGGCATCGCATCCGGCGGTTGCAGCGACGGCTTGAGATTGGCCGCTTCCGGCAGGGTGCACACGAATCCGAAGCACAGTTGGTTGGGATCGGGAATCGGTGGCGGCTCTACCGCGACGGCCTGTAGCGAACACACCCCTGACTGTTCATTCGATTCTGAGGAGAGGGAAGCGGGCGGGGGTTCACCGCCGTCGAGCGGGGGTTCGGAATCTCCCGGTTCGGAAGAATTCGCCAAGGAGCCGGATGTGGACAGGACCGAGCCCATTTTCACCGCCAGTCGGAGAGGCATTGAACCAGAAGCAGGACATGGTGTCAAGCGGTGTCCGCGGCTCCGTTGACAAGGCGCGGTGCATGTCGTACGGAAACGCCGTGTCCAGGGAAAAGGAACAGCGGCTACTACAGATGTTCAATGGCAGCTCACGGCTGGGCGCGCTCCTGGGCATCAAGCTCTCCTTCGACGAGCAGAACCGCGCGGTGCTGGATCTCCCCTACAACCCGCGGCTGGACCACTCGCGCGGAGGCACCCACGGCGGTGTCATCGCCACGCTGTTAGACAACGCCGGCTGGTTCACCTGCGCCGCGGCTCATCCCGGCGACAGTTGGGTGGCGACCACAGAGCTCACCATCCATCTGTTGCGTCCCGCCCTGCGCACCGATCTACGGGCGACCGGTGAGATCCTCAAAGTCGGAAAGCGCCAGGGCGTGGCGCGCATGGAGTGCCGGGATTCGCAAGGCCAGCTCGTCGCCCACGGTGTCGGCACGTTCGTCTACCTCGACAACCTCCCCCTCGAGCCCACGGAGCCGCAGGGATGAGCGGCTCGCCCACGGTCATCGCAGAGGGACTGTGCAAGGATTTTCCATCTCGGCGCGGGCATAAGGTGCGGGCGGTGGACGGGGTGACCTTCTCTGCCTTCGAAGGAGAGGTCTTCGGTCTACTGGGGGTCAACGGGGCGGGGAAGACCACCACGCTGCGCCTGCTCTCCACCATGCTGCGGCCCAGCGCTGGCGATGCGCGGGTGTGCGGGCACTCGCTGCTTCAGGAGGCGGGAGCGATTCGGCGCTGTATCGGGTTCCTCTCTGCGGCCACCGGCGTCTATGGGCGGCTGACCGCCCGGGAGATGGTCGCCTACTTCGGCCGGCTTCATGGGATGGACTCCCGAAGGATCGCCCAGAGGACGGAGGAGCTCTTTGGCCGCCTGCAGCTCGACGCCTTCGCGGACGTCCGTTGCGACAGGCTCTCCACGGGCAACCGGCAGAAGGTCTCCATCGTGCGCGCCATCCTGCACGACCCGCCGTTGCTCATCCTGGACGAGGCCACCGCGGGGCTGGACGTGTTGGCTTCTCGCGCCATCGTGGAGCTGGTCAAGGATTGCCGCTCGCGCGGCAAGTGCGTGCTGTTCTCCACCCACCGCATGGACGAGGTGGAGGCGTTGTGCGACCGGGTGGCCGTCATCCATCGGGGGCGCCTGCTCGCCTGCGCGACTCTTTCCGAAATGCGCGCGCGGGCCGGGGGCGGGAGGATCGAGGAGGCCTTCGTGGCCATGCTGGGGGAGGCATCATGAGCCCTCGGGCGATCGCCACGGTGTTCGTGAAGGAACTGCTGGACGTGTTGCGAGACCGGCGCGCGCTGATGTTCTTGTTGGTGCTTCCCATCCTGGCCATCCCCGCCTTGATGTGGCTCACGACAGAGATCACGGTCCACTTCGCCAAGAAGCTCTCTCAAGAGAAACTGGTGATGCTGGTGCTGAACCCCGAGGCGGCGCCCGAGCTGTGGCAGGAAATCCGGCGCCGCGGGGAGGCGACGCACGGCGCCAAGAGGCTGGCCGAGTTCCTCGAGCGGCACCGGATCGCCCGCGAGGATCTGGAGCGGTTGAGGGATGCGAGCCCGCGCGACCTGGCGCAACTGCTGTCGGAGCGTGGTGTCCGCTGGGAGGAGCTGGAAAAGGAGATCGCCATCTCCAGCGGGGGAGGGGATTTCGAGCTCACCGGCGGCGCCATCGCGAACCTCGCTTTTCCCCCGAACCTGGATGTGATCGCCGATACCGAGCGGGAGTTCGCCGACCCGCGCAACCGCGAGGAGCGTCTGGCGGAGGCGGTGCGGACGGAGCGGATCGCCGCGGCGATGGATTTTTCCAAAGACGCCCAGGGCCAGATTGACGGCGAGGGCGCGGCCAAGGTGCGTCTTTTCTACCTGGAAGCCTCGGACCGCTCCGAGCTGGCCAAGAACGGCATGGTCCGCCTGCTGCGACAGCTGGGAGCCGAGATCGTCGAGCGCCGGCTCCAGGCCCGGGGGTTGCCGGACACCTTCACCCGGCCGCTGGTCGTGCGCCCGGAGCGGCTCCCGGGGGCGGGGCTGCTCGTCAAGTTGATGTCGCAGCTCCTCCCGTACCTCATCATCCTGTTCGCCTTCCTGGGCGCGGTGTATCCCGCCATCGATCTGGGGGCGGGGGAGAAGGAGCGCGGAACCCTCGAGACGCTGCTGGTGGCACCGGTGGAGCGGCTGGATCTGGTGCTGGGGAAGTTCCTGGTGGTGACGCTGGCCGCCATGATTTCCGCCTTGCTCACGGCGCTCAGCCTGGCCGTCTCGTTACGCCTGGGGATGTTCGCCATGTTGGCCCAGGCGGGCGCGGACGGCTTCTCGTTTTCGTTGGGTGAAGCGGCCTTGTCCTTGCTCCTGGTGTTGCCGACCTGCTGCATCTTCGCCTCGGGGTTGCTCATGCTGTCGTTGTTCTCGCGAAGCTTCAAGGAGGCGCAGAGCGCCATCAGCCCCTTGCAGACGTTGCTCATCCTACCGGCCTTCGTGTCGTTTCTTCCCGGCGTGAAGCTGGACTGGGGCATCTGCGCCGTGCCCGTGGTGAACGTGACCCTGGCGCTCAAGGAAGTCTTTACCGGCAACATGGACCGGCACCTCGGCCACATCGGGATGATCCTGGCCACGACCGCCGTGTACGCCGCGCTCATGCTGTGGGCGGCCGCCTGGTGGACCCGCCGCGAGCGGGTGTTGTTCCGCGGCTGACGTTTGGGATTTTTTATCTAGTCGGGGAGGGTGCCGGCCTTGCGGGCGAGCTCCTCGATCGGGGCCAGGTAGCGGGTCAGCGATTCGACGAGCGGGCGCACGTCGGTGTGGAAGCGTTGCCCGTACAGGGTGAGATCCAGCACCAGGTTCGAGATGGCGGTCTCCACCAGGACCGGCTCCTCGGTAAAGAGCGCCGCGTTCGTCTCCGTCGGGTCGGCGCCGCCCAGGAGCGCCGCGGACCGATCGGCCACCAGGATGATCTTGTGCGGCCAGTGGCGTTCGAGCTCCGCCTCGGCGATCCCGTAGCTCAGGATGCGCCCGGGAGATCGCGGAAGCTCCGTGAACGAGAACAGCACCACCTCTCTCGACGATGAGATGCGGGAGAGCGGCTCGGCCAGCGCCAGCGCCTCGCGGTGCCACAGCGAGGCGAACAGGCTCTCCCGGCAGGAGAGGATGAGGCGTGTGGCCTCTTCCAGCATGGAGCGGTATCCGCACAGGTGAACGGTGAGGCGCTCTTGCTGTTTTTGGGCGATGCGAGTGAACGCCTCCCGCAGCTTATCGATTCGACGCCGCCCGTCGGATTCCAGCCGGCTCAGCAGGCGTTCGGGAGGGAGCGGCCGGTAGCGGGCGGGTTTGCGATCCGATTCCTGAATGAGCCCGTCCGAAAGGAGGCGGTGCAGGGCGTGGTAGATGGCAGAGCGCGGCACACCCGCGCGACGGGCGAGCTCGTAGCCGGTGGCGGGATGTTGCTCCAGCAGGGCGAGGTAGATCCGGGCATCGCTGCCGCAGAACCCCATTTCGCCGAGTAGATCGACGAGCGCTCGATCTCCCAGGCGTTGTCTCGTGGAAGGACCGGACGTCACTGGCACGCCCGGCGCGATTCGAGGACTGGTGCCGCGGCGTCGGCCCACAGCAGGCGGCCGTAGGGGATGGATTCGTTGTAGGTGGGCAGGTCGAATGCGTCGGAGAGGGTGTAGTTGGCGCCGTGGCGGCTGTGCCACAAGCGCACCACGCGATCGCCGCGACGCACGTCGATGAAAAAGGCGTAGGCGGTGACGATGTTGTCGCGCGGCTCCATCATCTGAACACCGGCCTGCTGGTAGGCAAAGCCCGCGCGGAACACCCCCGGGGCCTCCTCGATGCCGATCAAGAAGCGCTGCTCGTCGCGTCCCGAGATGTTGTTGTGGTACCGCACAAAGAGCCCGGCGTTCTGGACCTCGCCGGCCGCGGGGAGGACCTTGAGGTAGGCCACCAGCCAGTGGAACGGAATGCCGTAGTGTCCTACGAACCCGTCACCGAAACCATCGACGAAGAATTCGCAGTTGTCGGCATCGAGATGCTCGGCGACGTCGTAGGATAGGCAATACGGCGCGTTGTGGGCCATGCGGTAATCCTCGGTGCGAGCCCCGGTTTCTTTTTCGATGTCCTGGCAGCGCGGGCTGTCGGACGGAGGCCAGATGTCGAAGCGGTAGTTCTGTCCGTAGTTCGAGTCGAAGGTGCGGCAAGAGGAGCCGGCGCCCGAGAAGTTCTCGAACCAGATCTCGACCTGTGTCGCGTCGTTCGGGATCTGAACCCAGAAGGGGACCTCCGTCGCCTGGTTGGTGGGCCGGCCGTTATCCGTCACGAATTGCCGCACGCTCCCGGTAAAGAGCTGCTCGCCGGGATGGAATAACAGGTTGGCGCGGGTGTCCCAGGCGGGGTACCCGTTGTGGGTGTTGCGGCACTCGGGCAAACGGTCCAGGTCGAAGGTGACCTCCAGGTAAGCCCCCTGCCGGCGGGCCCCCGTGGCATAGTGGGAGAAGCCCTCGAAGAAGTCGATGCGACCCACCTCGGGCTGGCAAAAGTTGCGGCAGGAGCCAGTGTAGGAGTTCGCCGCGGAGAGCACGGTGTTTTCGAAGTCGCCCTGGTACTGGTTGTGGTCGAAGAGCCGGCCACCATCCGGCCGCACCAGGACCGCGATGAGCTCGATGGCCAGCTGATCCCGATCGGGAGTCGAGGGGCCGAACAGGTGCTCGCTGATGGAGAAGGCGTAGTTCTTGTACCCGGGGCTATCCTGCGCCGGATCGGCCACGACCTCCCACCATTGGGGGCTCGAGGTCAGGTGGTATAGTACCCGGATGCTGTACCCCGCCGGAATCGAGTCGGCCACGCCGATGCTTCCACGCCAGACGTACATGCAGCCTCCCCGGGTGCAATCAGTCTCGTAGTCCTCTCCGCCTGGATTGCGCCCGATCCCTCGCAAGATGACGCGGCAGGAATGATCGGCCTCGTCCGTGCTGTCTGCCTTTCCGATGGCTGGCGCCTTGCTCATCACCGCTCCGTTTTCAGTGCCTCCACCGCAAGAACCGAAAACAAGCGAGAGAGCAAACATCGTGGCGATTTTCTCAAAGAATTTCATCTGTTCCTCCTGTGAACCGGCGCATAGTAACTCATCAGTGAGTCACGCGCAAGAAAAAAAATAGTCCAGAAATAACATGGGGCCTGTCCCCATTGGCTTTGGAGATAATTGCATGAAACAAAAAGCTTTCTTGCACCGGGAAATTGACAAAGGCGTTGACCTTTGGCATAAACGTCCGGCCGGATTCCCCGGAGGCCAAGAGACATGAAAATCGGCATACGTCGCGAAGACAAGAATCGCTGGGAACGCCGCGTTCCGCTGACCCCTGAGCAGGTGGCACAGCTCGTAAAGCGGGGTGTCGAGGTCACGCTTCAGCCATCGCCGATCCGTGCATTTTCGGACGAGCAGTACCGGGCCGTTGGTGCCCGGATCGACGAGGACCTCTCCGGTTGCAACCTCGTCCTCGCGGTCAAGGAGATCCCCGATAGGCTCTTTCGGGTCGGCGGAGCCTACGTGTTCTTCGCCCACGTCATCAAGGGCCAGGCGCACAACATGCCCATGCTGCGCCGCCTGATCGATCTCGGCTGCACGTTGATCGACTACGAGAAGGTCACCGATGATGCCGGCCGCAGGCTCATATTCTTTGGGCGGCATGCCGGGCTGGCCGGAATGATCGACACGCTGTGGGCGCTGGGGCAACGCCTCAAGGCGAAGAAGATCCCCAACCCCTTTGCGCGCATCAAGAAAGCCCACCAGTATCCCGACCTCGAACACGCCCTCGATGCGGTCGAGGCCGCGGGCGAGGAGATCCGCAAAAAGGGCCTGCCGAAGGCGCTGTGTCCCATGTCCTTCGGATTCACCGGCTACGGAAACGTCTCCCGCGGCGCCCAGGAGGTGTTCGATCGCCTGCCGCATTTGCAGGTGAGCCCGCAGGGCCTGGAAAAGGCCATGCGCCGCAAGCCCGCGGAGAGCCGGCGGCTGATCAAGGTCGTCTTCGAGGAGCGGCATCTCGCGCAACCTCGCGAGAAGGGCCGGGCCTTCGACCTGCAGGAATACTATCACCACCCGGAGCGCTTCCGTCCGGCGTTCTACCGCTACGTCCCCCATCTGGACGTGGTGGTGAACTGCATCTTCTGGACCGCGAAATACCCCCGGCTCATCTCGCGAGATTTCCTGCGCGGGTTGTACCTCTGCCAGGAGGAGCCGCGGCTCAACGTGATCGGCGACATCAGCTGCGACGTGGAGGGCGCCATCGAGGTGACGGTGCGGACCACCGACTCCGGCGACCCGGTGTTCACCTGGCTGGTGGACGAGGACCGGGAAGTCCCCGGCGTGCGCGGCCGCGGCCCGGTGGTGCTGGCGGTGGACAACCTCCCCTGCGAGCTGCCGGTGGAATCCTCGCGCGACTTCGGTTCCGCGCTCCTTCCCTTCGTCGAGGCCATGGCCCATGCGGACCTGACGGCTTCTTTCGCCGAGCTGGACCTGCCGCTACCCATCAAGCGGGCGGTCATCGTCCACCAGGGGAAGCTGACCCCGGACTACGCGTACCTGGCGGAGCATCTCAACCCTTGCCAAGGAGATGAGAAATGAAACGAGTGGTCGTTTTCGGCGCCGGCCTGGTGTCACGGCCGCTGGTGCACTACCTGCTCAAGCGCGGCTTTCAGGTCACGGTGGCGACGCGCACGCCGTCCCGGGCCGAGCCGCTGGTGAGCGGTTTCGAGCACGGTCGCGCCATCGAGTGCAACGCGGACGACAACCAGGCCTTGCGGGAACAGGTGCGCCAGGCCGACCTCGCGGTGAGCCTGCTGCCGGCGCCGCGCCATCCGGTGGTGGCCCGGGCCTGCCTCGACTTCGGCAAGCACATGGTGACGACCTCCTACGTGAGCCCCGTCATGCGGGAGTTCGATGAGGAGGCGCGCAAGAAAGACCTGCTGCTGCTCAACGAGATCGGGGTGGATCCGGGCATCGACCACATGTCGGCCATGGAGGTCATCCGGGGCGAGGAGAAGAAGGGCGGCGTGCTCACCGGTTTCGTGTCCTGGTGCGGCGGCCTGCCGGCGCCCGAGGCCAACGACAACCTGTTCGGGTACAAGTTCTCCTGGGCGCCGCGGGGAGTCCTCACCGCGGCCAAGAACAGCGCCCGCTACCTGAAGAACGGCAAGATCGTCACCATCCCCGCGGCCAAGCTCTTCGCCCAGCCCGAGATGGTGGACATCCCCGGCGTGGGGACCTTCGAAGGGTACCCGAACCGCGACTCGGTCTCCTACATCCAGACCTATGGCTTTTCCAAGAAGGTCAAGACCGTCTTCCGCGGCACCCTGCGCAACCCGGGGCACTGCAAGCTCTACACCAACCTGATCCGCCTGGGTCTGTTCGAGGACGAGCCCAAGTACCCGCTCCGGGGCCTGAGCTACCGGGCCTTCATGGAGAAGCTGTTCGACGCGCCGCTGTGGGAGACCATCCCGGCCCGCCTGCGGCTCCCGTCCAACGAGACGCCGCTGGCCGCCATGAAGTCCATCGGGCTGTTCTCCCTGTCGCCCATCCCCATGGAGAGCGGTTCCCCCCTGGACGTGCTGGCCGAGCGCATGCAGGCCTCGCTCAAGTTCGAGCCGGGCGAGCGCGACATGCTGCTCATGAAGCACATCTTCACGTTCGAATATCCCAAGAAGAAGGCCCGCGCGCAGATCGTGGCTCAGCTTACGGACTTTGGCATTCCTGGCGGAGACAGCTCCATGGCGCGCACGGTGTCGCTCCCCGCGGCCATCGCCACGCGGCTCATCCTCGAGGGCGCCATTCGCCAGCGAGGGGTGGTGGTGCCGGTGATGGAGGAGATCTACCGTCCGGTGCTCGACGAGCTCGCCACCCTCGGCATCAAGTTGACCGAGAAGAGAACCCGCCTCTAGCCCGCCGTCGTTCAGCGGCGGTCTTTGCGCGACAGGGACTCCAGGACCGCCTGCACCGCCGCCTCGACGATCTTCGTCTCGGCGCGCGCGTCTTGCCCGTCCGGTGTCGTGCGCAAGCACATCCCCGCGCTCTCGCAGGGAAGCGCCCGGCCGGACAGCCCCAGGCGCTCGCGCACCGCGCGCAGCTTCTCCGCCTCGGCCGGGGTCAGCACCCGGACCTGGCCGAGTTGGAGCGCGTGGTGGACGATGGCGGCGGTGTGCTCGAGGTTCTCCATGCGGTTCAGCGCCAGGGCCAGGTTGTCGCCGAAGGTCACCGCGCCGTGGTTCTCGAGCAGCAAGGCGTCGCAGCGGTCCACCCAGGCCCGGATCGACGCCGGAACCTCGTCCGTGGACGGCGTGCCGTAGGGAGCGATGGGGACGGCCCCCATGGTGAGGATAGCCTCGGGAAGGATGCAGCGATCCAGCGGGATCCCCGCCACCGAGAAGGCGGTGGCGTACGGCGGATGCGCATGGACCACCGCCCCTACGTCCCGGCGCGAGCGGTACACCTCGAGGTGCATCTTGATCTCGCTCGATGGGCGCCCGCCATCGATCACCCGGCCTTCCGGATCGATGGTCACCAGGCTCTCCGGTCGGAGAAATCCCTTGCAATCTCCGGACGGTGTACAAAGAATTCGGTCGTCGCCGATGCGGATGGAGATGTTGCCGTCGCCGCCAGCCAGAAGGCCACGCTGCCACAGCCGCCGTCCGGCCTCGCAGATTTCTTCTCGGGCCTTCCAGGATGTCATGGGGGCCTGAGTACCACGCCACGCGCGTGCCGGTCAATCCAATCGGTCCGGTTGTCGTATTGACCCGCTTCTCCGCGGCGTGCTAGTTTGCGCGCAGAATCAAGCGGATAGGGATAGTTGCCGTATCTGGAGTCTGAACATGAAGCGAAGAAGCGCGGTTCGGTCGCTCACGCGGGCTGCGGTGGGACTCATCTTTTTTCTTGTTGCCACCTGCGGCGGGGACAGCCACACCGGAGTGTGGGTCCGCATCCTGACGGGCGATGACCTGGAAGGGAACCCCATCAAGGTCCGCTGGGTCCGGGTCCAGGTCTTCGAGCCGGGCAACGCCACGACGCCGGTGGCCTCGATCGAGCGCGATCTCCCGCAGGACATGGCGCTGCCGGCGGGGGCCACCGATCCCAGCCTGCAATTCTGGGTCCTGGTCCTGGCGAGCCGCGACATCGACGAGTCCGTCACGGTGGTGGCTCGCGGATACCGGAAAGGAGCGGCGGGGTGCGCCAACGATCCGGAGGTGGCCAGCGGGGTGCGCACCTACCAGTTCGAGAAGGGCAAGGTGATCGACGACCTCATCGGTCTCACCATGACCCATCTCGGCACCGACGCCGACGGCGATGGTTACTTCACCCCGGCCGATTGCGACGACAACGACCCCAACGTCAATCCTTGCGCCCGGGAAGTGTGCTTCGACGATCTGGACAACGACTGTGACGAAGACGGCAGCGTGGACGAGGATTGCCCCTGCTCCGCGGGCGAGAGCCGCGAGTGTTGGCCGCACTGGGCCGCCGAGCCGCGCGGCGGGCCATGCCAGAAGGGCACGCAGACGTGCAACAACGGTAGCTGGGGCACCTGCGTCGGGGCGGTCCTCCCCAAGCCCGAGTTCTGTTACGATGGCGGCTTCTCCTGCCTCGACGGGACGGGGCAACCGCTGTGCCACAACGGTATCGATGACGACTGCGACGGGGTCACCGACGACCGCGACCCGGGGCAACGGGGCGCCGTGGCGGGCCAGGACACCGGCTGCGGCGGCTGTTTCGACGGCGACGTGAAGACGTGCTGGACCGGGCCGCCGGACCGCCAGCGCCTCCCGTGCCGCGACGGGATGAGCAACTGCGTGTCGGGCCGTTGGAGCTCCTGCGCCGGTCAGGTGCTGCCGCTCGGGTTCGAGACGTACACCGACCTGAACGGCAACGGCCAGTTCGACGCGGGCGAGGACTTCCTCGATCTCAACGCCAACGGCCAGCGGGACGGGGGGGAGCCCTCCACGGATGACAACCCGCCCAACGGCCGGCACGACGAGGCTCCGAGCGAGTACGATCTGTGCGACTGCCTGGACAACGACTGCAACGGAGTGATCGACGACACCCAGCCGAAGTTCTGCAGCAACCAGATGGGCGTCTGCGCGGGGGCGCTGCAACGCTGCGACTCGCAAGCCTGCGTGTGGGTTGACTGCGCGGCCAGCGATTATTTGGCCAGCGCGAACAATACGCTGTGCCAGGGCGCCGCCCAGCCGGAGTGCTGCAGGCGCAACCCGCAGGACTGCTACCTCGCCGCTGCGCAGGAAACCGCCGCCTACTGCGACGACCTCGACAACAACTGCGACGGCGCGCCGGACAACGCGGGACTCCTGCCGGACAACCGGCCCGTGTGTCAGTGTCCGAACGGGGCCGAGAAGACCTGCCCGGAGATCGCCAACCCGGACGAGGGCGAGTGTGTGCGCGGGATCTTCCGCTGCATCGACGGCAGCTACGTGGCCCAGCCGGGTTGCGTGCAGCCCGAGTCGTCCGAGCGCTGCGACAACAAGGACAACGACTGCGACGGTCAGACCGACGGGTTCGTGGTCACCGACTGTCCCATCCAGCCGTGGACCCTCTTCGCCGGCTGCACCGGAGGCGTGTGCAACTACCTGTGCATCGAGGACCACCACGATCTCAACCAGAACCGGAACGTCTCCGGCGGAAGCCCCGCCAACGACGGCTGCGAGTACCCCTGCCACATCACCTCGGCCACCGAGCGCTGCGACGGACTGGACAACAACTGCGATGGCGCCACCGACGAGCAGCAGGGAGAGATCACCCTGCTGTGCCCGCTCCCGCCGCAGTCACCGGAGCGCGTGGTGGTGACCGCCTGCACCGGTGCGAGCCGCTGCGACTACACCTGCCGCTCACCCTTCGCCGACTGCAACAACGACCTCAACCCGGTGCCGGGCATCGGCCAGACCGACACCCGCAACGGGTGCGAGAAGAACCTCTCCAACGATCCGCTCAACTGCGCGAGCTGTGGGCACGTGTGCGGCAACCACGGGTTGTGCGTGAGCAGCCAGTGCCAGTGCGAAGCCGGCTGGGCCGACTGCAACGGCGATCTGGGTCAGGCCGCCACCAACGGCTGCGAGACGCGGCTCGGAACGGTGAGCAACTGCCTGTCCTGTGGGGATTCTTGCGAGGACAACAACGAGTGCACCAACAACGAGTGCGACGCCATGTCGGGCTGCTACTTCCCCAACAAGCCGGACGGGACCGCGTGTGGAACGGGCAACTGCACCGGCTGCACCAACGGGGTGTGCGGGCAATATTCCGCGATGTGCCAGGGGAACTGCAGCCGCTGCAACGGCTCGGGGACCAACTTCAGCTGTGTGGCCAATGACAGCAGTTGCACCGGCAACTGCGACGCGTGCAGCGGCTCGGGGACGACCTTCAACTGCACGGCGAACAGCGCCCTGTGCACGGGCAACTGCGACGTGTGCAACGGATCCGGCACGGCGTTCAACTGCGCGGCGAGCGACGCGCTGTGCGCCGGGAACTGCGACGTGTGCTCCGGCTCGGGGACGGTGTTCAACTGCGCAGCGAACGAATCGGCCTGCACCGGGAACTGCGACGTGTGCTCCGGCTCGGGGACGGCCTTCAACTGCACGGCGAACGACGCGTTGTGCACGGGCAATTGTGACGTGTGTTCGGGCTCGGGGACGGCGTTCAACTGCGCGGCCAACAACTCGCTGTGCACGGGCAACTGCGACGTCTGCAACGGTTCGGGAACGGTGTTCAACTGCGCGGCGAACAACGCCGCCTGCACTGGCAACTGTGACGTGTGCTCTGGCTCGGGCACGACGTACAACTGCCAGGCCAATCCCGGTGACTGCGCCGGTAACTGTGTGCAGTGCACGGGCTCCGGCACGGCGTTCAGCTGCTCGGCGAACAACAGCGCCTGCACTGGCAACTGTGACGTGTGCAACGGCTCGGGGACGACGTTCAACTGCGCGGCGGACAATGCCCTGTGCACTGGCAACTGCGACGTGTGCAACGGCTCGGGGACGGCGTTCAACTGCGCGGCGGACAATGCCCTGTGCACTGGCAACTGCGACGTGTGCAACGGCTCGGGGACGGCGTTCAACTGCGCGGCGGACAATGCTCTGTGCACGGGCAACTGCGACGCGTGCAGCGGCTCGGGGACGTCCTTCAACTGCGCGGCGAACGATACGCTGTGCACGGGCAACTGCGACGTGTGCAACGGATCCGGCACGGCGTTCAACTGCG
>CAZLNM010000040.1:0-10076 GCA_964561025.1 uncultured Myxococcales bacterium
TTCGACGCGCTCGTGAAGGAGCAGCGGGCGCTCATCGTCAAGGACGAGATGGACCTCGACTTCGACGCCAAGTTCGACGTGGCCACCTACTGGCAGGGGGGCACCCGGGTGCGGCAGGAGTACGACGTCAACTTCGACGGCAAGACCGATGCCTGGAAGTACTTCGAAAAGGGCCAGGTGGTGCGCATCGAGCGGGACCGGGACTACAACGGGCGCGTGGATCGCTGGGAGTACTTCGTGGAAGGCAAGCTCGACCGCACCGGCCTCGATGAAGACGGCGACGGCCAGATCGACAAGTGGATCCAGCAAACCGAGGAGACGTAGGCCCGCTCACTCCTCGAGCACCACCAGGACCTTGAACCTCTCCTCCGCCTCCAGGCGCCGGGCCAGCTCCTCGGCCCGCTCGCGCTCGGTGAAACTCCCCGCCCGCACCCGGAAGGCCGCGCCTCGGCCGGGCGCCGCCTCGGACACCCGCACCTCCGGGTAGCCACGGCTCGCCAGTCGCTCCACCAGCGCCTGAGCCTGGCCCGCCTCCTTGAAGGCCGCCACCTGAACCGCGAACCGGCGCCCGGGCGCCACCGGGGCGTCGGCGTCCAGCGCCGCGCCGGCCACACCGGCGTCCGCAAGCGCCGCGTCCGGCACGGCCGGCCGGGGGGGCGGTGGGGATGGCACCAAGCGGGGCGTACTGTCCAGCAGCAGCGCGGGGGCGGTGAGCTTTCTTCCCTCGGGCGGCTTTTCCTGCGCCGGGCGATCGGCCCGGGTCAGCGCATCGTTCGGCTCCGGGCATGGATCCCGCGCGAGGTTCCTCCCCACCATCACGCCGGCGGCGAACAGCAGCCCGGCCAGGACAACGCCGGCCAGCGCGAAGAAGGCCCCGCCTCCCACTCGATCGCCGTCCTCCGCGCTCATGCGGGTCCCTCCTCCTCGGGGAGTTGCTCCATGCGCTCCGGCGCCGACACCCCAAGGAGCGCCAGTCCGTTCTGAAGCACCTGGCGCAACCCCTGGACCCACAGCAGCCGGGCGGCAAGGCGCGCGGGCTCGCCGCCCAGGATGGGGCTCTCCCGGGCCGTGGCGGTGTAGTAGTGATGGAAGCGCCCGACCAACTCTTGCAGGTAGTACACCACCAGGTGCGGGGCCCGGCCCTGGGCCGCCGCGAGCACGGCCTCCGGAAAGCGCGCCATGGCCTTGAGCAGCTCGATCTCCAGCGGATGGTCCAGGCAGCCGAGGTCGGCTCGCCGGACGGAGCCGGGATCCGGCACCGGCAGGCCACGCTCGGCGGCCCGTGCCAGGATGCTGCACAACCGGGCGTGGCCGTACTGCACGTAGAACACAGGGTTCTCCAGCGAGCGCTTCTTGGCCAGCTCCAGGTCGAACTCCATCTGCCCGTCGGGAGAGCGCAACAAGAAGAAGAAGCGGGCCGCGTCCGCGCCGACCTCCTCGATCACCTCCCGCAGCGTGACGATCTCGCCGGCCCGCTTGGACATCACCACCGGCTGTCCGCCCCGCAGCAGGCTGACCATCTGCACCAGCACCACCTCGAGCTTCTCCGGCGGGTGGCCGAAGGCCTTGAGTCCGGCCTTCATGCGCGGCACGTACCCGTGGTGGTCCGCGCCCCACACGTCGATCAGCCGTTCGAACCCCCGTCGCAGCTTGTCGAGATGGTAGGCCAGATCGGTAGCGAAGTAGGTGTGGCTGCCGTCGCTCTTGACCAGCACCCGGGGCTTCTCGTCCCCGAAGCGCTCGGCGGAGAACCAGCGCGCCCCTTCGCGGTACTCGAGCGCCCCCTGGCGCTCAAGCTCCGCGAACACCTCCTGCAACCGGCCGGAGCTCAACACCTCGCGCTCGGAGGCGTAACGATCCATCCCCACCCCGAACGCCGCGAGGTCCCTCTGGATGTCGGCCAGGTTCTGCTCCACGCAGAAGTCCATGATGGCGCGCAGGTCGGGCTCGCCGGGCTCCCCGGGCAGAAACCCGGTCAGGGCTGCCGGCAGCCGGCGGGCCAGATCGATCACGTACTCGCCCCGGTACCCGTCGGCCGGGAACTCGCCCGCGTGGCCGCGCAGCTCGCGCAGGCGGAACACCACCGAGAGCGCCAGGTTGCGCACCTGCGCCCCGGCGTCGTTGACGTAGAACTCCCGCTCGACCGTGTGGCCGGTGAACTGGAGTAGCCGCGCCAGCACGTCGCCCACCACCGCGCCGCGGCCGTGGCCGAAGTGCAGCGGGCCGGTGGGGTTGGCCGACACGAACTCGATCTGCACCCGCTCCGGCCGATCGGCCCGGGTCCGGCCGAAGTCCGGCCCCGCCTCCAGCACCCGGGGCAACACCTGGCGCCAGTGGTCTTTCGAGTAGTAGAGGTTGATGAAGCCCGGCCCGGCCACTTCACAACGCTCCACGCCGGGGAGCGAACGCAGCTCCGCCTGCAGGAGGCCGGCCAGCTCGCGCGGCGCGCGCCGCAGGGGCCGCGCCAGGGCCATGGCCAGGTTGGTGGCCAGGTCGCCGTGTTCCGCGCGCGCGGGATGCTCGACGCTGAACGGAGGCAGCTCGGCCTCGGACAGGGAAAGCCGGACGCGGCAAATCTCGCGAAGCTGTCGGCGCAGGTCTTCGATCATCGGTCGGTCCCCGTCCCCCCGTCGCCCGGCGCGGCCAACTCGCGCAGGCGCGCCTCGATGGCCTTCTGCGCCTCCGCATCGCCGGTTTGCACCAGCCGCGCCTTCTCCAGCACGGCGCGGGCCCAGGCCCGATCGCCGAAGGCATCCAATTCCTGCGAGAGCTCGACGGCCTGCTCCGGGCTCTGCACCACCAGGCTGTCCGCGCGCTGCCAGGCATAGCGGGCGTCCTCGCGCTTGCCCTGGGCCAACAGGCAGCGGGCCAGCCCCCTCCAGCCGCTGGCGTGCGCCCGGTCGATGTCCAGGCTGCGCCGGTATTTCTTCTCGGCCTCGGGCCACTTCTTCTCGTTCTCATCCAGGGCCGCCAGCACCTCCCAGGCCATGAAGTCCTGCGGCTCGACGGTCAGGATCTTCTGGTAGATGGTCCGGGCCTCTTCCAGGCGGCCGCCCTGCACCGCGAGCTGTCCCAGCTCGTCCAGGGCCTCGAAGTACGCCTCCTCCGGGCGCCGACTCGAGGTGTAGGCCTGCAACGCATCACCGATCGAGGCCAGGACCGCGCGGGCCTCCTCGGGGCGCTGCAAGCGAAGCAGCAGGCGCCCCAGCTCGAGCTCCAGGATGGCGGAGCGGGGCCGGGTGGCAATGGCCTCGCGAAGGATCTTTTCGGCGCGGGCCGGTTCTTTCTGCTGCTCGGCGATCTGGGCGCGCGCCACGATGGAATCCAGATCGTTCGCGTCCTGGGCCATGAGCTTCTGGTAGGCGGCGTCGGCCTCGGCGAGGCGCTCCAGGTTCCGGAGCACCAGCGCCAGCTCGTGTCGGGCGGTGCGGCTCTCCGGATCCTCCTTCAGGGCTCGCTCCAGCAGGCGCTCCGCCTCGGACAGCGCCGCGGTCCTCTCCGCCGGCGGCAGCTTGCCCGCCTTGCGGCGCAGCGTCCCGGCCAGGCCACACAGACCACCGCCGTGTTTGGGACTGCTCTTCAACACGCTGCGGAAGAGATCTTCGGCCTCCGACAGCCGGTTTTCGACCAGCGCTTGCGCCGCCTTCTGGTACAGGGCCTGCAGCTCGTAATCCGGCGTCGCCTCTTCCCGCGGGCATCCCGCCACCAGCGCCAGGGCCAGGGCGGGGCCGAGGAGGTGGACGGCGATCTTTCCAGAAAGCGCTGTCTTGGCCATGGCCTTTCTCCGTTATCGCGGGGGATGGGCCGCCAGATCCTGGAGCGCGGCGTCCGAATCGAAGCGCGCCGTAAAGGCAAGCGCCCGCTCCGCCCGGGCCCCGTCCACTACCACGGGGTTGAGATAGTAGTCCAGCCAGGCGGACGAGACCCGCGCGAAGCGCGCGCCCAGGCGATGGCACGCGTCGAAAAACGGGTACAGGGCCAGGGCCGGGACCCACACCACCCGCTTCTTCAGGATACGGGCGGCATCGTCCAGACTCAGGCGCCCCCGGCCCTTGATGTTGAAGGCGCCAGCGGCCGGCCGCTCGAGCGCGAGGCGGATGGCGCGCACCAGATCGTCGAGGTGCAGCAGGTCGAGGGCGGGCCCGGCGGCGGTCGTGCGGGGCAGGAACGGCGCCTCGAGCAGAAAGCGGGTCCAGAAGGTGTCCACGCCGGGCCCCGCCGTCAGGGTGGCCCGAAGCACGCAGGCGGAGAAGGCGGGACGGCCCTGGCAGAAGTCGGAAACCATCTGCTCCAGCCGGATCATATCTCGGCTCCAGGCCAGCCGGGGGTGTCCGCGCAGCGGGCTCTCCTCGGTGGCCAGCGCGTCGGTCTCGTCGCGTGGCCCGTACACCAGCGCGCTGGAAATCATCACCAGCCGCTCCACCTTGGCCTTCTCGCACGAGCGCAGCAGACCGCGCGCGCCGGCCAGCAGCGCCTCGCGCTGCACGCGCTCGTCGGCGACCAGGTGGAAAGGGCTGGCCAGGTGGACCACCCGGGAGACACCTTCCTCGGAAAAAAAGCGCGCCACGCTCTCGTCCCGCAGATCCTGGTTGAAGAAGCGCAGCCACGGGGGGTGGAAGGCGGGGAACCGGATGTCCACCCCGGCCACCCGGCCCGGCCGCTCCGCCTCCAGCGCCCGCAGCAGGCGCTGCCCGATCACACCGGAGACGCCGGTGATGGCTGTGATGCCCATGGCGCGTTCAGAAACTCCAGCCGAGGGCCAGGCCGCCCGGCGCGGGGATGAGGCGCGGTAGCATCGACTGGGCGGAGCCGGGAGCGGGCTGGAAGCGGCGGTAGCGCTGCGGGTCGTCGCCGGTCAAGAAGAGGTACAGGGCGGCGCCGCCGGCCAGGGCCCCACCCAGGGCCAGCCCCAGCGCGGTGTTGTCCATGATCTCGGCGGTGCGCATGTCGTCCTTGTGGGCCTGGTAATAGGAGAGCCGGTCGGGGTGGGCGGGTTCGTACACGCCGTCCTGATAGCGCTGCTCGATGGGATCGTACACCCGCCAGGTGTAGATGCGCATCATCAGCGCCGCGCCCTCGAAGGCAAAGAACGTCGCCGCGGCGATCCAGGCCCAACGCCGGGTGCGCCGCGCCGCGGACTCGTACTCCTCCACGAAGCGGGCGGACGGGATGAGCGTCACATCGACCTGCTGCACCTCGCGGGGCCGGACCTGGATGGTGCGCACCCAGTCGATGAACCCCTGGCGCGAGACGCGGATGTCGTGGGGCCCGGCCGGCAAGGACTGCGGCCCGAGCGGGGTGGTGCCCACCAGGGAGTTGTCGATCGACACGTCCGCCCCCTCCTCGGACACGGTGAACCACACGCTCCCCGACTCGGCCCGCAGGATGTCGGCCACCACCTGCTGGGCCGCCACGGCGCACTCCGAGAGCAGCCGCTCGTGGCCCCCGGAGAAATCCCGCTCCACCCGCCGCGCCACCTTCTTCTGCTCGATGTCGAGCAACTGCAGCCCGATCACCCAGCGCTCCCCCACCCGCCCGGCGCTCCCGGCGACCACGAACTGCGCGTTCAGGACGCCGCCCAGGTTGAGCAGGCAGTCGTCGTCGCCGCAGCCCAGCAGGTTGCGGTCGGCCTCGTGGGCGAGCAGGTTGCGGATGTCCTCGCGGGAGATCACCTCGAACAGGCCGATGCGGGACAGGGCGTGGGCCACCTGTCCGGTGAGCAGGGCGGCCACGTCCGCGCCCACCCCGTTGTCCTTGAGATCCATCACGGCGACCTTGCCCAGCGGCGCCGAGGCGGCCGCTGCGCCGGACGGGATTCCCAGAATGCTCCAGCACAACACGATCCAAGTGCCGCGACGCATACGCCACTCTCCTTGCCGGTTCCCGCCCGCGCCGGTGATCACCCGCCTCGGGCCCGGCCGATTATAGGCATTCCGGTGGGCGGATTCAAAAAAAAGAGACGGGAGAACGCTCTCCCGTCTCATCGCTCATGGGCGCTGACAGATTCGAACTGTCGACTTCCACCGTGTGAGGATGGCACTCTGCCGCTGAGTTAAGCGCCCGCGGCAGAACCTCTATAGCAAAGCTCACGCGCCGGGATCAAGAAAAATCAGCCCAGGGCCTGACGCACGGGCGTAGCTTGCGGCCTGGGCACCGCGGCCTTCCGCCTGGCGCCCCGCCGGGTCAGATCATGACGCCCCGTTCGGCCAGGGAGTTGAGGGTCAGGGCCCGGCGCTGCTCGCCCAGCGTCGTCACCATCTCCAGGATCTGGGGATGGGTCAGGATCACCTCCGAGAACACCTCGCGCGGCAGCCGCAACACGCTGGCCGGGGCCGGCGAGCGCACCGTGGCGCGGGCCGGTTCCTGGTGCAGACAGGAATACTCGCCGAACACCTCTCCCTCCCGCAGCTCGCCCACCCGCACCTCGGATCCTTCCGCCGCGCGCCGGAAAACGTCCAACCGGCCGCGCAGCACGATGTACAGGCCGTCGCTGTTCTGTCCCTCGGCGATCAAGGTCTCGCCCGCGCTCACGTCCCGGCACAAAAAGCGCTCGATGAGCCGCACCCGGTCCTGACCCTCGAACGGCCGGAACAGCGGCGAGGTGGCCAGGACGTTGCGCAGCATGCGCTGGTGGGCGAACTTCTTGAGCACCTCCTCCACCGCCGGGAAGCGGCGCGCCACCTCGTCCAGCAACGCCCGCTCGATCTCGAACAGCTCGCACTCGCTGGTGGCCTGCACCGAGGCCGCCCGCGGCCCGCCGCGCAGCACCGCCATCTCGCCGAAGAAGGCGCCCTCCCCCAGCTGCGCCAGCTGCAAGAACCGCCCCGGATCCAGGGCGCGCAGCACCCGCACCTGGCCGCGCGCGATGACGAACATGCTGTGTCCCTCCTCGCCCTCCCGCAGGATGAGCTCGCCGGGCTGCACCCGTACAAGGCGCATGCGCTCCAGCAGCTCGACGAAGGCCTCCCGGGGCAGGTCGGAGAACAGCGGCAGGTGCGGCAGCACCACGGTGTGCGGCGGCGGCTCGGGGGCCGCCAGCGGCGGTTCCTCGGGAGGCGCAGGCTCGACGGCCGCGAGCGGAGGCTCTTGCGGCGGCGCAGGTTCGGGTGCGGCGAGCGGTGATTCCGGGGATTCCGCAGGCTCCGGGATCACCGGCGGCTCGGGCGGAAGTTCGACGTCCATCGGGATGTCGTCGAGCGGCGCGGCCTCTGGCTCCGCCGGGCCGGGCTCGCGCGCAATCTGTTCTTGCGGGGACACCACCTCGAGGCCGACGTCCATGGATTGCGGTTCCACCTCCGGCAAGGACTCCTCGGCGAGCTGCGGCGAACGTTCAAGAACAGGCGGCGCGGCGGGAGCGCCGGAAAGCTCGGAGAGCGGCGTGGCCGCCCCCAGGATGATCAGGTCCTGCGCGTTCTCATCCGGAGGCGGAAGGTCGACTGGATCTTGCGCCGCGCTTGCGGCCGGCGCCGCCGCGTCCTCCGGCGCTTCGATCCGCACCTCCCGGGGTTTGCCCTCGGCCTGGTGCGCGTACAGCTCGGCCAGGCGGCGCTGCATGAGCTGGTGCCCGGGATCGGCCTCCAGCACCATCTTGCAGGTGGCGATGGCCTTGAGCAGGAACCCCGCGGCCGCGTAGTGCTCGGTGAGCCGGGCGTACACCTGGGCCGCCTCCCGCCGGCGGTTGAGCCGCAGCAGGATCTGGCCCTGCTTGTTCTGGGCCACGTCATCGTCCGGCTGGCTGGCCAGGACCTTCTGGTACAGCTCCAGCGCCTTCTCGAGCCGGCCCTTGAGCAGCATCTGGGCCGCCTGATCCTTCAGGCTGCGGACGGGATCGCTCATGGCTTTCCTCTCCTTCGGTCTGCGTCTTCAGGAGCTGTTCGGCCCGGGTGCGCACGCGGCGATCCAGATCCATCCGGGCGAGCTCGATGGCTTTTCGCTCCTCGGCTCCGTTCATCCGGGCCAAGATCTCCAGCGCGGCCAGGCGCACGTCGGGATCGGGATCCTCCACGCGGGTCAGCACCAAAGGCAGCAGCTCGCGGTTGCCCAGGCGAGCCAACGCCATCAAGACGTGCATCTCCTGTCCAGGCGCCGCCTGAGCGACGGCCGCCTTCAACGGTTCCACCGCCGCCGGGTCGCCGATCTCCGCCAGCGCCTCGGCCACCGTTGCCGCGGAATTTCCCAAAAGCAGCGGGATCAGGCCGGCCACGGCCTCCGCCCGCTTCATGCGCCCCAGCGCTTGGATGAGCCACTCTCTCTTCTCCCACGGGACTTTCGGCAGGACCTGCAGCATGGCCTGGAGGGCGCCCCCATCCTGCGTCCGACCGACCAGCTCCGCCACTTCCCGGGCCGTCTCCTGATCCATGTCGGAAAAAGCCTGCATCAGGCGCTCGAACACGTAGGCGTTGGCCGGGATCTTCGCCTGACGCTGGTTGAGCAGGGCGGCCAGCCAACCGACGCTGCGCGGATCCAGGGCTCGCAGCAACGCTTCCGCCAGTCGAACCGCCTCCTCGGCGTCGGCTCCTAGCAGCGCGTCCAGCTCGACCGCCAGCAGCTCGGCCTCTTCGGGCAGCAACGGCTCGCACAGTCGCTGGAGCGGGCGCGCGCCGGAGTGTTCGGGGAAGGCCTTGAGGATATCGGACACCGAGCGTGGGGCATTCTCGCTGGCTGCCTCCAGGCCATATTTCTGGTACAGACGATCGAGCTGCTCCTGGTTGAGGCGGGAGCGATCGAGGATCTCGTCGGATTTTCGTGCCACGGCTGGCAGTTTCCCGTTGACCCAGCTCTCGGCCAGCAGAACCGCACGCTCCACCCGCCGGACGGCCTCGGCGCGAACCTCCCGTACCAGATCCGCACGCCCCTCGCCGGCGCGCAGCAGGTCCGCCACCAGCCACGGGCGTTCGGCGCCGCTCGCTCCCGACAGCGCCGCGGCCAAGCGCGTGCGGGCCTTCGCCGAGCGCAACCCCACCAGCCGTTCCAGCGCCTGCCGCCAGGCGGGCTGCCCGCGCTGCTGTAGCAGAGGGTCGAGAACGCCCGGATCGCAATCCAGGTTCCGCTCTCCCGCCACGCGTGCGGCCAGCTCGCCGGTCTGCGCGTCGGGATCGCCGAGCAACAGGCACACGTCCTCCGCCGCCGGCGGAGACGTTCCCTGGGAGAGCAAGCGCAGCGCCAGTCGCCGGATGCCGGCGTCGCCGTCTCGCAGCGCCCCGCGCAACACCACGCGGCCCTCCTCGCCGAAGCGAGCGGCCGCCCGCAACGCTCGGGCGCGGACCTCCTCGGACACCTCGCCCGCCAACAACTGGAGCTGCCGCAGCGCCGGGGCCCCGCCTCGGCCGTCCAGCACCGACAGGGCGGTGAGCACCACGTCGGGATCGGTCTCCTGCAGCGCCTCGAGCACGATGGCCAACCCATCGGGGTGAACGCTGTTGCCGGCGCGCCGCACCAGCTGGGCCCGCCGGATCCCCTGCGCCTCGGCCAGTTGCTCGCGGATGCGGCGGACCTCGGACTGCGCGAGCTCCGTCGCCAGCGCGTCGCCGGAGAGTCCGAGCTGTTCCAGCCCTTGCAGCACCGCGCGCCGCACCAGGAGCTGGTTCTCGCCCGAGACGAACATGTCCATGAGCGCGCGCCGGGACGCCTCACCACCCATCCGCGCCAGGACCTGGGCGGCGGCCTCCCGCACCTCGGGATCGGCGTCGCGGCTGGCCCGGATGAGGAGGTTGTGCACGGGGTGGTCTTTGACCTTGGGCAGGGCCTGGACCACCGCGACGCGGACCACGGACGATGAATCCTCGAGCGAGCGCGACAGCAGCAGGAAGGCCTCCTCGTCGCTGGCCGCGGCCAACGCTCGCACCGCGCCGGCCCGGATCACCGGCTTGGGGCTGGCCAGCTCCTCGATCAACTGCTCGCGTTCTTTCGAGCAGCCGGCGACCAGAAGCCCGATCACTACGATGGACCACCCGTAGCGCATGCCTTCTCTCCTGCGCCGGCATTTGGGCCGGCGCGCCCCGTCATTCCCCCGCGGGCGGCGCGCCGTCCGGCGGCGGGGTCCCCTCCGGTTCCTTCGGCGGTGTCCCTTGCGGCTC
>CAZLNM010000040.1:10086-38901 GCA_964561025.1 uncultured Myxococcales bacterium
GCCGGCGCCATCCACCGGAGAATCCGCGGGCACTCCTGCACCCTCGACCTCGGACACCGCGTCCGCTGCCGTGGCCGCGCCGTCGGGCTCCTCCGTGGGCACCGGCAGGAGCGCGCGCAGGTTGCGGTTGCGCTTCTTCAGCTCCTCCAACGCCACGGCCAGCTCCTGCACGATCTCGTCATCGCCCACCGGCGTGAAGGCCGCGGTCTGCTCGACCTCCAGCACGTCCATCCCCGGCAGCGCCTCGGCCTCGGGCGCGGCGGCCTCTTCCATGAGCGGCAAGCCCAGGGCCGCGCGGTGCTCGTTGCTGAGCTCGACGAAGTCGCGCAAGGTCGGCAGGCTCTTGAGATCCTTGAGCGAGAACAGCGCCAAGAACTCCTTGGTCGTGCCGTACAAGAGCGGCCGGCCCGGTTCATCCTTGCGGCCCAGGATGCGCACCAGGCGGCGATCCAGAAGGTGCTTCAGGACCGCGCCGGACTCCACCCCACGGATGTCCTCGACCTCCGCGCGGGTCACGGGCTGGCGGTAGGCCACGATGGCCAGGGTCTCGATGGTGGCCTGGGTCATACGGGGCGGGCGGCGGGAGATCAGCCGCCGCACGAAGGGCGCGCTCTCGGAGGGCGTGCGCAGCTGGTATCCGCCAGCCACCTCGACCAGCCGGATCCCGCGCCCCCCCTCCCGCAGCTCGGTGCGTAGTCCCTCCAGCACCTCGCGCAGGCCGCTCGCCGAGAGGTCCGGCTGCAGCTCGCGCAGGATCGCCAGAAGCTGCTGAGATGGCAGCGGCTGTCCCGAGGCGAACAGCAGGCTCTCGCAGATCATCTTCATGCGCGGCAGCAGGCCGGCCTCGGCCGGCTGGCCCCCGTCGGCCTCCGCGACCTCCGCGGCTGGCGCCGGAGAAGACGGCGCCTCCGGCTCCGGCGCCGTGGCGACCGGTGGGGGCGCCTCGCCCGCCGCTGCGGGCGCTGCCTCGGGCTCGATGAGCTCGCGCGCCAACTCCTCTTTTTCGGGCTCGACCGGCTCGAGGTTGGCCGCTTCGGGCTGCGACTCACCCGGGGCGAGCGTCTCGCCCTGGTTCATCTCGGCGTCCAGTTCCTCACGGGTCTTGCGGGTCCCCATGCTCGGCTCCTCGTTGTCTTCTCAGTCCCGCACCACCTGTTGCAGGGCCTGGGCCATGTCCGTCGCCTGCAGCAGGGCGTGCACGTAGATGACCTCTGAGGCCTCCGCTTGGTGTAGCCGGATCATCCGCAACCGTGCCATCTCCAGGAGGGCCACGAAGGTCACCACCACCGCCGCGCGATCGGGCGCGTCATCGAACAACTCCTCGAAGGTCATCTCTTGCCGCTCCACCAGGCGGTCGGCCAGCTCCTGGATCCGGTCGGCGACCGAGATGCGCTCGACGATGATCTGCTGGGTGAGGTGCAGCGAGGCCCGCTTGAGCACGCGGTCCAGCGCCTCGATCAGCCGGAACACCGAAACCTCGGCGAACGGCCCCTCCGGCTCCTCGCTGGGCTCTGTGGTCATGGGTCCGCGGCCGAACACGTCCCGGTCGAGCAAGGTGCGGTCGCGCAGGGATTCGGCGGCCTCCTTGAAACGCTGGTACTGGAGCAGGCGGCGGACCAGGTCCTGCCGCGGATCCGCCTCCTCCTCTCCCTCCTCGGCCGGCGCGCTCTCGTCCGGCGGCAGCAGCATGCGGGACTTGATGTGCGCCAGGGTGGCCGCCATCACCAAAAACTCGGCGGCGATGTCGATGTTGAGCACGCGCATCCAATCCAGGTACTGGAGGTACTTGTCGGTGATCAGGGCGATGGGGATGTCGAAGATGTCGATCTCGTGCTTGCGGATGAGGTGGAGCAGCAGGTCCAGCGGGCCCTCGAAGACCGGCAGCTCCACCCGGTAGTCGCCCAGCAGCGAGCGGCCGTCCGGAGGCGGGGCCAGGTCCTCCCAGTCCGGCCCGGGAGTCCCCGGGACCTGCGGATCCTGGCTCACGGGGCCCACCCCATGTGCATGGCCTCGCGCACCCGGGCCATGCCCTCGCGGGCGGCCTTCTGGGCGCGCGCCGCGCCGGCCTTCAGGATCTCGCCGAGCCGCTCGGGGGCGGCGGCGATGGCCCGGCGCCGCTCGCGGATGGCGCCGAAACGCTCGAAGAAGCGCTCGATGAGCTCGCGCTTGCAGTCCACGCACCCGATGCCGGCGCTGCGGCAGGCGGCGTCGATCTCGGCGAGGCGCGCCGGCGCGGTGTAGAGCTTGTGGTAGGCGTACACGTTGCACACCTCGGGGCGTCCGGGGTCCTTGCGGCGCATGCGCTGGGGATCGGTGACGGCGTTGCCGAACTTCTTTCGCACCACCTCGTCGTCGTCGGAGAGGTACACCGCGTTGCCGTAGGACTTGGACATCTTGCGCCCGTCCAGGCCCGGCAGCACCGGCGTCGGGGTCACGATCTCCTTCGGCTCGACCAGCACCTCTCCGTACAGGTGGTTGAAGCGGCGCACGATCTCGCGGGTGAGCTCCAGGTGCGGGAGCTGGTCCTCCCCCACCGGCACGAAGTCGGCCCGGTACACCGCGATGTCGGCCGCCTGCAGCGCGGGATAGCCCAAAAACCCCAGCGAGGAGAGGTCCTTGTCGGCGAGCTCCTTCTGCTTGTCCTTGTAGGACGGGACCCGCTCCAGCCACGGCACGGGGGTCAGCATGGAGAGCAACACAAAAAGCTCCGCGTGCTCGAGGACGTCCGACTGCACGAAGATACAGCTCTTGTCGGGATCCAGGCCGCAGGCGAGGAAGTCGATCGCCACCTCGCGGGTGAACTCGCGCACCTTGCCCGGCTCGGTGAACAGCGTGGTGAGCGCGTGCCAGTCGGCGACGAAGAAGAAACACTCGTAGCCGTCCTGCAACCGCACCCAGTTCTCCAGGGCGCCGTGGTAGTTACCGAGGTGCAGCCGGCCCGAGGCCTGCATGCCGGAGAGGACGCGCTTGCGACTGGAAGTCATGGGTCCTGCTTGTGAGTGGGTCATAGGAACGCCAGGTGGATGGGGACGCCGAGCGACGCCAACAATTCGATAAACGATTGAACGGCGGGCCAGATCAGCCGGCCGCCGAAGACCAGGATCCCGAGGAACAGCACGAAGGAGTACTTGCCGATGAAGTCCAGCACCGGGTAGGCGCGATCCGGCAGGAACCCGGCCAGGACCTTCGAGCCGTCGAGCGGGGGCACCGGTATCAGGTTGAAGAACATGAGCACCAGGTTGATGAGCAGGGTGTATCCCGCCAGCCGGGTGAGCGCCACCAGGATGCCCTTGTTCCCCGCGTAGATGTCGGCGGCGACATGCGGCCCCAGCAGCGAAAGCGCGCCGGCCATGAGCAGCGCGAGCAGAAGGTTGGACAGCGGCCCCGCCACGGCGGTGAGCAGGATGCTGGTCTTCATGCGCAGCCGGCGGGTGAAGCGCACCGGGTTGATGGGCACCGGCCGGGCCCAGCCGAAGAACGGAAACCCGGAGACCAGCCCGATCAGGGGGATGAGGACGGTCCCGACGGGGTCGATATGAGAGATGGGGTTCAGCGTCATACGGCCCATGAGCCGCGCCGTGTCGTCCCCGAGACGGTAGGCCACCAGGGCGTGCGCGTACTCGTGCACCGTAAGCGAGAGCAGCATCGGGATGAACACGAGTAGAATTTTCATAAAATCAAAGGATTGCATGCCAGCCCTCGCGGCCAGAGGCCTTGAACTACCAGAGGTCACCATCGGAGTCAACCACAATCCCCCGAACCTTCGGGCCTGTCCCCGGTGTTTTGTCTTTGTTTCCGGTAGGTTATTTGTCCGGCGGCGGCTTCCCGGAGGGTCCGAATCCGGGCCGAGGAGCCTGCGTTTCGGCTGGCTTCGAACCCGGCTCACGCGCGCGGGTGGAACTTGTCGTACACCGCCCGCAGCCGCTCGGCGTTGACGTGAGTGTAGATCTCGGTGGTCGATATGTCGGCATGACCCAGCAGCGCCTGGACCGAGCGCAGGTCCGCTCCCCGCTCGATGAGGTGGGTGGCGAACGAGTGGCGCAGCTTGTGCGGCGAGATGTTGCGCCGGATCCCGGCCGCGCGCGCGTAGCGTTTTAGGTTCTTCCAGAACCCCTGGCGCGTCATCGGCCCCCCGCGGCCGGTGACGAACAGCACAGGCGATCTCCGGCCACGAAGCAATTTCTCCCGCGCCTGGTCCTGGTATTCTTGCAGGGTGGCCAGGGCCTGCTCCCCGAGCGGCACCAGGCGTTCCTTGCGGCCCTTGCCGAACACCCGCACGATCCCCATGCGCCGGTCCACCGCCTCGAGCCGAAGCGACACCAGCTCGCTGACCCGGATGCCGGTCGCGTACAGGACCTCCAGCATGGCCGCGTCCCGGAGTCCCCGGGGGTTGTCCCGCGGCGGGCGCGCCAAGAGCTCGTCGACCTCCTGCACCGAGAGGAACTCGGGGAGGCGGCGCGGGATCTTGGGCATGTCGATCTCGGCGGTGGGATCGCTCTGCAGCAGGTTCTCGCCGATGAGGAAGCGGTAGCAGGTCCGCACGGCGGAGAGCAGCCGCGCCTGGCTGCGCACCGAGATGCGCTTTCCCAGAGACAGCAGGAAGGTGGACAGGTCCAGCGGGGTGAGTTCGCCCAAGCCCGCCTTCCCCGCCCGCTCACCGAAGCGCGCCAGCTTCTCTAGATCGCGCGCGTAGGCCTCCAGGGTGTTGGGCGAGAGGTTGCGCTCCACCCGCAGGTGCGCAAGGTACAGATCGATCTCGTGCTCGAAGCTCACCGTTTGCCCTCGAGTTTCTTCGGCTCCGCGGTCCTTGCGCTCCCCTCGGGCGGCTTCGACTCCGCCGGCTTGCCCGGCCCGTCTGGCTTTCTGGGTTCGGCGGGTTTTGCGGGGGCTTCCTCGTCCTCCGCACTCCCGTCGTCGGTGATGCCGTCCTCGATCTCCCGCCCGGTCATGAACTTCTCCACCCCTTTGGCGATGGCCTCGGCCAGGCGCTCGCGGTAGGTCTTGTCGGCGCAGCGGGCGGCCTCGTCGGGGTTGGAGATGAAGGAGGCTTCCACCAGGATGGCAGGCATGCGCGCGCCGAGCAGGACGTAGAACAGGGCGTACTTCACCTTCAAATCACGGACCTTCTTGTAGCGCTTGCGCAACGAGCCCACCAGCGAGGCCTGGACCTGGCGGGCCAGCACCGCGGAGTCCTCCACGTGGGACTTGAGGGCCAGATCGGCCAGGATGTACTGGAGATCGGAGATGGATTTCTCGGAGGTGGCGTTCTCGCGCGCCGCCAGCTTGAGGCTGTAGCGATCGTCGGTGAGATCCAGGTAGAAGGTCTCGATGCCGCTGAGCTTCTTGACCTTGTGGGCGTTGAAGTGGAGCGAGATGAAGAGGTCCGCCCGCGCGGTGTTGGCGATGGCGGTGCGCTCCTCGAGCGCCACGAAACGGTCGCCGTCGCGGGTGAATCTCACCTCCAGTCCGAGCTTTTCGAGTTTCTTCTTGAGGCGCCGGGCCAGATCCAGGGTCAGATCCTTTTCCAGGATGCCACCGACGCCGACCGCGCCGGGATCGCTCCCACCGTGGCCCGGATCGAGGACCACCTTCTTGACCTTGAGGCCCGCCAGCACCGACAGGCTCACCCCCGGCTTGGAAGAGATGCCCGGAAAGTGAACACCGTCCAGCCCACCGTCCGCCGCCGCGTTGGCGTCGCCGGCCTGCGGCCCGGCGTCCGTCGCCGTGCCATCCACGCCGCCATCCGGCCCCGCGGTCCCGGCGTCCGCCACCGTGTCGCGCTCCGTCCCCTCCCCGGCGTCGCGAACCCCGCCATCCGGAGCCGCCGCTCCCCCGTCCACGGCGAGCCCTCCGTCCACGGCTGGCGGCGCGGGGGGATCGCCGATGTCCAGCACCACCCGGGACGGATCGTCCAGCGGAAACACCCGGTGTTGCCGTACCCGGTCGAGATCGGCCACCACGCGCACGACCCCGCCCTCGCGCACCGCCACCCGGATGCGCTTCACCACGCCGTCCCCCACGCTCACGGAGAGCGGGACCTCGGGCGCCAGCAAGGTGTCCGGCAGGTCCACGTACACCCGGGTCGGCAGGCGGGCCTTGGCGTCGGCCGGGAGCACTCCCGAGCGGAAGGAACGCCGGTCTCGCACGTAGAGCGCGATGCGCGTGTAACCGGTGTCGGACCAGTGGCGGATCTCTTCCAGGACCGGCGTAGCCTCTGGCGCCGACACCGGCGCGGGCTCCGGGGCGGGGGGCGCGGCCGCCGGCGTCTCGGTCGGCGGGCTCGGCGGCGCCTTCTCGGGCTCCTTGGCGCTGGACGGCGCGTCCTCCGCGTCCGGCCCGCCGAGGTCCTCCAGCAGGCGCCGGGCCTTGCCAGCCATGTCGCCCTTCGGGAACTGCGCAAGTAAGAAGTTCAGCTCCTCCCGGGCCGAGATCGGGTCGCGCTCGAACTCCACGTGACGCAAGACGAGCAACCACTGGGCATCGTCGGCGAGACGGTGCTGCGGGTAGTCGCGCACCACCCGGCGCAGCAACTCGCAGGAGCGCTCCAGGTCCTCCTTGTTCCCCGAGAAGCGATACAGATCGTGGTAGAGCCGTCCGGCGCTGAACAGCGCATCCACCGCCCGCGCCGCCGCCGGGTATTTTTGCGCCACCGCCTCGAGCTGCCGGCCCACCTTGAGCCAGTGGTGCCGGAACTTCATCTTGGCCGGATCGTCCCGCAGCGCCCGGTAGGCCTGGCGCGCGCTCTCGTAGGCCGCCTCGGCGGGATCGGCCGCGCGGACGGCGAGCGGCGCCGCCACGGCCAGCAGCAGGATGAGGCTTCGCATCCTCACAGCCCACAGGTGCCATCCACCCCGGGCGTTGTCAACTCCGCTGGGTCTTGTGCAGTTTCTTGATCCGGTAGAGCGCGCTGATGGCTTCCAGCGGTGAGAGGGTGTCCGGGTCCAGGCGCTCGAGTTCGTCGTCGAGCGCGCTGCGCGCCGGAGCGGCGAACAGCTCGCGCTGCGCGGCCGGCGCCGCGTCCCGGCCCTTGCGACCGGAGCGCGACAGCCTCGGCGACCCCAGGTCGTCGAACTCCTCGCCTTCCAGGTTGGCCAGGATCTCCTTGGCCCGCTCGATCACCTCGGCGGGCAAGCCGGCCAGCTTGGCCACCTGGATGCCGTACGACCGGCTCGAGGTGCCGCGGGTGAGCCGGCGCAAGAAGATGATCTGGTCCTTCCACTCCTTGACGGTCACGGTGTAGTTGACCACCCGCGCGAAGGTGCGCGGCAGGTCGGCCAGCTCGTGGTAGTGCGTGGCGAAGAGCGTCCGGGCCCCGATGCGCTCGTGGATGTACTCGGCCACCGCCCAGGCGATGGACAGGCCGTCGAAGGTGCTGGTGCCCCGGCCGATCTCGTCGAGCACCAGCAGGCTCTTGCGGGTGGCGTGGTGCAGGATGCCCGAGGTCTCCACCATCTCCACCATGAAGGTGCTCTGGCCGCGGGCCAGGTTGTCGGCGGCGCCGATGCGGGTGAACAAGCGGTCCACGATCCCCACCCGCGCGCTCTCGGCCGGGACGAAAGAACCCATCTGCGCCAGGATGACGATCAGCGCCGTCTGCCGGATGGCGGTGGACTTGCCGGCCATGTTGGGGCCGGTGATGATGAGCAGCTGCTCCTTCTCGGTGTCCAGGGCGATGTCGTTGGGGACGAAACGCTCGCCGCTCATCAAGCGTTCCACCACCGGGTGCCGCCCGGCGGCGATCTCCAGCCGCTCGCTCTCGTCCACCAGCGGGCGGCGGTAGTCGTGGCGCACCGCCACCTCCGCTAACGCCGCGATGACGTCGCAGGCCGCCAGGGTGCGGGCGCTGGCCAGGATGCGCTGCGCGTTCTTACGCAACAGTTCGGTCAGCTCCTCCACCAGGCGCCGCTCCAGCTCGGCGCGCTGCTCCTGGGCGCTCAGGATCTCGGACTCGGTGCGCTTGAGCTCCTCGGTCTCGAACCGCTCGGCGTTGGCGGTGGTCTGCTTGCGCCGGTAATCGGCGGGCACCAGGTGCAGGTTGGGGCGGGTGACCTCGATGTAGTAGCCGAACACCCGGTTGTAGCGCACCTTCAGCGAGGCGATGCCGGTGCGGGCGCGCTCTCGCTCCTCCAGCTCGCCGATGATCTCCCGCCCGCGCCGGGAAAGCTCCACCAGCCGATCCAGCTCCGGCCGATACCCGGGCCGGATGGCTCCGCCCTCCGAGAGGTCCAGCGGCGGCTCGTCCACCAGGGCCGCGGCCAGCGCCGCGAAGAGATCCGAAAGCTCGTCCAGCGGCCCGCAGAACCGCGCCAGCGCCCCGAGCTCCGGCTCTCGCAACAAGCGCGCCACGTGGGGCAGGACGGTCATGGAGTCGCGCAGCACGCCCAGATCGCGCGGGGTCCCCTGGCGCACCACCACCCGGGACAGCAGGCGTTCCAGATCGCGTACCCGGCCGAGCAGGTCGGCCAGGTCGGCGCGCAGCACCGGCTGGTTGACCAGGCACTCCACCGCGTCGGCCCGCTCCTGGATCGCCACAAGGCGCGTGAGCGGGCTCAGCATCCAGTCCCGAAGCAGCCGGGAGCCCATGGGGGTGCGGCACAGGTCGATGATGTCGAGCAGCGAGCCGCGCCTGCCGCCGCCCATGGCGCTTCGCGTCAACTCGAGGTGCACCCGCGCGGCCTCGTCGATCCACATCCGGTCGGTGGCCTGGTAGGGCAGCAACCGGCGCACGTGCTCGATCCGGCCGGGGAGGCTCTCGGCGGCGTACTCGAACACCAACCGCGCGGCCCAGAGACCCACGGGTTGCTCAAGACACCCCGAAAGCCGGAGCGATTCTGCGTCAATGTTCTCCGGCAATCGATGTTCTTTATTGTTATCAATAGGATCTACTGTTTTTATAAACAATCGGTTTATTCCTGCGCCGAGCTGTTTTTCGAGCGATTCGTACCCCGGCAACCGGGGGAGTAACAGCTCCCGAACCCTCACGCGCTCGATCTCGGCCGCCACCTCCTCCGCCGACTCGACCTGGGTCATGCGAAAATCCGCGGTGGACACGTCCAGGTAGGCGAAGCCGAACTTCCCCCCTTCCCAGCACACGCCACCCAGGTAGTTCGACTCGTGCTCGTCCAGGCTCTCGGGGTCGGTGATCATCCCCGGCGAGATCACGCGGGTGACCTGGCGTTTCACCAGGCCCTTCGCCTGGTGCGGGTCCTCCATCTGGTCGCAGATGGCCACCTTGTATCCCTGATCGACCAGGCGCGCGATGTAGTTCTTGGCCGAGAAGTAGGGCACCCCGCACATGGGCACCGCGTCCTCGCCCTTGGCGCGCGAGGTGAGGGTGAGATCCAGGGCGCGCGAGGCCACCTCGGCGTCCTCGAAGAACATCTCGTAGAAGTCCCCCAGGCGGAAGAACAGGATGCAGTCCGGATGGGCCGCCTTCTGCTCCAGGTACTGCTTCATCATCGGGGTCTGCTTGATCGGACCCTGCGGCTTGACGGCGGCGGCTTCGCGGGAGTCATCCATCGGCGAGAGAAACTACCAGAGGCGGCCGGGGGAAGAAAAGCACAATCGCACCGCTCATTTTCGGCTCTGAATCACGATGCGGCGCGACGATTTCTCGTTGAATTCGTAGCGGTCCTTGAAAGGCGACTTTTCGAGGAACTCGTCGATGGCGCCGGCCAGGGCCATGTTGGCGTCCGGCATACACGAGGCGATGATCTCGATGACGTCTTTGGATCCGGGACGGAGCTGCACCGAGCGACAGTGTCTGGCCACGACGTCGCGAAGCGCCGAGCCATCGACGCGCAGGCCCTTGAGGATGACCAGCAACGGCGCGCCGTCTCTGGCGATGCGCGCCCGGTACGCGACGAGCTGCGCCCAGAGCTGAAAGGCGGCGTCGTTCATGGACTCCTGGAGCGCCCGCGTTTCCGAGCCCACTTGAGAGGCGGGCCGGGCGGGGCTCATGACCACCGCCTGCCCCGCGATGCGGCCGGTGGCCGGCTCTGTGGCCTTGAGGAGCACCCCCACGGCGACACCCTCGCCCTTCTTTTCGACCTGGAGTTCATAGGTGATGAGCAGATCCGAGTCCTGTATGAGTTGGTCCAGCGACACCGGCGGCATCCCGTCGTCCGCGCGTTTCGCCCATGGCCCGGCACCACTGGCCGCGCTCAGGTCGCGGACCTCAAATCCCGTCGCCGTGAAGTACTCGATGAGGACGGCCTCGGCGGTTCGAGCGAGGGCGAGCTTTTTGCTTCCGGGCTCCGCTTGCACCGCAAGCGTCAAGGTGGAGTCCTCGAAGCTCAGGATCTTCTCCTCCTTCAGCTTTCGAATCAGCTTGCCGTGCTCCAGCGACACCAAAATGGTCGTCCGGAGCAGCGAGCCCGACACGCGCGTCTGGGTTTTCACCCCTTGGCCGCGGCCGTCGGCGCTGCCGGGCGGCGGCTTGGACACGAATTGATCCAGATCGGCGCGAAAACTCGGCGCCGCCTTCTCGAAGGCCTTTTTCTGCTCCGCGGTCAAGTACAGGTACTTCTCGATGAAGCCCGCCAGGCAGTTCCAGCGGGCGGCCAGGATGGCGGCGGCCTGATCGGCCCCCTCCCCATCGCAGGACAGCATCACCCTCCTTCCGTCCAGGCTCTCGACGAACTCGACCCGGGCCGGCGCCAGGGCGTCGGCTGGCGCCTTGCCGGGTCTCTCCGTGGCCCGCTTGGTGCCGGGAGGGCCATCATCGGGCGGATCGTCGTCCCACTGGGCGTACGCGGCCGACGTCAGACAGAGCACCGCCAAGGACAACCACAACGTGCGCAGGAACATCGCTTCACCTCCCGCCAGGCTCGAACGGTCCTGGCCTTCTCTCAACCCATGGCCGCATCCAGCGGCGCGCCCGCCCGCGCTGGCAGCGTGGGCCCCGCGGTCGGTCACGCGAGAACGAGACATGGCCACAGGAAGAACGCTCTCCATTGATACACCAGACGGCCTCCCCGCGCTCCTTCTTCAGTGGGGGCCTACACGTTGAAGCGAAAGCGTACCACGTCCCCGTCCTGGATCACGTAGTCCCGCCCCTCGACTCGCAGCAGGCCCTTCTCGCGCACCGCGGCCTCCGCGCCCAGCCGGTCGAGATCGGAGAAAGCCATGACCTCGGCGCGGATGAAGCCTTTTTCGAAGTCGGTGTGGATCTTGCCGGCGGCCTTCACCGCCGTGGTCCCGCGGCGGATGGTCCAGGCGCGGACCTCGGTGCCGACCATGGTGAAGAATGAAATCAGGTCCAGCAGTTGGTAGGCGCAGCGGATGAACCGGGTGAGGCCGCTCTCCCCGAGCCGGAGCTCCGCCACGAAGGCGGCGCGCTCCTCTTCGGAAAGCTCGAAGAGCTCGGCCTCGGTCCGGGCCGAGATGGCCACCCAGGGGATCTTACGTGCGGCCGCCAGCTCGGCCACCGCCACCAGGGCCGGGTCGTCGGCGCGGCTCAGCTGCTCGTCGGAGACGTTGGCCAGCAGCAGCACCGGCTTCGCCGAGAGCAGCGGCGTCGGCACGAGCAGCGCGCGTTCGTCGTCGGAGAGATCGAGCAGGCGCACGGGGGTGCCGGCGGCCAGGGCGCGCTCGACCTTCGTGAGCGCTTCGATCTCCTCCCGGCTGGCGCCCTTGTCGGCCACGCGCAGGGCGTGGCGCTGCCGCTCCAGGCGCCGGCCGACCGTCTCCAAGTCGCGCAGGAGAAGCTCCGTCTCCACCACCTCCACGTCGCTTTTCGGATCGATTGCGCCGTGGACGTGGACCACGTTCGGATCGGGGAAGCAGCGCACCAGGTGGGCCACCGCGTCCACGTCCTGGATGTGGGCGAGGAACTGGTTGCCCAGCCCCTCGCCCTGGGAGGCCCCCTTCACCAGGCCGGCGATGTCCACGAACTCGAGCGTGGCGGGCGTGACCTTGTCGGGCCGCGCCAGCGCCGCCACCCGATCGAGCCGCGGGTCGGGGACCGCCACCACCCCGTGGTTGGGCTCGACGGTGCAGAAGGGGAAGTTCTCGGCCGGCACCCGGGCGTTGGTGAGCGCGTTGAACAGGGTGGACTTGCCGACGTTGGGAAGGCCCACGATGCCGCAGCACAGGCTCATGCCCGCCTCGATCCTACCAGACGAAGAAAGGGCGGAGGAACCGCTCGGTGTCCTCGAGGTACTCGTTGATGACGCGAGCCCCACCCAACACCGGCATGAAGTTGTGGTCGCCGTTCCAGCGCGGCACCACGTGGAAGTGGATGTGATCCTCCACGCCGGCCCCGGCCACCCTTCCCAGGTTCATGCCGACGTTGAGGCCGTCTGGCGCGAGCGCGCGCTCCAGCGCCGCCACCGTCCGGCACAGCAGATCCCCCAGGGCGGCGAATTCCGCCGGAGAGAGATCCTGCGGCCGGGCCACGTGGCGCGCCGGCACCACCATCACGTGCCCGCCGGTGTACGGGTACTTGTTGAGCATGACGAAGGCCCGCCGCTCCCGTCGCAGCACCTGCCGTTCGCCGTCCTTTTTCCGATCGAAGCAGAAGATACACCCCGGCGTCTTCGGCCCGCGGATGTAGCTCATGCGCCACGGCGCCCACAGGCGCCGCTCCCGCATCCCCGGCCCGCCCGTCGCTCTCGGACTGAGGCTGGTTCCCCCGCCGGCCCGGGCGCGCTTCATCGTCAGGCCCGGGCGGCGCGCTTCACGTTCACCCGCTCTTTGAGTTCCTTGCCCACGGTGAAAAACGGGGTGCGCTTGCGCGGGACGGTGACCTTCTCGCCGGTCTTGGGGTTGCGGCCCTCACGAGCGTCGCGGGTCTTGGCCACGAAGCTCCCCAGGCCGCGGATCTCGATCCGCTCGTCCTTGGCCAGCGCGTCGGTCATGCAACCAAAGATGGTCTCGACCACCAACTCCACGTCCTTCTTGGAGACGTTCTGGATGCGTGAGGTCACGGTTTCGATCAGCTGGCTCTTGGTCACGGTCCCGGCTCCTTTCTCTCCTGCGCGCCAACTCGAATGTCGCGGTTCGGCAACCCGCTAGGAGTTGCCCGACTCTTCGTCTTCCTTGCGCCCGTCGGTGAGGTCCTTGACGTCGATGCCCTTGCTCTTGAGGGCCTCGCCCAGGGACACCTTGCCGTCGCCCTGCTTGCGCAGGTAGGCCTGGTAATCCTCCTCACCCTTGGAGAGCTGCAGGCTCTTGATGCTGAGCGCGATCCTGCGCTCCTCCTGGTCCACGTCCAGCACCATCACCTCCACCTCGTCGTTCTCCTTGACCACCTGGCGCGGGTCCTCGACCCGATCCTGGGAGAGCTCCGAGATGTGGATCAGGCCCTCGATCCCCTCCTCGATCTCCACGAAGGCCCCGAACTCGGTGACCTTGATCACCTTGCCCCGTAGCCGGGTGCCCGGGGAGTACCGCTCGGGGATGCGCGACCAGGGGTCCTCGGAGAGCTGCTTGATGCCGAGCGAGAAGCGCTCGTTCTCCGGATCGATGTGGAGCACCATGGCCTCCACCTCGTCGCCCTTCTTGTAGATGTCGCCCGGGTGCTTGACGCGCTTGGTCCAGGAGATGTCGGAGATGTGCACCAGCCCGTCGATGCCGTCCTCGATGCCGATGAACAGGCCGAAGTCGGTGATGTTGCGTACCCGCCCGCGGATGACCGAACCGATGGGGTACCGCTCCTCCAGCAGGCTCCAGGGGTTGGGCTCGATCTGCTTCATGCCCAGCGAGATGCGCTTGCTGGCGGCGTCGATGTCCAGCACCAGCGCCTCCACCTCGTCGCCGACCGCCACCAGCTTGGAGGGGTGCTTCACCCGCTTGGTCCAGGACATCTCGGAGACGTGGATCAGTCCCTCCACGCCCTCCATCAGCTCCACGAAGGCGCCGTAGTCGGTGAGCGAGACGATCTTGCCCTTGACCCGGGCGCCGACGGGGAACTTCTCCTCGGCGTGGGTCCAGGGGTCCTCGGTGATCTGCTTGAGGCCCAGCGAGACGCGCTCGGTCTCGGGATCGAACTTGAGCACCATCACCTTCATCTCGTCGCCCACGTTGAAGACCTGGCTGGGGTGGGTCACCCGGCCCCAGGACATGTCGGTGATGTGCAGCAGGCCGTCGATGCCGCCGAGATCCAAAAAGGCGCCGTACTCGGTGATGTTCTTCACGATGCCCGGCAGCACCACGCCGGGTTTCAGCTTCTTCAGCGTCTCGGACTTGAGCGCCTCGCGCTCCTTCTCCAGCAGCACCCGGCGCGACAGCACGATGTTGCCGCGGCGCTTGTTGAACTTGATCACCTTGAACTTGAACTTCTGGCCAATGAGCTTGTCCAGGTTGCGCACCGGCCGCAGGTCCACCTGGGAGCCGGGCAAGAAGGCCTTGACGCCGATGTCCACGCTCAGGCCGCCCTTGACGCGGGCCACGATGGTGCCCTCCACCAGCTCGTCCTTCTCGCAGGCGGCGCTGATCTCGTCCCACACCCGCAACTTGTCAGCCTTCTCCTTGGAGAGGACGATGAGGCCCTCGTCGTCCTCGCAGCTCTCCAGGTACACGTCGATCTTGTCGCCCACCTTGACGTCGGGCTTCCCGTCGCGGATGCCGAACTCGTTGATGGGGATGGTGCCCTCGGACTTGTAGCCGATGTCCACCACCACGTGGTCCTGCAACACCTGGATGATCTCGCCCTTGACGATCTCGCCCTCGCGCAGCTCCTGCTCCCGCAGCGAGGCCTCGTACATGGAGGCGAAGTTCTCCTCCCCCGCGTCGTCTTTCCGGATCTCCTTGTCGGCCGTCACTCCTGGTACTCCTTACACCCTTCGAAAATGACCGCCTCGCCCCGACCCATCGGCGAACGCCGCGCACCCGGGAAAACCGAAGGGGATCTTCCGGACAGGCCGGCAGCGAGGGCCTCCGCCATGAGAAAAACGCGCGAGGCTGCCGGAGGGGTCCAGCCTCGTCGCTTGCTCTGCCCCATCGCAGAACGGCGTGAACTTACGTAAAAGCGTGCGCCTTGTCAAAACTTTTTTTTATTCATCCAGTTAGGGGGCCGGCGCCGGGGCGCCGGTCAGGTGGCCTTCTGGTTGACGATTTCCAGCACCGCCTGGACCACCTCGTCGATGGAGAGCGGGCCGGTGTCGAGGCGGACCGCGTCCGCGGCGGGGACGAGCGGCGCCACCGCGCGCTTCTCGTCCCGCAAATCTCTCTCGCGCACCTCCCGCTCGGTCTCCTCGAGGGTGCACGGCTTTCCCGCGGCGCGTAGCTCCTCGAAACGGCGCCGGGCGCGCACCCCGGGCGGCGCCTCCAAAAACACCTTCACCTCGGCGTCCGGGAAGACCACCGTGCCGATGTCGCGCCCTTCCAGCACCACCCCACCCTCCCGGCCCAGGTCGCGCTGGACCTCGAGCAACGCCTTGCGGACCGCCGGCAGCGCCGAGATGCGCGAGGCCGACTGGGAGATGGCGGGCTCGCGGATGAGGTGGGTCACGTCCTGGCTCCCCAGCCACACCCGGCGCTCGTCGCCGCGCTCCTCGAAACGGAAGGCCAGGTGCGCGGCCAGCTCCGCCAGCGCCGCCTCGTCCGACTCGTCCACGCCGGCCCAGCGCGCGGCCAGGGCCAGGCAGCGGTAGATGGCGCCGGTGTCCACCAGCAGGTACCCGAGCGCGCGGGCCACGCGCCGCGCCACCGTGCTCTTGCCCGAGCCGGCCGGCCCGTCGATGGCCACCACCGGCCGGCGCCGCCGGGAGCGGGCCGGCGGCGGCACCGAGGCCTGGCTCCCCAGCCGGCGCTGCCGCTGCCCTAGCGCCTGCATCAGCTCGTCGAGCAGCCCGGCCAGCCGGCCGGCGTGGAGCTGGAAGGCCCGCTCCTGGTCGGGCGCGGTGTCGTCCGTCTGGAGCAGGCGCATCAGGACGCTCTGGCCCAGCGGCCACTGCGCGCGCCGCACCACCTGGCGCAGGCAGGCGACCAGGAGCTGCGGGAAGTAGTACGTCCCCGCGGCGGACCACTCGAACACGTCTCCGTCGACCGTGAGCACGGCGAGCCCCAGCGCGCCGTAGAAGCGCCCGGCCCGCTCGAGCGCCGCCGGATCCGCGGCGCGAGACAGCAAGACCTGCTGGCCGCGCAGCACCTCGGCCGAGGCCCCGCCCGGCCCGCTGCGCGGGCTGTACACCAGCGGGAACGCCGGGGCGAAGCTCGGCAGCGAGCGCACCTCGCGCTCCACCTGCGCCCGCACGCGGGCGGTCGTCCCGGCCAGGTCCGTGATCAGCGCGTCCGGCCGGATGTCCGGCCCCGCCGCCTGCAACACGGAGAAGATCTCCGGCAGCGGCACCGCCAGAACGACCACGTTGGCGCCCAGCACCCCGCGGCCGGGCTCGGCCACGCCGCGATCGATGAGGGAGAGGTTGCGCGCCACCTCGAGGTGGGCGGGGTTCCGGTCCACGCCCACGATCTCCGAGAAGCGGCCCGTCTCCCGCGCCAGGGCGGCCAGCGAGCATCCCATCTGGCCGGTCCCCAGGATGCACAGGCGCCCGAGGTCTTTTTCCCGCTCGGCCATGCCGGGATCCGGCCGGCCCTCAGGCCAGCGCCCCCGCCCGCCGCCGCCCGGTGCGCAGGTACTGGCGCAAGAGCAACGCCGGATCGCGGAAACGCGCCGCCAGGATCATGGCGGCGATGACGAAGGGCTTGTGGCTGGCTTCCTGGTAGGTGGGGATGCGGTAGCGCTCGAACACCGAGGCCGCCACCTCGCCCTGCTTGCAGGAGACGCCCGAGATGTCGGCCGGCAGGCAGTGCATGTAGAGCGCCCGGCCGTCACGGGTGAGCTTCATGCGCGATTCCGTGCACTCCCAGTCGGCGAACTTGGCGTTCTGTTGCAGGCAGCGCTTCTCGAGCTTCTTCAGGCCCTCGTCGTCGCCCTTCTCCACCAGGCGGGTGCGCTCCTCCATCACCGAGAACGGCGCCCAGCTCTTGGGATAGACGATGTCGGCGTCGCGGAAGGCCTCGTCCATGGACTCCACCATCTCGAACTTGCCGCCGGAACTCTTTGCGAACTTGCGCGCCGCCGTCAGCGTCTCCGGCAGGAGGTCGTAGCCCTTGGGGTGCGCCAGCACCACATGCATGCCGAAGCGGGTCATGAGCGTGATGATGCCCTGGGGCACCGACAGGGGCTTCCCGTAGCTCGGCGAGTAGGCCCAGCTCATGGCGATCTTCTTGCCGCGCAGGGCCGAAAGCGATCCGAAGGTGTCTTGCAGGTGGCGCAGGTCGGCCATGGCCTGGGTGGGGTGGTCGATGTCGCACTGGAGGTTCACGATGGCCGGGCGCTGGTGCAGCACGCCCCGCTCGAAGCCGTCGTCGAGCGCGGCGCCCACCTCCAGCATGTAGCTGTGGCCCTTGCCGATGAACATGTCGTCGCGGATGCCGATGGTCTCGCAGAGGAACGAGATCATGTTGGCCGTCTCGCGCACCGTCTCGCCGTGGGCCACCTGGGACTTCTTCTCGTCGAACTCCTGCAAGGCGAGGCCGAGCAAGTTCACCGCCGAGGCGAAGGAGAAGCGGGTGCGGGTGGACTGGTCGCGGAAGATCGAGACCGCGATGCCCGAGGAGAAGCAGCGCGTGTCCAGGTTGAGCCGGTGCATCTCCTTGAGGATGGCGGCGAGCGTAAGCACGGCGCGAAGATCGCTCTCGCTCTTGTCCGTGGTGAGCAAAAAGTCCTTGCCGAAGAGATCGAAGTCGAGGTGCTCGAGCTCGCTCAGAGCGTGTTCCAGGTTCATGACGACCTCCCAAATCACTTGCCGGCCAGATAGTGGGCCGGGAAGGCGGCGTAGAAGGCGGCGGCCTTCACCAGGTGGTCCACCGGCACCTGATCCAGGGTGGAGTGGGCGTAGACCTCGTTGCCCGGGCCGAAGCCGATGGCCGGGATGCCGAACATGCCCATGATGGCCACGCCGTTGGTGGAGAAGGTCCACTTGTCCACCCGCGGCGCGCGCGCGAAAAGGGTGCGGTAGGTCTTCACCGCCGCCTTGCAGGCCGGATGCGAGGGCGGCACCGCCCAGGTGGGGAAGTATTTCTCGGTGGGGTAGCGCAGCCCGGTGTAGCTCGGCACGTCGTAGCGCAGCACCTCGACCTTGACCTGCGAGGCCGGGATGCCGGCGCGGCGCACCGCCTCCTTCACCTCCTTCAGGGCCGACTGCTTGGTCTCGCCCATGGTGAGCCGGCGATCCAGGTGGATGTAGGCCTCGTTGGGCACGGCGCACAGCGAGGGCGTCTCGCAGCGGATGAAGCTCACCGTGACCGAGCCCTTGCCCAGGAAGCGGTCCTTCTTGAGCCGCCCATTCAGGGCCTCGATCTCCTTAATGATGCGGCTCATCATGTACACCGCGTTGCGCCCGCGCTCCGGCGCCGAGCCGTGGCAGGAGACGCCGTAGGTGGTGACCGCGATCTCCATGCGCCCGCGGTGGCCGCGGTAGATGTTGAGGTTGGTGGGCTCGGTGATGACCACGCAGCGGGGGCGGAGCTTCTCTTTCTTCACCAGGTATTGCCAGGGGAGCCCGTCGCAGTCTTCCTCCTGGACGCTGCCCACCACCTCGACGGTGACGCCGTCGAGCAGCCCCAGGTCCTTGGCCACCCGCATGCCGTACACCATGCCCACCATGCCACCCCGCTGGTCGCAGGCGCCGCGGCCGAAGATCACGCCGTGTTCAAACTTGCCCTTGAAGGGATCCCACTTCCACTCCTTACGGCTTCCGATGCCCACGGTGTCGATGTGGGCGTCCATGGCGATCAGCGTCTTGCCCTTCCCCATCTGGCCGTGCACGTTGCCCATGCGATCGATCCGCACCCGGTCGAAGCCCACCTTGCGCATCTCCTTGGCGATGCGGCTTACCACCGCGCGCTCCTGGGTGCTCTCGCCGGGGATGGCGATCAGATCGCGCATGAAGCGGATCACGTCCGGCCGGTACTTCTCGGCCTGCCGTAGCACGGCTTTACCATCTATGCGGTTTCTGGAATTCACAATGGCCTCCGTATGGAATTTGGAATATGGACCGGCAAGATGTGTCTCAAAGGTTCGGGCAATTGTCAATTGCCTCCGGCGGCATCCGAACGCGATGCGGCTTGCCAGCGCCGGATAGATATATTGAATATTCGGTTGACATAACCGAATTTTCAATATAGGCAACATCCCATGATATCACGTACGAAAGAACTGAGCCTGCTGGGTCAGCTGTTGCGGCGCTACCCGGTGGTGGCCATCGTCGGTGCTCGGCAAGTGGGAAAGACGACCTTGGCACGCCAGCTGGCCGCCAACCACCGCGGGCCGGTGGAGCTGTTCGACCTGGAGAATCCAGAAGACGTCGATCGTCTGACCGATCCCATGCTCGCCCTGCGCCACTTGCGGGGTCTGGTGGTGCTCGACGAGGTGCAGCGCAAGCCCGATTTGTTCCCGGTGCTCCGGGTCCTCGCCGACCGGCCCAAGCCTCCGGCGACATTTCTGATTCTGGGCAGCGCATCTCCCGAACTGCTACGCCAGTCTTCCGAGACCCTGGCTGGGCGCATCGCCCACCACGAACTGGGAGGGTTTTCCCTGGACGAGGTGGGCGCGGACGACCACCAGAAACTCTGGCGCCGGGGTGGGTTGCCCCGGGCCTACCTGGCCCGCTCCGAACGGGAGAGCTTCGACTGGCGCAGAAACTTCATCAAGACCTTCCTGGAACGGGATCTGCCGCAACTCGGCATCCGGGTACCGTCCGAAACCATGCGTCGCTTCTGGACCATGCTGGCCCACTATCACGGGCAGTTGTGGAACTCTTCGGAACTGGCTCGAGCCTTCGGGGTGGCCGATACCACCATTCACGGGTATCTTGACCGGCTGACCTCCGCGCTGGTGGTGCGGCAACTGAGGCCCTGGCACGAGAACCTCTCGAAACGCCAGGTAAAATCCCCCAAGGTGTATGTCACTGACAGTGGGCTACTCCACGGTCTGCTCAACCTTCCCACGCAGCGCGATCTCGATGCGCATCCGAAGGTCGGCGCTTCCTGGGAGGGGTTCGTCATCGGACAAATCGCGCGACTGCTCGGAGCCCGTGCGGAGGAATGTTACTTCTGGGCCACCCACGCCGGAGCCGAACTCGATCTGCTCATCGTCCGAGGCCGAACTCGACTGGGATTCGAAATCAAGCGGGGCTCCTCCGTGCGACCGAGTCCTAGCATGACCATTGCCGTCCGGGATTTGAAGCTTTGCGAGCTTCGGGTGGTATTTGCCGGTGAACGTGCTTTCCCCCTCGGAAAACGCATCCGTGCGGTGCCCGCATCGCTCCTGCTCGAAGAGATGAAACGCCTTTGAGGTTCTCAAGCCCCCCAAAAAATCCATCCGTAGAAAATCTCAGCTCGCATCGTCACAACACGGTCAGTCATCATCGGCGACGGGATGGGTAGACCTGCCCGACGTCGGCTCCACGGTGAAAAATGGCGCGAGCCGTAAAAGACGTTTCTCGCCGATTCCTGAAACCTCCAAGAGGTCATCCACCGACTCGAACCTCCCAAGTTCTTCTCGTGTCTTTACGATGCGCTCGGCGAGCGAAGGCCCGATGCCGGGAAGCGCCTCCAGGTCCGCGGCGCTGGCCCGGTTGAGATCCAGCTTCTCGCCCGCGATCAGCCGCAGCCGGCCCGGCATGCCGCCTTCCGTCACCTGGCAGGAGCCATCGGCAGCGATCGTCACGCTCGCGCCCGCAGGAATGTCCTCGAGCTTGCAGGCGCCGCTCCCCTGCCCCAGCGCCTGACCGGCTGCGCCCGTGGTGGAGTCATTCAGGCACAGCAGGCGCGTCTCGCCGCCCGCTTCGCGCAGCTCCGCCTGACGCGCGCACGGCACGAGCGGCTCGGGCCCGGCCTCCCCCGCCGGCCAGGCGGCGAGCGCCAGAAGCAGCGCGGCCACGATGAACATCCCGATCTCCTGCCGGCCGCCCATGCGCTCCTCCCGCGGCGACCGTAGCCGTCCCTCCGGCACCTGTCAAACAGAATGGAGCGGAGCACGGCAAGAAAGAAGAAGAGATTTCAACCAAAACCACCAAGAAACCCCGGGGCCTGTCCCCAATGTAACTATTCAGTACTGAATTGTTTCCAATGCCGCCCGAAATCGTTTGACTTGTTTCGGACTGTAGCCTACGAATCTCCCCGTGTCAGTCGCCATAGTGGCGCAGAAGACTATTCGGGCAGGTTCGCTTGAAGGAGGATAAAATGTCTCGTTTCCCCTTGAAAGTTATTGTCGCCGCGCTACTCCTTGCCGCATCTTTTTCCATAGCCTGTAGCGGCGGCCACCAGATCAAGCAGGTTGCTCCGGCCAACAGCGACTCCTCTGCGAGCTGTAAAACCGATGCCGATTGTCCGGCGGGGACTACGTGCCAGCAGATCTCGACCTGTCCTCCAGACGCTCCTGACTCCTGTGAGGGTTTTGTTCTCCGTTGCCAGCCGCCCCCTCCACCCAAGTGAGGCTTCCTCGCTCGGCGCTGGAAACTTCCTTGCGCTCTCGTTAGAGCCGCCTCAGCGGCTGACGGTGTGCCGGGGGAAACCCCGGAAACCTCGGGGCCTGTCCCCAATGCAACTATCTGATATTACTTGTCAATAATTGATCGCCCGGCCTACTACAGGTTACCGCTCGAACGCGCGATGGCTTTGTGTATGATGGCGTCCATGGGAAGCAAGCTCCGGGTCGCCTACCTCCAACTTCCGGTCATCGACTTTTGCTATGACTACCGGGACGCCGATCATCCGCTCGCCGGCGGCTACCTGGCGGCGTACGCCCTCGCGCGCGGGGTGAGGCACGAGCCCGTCTTCCTGCCGCACAAGATCACCTCCTTCGGCTCCGACCCCGTCATCGTGGAGCACCTGCTTTCTGTGAGGCCGGACGTCATCGTCTGCACTCTTTCGCTGTGGAACCTGGAGCGCACCCTCGCGATAGTCGCAGGGGTGAAGCGAGCCCGCCCCGAGATCATCGCCCTGGCCGGCGGGCCTGAGGCCGCGCCGGGGTTCGAGGAGCGCAACCCCCGGCATCCCTTCGACTGGGTGTGCAGCGCCGGTGAAGGCGAGGCGGCCTTTGCAACCATGCTGCGGATCATCTCGGCGCGCCGGAAGATCAGGCCAGAAGACGCAAGACGCGCATGTACCGCCGCCCCCGCCGACCTGGAGGCGCTACCCTCGCCCTACCTGGAGGGCATCCTTCCCCTGGCCCCCGACCGCTCGCTGTGGATAGAGACCATGCGAGGGTGCCCGTTTCGCTGCGGCTTCTGCTTCTACGGAAAGTCTCAATCGCGGCTGCGCCGCTTTTCCCCGGACTGGCTGCGGCGGCACCTCGCGTATGCCCACAAGAAGCGCGCCACCGAGATCTACCTGCTCGATCCCTCCTTTCAGATCCTTCCCGGCCTGGAAGCGCGGCTCGAGGACATCGCCCGCTTCAACCGGGGCATCCCCCTGCACACCGAGGCGGGGGTGGAAAAGATCGACGCCCGACTGGCCGCGGCGTTCGCCCGGGCCGGTTTTCGCTCGCTGGAGACGGGGTTGCAGAGCATTCACCCCGAAGTGCTGCGCCGGGTCAATCGCCGGGCGAACCCCAAGTCATTCGCGCATGGCGGAAGGCTGCTCAAGGAGCGGGGCATCGAACTCTGGGTGGACATCATCCTCGGCCTCCCCGGCGATACGCCGCGGGGTTTTCTTGAGACGGTGGATTTCCTGGCGGAGAACGATCTCGCCGCGGAGACCAACGTCTATCCGCTCCTTTTGCTTCCAGGCACCTCGCTCAGGCAACAGGCGACGAGGCTCGGCCTCCGTTATCAGCGCCAGCCGCCCTACCAGGTGGAGTCCACGCCGGGCTTCTCCATCGCATCTTTCAGAGAGACAGTGGCCCGGGCGGAAGACCGGCTCGGCCAGGACATCTTTCCCTTGCACCTGCCCGAGCTGTCTTTTTCGCAGGCGGAGCGTGGTCTCATCGGAACGGTCGAGGTGGATCTCGACAAGTGGCCACAGGCCGGTTTGAGCGACCGGCAGATCAGAAGACTCTCGCAGTGCCCGGTGTTTCTGCTTCATTCGAGTGAACGAATACCGTGGGAGAAGGTGCGCGCCTGGGGGCGCTGGCAAAAGAAGGCGCTCCCACGCCTGATGCCGTTTTGGGGGGTGCGGGCGGAACGGCCGTTTTCCCTGCGCGAGTTGCAAGGTACGCTGGCCGAGTTGCACGACGCGGGCTCGTACCAGGCCCGTCTCTATGCGCTCGCTCCCGATGCGTACCTGCGCCTTTCCTGCCGGCCGTTCATACTCTCTAGCTGTGCGACTGATCCCGACTTCTGGCTGGAGGCGAACGAGATTCTTCCGGTAATCCGAATGACCCGCACGACGCCGCTTACCGAGGCCACCGGACTGCTCTTGCGGCTGCCGGTCTTCTGGAAAACGTCACACCCGGTGGCACAGGATACGCTGGCTACGCTGGCCGCTCTTTTCCGCGGACGGGAGGCGGAGCTTCTCTTCTCTTCTTACGAGAACCAGCGGCGCTGGGCACGACTCTGCGATCTCCCCGAGCCGGCCACGCCGTTGCGACGGATCCGCCTGCCTGAACGGTAGAAAACCCGGGGCCTGTCCCCATTGTAACCACAAGATAAAATTGATAAATTTCATAAAACGGTGGTGCCGGCTGCCCAGTTCATGACAGTATTTTTTTCATCCTTGGGTGAAACATCTGGGTTTCACGACGCCCTGATGAAAAGTGTAACAATTTGAAAAACATGCATATACCAAATAGACTTGATGGCACCTGGTTTGCAGATACGGCAGCGCGTATGCCCGAGAAGCGACAGGTGAACGGTCGGACGCCAAAGGAGGTATTGGCCCAATGAGAGGAAGCCATTTTCTCACCATCTGCATTCTTGCCGCCATGTTTTTCGTAGCTTGTGGTGGAAGCAACACCTCTGACGACCCGTGCAAAGGCCAGGATTGTTCCGGCCATGGCACCTGCGCCGTCGTCGGCGGCACGAAGGCGGTATGCATATGCGAGGACGGATACCATCCCGTCGGCGACACCACCTGCGCCTCCGACGAGCCAAAGCACGAGATCGGCTGCACCGGAGAGGCCGACTGCCCGGACGGGATCTGCGACTTCGAAACCGGCGATTGCCTTCCAAAGACGAGCGGCGAGTGCAAGAACCCGCCATCCGAAGGCGGAGACATCGAGATCGGAAAAGGCTGCGGCAAATACGGCGACACGGTGCACGCCTGCGGGGCCGGGCTGGTGTGCGTTCCCTACGGCCGGCTGCTCAATGCTACGACCGGAAAATACGACACCATCGAGGAGACCCCCCTGGGGCTCGGGCTGTCGGGCATCTGTCAGAAGGCCTGCGACCCGTGCCAGGGCTGCAATCAGGGGAGCTGCATCCGCCTCCCCGAAGGCGGCGGCTTCTGCGCCGAAGGAAACCTCCTCAAAGAAAACGAGCGGTGCGCGGACAACCTCGGCTTCATCGGCCTTTGCGCCGCCGGGCTCTCTTGCCGGCGAACCTACACGGGCGGCGCGCAAGACCCCGATCGTTACTGCGTGATGTATTGCACCCCGAAAGAGCAACAGTACTGGACCGACAAGGGCACGGGGTTCGCCAGCGCCTCCCTGGCCGACGAATGTGAAGCCGGCGAAGTGTGCGTCGAGGCCGAGGCGAGCGTCATCGGCAACTTCTACACCTGCCGGGCGGGGACATTGACCGAAACCGGGAAGGTCTGCGGCAAGGGTTTTGAACAAAACTGGTGCCCCTATCCGATCATCTGCGACAACCAGCAGATCGGAACTGCGGGCGGGGTGCTGGTCGTACCCGGCGTGTGCAGCCCGCAGCTCACCGAGTGCGCCGCCGGCGCCTGCCCGGCCAATACCCACTGCCGCGAGACGGTGTACATCTACAACGGCACGAAGTCGTTCGTGTGCGTCGCCGAGCACGCGCTACCGCGCGAGGCCATCTGCGCCGAGGACCTCGATTGCCAGAGCGGCCTCACCTGCAAGCAGCATCCCACGGTGCAAAACGTAAAGACCTGCCAATGAAAAATGCCCATCACCCAAGGAAGCGACTCCCGGCTGCGGCCGCCCTGGCGGCGATCATCCTTTGCGGCTGCCATGGCGGCAGCATCGGCCCCGGCGAGAAGGACGGCGAGGTGATCACTCCTGACGCCGGCCTGGACGCGGGGGACGGCGCCGACGGGACCGGAGACACCGCCGCCGATGGCGACGGCCACATCACCGTCGACTACGACCTCCCGGCCGACAACGACAACCCCTTCGATTACCCCATCTGGCACCCCGAGGCCCGCTGGGCAAAGGATCCGGTGCGGGTGGTGGGCGCCGGCACCTTCGGCTTTCTCGACGGACGGGCAGACGAGATCATGAGCTACGGCCACGCCGTCACCACCTCGCCCATCGCCTACCTTCCCGGCAACGGGCCCTATGGGCTCACCATGTACGAGCCGCACAGCGAGCGACACATGCTGGTGGCTGGCGCCTCGCGCGGCTGCTTCGACGGCCCTATCGGCCGGGCCCGCCTGGGCGGCTTCGATTACAGCCACCGCGCCCGTTCGGCCCGCTCCCCCTCGGGCCGGTACTTCTACTGGACCGAGCCGTACTGCAACCACGCCCTGCGCCGGCTGGACCTGGCGGAGCAGCAAGTCATCACCCTGACCCTCCCCTACTCCGGGATCAGCGGCATGGCCGGGGCGGAGGGCGACGACATCGTGATCGTCTTTCGGGACCGCCTGGCCTTCCTGGACGGCCAGGGCCAGCTCCACGGCGAGGTCTCGCTCGACGTCCAGGTGGACCCCTACAACGTCACCTTCCCCCTCAAGGTGGCCTACGACGACGTTCACCGGCGAGCCTACTGCTCGGTCTATGGCAGCGCGCGCTGGTACGTCTGGTACTGGGACGCGAGCGACGGCTCGTTTCACGGCGTGCTGCCGAAGGCGCAGGACGGCGAACCCACCCGCGAGATGAACGAGTGCGGCCCGTTTACGGGCACCAAGCTCTACGGCGAGATGGGGTACGTCTTCTTCCACCGGGACGACCCGGAGCGGCGGTTTCTCTACGTCTCGCCCATCGACACCAACACCTTCTTCCGGCTGGACATGGCCGAGCAGTGGGTGTGGGGCGCTTCGCAAGAAGCGGACGGCGTGCGCTTCATCGACTCCGGCAAGCCCAAGCAGTTCGAGGGTTACACCTGGATGAGCCTCGACGGAAACATCGAGACCAACGTCATGTTCTGGAACGGCGAGCGCCTCATCCACTACCGCCGCGTGCGCTAGCGCGGAGCAAACCCATGAAATACTCGTTTTTGTACCTCTTGCTGATGGCGGCACCGGCGCTGGCACAGACTTCGTTTTCCGAGGAACGCTTGCTCCCGGTGCAGCCCGACCGGGACGCCTACCTTCCGCACGCGGCCGCGGGCGGCGACGGATTCCTGGTGGTGTGGCAGTCGGGACGATTTTCGAGCGGAGACCTGCGCGGCGGGCTCAAGCCGCTCGCCGCCGCGGACGTTACGGGTCTGCGCCTCGACAAGAACGGCGTGCCGCGGGAGAGCGCCCCGCTGATCATCTCCGTTGCACCCGACATGCAGACCAACCCCCGCGTGGCCTTCGGCGGGGGCGTGTTTCTGGTAGTGTGGCAGGACATGCGCGCCGGGCGCGACTGGGACGTCTTCGGCGCGCGGGTGAACGAGGCCGGAGAGGTCCTGGATCCCCAGGGTATCGAGATCGCCTCCGGCGTGGGGAACCAGGCCCTGCCCGAGGTGGTGTTCAACGGGGAGGACTTCCTCGTGGTCTGGCAAGACTTCCGCTCCGGCAAGAACTACGAGCTTTTCGGCGCCCGGGTCACCACCGCGGGCGTGGTGCGCGAGCCGCAAGGGGCATCGCTCGACTCCGACCTGGCCCACTCGGCACACCTCATCACGCCGGCCCTGGCCTCGCCCGCGACGGGGAAGGCCTTCGTGCTCTATGGCGTGATGGTGTGGTCGGGCGCGGCGGGGAGCACGCCGCCGGCGCGGGGATTGTTCCTCGACGGCATCGCACCGGACGGGCGCACGTCTTACCAGGAGACCGGCTACGGCCCGGGCCGCAACGCCGTGCCCATCGCGCTCGCGGCCGGCGCGGGAGGCTTTCTCGCCTTGTGGAGGACCGACGCCACCGCCGGCCGGGGGGATGCCCCGAACGCCGGGAACGCCATGACGCTGGACAGCGCCGGACAGGTGGTCAAGCGCTTCTTCATCGGTGGCGCGGAGAAGCGCATCCAGTCGCCGGGTGCCTGTTTCGACGGGACGAGGTTCCGGGCGGTGTGGCAGGAGACCGACACCTCGCAAGTGCCCTACCAATTGGTCCGCACCTCGGCGGTGAATGCCGCTGGCGATCTGGTCGAGGCCGCGCTGACGCTCTCCGGGGATGCCGGCAAGCCCGCGGCCGCGCCGCAGGTGGCCTGTATGGGCGATGGAACGGTGCTGGTGGTGTACGAGCGCCACCCGGACCGGGCCGACACCCCCATCGCAATCGCGGTACGACTCGGGACCTGAGCCCTACTTGACCTTTACAGTGATCTCGTGGATGTCCGTGCCGCTGCCAGCGCTGGCCCGGGCGCGCAGAGTGGTATTTCCCGCCAGACCAGGAAGTGTCAGCTCGACCTGGTACACGTGGTCCCGCAACCGAGCCATCTCGACCCAGGGCCCGTCGCCGAGCTGAACCTCCACCTTGCTGATCCCGCCCGGCGCGAAGGCCAGGGCCCGGACGGTGACGGAGGCCGCGGCAGGCAGCTCGCCGGCATGGGGATTGACGCCCGCCAGCGCGGCGTCGGCGGGCGAGGTGATCATCGTGACGGGCCAGGTGGGGCTGGATGAAAGCTGGACCAGCCGCACTGCGGGCCCGGTGGTGTCCAGGGACACGAGCGAGTAGGTGGTGGGGCTGGTCTTTCCCAGGCTGGGGCCCATGACATGCAGCGTCCGGCCCAGCCAGCCGATCTCGGCCCGGTGGGTGTGGCCGCACAAGTAGATCAGCGCGCCAGCGCGATCGATGATCTGCTGCATGGAGTCTGCTCCCAGCCTGAGTTGCTCGAGACCCAGCATGGGATGATGCGCGGCGACGATGGAGAAGCGGCTGTCGGAGGTGTCGCTGTCGATGAGGCTCACAAGCTGCGCGGCCTGGGCCGAGCCCAGGATGCCGGCGATGTTGACGGCGTTCATGGTAGAGTCGGCGGTGTCTACCCGCACCGCCCGGACCGGGCCGGCCGTGGTGCTGAGGTGGGTCAGGCCAAAGAAGCCGCCGCCGGCCCTTCCCGTCCAGGAACTGGCGATGAAGGGCTGGCCGTCTCCGCTCTTCTTGTCGTGGTTGCCGGGGATCTCGAAGTACTGCGGGTAGGGCGGAGCGCCGGCCGCGGCGTCCTGGTACAGCAGCCACTGGTAGCTGGAGCCATCGTCGGTCTCGTCCCCGGTGTTGATGGCGGCCACGGGTTCGATGGCGGGAACGACCGTACTGAAGAAGGCAGTGGTGAGAGAGGCGGCCACAGCGCTTTCACCAAAGTGGCAATCGGTGATGTGCAGAAACCAGATGGGCAGCCCGTCCCCGCTGGTGTCGGCGGCGCAGGCCAGGCCCTCGGGGTGGTATCCCGCATCGCACTCGCACCTGGCCGCGCCCTGCTCCGCGACACAGCGGCCGTGGCCGGAACAGGCGACGCCATCGCAAGGTTCCGGATCGTCGGGCAAGCAATTGAGATCGACAGGATGATAACCGGGTTCGCAAGCGCAACGGGGCTGGTCGTTCCCGTCCAACTCGCAACTTCCGTGCCCGGAGCAGGTGACGCCATCACAGGGTTCG
>CAZLNM010000041.1:0-38721 GCA_964561025.1 uncultured Myxococcales bacterium
TCACCGAAGCGCTCGAGCAGAAACCGCTCCTCGGCGCGCAGGCGCGCGGTCATGAGGAGGACGAACAGCGCGGTTCCGGCCACCGATACGATCCAGGCGCCGGCGACCGTCCCGGCTCCGACGAAGAACAACAAGAAGGCAACGTACAAGGGGTGGCGGACGTAGTGGTACGGGCCCGACGTCACCAACTTCTGGTGACCGCTCGCACCGATGGTGGTGTCGAACTCGACCCCCAGGTGGACGTGCGACCAGCCGATGAAGAACAGACCGGCGGCGGCGAGCACCAGACCCAGCGCGCGGACCTCGAGCGGTAACTCGAAGAACGCCCACGGGATCCAGCGCGGGTAGAGCATGGCCAGCAGGGTGGCCGCCCACACCACCAGCACCAGCGCGCCGTGGAGCAGAAACAGGATCGTTCCCTCTTCCCGCAGCACCGGCGGGCGCCACATGCGCCGGTAGCGCACCCGAAAGAAGAGGCGCAGCCCCAACAGGACTGCGAAGAGACCGATCAACAGGGCACGCCAGGCGGTGAGCGGGTCGGGGATCATCACGGGAACAGCGCTTCTCCTTGGGCGCGGATCCAGGCGCAATCCTTGTCGGCCGGCACCCGGGCGAGGTCGATGTAGCTATGGGACGGGTCCGGATCTTTGGTGCTCTCGTTGGGCTTGGAGAGTATCGGGTTATCGGAGCCGAGGTACACCTGCTCCACCTCGCTATCGATGAGCCCGCCCCAGCGATCGCTCGACTCGAACCAACCCGACAGCGTGCTCTGGCTGCGCTGGATCAGCCATATCTCACCGTCCACCAGGCCGGTCACGCGGATGGTCACGCCGGGCTTGCCATCGTTGTCCTGGTCGTACACCCGGCTGTCGCTCGATTCGGTGGGCAGCGCGTCGTGCACCGGATCGATCAGATGGGCGCCGTACACCTCCACCGCCAGCGGCGAGGTGAAGCGATTCGTCCCCAGGTCGGGCCGAAGCTCGATCACCCGCGGGTACGTCTCGAGGCTCAGCAAAAAAGCCTCGGGAAAGATCACCTGCACCAGCGTGCTCTCGCTCACCTGGCGAAGATCGCAGACCTCGATAAGCATGTCGAGGCGATCCGCTCCGCCTCGCGTCACGGTCGTGCGCAGCAGGGCGTGGGTCTCGGTGTGGGTCAGGCCCACCACCGGCACGTTGGTGATGCGCGCGTTGACCTGGAGCATGGCGTACGTGCCGGGGAGCGACTCGGGGTCCACCGGCGGGCAGTCGGCCCCGCAGCCACCGCCGTCGCCGCCATCCACGCCCCCGTCGCCGCCGTCGGCGCGTTCCTCTCCCGCGGCGTCCGCCGCACCGTCAGAACCGGAACAGGCCGGCACCGCGAACCACATCATGACCAGCCCCAAGGCAAGAAGCCAGCGCATGCGCGCCTCCTCCGCTAGCGGCAGTACCGCACCGATAGACCCGCCGAGAATAGCCAGCCGTCGCTGGCGAACCCCGGGTAACCGGGGTTGTTGCTCTGGAACCCGGCCGACTCGGGGATAAACTGGTCGGTGGCGATATCTACCGAGTCAGGAAACTCATCGAACACCGGGTGCGTCGCGCTCGAGTTCTTCTGTACGGTTCGACGCAGAAGGTGCGTCACCGAGAGATGGAGCGCCAGCGCCATCCGGCTCTTGCCGAAGTCGAGGCGCCACTGGTACCCCGCGCCGAGCTGGATCCGCTCGTTGTCCACGTAATTCGTGCGTCCGGTCTGGTCGGGAACGGGGGACGGCGCGTATCCCGCTTGCAAGGAGATCTCGTGATCGTGGAGGCGCACGCCGCCACCGAGCGTCGGGGCGAAGGTGTCCGACCAGCGGTCGAGCGGCCGCTCGCCCATGCGGTTCTGGTAGGCTGACCACTGGCTCCACAGCACGCTGCCGCTGACCCACCCCGACACCCCATCCGGCGGACCGATGAGATAGCGCCCGCCGAGCGACACGCGCCAGGGCAAGAAGCCGTGGACGAAGGAGAACGGCTGATACAGCGCCGTCTGGCCCTCCGGGTAGTCGTAGTTCCAGAATTGCAGCTCGCCCTGGCCATCCACCTCGTTCTGCAAGGGAAAGTGCGCCGTGGCGACAAGACGCCAGGTGGGCCGCTCCACGGCGAGCCCCAGGTGCGGCACGAGGCGCGTGTTCACGCTCACCTTGGACAGCGTCCGGGCGTCTTCCTGGTTTCCGGCGTCGGGGATGAAGATCTCGGTCATCGCCCGGGTGGAGTTCGCCATCAGCACGCCGGCGCCGACAGAGAGCCAGGGGAGCGGGCGGTAGGCCCCGCCGAACACGAAGACGGCGCCCGACAAGCGATCTTCGAGCAGCTCGAAGTGCAGGGAGTTGGAGAAGTACTGCTCGCGCTCGTCCACGTAGAACGGCCGCTGGCCCTGGAACTCGCCGGCCGGGATGAGCGCGTAGAAACCGAGCGAGAACATCCGCTTGGCCCCGATCGGCACCACGGTGCCGAACTCGATGAAGGACAGCGCCCCGGAGCTATCGTGCGACCCCCGCGCCGCGCGCAGATGGGAGGTGGGCAACGGCCGGATGTCGAGCCGGCTGGTCGTCCCGTCCGGGTTGAGGCGCCGGGCCCGGGTGATGCTCTCGGGGATGTCGATGCCCGCGGGCCGGACGCCGAGCTGGATGGAGAGATCTTGCCCCAAGACCAGGAAGCCGGCCTGGTACTGCGGCTGGATGAAGGACAGCAACGCGGGGTTGAAGTACGCCGCCGCCACGCCCCCGGCCTCCACCCGGGCCTGGCTGCCCGACGGCTCGGTCGAAGCCCCCAGCGTCTCCAGCAGAGAGGACGCTCGCGCCAGAGAGGGCACGACGATCACAAGCAACATCAAAAGTAATTTTCTCATTGCAGGATGCTCTTCGTTCTGTTTTCGGCCAATCTCGCTCCGGATAAGCTAACCACCGCTCGCCTCTCGTCAAATTCCACCGGCACCGAACGTCTGGCCGCAGGACCGATTCAGCCTGCGCTGCCCGCGCGCTTTTCAGACCGAGGCGCGAACGCGCATGCCGCGGCGGCCCGCGTCCCCACGGCTCGGCGCGAGAATCCCGCCCAAGTGCGCTCCGGTGTCTGTCCGCTCAGATGGCCCCGGTGAGGCCCAGCAAGATGCGGTGCTCGTTGGCCACTTCATCGTTGTGGATGCGGTAGAAGGTGTACTCGGCCATGAGTTTCAGGTTGGTGCGCAGCAGATAGGTGAGGTTGCCGGTGTAGCTCTCCTGGTCCGCGCCCGGCACCTGGCTCTCCACCTTGTCGAAGAGCAGCACCGCGTACAGCCGGCCGGGATCGCCCCAAAGCCGCGTCACCGCCTCGGCCATGATGCCGTGGCTCTTCAGCGCGAAGGGCTCATTGGCCGGCTTCATCATGGGGTTGATGTCGCGGCGCTGGAGGTAGAGCGCGTTCAGGGTGGTGCGGTTGAGATCCAGGGTCAGGTCCGCGCCCCACATGAACGATTCGTTGGTGCCGACGTGGCTATTCCCCGTCGCTTCGTCGGTGATGGTGCGCCGCTCCTTGCCGAAGTAGCCGAAGGCCCCCACCCGCACCGGTCCGAGCTCCTGGGACAGGCGCAGCATGACGTTCTTGAAGAAGTCGGGATCCATGTTGTCGTCGATGGCCGAGTTCAGGCCGGCGCCGTTGGTCAGCGACAGCGAGGCCATCAGGCCGAAGGAGAAGTCGGCCGAGACCAAGAAGCCCCGGTCGTAGGTGAGATCGATGTCCGAGCGCCCCGGCCGGATCTTGAAGGGCAGGTAGTCCTGGAAGGTCAGCCGAAGTTCGCGCTTGAAGAGCACGTCGGAGACCTGGAACTGCCCCAGGATGAAGTCCACCGGGCTCCCCCACAGGTTGTTGAACTGGATGAAGGTGTCCTCCAGCCCCACGATCTCGCCACCCTCGGTCATCATGAAATAGACGTAGTAGCCGATGTCGGGCGCGAGCTGGCCGCCCGACATGAGCTTGATGATCCAGGGCATCTTGAAGTCCTGGTAGCCGTCGCCAGTGTCGTTCCCGTTGAGCTGGAAGTCGAGGTACATGTCGCCGCGCAGCGCCAGCGGGATCTCGCGGAACAGCGACAGCCGGTCGTCGCCCACGTCGGTGTAGTAGCGCGGCGGCATCTCCTGGTCCGACGGGGCGTAGGCGTTGGCCGCGAACTCATCCCCGTAGGCCTTCAGCCGCGGGAACGGATCGTGGCAGGTGGTGCAGGAGAACTCGTGCTTGCGGGCGAAGGCCGGGATGGCCTCCGAGGGCTTCCCCAGCAGCACACCCAACATGAGCACCGACGTCGGCGCGATCCACCACAGGTGACCTCGCATGGCTTCCTCCGTTCAGTCGACCAGTTCGATCCGGGCCTCGGCCTCGCTCATCACCCGGTCTTCGTATTCCTCGGCCGGCACCTTGAGGTACTCGCCCACCGGTTTCACCAGCAGGCGGTAGTACAGCGTGGCCTTCACGGCGAGCGGACCCAGGGGGGCCTTGCCCGGGATCTTGAAGGTGTAGCTATCGGTCTTCGTCTCCAGCGGCCCGATGCGGTAGTCCGGCCCGAAGGAGGCGGTGTACCACTGCATGATGGTCATCTCGCCCTTGGGGTTCAGGTAGGCCATGCGGTAGATGCGCGAGCCCTCGGGCACGCCGTCGCGCGGGATGCCCGCGAAGTCCGCCTTCCCCTGGGCCACCCCCAGGTCGAACCAGGCCGGCTGGTTGGAGCCGATGGTGGTGTCCTCGCCGGGAAATCCCTTGCGATCGACGGGCAGGTGGTAACGGTTGCCCTTGGCATCCACCGCCTCCACGTGCACCCACAGCTCGCGATCCTCCACCGAGCCGGTGGGGATCTTGTGGCCCGCCTTGGCGTTGAAGGCGTACAGGGTGAGTTTCAACTTCTCGCCGGGAGTGGCCTCCAGCCGGTCGGGGATCAGCCGAAGCTCGATGGCGCCGCGGATCTTGGCCGTCACGTGCGCCCCGAAGAACAGGTGCTGGTGCAACGGCAGGTCCTCGCTCGACATGCTGGCCACGCGCCCCGCGGCCACCGGCATGTGGCAGTCGTGGCAGCGCAGGCCCATCTTGGGATACGGGCCCTCGGCGTACTCGATCTGGGTGGCCTTGACCCACATGCCGTACGGGCTCTGCTCGTTGTGGCAAGTGCCGCAGAACTCGGGCTGGCGGATGAGCTCGAGCTTTTTCGTGTTGTGGTGCGGCGACTCCACACCCTCGCGCGGCCCGTACTTGGTGCGGCCCGGGGACGAGATGTAGCTGAAATTGAACGGCGTCCCCTCGGCCCGTCCCGAGATGGTGTGGCACACGTCGCAGGAGACCGACTCGTTGGCCCGGCTGCGCTTTTGCGGCTTCGGCGGCGGCACGTCGCCCGCCAGGAAGGCGATGGGCGTGTGGCAGCCGTTGCAGCCGGCCTTGACCCCGGCCACCTTGGGCTCGCGTTCGGCGTGGGGCACGGCCAGCTCGAAGTACTCGATCTCGTCCCACTCGTGGGTGTAGGCCTGGCTCATCATGGACATCTGCCACTGCGGGAAGAACTCCCGGTGGCAGCCGGCGCAGGCGCGCGGCCGCTCGAAGTCGTCGTAGCTCCGGCTCCCCAGCGCCGCGTCCCCCCACTTGGGCTGGGCAAGAGCGGGCGCTCCGCACGCCAAGGTCGCCAGGATCACCAGGAATCGCCATGAATGTTTTCTCAACGGACCTACCTCCCTGAATGATGATTCTCTACGGCTCAAGCGCCCGCTTGCGGATCCGGCTCGATCAGCGTGGCCTTCGGCTGGCCACCGAATCCCTCGGTGAGCGAGATCACCCGCACCTTCTTTCCCACCTCGGGCCGGAAGTAGCCACAGGCGGTGAGCGAAAAGCGGATCTCGCGGCCATCGTCCAGGAGCACCGTCCCCAGCCCGTCCGCCGCGTCGTAGGTTACGATCCGGCCGTAGAGCATGGGCGCAGCATATCAAGGTTCCACCGAAACACAAGAGAGGGAGTGCACTCGCCCGGGTTCGTCCTGGGAGGTGCTGAAGACCCGGGTGGCACCGCCGATGCGTTCCACCACCTGCACGGCGCTGCCGAAGGCCAGCCGGCGGTCGTTGCACTGTTCGGAGATGTGGAGCTGGACCAGGCTGTGCGCCACCCGCCCGCCCGGCACGAGCAGCCGCTCGAGCGCCTCGCAGGCCTGGCGGTTGGAGAGGTGCCCCTCCGGCCCCAGCACCCGCTCGATGAGCGAGGCGGCGCGCCGCGAGCGGCGCTCCATCTCCTCGTCGTGGTTGAACTCCAGCGCCAACACGTCGACTCCCGGCTGCAAGATCCGCTCGAAGACCCCTTCGGGGACGTGCCCCAGGTCGGCGAGATACGCCAGGCGCGCCGGCCGGGGCTCCTCCGCCGCCTCGACGATGAAACCGAACGTGGGCGGGCAGTCGTGCGGCAGCCGCAGCGGCGTAAACTCGAACCGCTCCAGCACCACGAAGCGCCCGCGGCTCGGGTAGGGCCGGACCAGCCCTTCGCGCGTCAGCCGAACGAAACGCGCGTCGCGCGCAAGCTGCTGGGCGTGCTGCCGGTGACAGTAGAGCGGGATGCGCCATTTCAGCATCAGCTTGAGGAAGGCGCGGTTCAGGTGATCGCTGTGGGTGTGCGTGAGCACCACCGCCCCGATTCGCTCGATGGAGCGTCCCACCTGCAAAAGGCGCCGCGCCAGCTCCCGCCCCGAGAACCCCTGGTCGATGAGCAAGTCGCGTTCGCCGCAGGAGAGCAGACAGGCGTTCCCCCGCGAGCCCGATCCCAGCACGCAAAAACGCGCCTCGCTCACCGCACGAATCCCGCCGACCACTCGGCAAGCATGGCCAGCGGCCCGAAGAACACGCCGAGGACCAGGGTCACGACCGCGAGCGCGGCCGCGAGCAGGCCGGCCCCGTCGGGGGCGACGCGCTCGGCGAAGCCCGCTTCGGGCGGCAGCAAGAACATGGCCCGCAGCACCCGGGCGTAGAAGTAGAGCGAGATCACGGTATTGACGATGCCCACCACCGCCAAGGCGACCGGCAGGCTCCCGCCACCCTTGAGCAGCGAGGCGAACAAGTAGATCTTGCCCACGAAGCCGGCGGTGGGCGGGAGCCCGGTGAGCGCGAACAGGAATACGGCCATAGAAACCGATAGCAGCGGCGAGCGTTTCGCAAGACCGCGGAAGGCTAGCAGGTCCTCCGAGCCGGTGGCCCGCTCCACCGCCGCCACCACCGCGAACGCCCCCAGGTTCATGACGAGGTACACCGCGCCGTACAGCGACACCGCCGCGATGCCACCGTGGCTGCCCCCGACCACGCCCATGAGCAGGTAGCCCGCGTGCGCGATGCTGGAGTAGGCCAGCAGCCGCTTGAGGTTGTTCTGCGGAATGGCCGCCAGGTTCCCGATGGTCATGGAGAGCGCCGACAGCGCGGCGATGGCCCACAGGGCCCACTCGAGCTGCGCCGGCGCGTAGGCCAGCGTCTCGGGATCGCGCGGGTCGAACAGCAGGTTGAAGGCGAAGCGCAGAAGCACCGCGAAGCCCGCCAGCTTCGGCGCGACCGACAGGAGCGCGGCGATGGGCGTGGGCGCCCCCTCGTAGGCGTCCGGGCACCACTGGTGGAAGGGCACCGCGGCGATCTTGAAGCCGAACCCGGCCAGGATGAACAAGAGCGCCACCACCGCCGCACCGCTCTCGCCCGGGGAGAGCGCCAAAGAGCCCAGCATGCCAAAGTGCAGGCTCTGCAGGTTGAGGCTGCCGAAGAGCCCGTACCACAAGGACAGGCCGAAGAGCATGACCGCCGAGGCCACGCCGCCGTAGAGCGCGTACTTGAGGCCCGCCTCGGCGGAGCGCGCCTTGGCATCGAAGCCGGTGAGCAGGTACGAGCACAGACTCACCGCCTCCAGCGCCACATACAGCATGAGCAGGTGGTTGGCGGAGGCCAGCAGGCACATGCCGACCGTCATGGCCAGAATCAGCCCGTGGTACTCGCCGCGCCGCGCCCGCGGCACCGCCGGGCTTCCCACCGTGAGCGCCACCGCCGCCGCCGCGGCCAGCATGACGAGCGCCTGGAAGAACACCGCCAGCGGGTCGTAGGCCAGCATCCCCAGAAACGCGGTGCAACCGCCAAGGAGGCAGTTGTAGCCGTCCGGCAGGTATTGCAAGCGCACCGTCTCGAGCAGCGTCACCAGGGCCGCGGCCAGGCCGATCAGCGCCGCCCCCGGGAACAGCCAGCGCCCGACCTCGCGCCTGCGCACGAAGGCCGAGGCGAGGAACAGAAACAGCGCCACCGCCCCCAGCACCACCGCGGGGGCGAGCAGGCGCATGCTGACCAGGTTGCCGAACAAGTTCTCCTCCGCTCACAGGCCGGCGCTACGGGCCAGCGGCTCGACGAGCGCGCGCAGTGTCGGATCCATCAGCGAGATCACCGGCATGGGCAGGACGCCGAGCAGCAGCATCAAGGCGCCGAGCGGGTACAGCGTCAGCCGCTCGCGCCAGTTGAGATCGGAAAGGGATGCGTACTTTTCGTTGAGGGGCCCCAGGAACATGCGCTGGATGGTCCACAGGTAGTAGGCCGCGGTGATGACCACCGACACCGCCGAGATGACGGTGAGCACGGTGAACACCGGGAAGGCGCCCAAAAAGGTCAGCGCCTCGCTGATGAAACCGTTGAGCCCCGGCAGGCCCAGCGAGGCCATGAAGGCCAGCCCCACCAGCGCGGTGTACTCCGGCATCCGGCGCGCCAGCCCGCCGAAGCGCTCGATCTCCCGGTGGTGGGCCCGGTCGTAGATCACCCCGGCGATGAGGAACAGCGCCGGCGAGATGATGCCGTGGTTGAGCATCTGCAGCACCGCGCCGTTGATGCCCTGGGGGGTGAGCGCGGCCATCCCCAGCAGGCAGAAGCCCATGTGGCTCACCGAGGAGTAGGCGATGAGCTTCTTGAGGTCCTTCTGCGCCAGGCACACGAAGGCCGCGTACACCATGTTGATGGCCCCGAACACGGCGATGGCCTCGCGGGCCCACAGCGTGGCCTGGGGCAGGATGGGGTAGTTCACCCGCAGGATGCCGTAGATGCCCATCTTGAGCAGGATGCCGGCCAGGATGACCGACACCGGCGTGGGCGCCTCCACGTGGGCGTCGGGCAGCCAGGTGTGGAACGGCACCATGGGGATCTTGATGGCGAAGGCGATGAACAGGGCCACGAACACGATGCGCGGGAAGGCCACCCCCAGGATGGGCCCGGCCGCCCCGAAGGCGCCCTGCCGCCCCAGCTCGGCCAGGGTTAGCAGGTTGAAGGTGTGCTTGCCCGTGCTGCCGTCGGCGAGCGTGAAGGCGGCCTGCCCCAGCGCGCCGGGATCGGAGGCGAAGTACAAGGCGATCATGGCCAGCAGCATGAGCACCGAGCCCACCAGGGTGTAGAGGAAGAACTTGATGGCGGCGTACTCGCGCCGCGGCCCGCCCCAGATGCCGATGAGGAAGTACATCGGCAGCAGCATGACCTCCCAGAAGACGTAGAACAAGAAGAAGTCCAGCGCGCAGAACACCCCCAGCATGCCGGTCTCGAGCAAGAGCAGCATGGCCATGTAGCCCGGCACCGCCCGGCGCGAGAAGTGGTGGTGGTCATCGCGGGCGATGCCCCAGGGCAGCGAGGCCAGCGCCGCCACGAAGGAGATCAGCACGGTGAGCAGCACCAGGCCCACGCTGAGCCCGTCCACGCCCACGAAGTACTCGATGTTGAAGGCCTGCATCCACACCGCATGGTGCGTAAGCTGCATCCCCGTCTCCCGGCCGTCGAAGCTCGCCCACAGCAGGCCCCCGAGCACGAGCGGCACCGCGGAGAAGAGGACGCCGATGCCGCGGCTCAGGTGATCCAGGGTGGCCTGGGTGAGCTTGGTGAGCGGGCGCGTCAGAAGCAGCAAACCGATGAGCAGGAGCCCGAGGGAGGGCGTGAAGATGATCCAGCTGAGCAGGGTGGAGGTCGTGGGGTGTTCCATGGGGCTCTCCTACCAGCCGAGCGCGGCCTGAAGCAGCCGCACCAGCGCGAACAAGACGATCGTGCCGAGCGCCAGGCCGGCCAGGTAGTTCGGAAGCCTCCCGGTCTGCCAGCGCCGCGCCGCCGCGCCCGCGGCCCGCACCAGGCGCGCCAGCCCGTTCACCAGGCCGTCCACCAGGTACTTGTCGATGGCGCCGTCGAGGAAGGCGAGCAGCCGGGTCACGCCGCCGCACAGGTTCACCAGGCCGTCGATGATGCTTGAATCGAACCACGCCGCCGCGCGCGTAAGCTCCAGCGTCGGCTGCACCACCGTGGCCTGGTAGGCTTCATCGACGTAGTACTTGTCCTGCACCAGCCGGTGCAACCGGGGGAACGCGGCGCGCAGGCGCTCCGGCACGGCGCTGCGCCGGCCGCGGTAGAACCACCAGGCGAGGGCCAGCCCCAGCGCGGCCACCCCCACCGAGGCCAGCATCAGGCCGAGCTCGACGCCGTGCCCCTGGCCGGCGGGGTACACCTTTGCCAGTCCGCCATGCTTGAACACCGGCTCCAGGTACTGCTCGAAGGCCGGCGGCGCGCCCAGCCAGGCCTCGGGGAGCCCGACGAACATGAGCACCCCGGCGCCCACCGCCAGCACCGCCAGCACCCCGGTGATGACCGGGCGCTGCTCCTCCGGCTCCTCGCCGTGGATCTTCACGGTCTGTCCGGTGAAGGTGAGGAAGTACGAGCGCCACATGTAGAACGAGGTCAGCCCCGCGCCCAGGAAGAGGAGCAGCCACAAGAACCACCCCGGCACCCCGAGCCCGGCGGTGTTGTAGGCCTGCCACAGAATCTCGTCCTTGGAGAAGAACCCCGAGGCCAGCGGCAGCCCGGTGATGGCCACGCAGGCGTACCAGTAGGTCCAGCGGGTGAACGGCATCACCCGCCCCAGCCCGCCCATCTTCTGCATGTCCTGCTCGTGGTGCATGGCCAAGATCACCGACCCCGCGCCCAAAAACAGGCAGGCCTTGAAGAAGGCGTGGGTGAGCAGGTGGTAGGCGCCGGCCCAGAAGGCCCCCACCCCTACCCCCACGAACATGTAGCCGAGCTGGGAGATGGTCGAGTAGGCCAGCACCTTCTTGATGTCGTTCTGCACGCAGCCGATGGTGGCGGCGAACAGCGCGGTGGCGGCGCCCACCACGGCCACCACGGTCATGGCCGTCGGGGAGGCGAGGTAGAGGAAGTTCAGGCGCGCCACCAGGTACACCCCGGCCGTCACCATGGTGGCGGCGTGGATCAGCGCGGACACCGGCGTGGGGCCGGCCATGGCGTCGGGCAGCCACACGTAGAGCGGGATCTGGGCCGACTTGCCGCAGGCGCCCACGAAGAACAACACGCCGGCCAGGGTGGGCACGGGCACGCCCCACAGGGTCCGCTGCGCGGCGCCGGCCAGCAGGCGCGGAAGCTCGGCGAAGTCCAGCGAGAAGAACTCCCCGGGCCGGTAGCCGGCCTCGCTCCACGAGCCGCCCAGTCCCCAGAAGAGCACCAGCATGCCGGCCAGGAACCCGAAGTCGCCGATGCGGTTGACCACGAAGGCCTTCATGCCGGCGCGGGCGTTTTTCAGGTCGCGGTACCAGAAGCCGATCAGCAGGTACGAGCACAACCCCACGCCTTCCCAGCCTACGAAGAGCAGCAAGAGGTTCCCCGCCAGCACCAGGGTGAGCATGGCGAAGAGGAACAGGTTGAGGAAGGCGAAAAAGCGCCAGAAGCCCTCGTCCTTCTTCATGTAGCCGATGGAGTAGACGTGGATCAGGCTCCCCACCAGCGTGACCATGACGGCCATCATGCCGGACAGGCGGTCCATGTGGAGCGCGAGCTCCACCTTGAGCCCGCCCACCGCGATCCAGGTCCACAGGCGCGCGTTCAGGGCGTTGACGTCCCCCTGGGACAGCAGGCGCAGCAGGGCCCAGGCCGCCGCGCCGAAGGCCAGCCAGGGCAGCCCCACCGAGATGACCGCCACCGCGCGCTCTCCGAAACGCCGCTGCAAGCGCCACCCCAAGGCGCCGCTCAAAAAGGCGCCGAGCAACGGCAGGAGCGGGATGAGCCACAGCAGACGGAACTCGGTCATGGCGTTAGCCCTTCAGCGAATCCGCGCGGTGCACGTCCACCGAGCGCAGCCTCCGGTGGATGGCCAGGATCAGGGCCAGGCCCACCACCGCCTCGGCCGCCGCCAGTACGATCACAAAGAGCACGAAGAGCTGTCCCTCGGCGCGCAGCGCCCCGAAGCGCGAGAAGGCCGCCAGGTTGAGCGCGGCGGCGTTCAGCATGAGCTCGATGCCGACCAGGATGGCCACCGCGTTGCGCCGGGCGATGGCGCAGGCGAGCCCCAGCGAGAACAGCACCGCGGACAGCAGCACGAAATGGTGCAGGCCGACGCTCGCCATGGCGCTACTCCGCCTCCGGGCCGCGCCGGGCGACCACCACCGAGCCGACGATCACCGCGCACAGGAGGAGCCCGACGGCCAGAAGCGGCAGAAAGCCGATCCCGGCCAGGGTATGCCCCAGCTCGGCGGTGGTGGGGGCGTAGGCTGGCGCGCCCTCTTCCAAGAACGGCGCCCGCACCAGCGTCGCCCACAACACGGCCAGCATGGCCGCGCCGCAGGCGATCCCCAGCCAGCGCGAACCCACCGGGTTGCTCTTGTGGGCCTGGTCGATCTGGCTGGTGAGCATCACCGCAAAAAGCATGAGCACCAGCACCCCGCCCACGTACACCATGAGCTGCACCGCGGCCAAAAAATCCGCCGACAGCAGGCCGTACAGCCCGGCCACGCCCGCGAAGGTGAGCAGCAGAAAGAACACCGCCCGCACGATGTTGCGCGACAGCGCCGCCCCGAGCCCGCCGAGCGCCGTGGCCGCGGAGAGCAGCCAGAACACGCCGTCCGCCAGGGTAAAATCGCCGTTCACGCCGCGCCTCCGGATGGCTGGTTCGGCCCGCCGGCCGCCTTGGGCGCCGTGTCGAAGGCCCCGGGCAAGCGGGCGCGGATGATGGAGCCGACCGGCTTCTCCGGGGGCTCCTCGCCCTTCTTGGGCGGTTTCGCCGGCGGCCGCGGCGCGTCGAGGAAGCGCACCAGCAGGTTCTCCACGCGCGCCATGCCGCCCTCGAACTCGCGGCTGTGCCGGATGGCGCCGGTGGGGCAGGCCTCCACGCACAGGCCGCAGAACATGCAGCGCCCGAGGTCCACGTCCATGCGGGTGTGCAGCCGCGCCCCGGCGGCGTCCTTGCCGGTCTCGACCACGATGCAGTCGATGGGGCAGGTCTTGGCGCACAGCCCGCAGGCGGTGCACAGGTCCACGTCCACTTCCAAGAGGCCCCGGCTGCGCTCGGGGAGAAGGCGCTGCACGGGCTGCGCCACGCGGTCGGGGTACTGGATGGTCACCGGCCGGCGCAGCAGGTACGAGACCGTCACCGACAGCCCGTCGGCGAGCGACGAGAGCGCGCGGCGGATGGCGGCGAAGTACTCGCGGGCGGCGCTCATGACGCCTCCCCCGGCCGCCGCCGGAAGCGCCCGTAGGCGCGCGCCTGCCAGGCGGGATCGAAGGCCGCGCGAGTGTGCCCGCGCGCCACGAGGTCGAGATCGAGCCGGTCCCCCGTCGATTTCATGTGATGGCGCATGCGCAGCAAAAACCACAGCCCCAGCGCCGCCGCCACGCCGGTCATGCCGTACCCCGAAAGGCGCGCGAGGAGCGACCCGGCCGGCACCAGCATGATCCACAGGGCGTTGCCGACCAGGCACAGGAAGGCCCCCGGCGCCAGGTAGCGGTAGCACAGCGCGGTGAGCTGATCGACGCGCAGGCGCGGGAAGGTCCAGCGCAGCAGGATCACCACCAGGCACCCCACCCCGGCCTTGGCCACGAACACGAGAAAGCCCAGCGCCTGCCACCACACGCTCCCCGCCTGCTCGGCCGGGGTCACCCCGGGGATCTGCCAGCCGCCGAAGAACAGCGCGCTGGCGATGGCGCTCATGAGGTAGATGTTGGCGAACTCGCCGAGGAAGAACCCGCCGAAGCGGATCCCCGAGTACTCGGTGTTGTAGCCGGCCACCAGCTCGCTCTCGGCCTCGGGCAGGTCGAAGGGCGTGCGGTTGCCCTCGGCCACCGCGGCGGTGAAGTAGATGAAGAAGGCCACGAAGCCGAACGGGGTGCGCAAGAGGTACCACTCCCACGGCCAGCCGCCCTGCGCGGCCACGATGGATTGCAGCGAGAGCGTGCCCGCCATCACCACCACCGAAAGCAACGCCAGCGCCGCCGGCACCTCGTAGGCCACGATCTGGGCCGCGGAGCGGATGCCGCCGAGCAGGCTCCACTTGTTGTTGCTCCCCCACCCCGCCATCAGGATGCCGACCACCACCAGCGAGGTCACCGCGATAAGGTACAAGACGCCCACGTCCAGGTCGGCGGCGATGAGGAGCTGCGAGAAGGGCACCGTGGCGAAGGCCGCGAACACCCCGATCATGACCGGGTACGGCGCGAATAAAAAAAGCGGCCGGTCGGCGGCGGCCGGCACCACGTCCTCCTTGAGGATCATCTTGAGCCCGTCGGCCAGCCACTGCAGGAGCCCCAGCGGCCCCACCCGGTTCGGCCCCACCCGGCTCTGCACCCGCCCGGCCACCCGGCGCTCGAGCCAGGTGAGCAAAGCGGCGATGAGCAGGGCCACGGCGAACACCACGATGGCGGTGAGCAGGATGAGCCCCGCCGATAAGAGCTCGCGCCCGAGCGGTGAAAGCTCCCAGGATGCGGCCAGGTATTCGGCGAGCGCGCGCATGTTCCCTCAGCGATCGGTCTCGGGGGCGATGACGTCGAGCGAGGCGATGAGCGCCACCAGGTCGGCGATCATCAGGCCGCGCGAGACCGTCTCGATGATGCTCATGGCGGCGAACGAGCCGGTGCGCCACTTGAGGCGGTACGGCTTGTCCGAGCCGTCGGACACCAGGTACACCCCCAGCTCGCCGCGAGCGCCCTCCACGCAGGCGTAGGTCTCGCCCGCGGGAACCTTGAGCAGGCGCGGCACCTTGGCCCGGATGTCGCCAGCGGGGAGCTTCTCGATGGCCTGGCGCACGAGCCGGCAGCTCTGGCGCATCTCCTCGACGCGCACCAGGAACCGGTCGTAGCAGTCGCCGACGGCGCCGCGCTCGCCCTTCCCCACCGGCACCTCGAAGGAGAGCCTCGGGTAGAAGGAGTACGGCGCGTCGCGGCGCAGGTCCCAGTCCACCCCCGAGGCGCGCAGGTTCGGGCCCACCAGGCCGAAGGCCACCGCGTCGGCGCCGCAGATGGGCGCCACCCCGGCCAGGCGGCGCACCAGGATCTCGTTCTTTCCGATGAGCGACTCGAACTCGGGGATCACCCGCTCGAACTTGTCCACGAAGGCCAGCGCATTCTTGAGCCAGGCGTCATCGGCGTCGTGCGCCACCCCGCCCAGGCGCAGGTAGTGGTAGGTGAGCCGGTTGCCGCACAGCGCCTCCATCAGATCGTTGATGCGCTCGCGCTCGCGCAAGAGATACACGAACGGGGTGTAGGCCCCGATGTCCATGGAGATGCAGCCCAGGCAGATGTGGTGGTTGGCGATGCGGTTGAGCTCGGCGGCGATGGTGCGCAGGGCCTCGGCGCGCGGCGGCACCTCGATCTTGAGCAGCCGCTCCACCGCCATGGCGTAGGCCTGCTCGCAGAAGATGCCCTCCAGGTAGTTCACCCGGTCGCAGAACGGCAGATAGCCGGCGTAGCCCTGACCCTCGGCGAGCTTCTCGAGCCCGCGGTGCAGATAGCCGATGTCGGGTTGCGCAAGACGCATGATCTCGCCGTCGGTGTGCAGCACGAAGCGCAGCACCCCGTGCGTGGACGGGTGGTGCGGCCCCATGTTGAGGATCAACTCCTCCCGGCCGGCGGTCTCGACGATCTCGTTCACGACGCCTCCGGGGGGTTCTTCGGCGCGGCGTTCGCTCCCGCCGCCTCGGCCGCCGGCGCCGGCCGGCGCGTGGGGATGCCCTGGTAACGCTCGGGCATGGCGTAGTCCTTGCGGAGCGGATGCCCCGGCCAGTCCTCGGGGAGCAAGAGATGGCGCAGGTCGGGATGGTTCTCGATCGCCACGCCGAACATCTCCCACAGCTCGCGCTCGTGCCAGTGGGCCGCCGGCCACACCGCACCTATGCTTGCGATGCGCGGCGCGGCGCGGTCCAGCCGGGTCTTGAGCGTGAGCGCGTGCCGGCGCTTGTACGAAAAGAGGTGGGCCGCGATGTCGATCTTCCCCTCGGCCGGGCGATCCACCGCGGTGAGCGAGCGCAGGTAGTCGAAGTCGAGCCCCTCTCCTTCCCGCAGCGCCCGGGCCGCCTCGACCCAGCGCTCGGCGGGCACGACGGCGAAGGCGTCGGCCCCCTCGCCGCCGCACTCCAACGCCGCGCCGAGCCGCTGGCCCAGGCGCTCCTGGATCTCATTCGGGGTCATGGGCAGCGGGATCCTTCCGGCCAGGGGTCCTTGGGGGGCGGGACCTTGCCGCGCACGCGCGAGAGCCAGGGCTCGCGCTCGATCTTTTGCTGGATCAGCATCAGGCCCTCGAGCAGCGACTCGGGGCGAGGCGGGCAGCCTGGCAGGTACACGTCCACCGGCACGATGAGATCGCCACCCTGCACCACCGCGTAGCTATCGCGGAACAACCCGCCGGTGTTGGCGCAGCTCCCCATGGAGATGACGTACTTGTAGTCGGCCATCTGGTCGTAGAGGCGGCGGATGCGGCTCGCCATCTTGTAGCTGATGGTGCCGGCCAGGATCATCACGTCGGCCTGGCGCGGGGTGGAGCGGAACACCATTCCGAAGCGGTCGGCGTCGGTGCGCGGGCCGCCGGTCTGCATGAGCTCGATGGCGCAGCAGGCGGTGCCGAAGAGCAGGTACCACAGCGAGTGCTCGCGGCACAAATTCAGCATGCGGTCGATGGTGCCGACCGCGACGGTGCCCTCGGGGCCGCGCTCGACCAGCACCTCGCTCATGGCTTCGGCTCCGGCCGGCCGGTGTCCACCGGGGCGCACTCGGGCGCGGGGAGATCGCGCAGCCAGCGCAGGTCGCCCTTCTTCCACACGTAGGCGAGCGCCACCGCGAGCAGCAGAAGAAAGCCGAACAGGAGCAGGAACACTATCCAACCATCGCTCCCGGCGGCGGATTCGCGCAGGATGACGACCAGCGGGATGGCCGCGGCCACGCCCACGTCGAGCGCCACGAAGACGAGCGCGACGAGGTAGAAGCGGTTGTTGAAGTTGAACCAGGCCGGGCCCACCGGCGGCTCGCCGCACTCGTAGGTGGTGAGCTTCTCCGGGCGCGGGGCGCGCAGGCGCAAAAAGCGGCCCAGAAAGAGCAGCGCCCACAGGGCGAGCCCGCTCACCACGAAGAAGCCGAGCACCATGGCCAGGTCGAAACCCATGCGCTCCTCTACGCCCGAAACCGGGCCAAAGTTATCCGGCGACGCCCGAAAGTCAAGTGTTGCGAGGCGTTCCCATCAAAGGGTTCGCCACCAGTGCGACTTACCAGCGCGCGCCAGGGTGACAGGTGGTGCCAGTCAGGCTCGGCGCACCTGCCTGTGCCAGTCAAACTTTGGAAACGATCTTCAATTTCGGCACGATATTGCTATCGGCGATAATTGACTTTCCCACCCATCCGCGCATAGCTTGGGGGCCTCTGGCACTGATTGATGTAGAAAAGAACCTGGGTCTTGGAGGATGCCCATGAAAATGATCCCGATGGCGCCGGTTTTTTCCTGCTGTCTGCTGCTCACCCTGGCCGGGTCCGCCGCGGCCCAGGAGCGCACCGCACAGTTCCACCCGCTGGGCCTCGCCGACATCAACCCGCAATCCACCCTCTCGCTCGACGCGAACCTGGGTTTCGGCGATGATTTCATGGCCTTCGTACCCAACCTGCGCGTCCAGTACGCGTTCTCCGAGAACATCTCGGCGGGGCTCGAGTGGGGAGCCTCCATCGTGGACCCCGACGCTGGCGACACCATGACCACCGTCAGCGGGTTCTTGCTCAACCTCAAGGGGCGGCACTGCCAGCAGGGAGCCTTCTCCATCTGCATCGGCGTCGATGCCGACATCGGGATCAACCCGTACAACGTCGAAGACCTCGACGCCGAGGAGCTGGTCGCCACCGTGGTCGGCTCCGGCATCCCCATGTATCGCTGGAACCTCTACATGCCGGAGAGCCTGGTCATCGATCCCCTGATCGCCCTCTCGGCATCCTCGGACACGTTCTTCGGCCAGGTGGCCATCGGGCCCTCGATCCTCATCCCGCTGGGGCACACCGAGGGCGATTCCGGGCGGGACGTGGAGGCCGGTCTGCTCTGGGGCTTCGACCTCGGCTTGCGCCCGATGCCCATACTCGATGCGACTTTCGGCGTCATGGGGTTTTCCAGCCTTACGTTTCGTGAAAACGACACGATGGTCGCGCTCCAGTTTGGCTTGCGCCTGAACCTGGGACTCGCCCTGCCTTTCTTTCGCCTCGTCATCCCCATCGATGACACCTACTCCGATATGTTCAACGTCATCATGACGCTGGGGATCGACATCGCCTACTAGCGACCGGCCCTGGTGTTGAAAGACCCCGTAGATCTGCACATAAACCCGAACCGGAGTTGCGCACATGAAGATTGGAAAGTTCTGGGCCAAGGAAACGGTGGTCGCCCAAAGCTCGCTCGGGCGCGAGGTCTCGATCGATCGCTGGTGCACCTCGAACGTGAGCCTGGAGGATGCGCGCAGGGCCGCCCGCGAGTCGGCCCGGTTGCTGAGGCAGAAGATCGAGGACGGCGGCGACCTCGAGCGCTACCCGTACGGCGTGCGTCCCCTGCGGGAGGAGATCCTGGAGACGATCCCGGGGCCCGGCGGCGCGCCGGCCGCGGTCGTCACCCGCAACGGTTACGGCTGCGAGGTGTTGAACGCCGCGCGGGTCATGTTCGCGGACATCGACTTGCCCGAAGGCGGCGCGCGCGCCACCCAGGAACGCGCCGCCCTGGAGCGCATCGAGCGGTTCGTCCGCGGCCAGCCGTCCTTCGCTTTTCGCGTGTACCGCACCTTCGGCGGGCTGCGCTGCCTCGCCATCCACGGCCCGCTCGACCCGTCGCCGGCCAACCTCAAGGCGCTCGAGGCGCTGCAGAGCGATCCGCTCTACATCCGGCTATGCCGCGAGCAGGAGTGCTTCCGGGCCCGGCTCACCCCCAAACCCTGGCGCTGCGGGCAGGAGCGCATCAAGATCTCCTTTCCGTTCGCAAACGCCGGGCAGGCGGAGCGCTGCGCCCGGTGGGTATCGAGCTACCAGAAACGTAACGCGGCGTTCGCCACCTGCGAACTCGTCGCCACGGTAGGAAAGTCGGCCGTCCACCCCGAACTCGCGGCCATGGTCTCCCTCCACGATCAACGCACCCGGGTGGGGAGCGGTTTGCCGCTGGCCTGAACCCGGCCAAGGAACGATGAAATGAGAAGCATTTATCGGAACATGGCGGCGGCGGCTTTCGCGGCGGTCCTTCTCTTCGCAAGTTGCGGCGGCGGCGGAAAGAGCGACGCCGGGACGGACGCAAGCACCGATGCCGGTGACGACGCGGGCCATGATGCCGGCACTGACGCTGGTACCGACGCCGGGAACGACGCGGGCGGCGACGACGGCGGGGTCTCGACGGACGTGGACCTGGGGCGCGACTTCGGCATTCTCGTCCCCGACGGCGCCCGGGTGTGCGCCATCTCCGGCGCTTCTGACATCCGCAACGCCTACCGCAACCGGGCCCGTATCACGCTCAAGCCGGGTCTCATCCGGCTCTCCCGGGACGATCAGAGCATCGAGCGCGAGCTGATCGAGCGTTTCGAGTGGGGTCCCGAGAAGACCGCCGCCGTGGCCCAGGGGCCGGGGCGCTTCACCCGCACCATCGATGGTTCGGCGCAGAACGGCACCTACCACTACGAGTTCGGCCAGACCTTCAAGGCCGGCGATCGGACGGCCACCCTCGCCTTCCGCTTTTCTTTCGAGGTGAAGGACGGCCAGGCCACGCAGCCCTTGCTCACCCTCGACGACGATACGCTCGATTCGGATCCCTGGAACGACATCCCCTGGCAGCCCCGCCGGGTCTTGCTGCGGGCCCCGATCACGGACCCCCAGTATCCCTACTCCCGTGAGCTGGGTTTCATCACCTGCGGCACAGGCACGCTGGTGCGGACCCGGGTCGCCATCGCCATCGCGGGGAATGACGCGCTGGCGCTCGTCTTCCGCTGCCCGGAGCACCAGGCCATCGTCATCAACCTCACGACGGTATGCCCGTGCGCCATGGAGTCCGCGCGCCTCACTCGCGCGGGCGAGACCCGGGACGTCACCGACTACTTCCGCCTGGCCATGGTCTCGTACAACCACTGCAACCTGAACCAGGACACCCTGGTCGTGCTCGACGCGCCCCTCGGCGGCGTCTGGGCCGTCCACGTCCCCGGCGGCCCCGACTCGCAGGCCATGGGCGCCCCACCCACCGAACTCTATTACCTGGACGCGAACCTCCAGAGCATCGACACCAAGGCCGTCACCGGCTGGACGGTGGAGCCGTAGCGGTTGGCGCCACCCCAAAACCGCTAGAAAAAGTCATCGGAAAAACTTGCGAACACGAAGCGCTCGAAGACCATCGACTGCCAAAATCGGGCGGAGGCTTTCAAAAAGAGAATGAACATGTCGGGCAAAACGACACCGAGGACACCGACTACCCCGCGCCCTTCGACCAGATCCTCGACCTGCGATTCCGCTCGACCGCCGACCTCACCCTCAACGCCTTCTGGCCGCAGAACTACATCACCGAGGGCCCGGCCGGCACGCTGACCTTCGACCAGATGGTGGTGGCCACCCGGCGGATCGGGTGCATGGTTCAGTAGGTGAGCCGATCCACGAGCGCGCGGAAGGCCTTGATGATCTCCCGCTCGCCGCACGCGGAGACGGCCGTCACCGCGGCCACCCCCGTGGCGCGCTTGAGGTCGAACAGGGTGAGCGTCGAGGAGCACTCCCCGCCGAGCTTCATCACCTTGATGGACAGGGTCTGCTCCGCGGCCAGGTCCTTGCCGAGCTCGATCTGGCAGGCCTCGTCGAAACACTCGCGGTGCGTCTCGGCCTTGGCCTGGTTGATGCGCCGGCGCAGGTCCTCCCGGGGCACCACCTGGAAGTAACCCGTCTCGACCAACTGGATGGCGATGAGCTCGCTCAGGTTGGCGGCGGTGTCCTTGCCCAGCGACACCCCGCGAAGCTCCACATCGAACACCGCCACCACCGGCGGCCGCTCCGGCTTGGGCCGCCGCTCTCTCGCCACAGGCGCCGACTCATATCCCGGCGCCGGTGGCACCGCGTCCGGCGTTCCCGTGGCGCTCCTTTCCATCTTTTCGGCCTGGGCCTGCGCCTGACCCCGGGCCTGCGCCAGCACCTTCTCCGCCTCTCGTTTCGCGGCCTCGGCGCGCGCCTTGTCCAGGATGGCTTTCTGCTCCTTCTGGGCCACGCGCGGGGCCAGCAGCGCCACCAGCTCCGGCTTGCCGGCCTCGACGGCCAGCTCCAGGACGGTCTTTCCGGAGCTCGGTTCCTTGACCGACGGGTCGGCGCCCTTCTCGAGGAACAACTTCACCACATCCAGCGGCGTGTCGCTCCAAGCGGCGTAGCTCAGCAGGTACTGGCCGTTCGCGCCGTAAGTGTTCGCCTGCGCGCCGTGCTGGAGAAGGATCCGCACGGCTCCCCAGCGCTTCTGGTGAAACGCCTGCTCCAGAACCGTCGCGTTGTTTTCGTATCGCGCGTTCGGATTCCCTCCCCGTTTGAGGACCTCGGCGAGCAACCACTCGCTGTCGCTGTCCCAGACGGACGCCGTGACGAGCATGGCCGGTGTCCAGTCGGAAACCCGGGCCCCGCGCTCCAGGAGCCGGCGGGCGCAAGATACGAGTTCTTTCCGTCCCCATTCTCTTCCCATAGTGACGACGACCACGTCGAGCGGCGCGCGCCTGTACTCCTCGCTCGAGGACCAGGAATACCCGCCGATGATGACGGCATCGAGCGGGATGCGTTCGCACATCAAGCGAACGCCCTCGGGCCAGATCCGCATCTGGTTCGTGTTCAGGATGGGCATGCCTTGGATGACATGGGCGAAGATCGGCCTGGGGTCGGCGCCCTTGTCCAGCATGAGCGCGAGGAGCGATTCGTCGCTGGCGTCGTAGGCGTAGCGGGTCGGTGCCACCCAAGATTTTGGATTTTGAGGGTTGAGACGCGCACCCTTCTCGATGAGGTGCCGGGCGACCTTGTAGTGTTTACCATCCAGGGCAAGCCCCAGCAGCGACTCCGATGCCATCTCTCCAGGATAGGGCTCGTCGAGTTTGAGGCCGCCGCCAAGCAAGACATCGATCACGGCGATCACCGCATCCTCGTCGATCGACTTTTGGCCGATGTTTTCGTCCCGAAAGAGCGCCGAGGTGACCATGACGCCGCTGTATTTCCCGTTGGGGTCGGCGCCGAGCCTGAGCACGTAGGCCACCAGGTCGGGGTTGGGCTTGGGCTGTATGAGCGCATCGTGCAGGAGCCATACCGTGTCGTTGTAGCGGCCTTTGCAGCGTGGGCCGAGTTCCATGCAGCGCGTCCACAGGTTCGGGTCCGGCGAGTGGCGCACCACGGCGTAATAGTCGAGGTGCTCGCACCCTGAAACGGTAAGGAGCGCGGCCAGAAGGCTCCAACGAACGACAATGACGCCTGAAAAGACAGGTGAAGAGCGGTGGGGCCAAGTTTTCATGAAGGTATGTTTACGAACCCACAGTATCAAGTCAATCGGAATTTCTCAGCGCGGGTCGGACGCCCCCGCGTGCTCCGACCAGATGGTGATGGCCGCCTGGCGGGTGGGGTGCATGAGACAGCTACGGTCCGTTCTCCAGTATTCTGTCGCTCAGGTGGGTTTCTTGTACCAAGTGAATCCTTCAATTTCTTCAAACGGAATGGTTTCTGGCGATTTGGCGTAATACTCGAGATATCCGCAAGTCGTGCACACGAGAGCTTCGACTTCGTGGATATTGCGTTCGGTTCCAATCGTCCATTTTCGCTTTTCCGCGAGAGTGTAGCCAATCGCTTGCTTGTTGGGCGGCCAAGAATCTCCAAAATCAGGAATCGAGTCGAGATGACCAATTTTCCCGCCACCGCACTTTGGGCAAAGCGCTTTCGCTCTCATTTTGTCATCCTTTTTGTCTTTTTCTTGCCGTGTAGCCAACAACCTGCCTCAGCGGCGGCCGAGGTGTGTCCGTCCGCCGAATCTCCTTGTTGGGGGTCCTTTATACCGCAAAAACCAATGTTGTCGATCCTAAACCGCTTTGGATATCGGCGTGAGTCTCTCGGCTACGGCTTTTTCTCAGTTGACATCGCTCGTCCCTGCCTCCGCCGCCAGGCCTGGACAATACCCGCCCTTGCCGTCCATGATAGGGATAACTTCCCCGGAGGTGGCCGCATGAGCCGGTATTCCGTCGCCACGGTGCTCGGGTTCCTCTTTTCGCTGGCCCTGGCGGCCTGCGAGCCCGGTTCCATCCACGTCCCCGACGGTGGACAGACCTGCCGCTCGGCCTCCGACTGCGACGACAACGACATCTGCACCGACGACTCCTGCGACCCCGAGCGGGGCTGCCAACATGCCTTCAACAGCGCCCTGTGCGACGACGGCCAGACCTGCTCGCAGAACGACCGCTGCCAGGAGGGCCGGTGCGGCGGTGTCCCCGTCGAAAACTGTGACGACGGCAACGCCTGCACCACCGACACCTGCCAGGACGGCGTGGGCTGCGTCCACCTTCCGAACACCGCCGCCTGCGACGACGGCGATGCCTGCACCACGAACGACGCCTGCGCCCAGGGAACCTGCCGGGGAGGCCCGGCGCTGTCCTGCGACGACGGCAACGCCTGCACCGACGACTCTTGCTCCCCCGTCTCCGGCTGCACGCACGCCTTCAACACCGCCGCCTGCGACGACGGCGACGCCTGCACCACGAACGACGCCTGCGCCGAGGGGACCTGCCGCGGTGGCCCCGCCCTCTCCTGCGACGACGGCAACGCCTGCACCGACGACTCTTGCTCCCCGGCCTCGGGCTGCGCGCACGCCTTCAACACCGCCCCGTGCGACGACGGCGACGCCTGCACCACGAACGACGCCTGCGCGCAGGGATCATGCCGCGGCGGCCCCGCCCTCTCCTGCGATGACAACAACGCCTGCACCGACGACTCTTGCTCCCCCGCCTCCGGCTGCACCCACGCCTTCAACTCCCGCGCCTGTAATGACGGCGACGCTTGCACCACGAGCGACGTCTGCTCTCAGGGCGTCTGTCAGGGCGGCCCGGCCCTTTCCTGCGACGATGGAAGCGGCTGCACCACGGACACGTGTCTTCCCGCCTCAGGCTGCCGCAACACCAACGCCTGCGACGTGCACGCCACCTGCCAACAGGGCGCTTGCGTGTGCCTCCCCGGCTACACCGGGAACGGCTTTACCTGTGTTCCGGCCTGCGGCGACGGCGAGTGCGCGGCGGGCGAGACGCTGGCGAGCTGTCCCCAGGACTGCGACTTCACCTTGGTGGTGGTGTTGGATTCTTCGCTCGCAAGTGGGCTCGCCCCCCAGCTCGAGCAGTACCGCCAGGACGTCTCGGCCGCGGGCCGGCGGGTGTACGCCGTGACCTTCCCGGGGAGCACCGCCGCCGACCTGCGCGCCTTCCTGGCCCAGCAGGTCACCGAGCGCGGCGTCGAGGGCGCCTGGCTGGTGGGGAACCTCCCGGCGGCTTGGTACGAGCAGACGGCCTTCTCCACGTTCGAGCAGTTCCCGTGCGACGTGTACCTCCTCGATCACACCGCCAGCTGGACCGACGCCAACGCCAACGGCCGCTTCGACGCCCACACCCAAATCAGCGCCACCTTCTTCGTCTCGCGGCTGATGGGCACGCTCTCCCAGCTCCAGGCCTACTTCGCCAAGCTGCACGCCTACCGCACCGCAGGATCGCTGGTCACCCCGAGCGCCTTCATCTTCAAGGACGACGACTGGGCCACCTACATCCCCGGTTACGACTGGGGGCTGGATGCCCTCTACCTCACCCGCTACAAGCTCGAGGACACCGCCCAGACCACGCGGGCCAACTACATCGCGCGCATGGAGGGCGACGGAGCCGAGTTCGTGTACCAGTGGATCCACTCCAGCCCCACCACCCTGTACATCGCCGGCGCCGGCTCCGGCACGGTGAACACCGACCAGATCGTGAGCGGCGACCACCGCGCCTCGTTCTTCAACCTGTTCGACTGCTCGGCCTCGCGCTTCACCGAGACCAACCTGGGCATGACCTACGTGGTGCGCACCAGCCGCGGGCTGGCCACCATCGGCTCCACCAAGACCGGCGGCATCTACTCGCCCGCGACCTTCCACTCGCGTCTCGCGGCCGGCGACACCTGGGGCGAGGCCTTCCGGCAATGGTACAACGCCACCGGACGCTGGGACGACGAGTGGCACCTGGGCATCGTGATCCTGGGCGATCCGCTGCTCACCATCGACGGGGACACCCGGGGCCTGATCGAGGAAATCGCGATCCCCGAGCCGGACGAGGCGCAGAGGCGGGCCCTGTGGGAGAGCATGCGCCGGTGGGCGGCGGATTTCCGGCTGGGCACCTTCGAGGAGTACCGCGCCGCGCACCCGGAGTTCTTCAAAGCGAAGTAAACTCCCACCGCTCCTCCCGCCCAAGACCCGCGAGAACGACCTGACGTCGCGACACGGAACGGGGACGGGCTAAGTGGCCTCGCTCACTCCCGGGGTCATTCGCCCAGCGAGAGCATAAGCCTCGATGTTCCGTCGAGGTAGAGCGTCTCGGTGACCGCGACCGACGAGGCGGCGTCGGCGTAGAAGTGCTCGCCGTTGTTCGGGTTCCGCTCGAAGCGGGGGTAGTTGCTGCCGCTCACGATCAGACCCACCCGGTGGCCGACAGCGAACCGGTAGCCGAGGTCGTTCACGATGTCGACGGTGAGGGCATACCGTTCGCCGGAGACGACCGGCGAGGCCTGCGAAAAATCCTCACGCAGTTTCAGCCGCCGGATGCCGTCGGCGATGAGAAGGTGCTTGCCGTCCGGCCCGACATCGGTGAGCCGAACGGCGAAGTCGGTGTCCGCGCCGGTGGTGGAGACCGCGAGCTCGACCGTCACCCGTCCCCGCACGGTCAACGGCGCCGCCAGCTCGGGACCGACAAATGAAAGCGCATCCGCTCGCGCCAGCACCTCGTCCTGGAGCCGCGGACCGTGCCGAAGCGACGGCAGCAGGGTCTGGCCCCCCACCGTCGGTGACGGATCGTCGGGATCGAAAGGGAAACTCACGCTCGCCGCCTGCGGCGCGGACTCGGAGAGCGCGCCAGCGGGGGCGAGGTAGTAGACGCGCTCGAGCCCCGCCGGCGGCCAGGTGCCGGACTCCTCGCCACCTGCTCCTCCGAGCGTCCAGCGCGCCTCGGGCCAGGTGGCGGCCTGGTTCTGGATGCCGCGCATTTGAAAATCGAAGAAGAGTAGGCTGTCGCGTTGGATGATCTTTTCGGAATCGACAAAGAGCTTCTCTTGTGCGTCGAGCTCGCGACCCGCGCCGGAACTCTCGCCGCCCACCGCGAAGTGAATCCAGGGGCCGACGAGCAACCGGTGCGCGCCACGTACGGCGGGTGCCGAGGCCGTCTTTACCTGATCGAAATCGCGCAGCGTGCCGGTGTTGTAGAGGTCATACCAGCCGGCCACCACCAGCGCCGGCGCGCTGACCTTGGCAAGGTCGATCAGCGTCTCGGCAAGCCTCCACAGGTCATCGCGCAGCGGGTGGTCCTTGATGATGCTCGCGCCGAAGTAGCTGGAGATGAAGTCGAAGTACTCCTTTCGCAGCACGCCCCCCGGGTAGTACTGCGCGTAGGTCTGGTTGGCCTGGCAGAAGATGGGCACCAGGGCGAAAAGGTGCGGCGGCCGCTGCACGGCTGTCCGCCACTGTTGCTGGCACAGCGCCGACACACCCCAGGTGCCGACCTTCCCATTCGACCAGGCCTGCGAGGCGATCCATTCCACGACGTCGTAGCCATCCTGGGCGTACGGCTGCGTGCCCGAGACCGCGGCGTCCTTGGAGCCGAAAAATCCCCGCCAGTCCACCACCACGAAAGCGTAGTCGCGGCTACCAAAGAGCGGCTCGCTCTCTGGATGCGCAAACCACATGCTACGGGCGTTCTCCTTGTTGTAGGGGGTCTGGATCAGGATCGCCGGCAGGCGGCAGGCGCTACTTACCGGCCGGCGCACGAAGGCGGCCAGGGCCTTCCCGTCGCGCGTCGGGATGGAGACGTCCTCGAAGAGGTAGGCGGCGCATTCGATGACTTCATCTCCGCCGTCCTCTCCACCGTCGTCTCCGTCCGGCCCGAGCAGATCGCCACCATCGGCCGCGTCAGCATCCGGGCCGGCGTCTTTCGGCGCCAGCGAGGAGCCGCAGGCCACGAGCACAAGCGTAAGCAGCACAACAGCGTTTTCTTTCATTTTGGCTCACGACCGCCGGTCGATGATGCGCGCCCCCGCCCAGAGCAGGTCGGCCGAGACCCCGGCCCCCAGGGAGCCGCTACGGACGGCGCGCAGGTTGAGGTAGATGGTGGTGCCCCGCACCTGGGAGAGGTCGATCTCCACGGTCTCGAGCGAGCCGGTCTTGGCTTTGAGGTACGGGAAGAGCCTCTGGTGGCCCGGCCAGTTGCCGCCGATGATCCAGATCTCGAACTGGGCCCGGGCGGCGGGCGGGGCGGAGGCGGCGAACCCGAAGGACAGCCGCAAGGTCGGGATGCCCGTCGCCGGGACCTGGATGTCGCGGAAGCTCCCCTCCACCAGGTCCACCGTGTCGTCGAGCGTGACCCGAAGCGCGGGCGAGCTGCTGCCGTCCTCCGCCTCCAGCGCCGACGGCGCGGCCCGGCTTCCCGGACCTCCAAAAGTGATCGGGACCACGTTCGCGCCCGCCGCCTGGATCCAGACCGCGCCCGGGGCCTCGGCCAGCAAGTCGAGCAGGGTGGGCGCGCCGGGCGGTGGCGGATCGAAGCGGCTATCGAAGGAGGCTCGCCGGGCGCGCTCGAACAGCGCCGTGGCCGCTTGCACCTTGGAAGGGTTGAGGCTCCACCCGTCCTTGGCATACAGGCCATAGTTGACCGCGTCCGAGCCGGGATCGGTGTCGTCCCACGTTCTGATGGTGAAGTAGAAGACCTTCTGGAGAGCGCCGCCGTCGACTTGTTGAAGCACCCGCTCCAGAAAGTCCACCCCCTGGTTGCTCGAACCCTCCCAGGCCGGGTGCCAGCCGGTCTCGGTGACCCACAGCGGCAGGCCAGCCCCCCCGGGGGCGCCGTTCACCGCGCTCCGGATGGTTTGGATCTCGTCGGTCATCCAGTCCAGGTCGGTCTGGAAATAGGGGTGGAAGGACACCACGTCGATGGCGTTGCGAAGGAGCCCCGCCGCGCCCAGGCGGGAGACGAACTCGCGCGCCCCGAACAGGTACAGGTTGCAAATCGTGCCCATGCAACCGGCGGGCTCGGTGTCCCACACGTCGGCCAGCTCCGGTGGGGTGCTCAGCCGGTAGTGCGACAGGCCCGAGCTCAGCAGCACGGGGGCGAAGTCCGGGTGAATGGCGGAGGCCGCCTGCATGCGCGCCCGGAACCGGTTGTAGTAGTGTCCGACCCGCTCGACCAGCCGGCTCTTGGGATCGTCGGCAGGGCTCGACTCCTGTTCGATCCAGTAGCGGCGGACCTCGGTGGCGCTGGTGACGTCGGTCCCCTCGCAGGAAAGGTTGACCTCGTTGAAAAGCTCGAAGTAGGCGGTGTACGGCCTGGCCACCTCCAGGACCGCGTCGATCCAGGCGTCGAAGGCCGCGTCATCGAAGCTCAGTTGGCTGGAGGGGAACGCGCGGGGCGGCCGGTAGGCCGCCGGGGGCGCATCGGGCACCACCTGCAACAACACCTTCATCCCCCGCTGCCGGGCCGCCCGCAAGAAGCGCTCCACGAAAACCAGTTGGCCCGGCGCGATCTGGCCCTGCGCATCGGCGAGGAAGTACCAGGGCACTCCCCAGCGGATCCAGCCGATGCCCAGGTTTTTCGCAAGGACCAGCCCCAGCTCGCAGTCGGAAAAGGCCTGGTCGCCGCCCCAGTCGAGATACCACTGGCAGGCGGCGTTCAGGCCGAGGTGATCCGGCCCGGCGCCGGAGTAGCCAGCCGAGGGTTCCACGCAGGCGCCGCCGTGGCACACCCTCCGAGCTGGGCAGTCGGCGTCCACGGCACAGAAGCCGAGATCGACGCAGCGACCCGCCGCCGAGCAGAACTGGCCCGCGGGGCAGGTCCCCTCGGGGTGTCCCGGGTCGCAGACCTGGGATTCGTCCGTGCCGGCATCCATGGAACCGTCCGGGGCATCGCCCGCCGCGCCATCGTCCCCGCCGTCCCAAACTAGATCATCGCCCGCCGCTCCGTCGTCTCCGCCGTCTCCGTCGTCTCCGCTGTCCCCACCGACCTCATCGCCCACCGCGCCACCGTCTCCTCCGTCTCCAACGGCCTCATCGCCCGCGGATCCTTCGTCCCCTCCATCCGGACCGGCATCGTCGCCCGCGTCCGGGCCGCTGATCTGGCCGGACCCGCAACCCACGACCAGGAGGCAAGCCAGCAACCATCGAATTCGAAGACGGCCTTTTCGAAGAAATGGCATCAGGCTCTCTCCTCACGGGACGTAATGCAGGCTGTCGTCCGTCCTGGGGTCGTCGAAGACAATGTCCGGGGGCAAGGCCCCGCCTTGCCCGGCTCCCACCGCGACGAGGCCGATGGGATGCCGCCCATGCCTGAAGTACTGGCGAGTGGCGAACCGCAGGCTGGGAAGCATCCCGGCGGGGTCCAGAACCGCCAGGGCCAGGATGTACCTGCCATCGGGGAGCGAAACCGAGAAGGTCTCGTCAATGGTATGAGTCGCCGGCGGTGTGCCCCAGCGCAAGGGAGACCTGGACCATCCGGCGATGACCTTGGCCTCGCCCGAGGTCGTCCACTCCGGCTCCGTCCACTCCTGTCCGGGTAGCCAACTCCTGATGTCCGCGTCTTGAAATGTCGCGGACCACACCGGCTCGCGGGTCTCGAGGTTCAGCAACGAGACCTCGACGGGCCAACGGTAATAGAACGGCGCCGAACCTTCGTTCTTGACAGACAGCGAGACCCGCAAACGGCCGTCCCTCACCGACGGGGTGAAGCCGACGTCCTCGAGCACGAACCGGTACCCCAACGCCCGCTGGATCTCCGCCGCCCCGGCTTGGGAACTCGGGTCTTGTTGATCGTAATCATCGATCCAACGCAGCTGCGTGCAGTGCAACCAGCGAATGGTGTTGATCATGAACTCCCGGTGCACCGGATCCTGAACGGTGTCATCGGGATCGTCGCCCGGTTGGATGCTGGCGTTTCCCCAATCGTAGGCCACCTCACCGCCGATGTAGTGCGAGTGGAAGATCTTCTTGGACTGGATGATGCTCTTGATCCCGACCCCGTGACTCTTGATCTGGTCGTTGTGGGCCCACGAGTCCCAGTACTCTCCAAAGTCGTGGTTGGGAAACTGGTCCCAGATGTGACGCACCGAGACGATCTTGTCGGGGAAGGCCTTGGTAAACTCCTCACCCGCGGTCTGCTCCATGTCCGTTCCGTATTGGGCATCGACCTCCTTGGCCGACGGGTTCTCCTGCTCGCCCCACTTGCCAAAGATCCCCATCTCGACAAATGCCACGCGGGGATCATCATTCCATACTTCGCCGAGCCTCCTGACCAATCGGATGAAGCGCTGTTTGAAACGATCGGATGAATAGTCGCCACTCGCCAGGTCGGAGGGCCAGTAGGTGGCGGTACCGTCCCAGTGCAGATAGACCCGCGGGATCACCTTCACGTTCCGTTCGGCCACACCGCGGAACTTCTGGTTGCAGACCTCGATGATCTTGTCGATGCCGTCGGATTCGCTGTCCTCGATCTCGTTCCAACGAATGTACACATGAGCCAGCGTGGCCCACTCGTGCGCGTACACTCCCCTGGTGGTGATTCCTTTCAGCGGGTTTCGGAGCGCGCCATCGTAGTACTCGGGGGTGACGTGAAACATCTCATCCACGGGCCCGACATCCGCTTCATCCGTGGCATCCGAGCCATCGGACGCGTCCTGGCCATCCCAGGCATCCGCGGCGTCGGAGGAATCCGAACCGTCAGAGGCATCCGGACGGACCCCGGCATCCGGGGAGCCAGAGATCGAACCCGAACAGGCTCCCGTCACCACCACCGCCAGGCCGGACAGGATCGCCGCGAACTTCATCAGCCGCTCGTTCCTCAAGACTTTTCCTTCATCGGCCGCCTGCTGCCCGGCAACCGAGGAGCGTCGCCGCCAACGGGTACGCCGTTCAAATCCTTTTATACTATAGTTGTGCTGAATACGCCGCAGAAGTTTCCAAAAACTCGCCCAGGTGGCAGACTCGGAGTGGCCGGACGAACTGGCGATGACGCGGAGGTGTTCTGATGTTCCTGGGTCTTTTTGGGCAAGGCCGTCCGCAGGCGGTCCTCAAGCGGAACACCACCTACGGGCTGGGAGGAGTGGAGATCGTCGTCCAGGCCGATGGCAAGGTGTCGATTGTTCACGAGGGTTTCGGCGAGAAGCAGCGCACCGAGCGACACGCGTTCACCCTCGATGCCGAGGCCACCCGGGAGCTGTTCGCCGCCTTCGAGGAGGCGAAGTTCTCGCAGCTGGTCATCCCGCAGCACACCGGCGTCCCGGACGAGTTGTTCTTCTCCTTGGAGTTTACCGACGAGGAGGGCAAGGTAAAAAAGCTTGGCAAGTTCGTGCGCACCCCACTCCCGGCCTTCGACCGCCTGGTCGAGCGCTTCCGCCAGATGATCGCAAGCCACCTGGACAAACGAACCCGCGAACGGCTGACGCTATGAGGCCGCGTCAGGAATTCCGCTCGAGCGCGCGCAAAATGGCGTCGTCCACGTCCCGGACCAGCCGGGCATAGGCCTCCTCCTGCAACTCGCCGGTGTGCTCGTCCATGAAGATCTTCTTGAGCTCGATGGAGGGGCACACCACCTTGTCCGGGTGACGGGCCTGGAGCCGCTTGTGCACGTAGCCGCCCTTGAACACCATGTTCTCGCCGACCGTTATGGGCCGGCCCGCGAACTTGATCTTGCCAAACTCCTTTCGCATGTCGTCCAACAGCGGGCGGAAGCGCGGATGAGCCTCGATGGTGCCCAGGTTGATGCAGGGCTTTGACAGGTCCTCCCACCAGGCCGGCACCGGCTTCTCGCGCTGGTAGTTGTAGGAGTGGAAGTCGAGGACCACGGCGCGGCCATGCTGCGCCACCACCTCGTCGACGAGCTGGTCCAAAAACGCCATCGCCTCGCGGTGCCGCGCCCGGGAGCGCTCGACCACGTCTGGCGGAAGCGGGGCGCGCCAGGGGACGATGCCCCAACACATGTCCGCGCTGAGGTACACGCAGGTCTCCTCCGGCCGGTTCAGGTCGACCTCGAAGCGGCTCGTCTCGGTCCACACGGCGATCGAAAATGGCGCGAGCAGCCGCTCCGTGTAGGGGTCTTCCTCGTAGCGCCGCGTCATGTCGCTGGGCGCGGACAGCGGGCGCACCTCCTCCCGCAGCTCGTGTCCGGCGTGGATGGCCAGCGCCAGGACCGGAGAGGCGGCGTCTTTGCGAAAGCGCAGAATGCCGGTGGGGCTCGTGTGTCCCATAGGGTCGTGCCTCCTTGGCCCGGAGTCTGCCACCGTCTTTTCGCGAAGAAAACCCAAATCAGTGGCGAACCGGTGCGGTTTGGGTGTAAAAGCGGCATTCATCCGGACGGCGAGGTCAAGCGCATGAATCATACGAAGAGCGAACCCAAGGTCCTCGGCATCCTGCGCGGGCGCGAGAGCGGTTTTCCCGAAGACCTGATCCGGGCGGTGGAGGCCCAGGGCCGGGGGATGATCCGGGCGGAGATGGCCTCCATCGGCGCCGAGCCGGCCGAGCGGCCTCTCCCCTACCACCTCATCTACGATCGCATCTCCCACGACTACCCGATGTACCACGTCCTGCTGAAGGCGGCCGCGGCGCAGGGCACCTACGTCGTGCCCAACCCCTTCCTCACCGCGGCGGACGACAAGTTCCTCGGCGCGGCCGTCGCGCACCGGCTGGGGATCCCCTCGCCGCGGACCGTGGTGCTGCCGCTGTCGGGGAGCCTCATGCTCCACGACATCTCGGCACCTTCCTTACGCAACCTGCGCTGGCTCGACGACAAGGCGTGGGGGGCGGTGTTCGACTACGTCGGCTTCCCGGCCTGGCTGAAGCCGTGCTCGGCCGGCGGCTGGCTGGGCGTGTTCAAGGTGCACAATCCCGAGGAATTCTTCCGCATCTACAACCAGGCCATCTTCCACGGCGAGATGATCAAGAACGATCCGGCCGCCGACGGCGCGGTGCGGAACTGGCTCGGCCGCACCACGGTGATGATCCTCCAGCAGGACATCCCCTGGGAGCGCTTCGCGCGCTGCTGGTACATCGGCGGCGAGGTGCTGGTGGCGCGCTACACCCCGCCGCGCAAGAAGGACGGCGAGGTGTATGGCAAGTACCAGGACGACCCGGGGTTCTTCGGGCCAACGCTCTACGAGCGGTTGCGCCGGTACGTCCAGCAGGTGAACTCGGTCATGGGCTACGAGATCAACACCGCCGAGTTCGCCATCCAGGGCGACGAACCGTACCTCATCGACTTTCTGAACTTCACCTGCGACTTCAACCCGAAGTCGATCGCGCCTTTTTACGAGCGCTGCCTGGAGCTGGTGGCCCGCTACCTGACCCGTTGTCTGACCGACCCCGCGGCGCGCTTGCAGGCGCAAAACCGCGACGGCGCCTGGGGTCTGCTCGCCACCGGGCGGGCCGCGCCGAGCACCCGATCATGATCACGGACCGGAGGGACACGACCATGGCAATCGCACAGGTGATCCAGGAGTACCGCGCCTTCATGCAGGCGCGCCCGCGGGAGATGGCGGCCGAGCACGCGGAGCTGCGGCGCCGGCTGACCGCACGCAACTGCCTCTACAAGGGGCAACCCTTCCCCATGTTCATGATGCCGCACTTCATCTCGCGCGAGCAGCACCGGCTGCTCCAGCGCGCCTGCCAGAACCTCGTCTCGGCGGTCGAGAAGGTGACGGACCTCTACTTTGGCGATCCCGCCTTCGCCGCCTCCTTCGGCCTGAGCGAGGGCGAGCGGGTGCTGATGGAGATCCCGCCGCGGCTTTCGCGCAAGATCGTGCTGTGCCGGCCGGACGGCTTTCTGGCCGACGAGGTGCTGTCGTTCATCGAGATCAACGCCGACAGCCCGGCGGGCATGGTCGACGGCGACATCCTGTCCGAGGAGTTCTTCAAGCTCTCGCCGGTCGAGGACATCCGCCGGCGCCACACCGTCGAGCCCGAGCGCATGAAGGAGCGATACCTTGCGGTGCTGCTCGCGAAGTGGCGCGAGTTCGGCGGCACGGCCGCCCCGCACATCGGCATCGTCGACTGGGACGAGGTGCAGCCGCGCACCGAGTTCTACCTCTTGGCCGAGTTCTTCGAAGCGCACGGCTACCCCGCCCGGGTGGGCGACCCCCGGGCCCTGGAATTCCGTAGCGGCAAGCTGTGGCTCGGCGACTTTCGCATCGATCTCATGGTGCGGCGGGTGATCACGCGGGAGCTCGCCGAGAAGCTCGACCAGGTGAAGGGCTTGCTGGCCGCCGCCCGCGAAGGCGCGGTGTGCATCGTCAACCCGTTCCGCTCGAAGCTCGCCTCCTTCAAGGGCATCTTCAAGGTGCTGACCGACCCCGAGCACCGCCACCTGTTCGATCGCGACGAGCAGGAGGTCATCGACCGGCACATCCCCTGGACCCGGCAGGTCTCGCCCGGGCGAGTGGACTTCCACGGCGAGCGATTGGAGATGGAGCAACTGCTCTCGCGGCACAAGGCCCGCCTGGTGCTGAAACCCACGCACGGCTACGCCGGCAAGGACGTGTTCGTCGGCGCGGACGCCCCCGACGCCGAATGGTCCGAGGTGATCGCCCGGTCGCTCTCGGGCCAGGCCAACTACATCGTGCAGGAGTTCGTGCCCATCCCCGAAGCCGAGTTCCCGGCGTTCGACCCCGAGCTGGTCTTCGTCCCCAAGAAGGTCAACATCAACCCCTTCGTGCTCGACGGCGCCTACGCCGGGTGCATGTCGCGGGTGTCGGACTCCTCCATCATCAACCTGGCCCGCGGCGGCGGCCAGCAACCGACCTTCGTGTGCGCATGAAACCGACCGAACTGGTGTACAGCTCGCACGACCGCTGCGAGTACCTGCACCGCGAGTGGCTGGTGCAGCGCGCGCTGGAGAGCCCCGACAACAAGACCTTGCTGTACCTCCCCTGCTCGTCGCGCTCCCGCGGCGACCAGGAGTTCAGCTGGGGGACCTTCGCCTGGTACCTCGAGCGCTTCCGGCAGTACGGCCTCGAGCCGCGGCACTTCTACTGGGACGAGGACCTGCGGCGCGAGGACGTGCAGCTGCTCTTCGACTGGCTGCGCTACTCCCGGGTGGTCATCCTGGGCGGCGGGCGCATCCAGCTCGGCCTCGAGCGCTATCGCGCCCTGGGCGGGCGGTACTTCGGCAACCCCGACGCCTTCGTGCAGACGCTGCTGGCCCGCCAGGCCGACGGCCTGCTCACGGCGGGGTTCTCGGCCGGGGCCGCGCAACTGTGCGAGCACAGCTGCGACGAGGACGTGCCCACCTTCGGGCTGATCGCCAAGACCGTGGTCACGCTGCACCACGAGCCGGCCGCGCGGGGACACCTTGACTACCTGGCCCACCGCCACCCCGACTGCCTGGTGTTCGGCCTGCCCAACGACTCGGGGATCGCGGTGAGCCGCGGCTTCACCGAGCGCGGGAACTACTGGCAGATCATCCAGTTCATCATCGACTGCTCCTGGGACCGGCCCGAGGACGCGCACCACATCAAGACCCGCCAGGGGGTGCAGATCGAGCACCGCTACCTGGACGGGCGGGAGTGGCGCTTCAACGGCGGCGACATCTTGCTGCGGGTCTTCTATCACAACGACGGCTGGGAGGGCTGGATCAAGCGGCCGGAGGTGCCGGTCTTTTTCGAGTACGGGACCCAGCGCGAGTGCGGCTATCACTCCGTTGAAGAGATCTTGGGCAGCCGGTGAGGCGGGTGCGAGCCAACCCCCAAACGACGGGCGGGAGGAGTTTTCTGGCGCGGTGTGGGGCGCGGGAGCATGTCATGCCCGGCCCGTGAGGCCCGTCGCTCAGTCGCAGATCCACTCGCACAAGCCGGCGTTGCAGGCGGCGTGCCCGGCGCAGGTGTCGTGGGTCCAGACGTTGTCGGGGTTCTCGCAGTCGGCCACCCCGATACACTCGTGGGGTGGAAAACAGATGCAGCGGGTCAGGTTGCAGTACATCTGCCCGTCGCATTGATCGCTGTTGGCGCAGGGCTCGCTCTCGCCACCGTTTCCCGGCGAGGTCCCTTCACAGGGACGCCCCTTCTCGCCGCCGCAACCGGTGACCAGCCCACCCCCGATCGCCAGCACCACCACCAGAAGGAAATGTCGCCACGTTCTCATTTTCCAGGCCCCTTCGATTGTCGTTGCCACACCGGTGGAAGTAGCCGAACCCGGCCGGATTGTCAACGCACAAGAGGTCCTTGTGAACCGGATCGAATCAAGGGGTAGCCGCGGACGCCGCCATCGCCTGTGCCTCTTTCAAGGCGTTGGCCGGCCGGACCGCCGCCAGCCGCCGGGCCTTCTCCACCACCTGGGAGGAGAGGTTCTCCGAGGCGGAGCGCAGCAGCTCCGCCTTGAGGGCACGCCGCTCCTCGGCCTGGGAGGCCAGCGCCGCCTTCCGCTGTCCTTCCACGCGGGCGAACACCGAGAACAGGATGGTGCCGGTCTTTACATCGAACAGCGTGGCCTCCAGCACCCCCGCGGCGCTGAGGGTGCTGGCGGGGGCGAACAGCAGCGGCAGCAAGGCGAGGTAGCTAAAGCCCCAGGCGTTGAGCGAGCTTCTGTCCACGAACCGGTTTCGGTACAGGACCAGGTAGTCTGCGCGATAGCGCGCCGCCAGCTCGCGCAGGCCAGAGACGCCGGCGTCGCACGGCCACCCGGTGGACACCTCGGTGACTCCATCAAATAGCCCCGAGCGCTCCAGGGCGCCGGCGATGGCCTCGGGGACGGCGTTGAGCGGCAGGTCGGGGTCCGGGCCGTAGCCCGTGGCCACCGGGATCACCCCCACGCGCGCCCCCTCCTCCAGAAACACCGGGGCGGCCAGCACCCGGCGCAGGTCCTCCTCGGAGATCGAGCCGGCGGTGTCGCGCTTGAAGTGATCTCGCTCGAGCGGCGCCGCTGCCGGAGACAGCGCGAGCGGCGCCATCTCGGCCTGCAACGGCTTCATGGCGGCGCAACCCGACCCGAGGGCCACGAGACCCGAAACGAACATCAGCGACACCATGGCGCGCGACCGCCCGCGCTGGCTTTGTGGGCCCCGCGGCCGGCCGTGCCTGGAAAGCACTTTCCCTATCCAGCGTGTCGTTCTGAGAAATATGGCAGCTCGCGGCATGGCGTTCCTCCTTGGCGAGCGCGGGCCCGCCATCATTTGTCGAGTTAACGCCAAAGGCCGGCCGCGGCTTACACCCTGACAGAGGTTGCGGGAGCCGGATTCAGGGGTTCGGCGATTCGCTCATGGGCTGCTGGTCGAGGATGGTCCCGCCGGCGCCCATGGACATGAGGTTCCGGCCAAGGACCGTGGTCACCGGCACCGGCCGGTCATCGGCCGGTTTCGGCATGGATCATGGCGCCCGTTCAAGGAAAGGGATAAACACCACCTCCCCCACGGACGAGTCGTCATGGATGTCGTAGATGTGGCCCGCGACCTCGTCCGGGTCGGTCGTGCACCAGTAGTTTCCGGTGGCGTCAAGTTTGTGCCAACCATGCATCTTGACATCATATTCACGGTTGCCGCAGATGATGTTGTCGCGCATTAGCGGGTGCTGCACCCAGTCATGGTCATCGTGAAAAAAACCGATGCCATTTCCAGTTATGGTGCACTTCTTGATCTTTGCGGGCATGCCAAATCCCCCCAACGACCACTGGATACCGGATTCCGAATTACCGACGATTGAACAGCCGATGACATGCCCCAGCGGGTTTTCAATCCCTACGCCATTCTCTTCAACGATGCACATAGTGATATTGTTGGACCCGATCGGTTCGTATGGAGGACCTATCGCGGGATTGATCCCTATCGCCTTGCCGTTTCCCCTGAACGTGCAATTCATGAAATCCACATGGAGTGCCCGAACGCCGAATTGATTCGAAAGAAACGAGCAATCTCTGACCTCGACCGGCGAATTGATCTGTCCTCGCAGCGCGGTGAAGTTGAACTGAAAAGCCGAGTCGGTGATCCGAAAAGGTCCTATCTTGTCGCCGAAAAACCTCAATCCCTCTTCTGCAGACTCGACGATTGCGCCGGAAAGCAGGACTTGAACCGTTGCAGCGTCCCGCAGCTCGATGCCTTTCCAAGAGGCCATCGCCGGTGCGACCGAGTTCGAGGTGAACCGAGCTGGCATTCCAGAAGCAGCCAGGACATGCAATTCCCCGTTCACGAAGATCGCCGCTCCGTCCCCCACCCGCACCTCCACGCACGGCCCCA
>CAZLNM010000042.1:0-37733 GCA_964561025.1 uncultured Myxococcales bacterium
CGCGCTCGATCCGTCCGGCGAGCACGAGCAGCTCCTCGCGCGCCGGGAGAAACTCCGCCGACTCCAACATCTCGCGGGTGAGACGCAACCTGCGTTCGAACGGCCCGCCGCGAAGATGCTGCGCGCAGAACGCCTCCAGCCCGTCGAAGGCCCGGGCGCAGCGGCGGCGACAATCCTGCACCCGTGACAGCGCCTCGAGCGGCGCCCGATCCTCGAGCTCCCGCGACACTTCCTCCAGGATGCCCGCGCGCCCCTGACGGCGCGAGCCCGCCATCCTTCCGAGCAGCCACATGAGGCCCCGCCGGGTCAGCCGCTCGCCGAAGAAACTCGAGGCCGCGTCCTCGGCCTCGTGGGCCTCGTCCAGCACCACCCGCGAGAAGGCCGGCAGCACCGCCCGCTCCTCCCAGTCCTCCCGCTCCAGGCGCACCGCCAGGTCGGCGAACAGCAGGTGGTGGTTGACCACCAGGAGGTCGGCGTCATGAACCTCGCGGCGGGCCGCGTGAAAGAAACACTCCTTGCGAAAGGGACAGCGGCGGCCCGGGCAGGCGTCCGCGTCAGACGACACCTCCTCCCAGACGTCCGGTGACACGGGCTGATCCAGATCCGAGCGACTGCCGTCGCGGGTGCGCTCGACGAACCGCGAAAGCAGCGAGAGCGCCCCCTCGTCGTCGGCGAACAGGTTCCCCTGGCGCAAGCGTTCGGAGAGGCGGCGGCGGCACAGGTAGTTGGCGCGCCCCTTGACCAGCACCACCTTGAGATCGCCCCCCATCACCCGCGCGATGAGCGGCAGATCCTTGCGGTAGAGCTGCTCTTGCAGGTTGATGGTGGCGGTGGAGATCACCACCGCCTGGCCATGAGTCAGCGCGCTCTCCGCCGCCGGAACGCCGTAGGCCAGGCTCTTGCCGACCCCCGTCCCGGCCTCGGCCAGCAGCACCCCGTCCTCACGAAAGGTCTGGGCCGCGGCGCGCAGCATCTCCATCTGTCCCGGACGCCGCTCGAAGCCGGGGAGCTCCCGCGCCAGCCGCCCGCGCGGCGAAAACAACCGCTCGAGCTTGTCCGCGCCGCCCGCCCCGGCTCGCTTGCCCCGGCCACTCATGCGCCGCATCCCCGGGCGGCAGGCACGGGCAACAGGCTTCCTCCGTCGGGGAACACCGCGGTGGCGTGGTTCGGGGGCAGGCCGGGGATGACCTCGGCCAGCGCCTGCTCCAGGGATGCCGCCGGGCGCATCCCCAGCGCGCGCACCTGCTCCGGCGGGAGCCGCGACACCAGGTGGATGCGGTGCGAGGCCGCCTTCTCCCGCAGCGCGTACAGGGTCTGGCCGTAGATGACGTAGTCGCGCCGGAGCTCCCGCTCCATCTCGGACATTGTCTCCATGGCGAGCCAGCGCTCCAGATCCTCTCCGCCCAGGCCGTCGGCGCACTCGGCGCAGTGGATGATGACGCCACCCGGCGCGGCCAGCCGCACCGCGCCCACCAACCCCTTGTGCGCCTGGACCAGGTTGCGATCGGTGGGAAAGCCCCCGCTCCCCGAGAGCACCAGCGGGTACGGCGCATGGAAAGGATAGGCCCGCCAGCCCAGGTAGGCGTCGCAGGCCAGCCGGTGCGCCTTGAACAGGTCCCCCGCCCAGAAACCGGCGAACCGGCCGGCGCGGCTGCCGCGCACGCTGTCGATGAGGAACACGGGCCGGTCGAGCCGCCGGCTCGCCTCGGCGAAGTCCTCGTGCACCGCGTTGCCCGTGAGCCGGCCCGGCTCCACGCCCGGCCGCCGTCCTCCGCCCTGCGACTCGTCCTGGAACACCAGCGCGTGCGAGCGGCGGATGGTCGAACGGCCCGCCACGCCGGGGACGATCATCTTGCAGCCGCCGCCGAACCCGGCGAAGTAATGGTGCACCACCCCGCTCACCACCACCAGAAGGTCGTAGTCCCACAGGCGCCGGTTGAGCAACACCGGCGTGCCGCGCGAGGTGACGCCCAGATCGCGCAGATCTCGATCGCAATCGTGTTGATATACGGCGTGCCGCCGCGCCGTTTCGGCGCCCAGGGCCTCCGAGAGTTCCGCGTCGCTGGCCGCGCGGTGGGTGCCGCGGGCCAGCATCACATCCACCCGCTCCGGCCCCACCCCGGCCCGCGACAGGTAGGCCTGGAGCCACGGCAGCAGCTCGGCCTTGCCGTCCTTGCGGGTGATGTCCGAGACCACGAGCAGGATGCGGCCGGCGGCCGCCGCGCGGGCCGAGAGCGGCGAGCAACCGACGGGCCGCTCCAGCGCGTCGAGCAGCGCCGCCTCGGGGTCGGGCAGGTCTCCCGGCCCGCTGGATTCGACGAGATCCATCACCCAACCGTCAGGCAGCCCGGCCGTCTCGAACCCCTTGCCGTAGGGCAGGCTCACCGAAGCGCGCATGCCTCACCTCGTCCCCTGGTCACGAGTGCGACTAGAACCTTTGCCACAGAGCCTCGGCGCGCGCGCGGGCGCGGGCGGCCAGCGCCTCGGGATCGAAGCCGGGAATCTCGCCGCCCCGCAGCCGGCGGCGCCCCCCCACCAGCACCTCGCGCGCCGGGGCGCGGTAGGCGCCGAACAAGAAGTGCCCGAGGAAGTTCTGCGCCACAAGCGGCGTGGGCGGGTGATAGTCGTACACCACCACGTCCGCCGCCGCCCCCGGGGCGAGCTCGCCGAGCGCAAGGCCGAAGATTCCGCTCGCCAGGCGTTGATTGGCGAGCAGCAGCCGCCCGAGCTCCGCCCACATCCCGCGCGGGTCGGCGCGCCGGTGGTGATCGAGCAGGAAGGCGGCGCGCAGCTCCTCGCGCACGTCGGCCTCCATGCCGTCGCTGCCGATGCCCACCATGACGCCGGCCGCCACCATCTCGGCCACGCGCGCCGCGCCCACGGCGTTGTTCATGTTGGACTGGGGGTTGTGCACGCAGAACACGCCGGCGTCTCGCAGCAGCGCCCACTCCTCCTCGGAGGTGTGAATACAGTGAGCGGCGATGCTGCCGCGCGGGAGAACACCCAGGCGGTGCAGGCGGGCCACCGCGCCTGCGGCGCCCCTCCTCCGGGCGTCGGCCACGTCCGAGGCCGCCTCGGCCGCGTGCACGTGGAAGGCCAGGCCCGCACCCGCCTCGGCGGCGCGGCGCAGCGTCTCGTCCTCCAGCGTGAACGAGGCGTGGAGCCCGAACAGGCCGCGCAGCATCGGCTCCGCCCGCACCGCGGCGGCGAAGCGCAGGTTTTCCGCAATGCCGGCGCGTGCCTTGTCGGGCCCGTCACGATCGGAGACCTCGTAGCAGGTGCATAGGCGCACCCCCAGCCGCTGCGCGGCCGCGGCCAGCTCGTCGAGCGAACCGGCGATGCAGGAGGGGCTGGCGTGGTGGTCGATCAGGGTGGTCACGCCGGCGCGCAGGGCGTCCGCCAGCGCGAGCTCCGCCGAGACGCCCAGGTCCGCGAGGGTGAGCGCCTTGTCCAGCCGCCACCACAGGCGCTCCAGGATCTCCAGGAAGTTCTCGGCCGGGGGATCCTTGAGCGCCATGCCGCGGGCCAGGGTGGAGTACAGGTGCATGTGGGCGTTGATGAACCCCGGGGTCACCAGCCGGCCCGCGGCCGGGATGACCTCGGCGCCGCGGGCGAGCGGCTCGAGCTCGCTGTCCGGGCCCACCGCCTCGATGCGCTCCCCCCGGCACAACACGCCTCCCGAGAGCACGCGCGCCGCTTCACCGCCGGTCCACACCGTGCCGCCGCGGATCCACACCTGGTTCATTCTTCCTCCTGGCGCTCGAACCGACTCCCAACGCGGCCTTCGGCCGCACCACATCGGCTTGCGCGAAGGCGCTGGCTCTCTCGACCCCGCGTTCGCGCGAAGAGGTACCGCTGCCGGGCCGCCCGTGCGATCGAGCCGCGCTCCTACTTGCCATCCGCGGCCGCGCCGGGCAGCTTGGAGACGAAGGCCTGCATCTCCTTGCGCCACGGCTCGGCGCACAGGCCCCAGGCGCCGTTCGCGAGCAGGCGCGCGGCCTCGGCCAGCTCCCGGTCCACCTGCGCGCGGGCGTCGTCTTCCTCGGCCTGCCACAACGCCTGGGCGTAGAAGAGGTGGTTCAGCGGGTGCTCGGGTTGCGCCTGGACGAGCTGGGACAGGACCTCCAGGGCCTTGTCCACGTCGCCGATGCCCTTGGGCCAGGGCGGTGCCTTGAGGTACAGCACGCCCAGGATCCGCCCCGGGCCGCCCTGGTCCTCCGCCGGCGCGAGCGCCTGCGCCCTTAGCATGACCTCGTGCAGCCGGGACAGGTTCTGAAAGGCCAGCATGGAGTGGTCGCGCACGGCGATGCCCAGGTTCGCGCCCAGGTAGTAATACACCGCGCCGTCATCGGTGGCGCCGAGGGCCAGCGCCTCCTCGGCCAGGCGCACCCCCTCGGCGGCGAGCTTCTCGCGACGCCCGGGATCGGTCTCGCGCTCGGCGAGCAGCTTGCACAGGCGCGCGCCGAACGCGGAGCGGCGGAGAGCGGGCCGGTCGTCCTCGCGCAACGCGCCCAGGGCGCAGGCGAGGAGCGGGCCGTCGCTCTCGCAGCCGAACGATCGTTGCAGGAGCTCGGCGCCCTCCGGGCAGCCGCCGAGCTCGAGCGGGGCCAGATCGGTGGCCAGGTGCCCGCACCCGCCGGCGAGGATGCCCCCAAGGAGCGCGAGCGGAAGAAGACGCGTCATTTCGAGCCCGCCTCCCACAAGGTGCGGGCGGTGTCGAAGGTCCCGGCCTTCACCGGCTCGAACGACTCCACCCCGAAGAGCTCGCACAGCTTCTTGCCCTCGGCGTCCTGGCACATGCCCTGCAAGGCGCGCGTCAGGCGCTCGCGTTCGCTGGCGTTGGTGGCCTTCTCGTCGGCCACCAGCCCCATGAGCGGGATGGCCTCGGAGGTGAACACCGCCTCCAGGTCCTTGGCGAAGGGCAACCCGCCCAGGGCGTCGAACTGCTGCTGGTTCACCAGCACCGCGTCGAGCTCGCCCTTGGCCAGAGCCCGCAGCGAGCGCAGCGCCTGGCGCGAGGGCTTGAGCGAGAAGTGCTTGGCCGGGTCGAGGCTCCCCGCGAACACGATGCGGCGCAAGAACTCCGTCTCCTCCAGCACGCTGCCGCCCAGGCTCTTTCCCTTGAGGGCGGCCAGGTCGGCGAAGGCGCCCTTCTTGACCATGACCCGGTAGCGCTCAGCGGTCTGGCCCTTGATGCGCGGCTGGACCACCGGCACCAGGTGATGCCGGGCGGCCAGCTCCAGGTACAGCCCCAGCGAGGTGATGGCGAAGGCCGGCTTGCGTTCCGCGAGCAGCTTGCGGCATTCGTCGGCGCGGGTGGTGAAGGCGCTCTCGAAGGTGCCGCTCTTCCACTGGCCCACGCGCTCGACCACCCGCAGCATGGCGCCCAGGGCGTTGCCGGCCTCGGCGGCGTCCACCGGGCCGCCGGGGTAGCACACCAGGATGGGCTGAGCGGGCAAGGCGCGGGATGGCGCGGCGAGCACGGCAAGGCACAGGAGCCACGACGCGACGACGGTTTTCATGATTTCCTCCGGAACAGCAGCCGGGCCGCCGCCGGGGCCAGTCCCAGCGCGGCCACAAGACAGCACAGCAGACCCACGGTGAGGGCGAAGCCCATGCCGGACACGCCGCGGTAGCGGGCCAGGGCGATGGCGCCCAACCCCGACAGCACCGTGCCCGCGGCCATCACGATGGTGGCCGCCGAGCGGCGCATCACCTGCCAGGCGTCGAGCCCGGGGAACTCGCTCAGGCGATGGGCGTACCACACGCCATAGTCCACCGCCAGGCCCATCACCAGCGGCAAGGCGATGATGTTGGCGTAGGTGTACTTGAAGCCGCCCGCGACCATCAGGCCCAGCAGCCAGCCGCCGCCGAGCAGCATGGGCAGGGCGGCTACCAAGAAGAGCTTCAGCGAGCGCAACACCAGCAGGATCCACACCAGGCAGGCGACGAGCGCCAGGTAGGTGCCATGGGTGAAGCTCTCCACCACCGCGCGGGAGAACACCTGGTGCGTGGTGGGAAAGCCGGTGGCCTCGGGGGAGACGCGGTACACGTCCTTCATCAGGCGATCCAGCGCGTCCGGGTCGTAGACCGACTCCGAGGGAAAGGCGTACACCACGATCTGCTTGCCGTCCTGGGTGAAGAAACGGTCCCGCAGCGAGGCGGGCAGGGCCTGCGGGGTGAGCGGCTCGGCCTGCTGCCATTTCTCGATGACGCGGAATCCTTCCTGGGTCATGGAAAGCAGAGTCTGGAAGAAGAGCTCGCTGCGCTGCCGCGCCTTCTCGGGGTCGCGCCGCACGCTCTCCAGCACGCGCTGGATGCGGGCGCGCACCCGGTCGATGACCTGCACCAGCTCCCCGTGCCCGGCGGAGAAGGCTTGCTCCTCGGCCTCGTCGATGAGGGTCTGGCCGCGGGCGATGAGCCCGACCAGCTTCGAGAAGGCCTCCGGCGCCAGGCTCACCCGCTGCATGGCCATGGTCTTCCGGGCATAGGCGGCGCGGGCGATCGAGGCGCCGATGGGGCGGGCCTTTTCGGCCAGCGTGGAGGCGTTGGGGGGAAAGAGGTTGGTGAGCGACTGCACCCGGGCGATGCTCGGCAGGCGCGCTGCCTCATTGGCAATGCGGCGCGCTTCCTCCATGGAGGGCGCCAGGAAGATGACCACCTCTCCCTGGTAGTCGCTCTCGGCCACCATGCGCCGCTGGAACTCGGCGGCCTCGGAGTCGCGGGGCAGCAACGAGAGCACGTCGTAATCGAAGACGATGCCGCGGGCGGCCCAGGTCCCGAGCACCGCGGCGCCGATCCCCAGCGCGACAGCGGCGGCGGCCGGCCAGCGCGGCGCGGCGCGACGTCCCTCGGGCGATACGGACGCGGCGGGTGGCTCCGCCTCGGCCTTCTCCCCTCCCCGGATCCGGGGCGGCAACAGGGCATACAGCGCGGGCCCCACGGCGTAGGTCGAGACGAGCACCATGAGCACGCCGACCGCCGCCACCCGGCCCAGCTCGGCGAAGCCGGTGAAGCTCACCGTCCCCAGGGCGCCGAAGATCACCACCGCCGCGCCGCCGGCGGTGAGCACGGCCCGGAAGGCGGCGGCCATGCCGGCGGCGATGGCGTCGATGAGCGGCGCGCCCCGGCGGCGTTCCTCGGCGATGCGCGAGGTGGTGAAGATCCCGTAGTCCGCGCCGAGCCCGAACAAGATGGCGGTGAAGGCGAAGGTGATGATGGTGAGGTGGCCCTCGAGGAACAGCGTGAGCCCCGTGCTCCACAGCACTCCCAGCAGCATGGGGAGGAAGATGCAGATCCCCCAGCGCAGCGACCGGTAGGCCAGCACCACCAGCAGCACGATGAGCGCGGCCGCCGTGAACACCACCATCACGATGTCGCCGCGCAGGGAGACGTACTCCTCGAAGACGATGGCGGGGAGCCCGGTGAGCGCGACCCGGGGCGGGGTGCGTCCCGACCGGCGCGTCTCGTCGTCCAGCGCGGCCGCGGCCCGGCGCACGCCCTCGATGAAGGGCCGCAGCGACTCGAACTCTTCCGACGGGTCGCGGGGGTGGACGAAGACAAAGAGCATCCGGCCGTCGCGCGAGGCGAAGAACCCCTTGGCCATCCCCTCGGCGCCGTAGCGGACCAAGAGCTTCTCCCAGGCCAGGGCGGCGGGCGCCTCGGGCGCGTCCAGCCAGCGCCGCCACTCGTCCAGCAAAAAGTGCAGGATCTCCAGGCCCCCCTGGGCGGTGGGGATGTCGATGGCGATCTTGCTGAGCGGCGGATGGTTCTCCACCCAGTCGAGGGCGGCGCGCAGGCTCTCGTCGAGGCTGGTCTCCTCCGCCACCTGCATGCCCTCCAAAAGGTCCATCACCGAGGCGAACTGCGCCAGGCGCTCCTCCGGGATGAGCAGGTAGGCGTGCTCGAGGAAGAAGCGGATGTCGAGGTGTTCGGTGACGGAGCCGACCTCGGGCAAGAGACGCAACCGCTCGGCGAGAGCCAGCGCGTACCGCTCGTTCTCCGCCGGCGTCCCGCCCTCCAGGACCACGATGAGATCGGAGGCGGCGCCGAAGGTCTTGAGGAACCGCTCGAACCTCTTGGAGACGTCCTCGTTTTTGGGGAGCAACGCCTGGCGCGCCGTGAGGATGGGGAGGTGGGCCACCGCGATGCCGGCCAGCACGGACAGGATCGCGGCGGCAAGTAGCACCTTGACCGGGTTTCTTCCGCAAAACCGGCTTTGCGCTTCGACGATGGACTTGAGGGACACTTTGTTCTCCGGCCGGGGCCCGTCTGCGGGCCGGCGCTTGATTCGGCCCCCGGAATCGCCAGAAGCGGCATTATTTTCGCAGGTTCGCATGGTGTCAAGGATTCCTTGCAATTTCGACGGGTTTTATATCGCACTCTTCAAGGACGACGGGGACAGGCCCCCTTCTTGGCAGTTCAACATCTTGATTTTATTGAAATTATTTACAAACACCCCAGCCTTTACATGCGAGCGGCTCGGCATCATCGTAACACCGTGATATAAAATAAAAAAACCGGGGACAGGCCCCGGCCGTCTCCCAGCCGTCTCCCGGCCGCTTCAAGCTGCTTCCTGTATCTGCAAGCCGGTCAACCGGCGTGCGCCATCACGGCGCCAGGGAGAAGATGAACTTGTAGACGGTATACGTCTCGACCGGCCGCCCGTTGATGGTGGTCGGCGAGAAACGCCAGGCCTTGATCGCCTCTCGAACGGTGTCCTCAAACAAAGGGTCGGTCCGAAGGAAACGGACCTCGGCCACCTCGCCCTGGGCCGAGATCCGGATCTTGACCATGAGCGTCGCCTCGCGCCGGGTCTGCCGGGCCATCGGCGGATACTCCGGCTCGGCGCCGGCGATCCTCCGCTTGCGCACGACCTCCGGTGGCTGGTACGTCGGCGCCGGCGAGGGTGCCGGCGCCGCGTTTGCCGGCGCCGCGCTCGTCGGCGCCGCGCGCGCCGGAGCCGGCTCCGCGGGCGAGGGCGCGGGGGCCACGGGAGGGGAGGGAGTCGGCGCCGGGGGAGGCACGATCGCCGAGACCGCGGGCGCGCTCTCCGCCGGATCCCGCGACGACTCCACGAGCACGTCGTCTTCTTTGGTGGGTTGCCCTGTCTTCGCAGGCGACGGCACGGGCGCCGGTATCTCCCGCGCCATGACCGGCTTCTTCGCCGGAATCCGCCCCGCGGTCACCATCGCCGGTGGGGTCAGGGCCGGTTTCACGGCCGGCGCGGGCGGGACCGCGTCGGCGCTCACCGCGGCGTCGGGCGTCTCGACGGCTCCCGCGTCCGGCGAAAGCGCCGGCTCTTCGGCGGCCGCCGCCCGTGGCTCCGCGGCAGCCGGTGCCGCGTCAAAGGCTTCCGGCGGCCCGTGCGGGACGGTTCGCGAGGCCCCGCCCGAGCGGACCGCGAAAACCACCGCCGCGCTCGCCCCGCCGAGCACGAGAAGGACCACCACGATGAGCAGAGGCGAAAACCGCCGCGTAGCGGGTTTTTCATCCTCTCCCGGCATGGTGCCCAACCCGAAGGCCACCGGGCGTGGCGGCTCGGGCGCGGCGGCCGGGGCCGCGGGAGCGGCAAGCGGCGGTGGGATGTCCCCGGCTTCCCCGGCTCTCCCGGCTTCGCCCGGTGACGACGAGGAAGCGAGAACCGCCGGCGGAGATTTCACCGGCGGGACGGGCGTCACGGTTGCCGGGGTCGGGGTCCTGGCCGGCGCCGGCGCGGCCGGGGGCGCGACCGGCACCTCCGGCGCCGGGGTTTTCGCCGCAGCGGGCGCGACCAGCACCCCCGACGCCGGGGTTCTCACGGCCGAGGGCGCGACCGGGACGGCGGCCGGCGTCGGGATCGGCCCGATCGAGGGCGCGGCAATCGATCCGGTGGTCCGGGTGCGCGCCAGCTCGCGCAGGAAACCGGCCAGCGTCACCTGGTCCACCAGCATGCGCCGGTTGAACAAAAAAGTCTCCAGATCGGCCCGCATCTCGCGCGCGGAGCCGTAGCGCTCCTCGCGCTTCTTGGCCAGGGCGCGCTGGAGGATGTCCGAAAGCTCGCGCGGCACCTCGGGATCGACCGCGGTCGCGTCGGGCGCGGGCTTCTGGGTGATATTCATCAAGATCTGGAGCTCGGTGGCGCCCTCGAAGGGCCGCTTGCCGGTCACGAACTCAAAGAGCGACACCCCCAGCGAGAACACGTCCACCCGCCGGTCCAGGTCCTCGGCCTGCGCGATCTGCTCCGGGGCCATGTAGGCGGCCTTGCCCTTGAGGAACGACGGCCGCGTCTTGGTGAGGTTGCCGGCGGCCTTGGCCACCCCGAAGTCCAGGATCTTCACCACCCCGTCGAAGCTGATCATGATGTTGCCCGGGCTGAGGTCGCGGTGCACCAGGCCGAGCGGGCGGCCGTCGGGCGCGGAGAAGTTGTGGGCGTACTCCAGGCCCTCGCACACGTAGCTCACGATCTTCACCGCGTACTCGATGGGCAGCTTGCGGCCCTGGCGGGCGCACACCTTGAGCAGTTTTTCCATGCTGGCGCCGTGGACGAACTCCATCACCAGCGCGTAGCCACCCTCGGTCTTTCCCATCTCGTGGATCTGGACGATGTTGGGGTGGTTGAGGCGCGCCAGCAAGCGCGCCTCGTCGAAGAACATGCTCAAGAACTCCCGGTCCTCGGCCAGGTGAGGCAGGATGCGCTTGATGGCCACCGGGCGGGTGATGCCGCCCGGGCCGGCGGCGGTGGCCAGCCACACCTCGGCCATCCCGCCGACGCCGATGCGTTTCGCCAGGCGGTACTTTCCAAAAAGTTTCGTCTCCCCGGCCACGGTCGGTCCATCATATATCCAGCCGGGGCCCGGTCAAGAGGGCAAGAATCAGTTGGTCGGACGCCGCCGGGCGTGTATCATCGGGACAGGTTTTTAGCCGCACCCGAGAGGAGCGCCGATGAAGAAAAGGGACCATGAGGAAAACCTTTCGCGCCGCTACCGCGCGCTCGATGCCAAGGTGAAAATCGCTCGCAAGAGCGAGCGCGAGATCCGCGCCGACGTGCTGCTGGCCATCCCCTACTGGTACCGCGGCCAGCCCGCCGAGGTGAGCATCGACACCGAGGAGTTTTCCGCCCTGTGCCCGTGGACGGGGCTGCCGGACCAGGGGTCGCTCACCGTGCGCTACGTGCCGCGCGAAAAGCTCCTCGAGCTCAAGTCGCTCAAGTTCTACCTGCTCAGCTTTCGCCAGGTGGGCATCGTGCAGGAGCACGCCGCGGCGCGCATCATGAAGGACCTCGTCGCGGCGGTGCGCCCCCGGCGCATGCAGGTGCGGCTCGACTACCGCCCGCGCGGCGGCCTGCACACCGTGGTGACCGTCGAGTACCCGGCCCGGAAGAACTGAAGCCGTCTTCGCCCACCATGCCATGATTTTCTGACTGTGCCGGACCGCGCTCGCGCTGGCGGCCCGGCGGTCCGACCCGGTCGCGCGCGCCATGGGGCTCCCGGGGGTGCAGTCCCCTGGAAAGAATTCTTCCTGTTCTTGTTGCGGAACGCCCTGTCCTCTGCTACCCTCGCGCCGTTTTCTGAACTGACGGAGGAGGAACGCATGCGCGAAGCGGTCATCGTCGCGGCCTGCCGCACGGCCATCGGGGACTTCGGTGGCGCCCTCAAGACCGTGCCGGCCAAGGAGCTCGGGGCCCTCGTCATCCGCGAGGCCATCCGCCGCTCGAAGTTTTCCGAGGAGCAGGTGGACGAGGTCATCATGGGCTGCGTGCTGCCGCACGGCATGGGGCAGAACCCGGCCCGCCAGGCGGTGCTGTGGGGGAAACTCCCCCTGCGGATCGAGTGCCTCACCATCAACAAGGTGTGCGGCTCGGGGCTGAAGGCCGTCATGTTGGCCGCCCACGCGGTGCAGTGCGGCGACGCGGAGGTGGTGGTGGCGGGCGGTATGGAGAACATGAACCTGGCGCCCTTCCTGGTGCCCAAGATGCGCGCTGGAGCGCGCATGGGCAACACCGAGGTCCTCGACGGCATGGTGTACGACGGGCTGTGGGACGTGAACAACAACTTCCACATGGGCAACACCGCCGAGCTGATCGCGAAGAAGTTCTCGGTGAGCCGCGAGGAGATGGACCGCTTCGCCAAGCAGAGCTACGACCGGGCGCTCCTCGCCCAGCGCGAGGGACGCTTCAACGACGAGATCGTGCCGGTGCCGGTGCCGGCCGGCAAGGGCAAGGTCGAGCCCTTCGGCAAAGACGAGGTGCCGCGCGAGACCAGCCTGGAGGCGCTCGCGGCCTTGCGGCCGGCGTTCAAGAAGGACGGGGTGGTGACCGCCGGCAACAGCTCCAAGATCTCGGACGGCGCGGCGGCGGTGGTGGTGACGACCCCCGAGCGGGCGCGCGCCGCCGGCGCCACGGTGCTGGCCCGCGTGGTGGCCCAGGGCGCCGCGGCCCAGGAGCCGCTGGACGTGCTGGTCACGCCCATCCTGTCCATCCCCAAGGTTCTCGCCAAGGCCGGTCTGCGGGTCGAGGACATCGATCTGCACGAGGTGAACGAGGCCTTCTCGGTGTCCACCGTGGCGGTCATGCGCACCCTGCACATCCCCGAAGAAAGGCTCAACGTCCACGGCGGCGCGGTGTCGCTGGGCCACCCCATCGGGGCCAGCGGCTGCCGGGTGCTGGTCACCTTGCTCCACGCGCTCGCCCAGCGCAAGCTTCGGCGCGGCATGGCCTCGCTGTGCCTCGGCGGCGGCGAGGCGGTGAGCATGATCGTCGAGCGTCCCTGAAAGGAACCGAGCATGAAGAACGACATCGTCATCCTGTCGGCGGTGCGCACCGCGGTGGGGAGCTTCGGGGGGATGTTCAAGGACGTCCCGGCGGTGAAGCTCGGCGAGATCGCCGTGCGCGAGGCCATCGCCCGCGCCCGCGTCGAGCCGGCCCGCATCGACGAGGTGATTTTGGGCTGCGTGCTCCAGGCCGGCGTGGGCCAGAACATCGCCCGCCAGGTCCAGATCCACGCCGGCATCCCCAAGGAGAAGACCGGCGTCACCGTGAACATGGTGTGCGGCTCGGGCCTGCGGGCCGTCATGCTGGCGGCCCAGGCGCTCAAGTCCGGCGACGCCCGGCTGGTGGTGGCCGGCGGCACCGAGAACATGAGCCAGGCGCCGTACGGCCTCATGAACGCCCGCTGGGGCGCGCGCATGGGCGCCACCGAGGCGCTCGATCTCATGATCCACGACGGGCTGTGGGACCACTTCTACGGCTACCACATGGGCATCACCGCCGAGAACGTGGCCGAGAAGTACCAGCTCTCTCGCGAGCAGCAGGACGCCTTCGGGCTGGAGAGCCAGAAGCGCGCCCGCGCGGCCATCAACGCGGGGAAGTTCAAGGACGAGATCGTGGCGGTGCCGGTGCCCCAGAAGAAGGGCGAGCCGAAGCTGTGCGCCACCGACGAGCACCCGCGCGACACCACCCTGGAGAAGCTCGCTGCGCTCAAGCCCGCCTTCAAGAAGGACGGCGGCACGGTGACCGCCGGCAACGCCTCGGGCATCAACGACGCGGCGGCGGCCTTCGTGTTGGCGCGCGAGGACACCGCCCGCGAGCTGGGCGTCGCTCCGCTGGCGCGGATCGCAAGCTACGCCTGCGCCGGGGTCGATCCGGCCTTCATGGGCACCGGGCCCATCCCCGCCTCGCGGCTTGCGCTGGAGCGCGCCGGCTGGCGGGTCGCCGACCTCGACCTGGTGGAGGCCAACGAGGCCTTCGCCGCGCAGTGCCTGGCGGTCATGCGCGAGCTCGAGCTCGATCCGCAAAAGACCAACGTAAACGGCGGCGCCATCGCGCTCGGCCACCCCATCGGCGCCTCCGGGGCGCGCATCCTGGTCACCTTGCTCCACGAGATGCAAAAACGAAACGCCAAGAAGGGCCTGGCCACCCTGTGCATCGGCGGCGGCCAGGGCGCGGCGCTCGCCGTCGAGCGCTGAGGCGCCGGCCGGCCGCGTCAGAGCGGCACGATCCCCTCGACACCGAGCTTCTCGGCCGGCAGCAGCCGCTCCACCGCCTCGCGGTCGGCCCACTGGATACGCAGGCAGAAGCCGCAGTTTGAGCTGATGTGGCGCGGTACCGCGATGAGCTTGTGCGGGACCTTCGCGCCGGCCAGGAGCTTCTCCGCGGCCAGGGCGGCCTGCACCGAACGGAACAACACCACGCCGTACGGCGTTTCGGTGTCACAGCTCGACAATCTTGCCCGCCTTGAGGAGGATGCTGGCGATCTCGAACATGTTCGACACCCGGCCCACCGAAAGCTTCTCCGTCAGGTTGAAATACCCCAGGCAGGCGCCGCAGGCCAGCACCTCGATGCCCGACGCGGCCAGGGCGCGGATGTCCTCGAGCGCCCGCGAGCTTTCGCTGACGAGCCGCACGCCCGTGTTCATGAAGATGATGGTGGCGGGCTTCGGCTCGACGTCCCGCAGGGTGTGGAAGAACGCGCCCATGAGCCGCTCGCCGAGCTCCTCGGGCCCGCGTCCGAAGCAATCGGAAGGAACGAACAGGACCAGCGGCCCCGCGGCCGGCTCGGCGCTCGGGCAGGTCATGGCGGCATCCGCCTCGGTCATCTCGACGGGCGCTTCTCCCTTGCGGATGGTGAGGTAGATGCCGTCCGGCTTCTTGTCGACGGCGAGCGAGCAGCCCTTCGAGCGGGCCAGGCGCGTCACGTTCTCGACGGCGGTCTGGTTGTCCACGATGGTGACGACCTCGGCGGCGGCGGTGAGCGCCTTGAGCGTCAGCACCACCGGCTGCGGGCAAAGCAGCCCGCGGGCGTCCACGATCTGTTTCATGTTTTTGCCCCTTTCGGTAGCGAAGAGAGCACGCGCAACTCGTCGAGCGCGGCGTCGATCTCCGATGCGGTATTGAAGGCGCCCAGGCCGAAGCGCACCGCGCCGTCGGGGAAGGTGCCGAGCTGCCGGTGCGCCAGCGGGGCACAGTGCAGCCCGGCGCGGCAGCAGATGCCGGCGCGCTCCTCGAGCGCGGTCGCCACCTCGGAGCAGCTCCACCCATCCACGTTGAACGAGACCACGGCGGTCCGGCTCGCGGCCTCCCCGGCCCCCAGCACGCGCACCGCCGGAATCCCTCGCAGCCCCGCGATTAGCCGCCCGGTGAGCGCCAGCTCGTGCTGCCGGATGGCCGCCACCGTCCGCTCCTCGACGAAGGCGAGCCCCGCCGCCAGCCCGGCGATACCCACGGCGTTCAGCGTCCCGGCCTCGAAAGCGTCGGGCAAAAAGTCCGGCTGCGCGTCAGAGTCCGAGGCGCTCCCCGTGCCACCGAAGAGCAACGGCCGCAACTTTCCCCGCGCGCGCTCGCCGATGCACAAGCCGCCGGTCCCCTGCGGCCCGAAGAGCGCCTTGTGGCCGGTGAAGGCCACGAGGTCGATGTGCATCGCCTCCATGTCGATGGGGTGGCAGCCCGCGGTCTGGGCCGCATCGACGCAGAAGAGAACTCCGCGCGCGCGCGCAAGCTCTCCGACATCGGCAATCGGCGCCAGCGCGCCGGTGACGTTGGAGGCGTGGCCCAGCACCAGAAGCCGGGTCCCGGGCGTTATGGCGCGGGCCAGCGCGGCGGCGTCGAGCGCGCCGCCCGGGCAAGCCAGGCGGGTGACCGACACGCCCCGCTCTTCCAGGTGACGCAGGGGGCGCAGCACCGAGTTGTGCTCCATGACGCTGGTGATGACGTGGTCACCGGGCGCGAGCAACCCCTGGAGCGCGACGTTGAGCGCCTCGGTGGCGTTCTTGGTGAAGGCCACCGCCAAGGGATCGGCGAGCCCGAACAGCCGCGCTATCCGCTCCCGCGCCTCGTACACGATCCGCCCCGCCTGGATTGAGCGCGCGTGCCCCGAGCGGCCCGGGTTGGCGCCGCACTCGCGCAAGAAGCGCGCCATGGCCTCGGGCACGCCGTCCGGCTTGGGCCACGAGGTGGCGGCGTTGTCGAAGTAGATCACGGCGCGCTCGCCTCCTCCGCGGCGAAGGCCCGCCGCCGCACCCGGATGCGCGGGCCGCCGGAGGCCGCCGCCACCCGGCCCACCACGCCGCACAGAGTATCCAGCTCATCGCGCGCCGAGGCCATGAGGCTCGCGAGCCGCGCTGGCGGACAACAGATGAGCAGCCCGCCCGAGGTCTGCGGATCGCACAGGATGTCCTTCTGCGGCTGCGGCACGTCCTCGTCGTACACGACCTCGGGCGCCACGTAGTCCTGGTTGGTGTAGGCGGCGGCGGAGAGCAAGCCTTCCTCGGCGAACTTCAGCGCGCCGTCGAGGAGCGGCACACCCTCGGCCCCGATCTCAAGCGCCACGTCGCTCGCCCGCGCGAGCTGCATGGCGTGCCCCAGCAGGCCGAAGCCGGTGACGTCGGTGACACAGCGGGCGCCGCAGCGGCGGGCCAGCGCGGCGGCTCTCCAGTTGAGCGAGGCCATGGAGCGGTTCATGGCGGCCTCTTGCTCGGCCGAGGCGAGCTGGGCGCGCACGGCCATGATGGTGACGCCGGTGCCGACGGGCTTGGTGAGGACCAGCACATCGCCCGGCCGGGCGGCGGCGTTGGTGAGGATCTCCTGGGGGTGGACGACCCCGGTCACGCTCAGGCCGAACTTGGCCTGCGGATCGAGCACCGAGTGCCCGCCCAGGAGCGCGCAGCCCGCCTCGCGCAGCTTCTCGGCGGCGCCGCGGGTGATGTCGCGCAGCACGCCGTCTTTGACCAGCCGCGAGGGCATGCACACGATGGCCAGGGCGGTGAGCGGCCGGCCGCCCATGGCGTAGATGTCGGAGAGCGAGTTCGCCGCGGCGATCCGGCCGTAGTCCTCCGGCCGGCGCGCCACCGGCGGAAAGAAGTCCACCGTCTGCACCAGGCACTGCTCCTCGGAGATGCGGTAGATCCCCGCGTCGTCGAGCGTGTCCGGGCCGACCAGCACCGCCGGATCGGCCGGCAGCTCCAGGCCTCGCAGCAGGCCCGAAAGCTCCTGCGCCGGCACCTTGGCGGCGCACCCGCACTCGGCCACAGATTCGAAGAGATCGACGGGCTGAGACATGGCGCAGCACCCTTTCTGCGAGCGGATCGCCTCCGCCCGCGGCGAAGGATGCGCTCAGGCGGGCGGGCGGTCCGGGCGGGGGCGCGCCTTCCTCGGAGGCAGACCTGCCTCCCGGAAAGCGCGTCAATTGCACTTCTTCCACGACTCCGACATCTCGTCCTCCGGCACAGACGCTTTCACCTCTAACGCACGGCGGCCGTCGGCCGCAACAAAAACTTGCGGCCACGTTTGCTCTCAGCCGAAGCACCGGCCGTGCGGGGCGGGTTGCGCCAGCGCGTCCAGCAGCGCCGCGTGCAGCAGGCCGTTCGTGGCCAGGGTGGACATGCCGCTGTAGTCGTACCGCCGCCCCGCCACGTCCGTCACGCGCCCGCCCGCCTCCTCCACGATCAAGGCGCCGGCGGTGACGTCCCAGGGCCGCAGGCGGATCTCCCAGTAGCCGTCGAGCCGCCCGCAGGCCGTCAGACACAGGTCCATGGCCGCCGAGCCGCCCCGCCGCACACCGCGCGTGCGTAGGGTGAGCGCGCAGAAGCGGTCCAGGTTGGTCTCGGGCTGCTCGTGCCGGTCGTAGGGGAACCCGGTGGCCAGCAGCGCCTGGGACAGCGCATCGGTCCGGCTCACCCGGATGGGCGCGCCGTTGAGCGTGGCGCCGTGTCCCCGCCGCGCGCTGAACATCTCGTCGCGGAGCGGCTCGTACACCGCGCCGGCGAGCGGCCGGCCCCCCTCCACGAACGCAATCGAGCAGCAGAAGAGCGGATAACCGTGAGCGTAGTTGGTGGTGCCGTCGAGCGGATCGACCACCCACAGCGGGCCGTCCGCGCGCGTGTCCGGCCGGCTCTCCTCGGCCAGCACCGGAACGCCGGGAAGGTCGCGGCGCAAGCTCTCCAGGATCGCCTCCTCGCACAGGCGGTCCACCTCGGTGACCAGGTTGAAGGTCCCCTTGTGCTCGACCCGGTGGCTCTCGCGCAAGCGCTGCCGCTGGATCTCTCCCGCGCGCCGGGCGGCGTCCTGGGCGGCGCGAAGGGCCTTCTCGAGCGTGGTCTCATCCATGCCTGTCACTCTCCTTCCCCTTCCAGCTCGATCCAAAGGCGCCGCTCGCGCTCGCGCGCGAAGCGGACGAGCCCCGGGACGAAGGTGCGGGGATCCTTCGCTCGCCAGCAGTCCGGATCGGCCCCGTCGGACCAGCCGTCCTGGTCGTTGTCGAGACCGTCCCGGCAAGAACGGGCGCCCGAGTGCTCGGTCGGGTCGAAGGCGCTGTCACAGCCGGCGTCCTCCGCGTCAAAGGTTCGATCGCGGTCGTTGTCGAGGCCGTCGTTGCAGGCGGCCGTGCCCGCGCCGGACTCCGCCCGGCCGGCGATGCAGTCCGGGTCGGCGCCGTCGATCCAGCCGTCGCGATCGTTGTCGGCGCCGTCGCTGCAGCTTGTCGGTTGCGCGCCCGTCTCGTCGTCGTCGATGGCGCTTTCGCAGCCGGGATCTGCCGCGTCGACCCGCCCGTCCCCGTCGTCGTCAAGGCCGTTCTGGCAGCGAGGCGCGTCGTCCTTTCGCTGGCTCACATCTTCCGCGGGTGGTGAAAGCGGGATGTCTTCATCCAGGGCGAACCTCCACTGGTCGAACGAGTACTCCAGGGCCGGGTCGCGCTCGACGTAGGGCTCGAGCATCCGGTACAGCCGGCGCGCCTCCTCCTCCACATGCGCGGCCGAAAAAGGCCCGGACATCAGCTCGGCCAGGAGGGCGCGATGGCGCGCGCGCGATGAGGCCAACTCGAGCACCCGATCGACGAGCGGCCGCCGCTTTCCGCAGGTGGGCGAGCCGGCCGGCCAGGCCAGGAGGTCATCGGCGGTGACGTCCTGACAGGCGCGGTGCCCGGCGAGATCGAGGCAGTCCCCGTCCGACGGATCGCAATCGAGCGGCTCGAACAACCCGAACGCCGCGCGCAGGTCCCAGGGGATGAACGTGGCGCGCCGGCCCACGCGTTGGGCGTCGGTGCCGGGCCAGCGGTAAAGAAACATGTTTCCGCCCAGGCCCGCGTACGAATCCAGGTCAGAGAGCCAGGTCAGGGCGGCGAGCAGACGCAACCATTCGTCGAGGTCGAGGTTTCGAGCCAACCAGGCCGGGAGGTCTTCTTGCCCTGTCCGCGAGAATTCACGGATGAAGCCGACCAGATCGACGAGCTCTCGCCCGCGCAGGCTCTCCTCGTTGGTGCGAAGCTCGTAGATGGGAGGCGATGTGATGTAGGCGGCCGGATCGTCGCCGAGGTCTTCCAGCGTCGGTTGTGGGTCGCGCTCGTCCTCGAACACGCGCGAAAGCCTGTACAGGTTGCCGCTGCGGTCGCCGAAGCGCTCCGAAAGGTACGGGCCGTTCACCGCCTCGACCAGGGTGAAGATCCCCCAGGGGAGGCCGTTCTTTGCCACCCACACCAGGCTGGCACGGGGCGCCGGGATCCCCGCCTCGCGCATGAGGGCAAGCGCGAGCACCTCCCGGATGAGCGAAGGGTCGGCGCCCGGCCGGTGCAGATAAACGCGCCGGACGCCGAAGAAGCCGCGCCCGCGGACCTCCTCGCCCAGGCGAAGGACGAGCGAGGTCTTGGCGTTGGATACGGAACCGGAAAGCCTTGCGGCCGCACCCTCCACGGGTTGGCCATCCACCACCAGCGTGACCGGGACGGGTTGGTCCGGAAACGTCCACAGTCGCTGCCAGCCATCCATGGAAAAGTCGATCTCCCAGGTCGCGATCCGGTTCGCATCGAAGATCCGGTCGAACTCCGGCGGCATGTCCCCCACCGGCGCGCAGCTGGCAAAAATCACACAACAAGCTGATACAAAAAGGAAAAACCGCACAAAGCGTCCGCCAAGATCCCTGCTTTTTGTACATATTCCCATACAAATCAATGTATTATCCTCGGGCCTGTCCCCACTGAATCCGGGGTGCCTGGCACCGTGTGATTTGTATGTTTTGTCTTTGTCTTTCAATATGTTATATAAAAATCGGCTAGTTGGCGGTCTCGAAGATTTTCGAAGCCAGACTTCCCCTCACCGCTTCTCCCGAGAACATCGAAGCCTGGTCGAGGTGCAGCGTGCCGTTCATCAAGAGGCCGAGAAGGCTCACCTCGGACCCCGGCGGTTGCGACGGATCGAACCGGTATAGAATACCGATCGCGCCCCAGAACCCGAGGTCCAGGTCGATTCCGGACACGAACGCCCAAGGCGGGATCGATAACAGCGCGACCAGCGCCGTGTTGTTTCGTTGCCAGGCCGCGATCTCGACCAGCACCGTCCTCCGCTCGGGCGTAAGATCCGGGTTCGGATCCAGACCCGCCATCGAGCCCGCAAGCACGGTATCGAACAGCTGCCCGCAGTAGCGGCCGGTGAGGCTCCCGGTCCCCGTCTGGAACGGATCCGGCTCCCCCAGCGTCCCGTAGGTGGTCTCGAAAGAACCCGCAAGCTCGCCCAGCTCGTTGAAACACGGCGGGCCACTCAGCGGGAAATCCCAACCGATCGGGCCCTGCGAGAGCTCGGCCTCGAGCACGCCGCGCCGGGCCCGGACCCAGGAGCGCACCTCGCTCACCCGGGCCGAGAACTCCCCCGTCCCCGCCGGATCGGCCACCGGCCTCAGCATCGCTTCAAGGCGATCGATGACCGAGACGACCGCGGGCTCCGCGAACACCCCGTCGAGCAGCGCGCGTAGCCGCTCGAGGTAGGCCCGCTGGCCCTCGGGATGCAAGTAGAGCCTCCGGCCCAGAAGGCTCTCCGCCAGCACCGTCTCGGGCTTTCCCTGCTCGCGCCGGGAGGGTTCGTCCACGAAGATGGCGTCGATCCCCCAGGGTATGAAGTGAAACCGACCGTCCAAGGGATCATGGTACAGGTAAAAATTGTTGCGGTTGCTGTTGTACCCGTCCCAGTGGCCGAGGAGCACCTCCATGGCCCAGAAGCTCACAAACTCGTCCAGCGCGATCAGCGGCTCGAGCGCGGGCAACAGCTCCGGGTCGGATTTCTCCAGCGCCTCCACCACCCGGTCGAGATCCGAGCGGTCGGCGCGGCGCCGGTTGGTCTTCTGCACGAAGGTCTCGACGAACGCCGGGCGAAAGTCCGACACCGCGCCCTCGTAGAGATTTCCGTGCGTGTGCAAAAACCGACGCGCCAAAAACTCCTTCTGGATCGCCTGGACGTGCGCGTACACGCCGAGGTCGGCCTCGCGCCCGCCGGCGGAGAGGGTCACGTGGGCGAAGGCGCAACGCGGGCTCGGCACCCCGGCCCGCTCGAAAAGCAAGTACCCAAGGCACTGCCGGATGAGCGAGGGGTCCTGGCGGCAGTTGTTCAGGGTGAGGTGGCGCAGCCCCAGCAGGCGCTGGCCCGAGACGTAGTGGTCGGTCTTGACCTTCAGCGCCGGCTTGTCGAGCGGCCGCTCGAAGTCGAAGCCCTGGTTGCAGGAGCCGAAGAAGCACTTCTTGCGGATGCCGACCTTCTCCAAGCGCATCGCCGGGAGGCCGCCGCCGGGATCGACCTCGAGGTTCGCCGGAAAGTAGGTAAACGGGCTCTGCCGCGGGTTGAGGCAGTCCTGACCGAGGAGATCCCAGATGTCGCGGTTCTGCCCGTTGAGGAGCGCCCAGTCCTCGCCGTCCATCTCGATGCGGATCGAGACCAGCCGGTCCTGCGGAAACAACGCCTCATCGGAGGACACCTCGACATCGGCCGGCGGGAGATTGTCCCGGCAGGCGGCGAGAGAACACGCGGCGACGAGCGCCGCGCTCGAAAACCACCTCCACACAGCCCCGGACCGCGCCATTTCCAGGCTCCCGAGTGATCTCGACCGCAAGATTTCTAGCACCGGGGCGACGCCGTGGCAATCCGCCCTACGGAAGGCTATAGTCGCCCCATGCAGGACTGCACGCCTCTCTCGCCGGTCGATGCCTGGCTCGCCGCCCGGCGGCGCCGTGTGCTCTTGTGCCTTATCGCCCTGGCCTCGCTGGTGCGGCTCTTGTACTTTCTCCAGCTCGCCGGCGGGCCGGGGCTCTACTGGCACCGCTTCGAACAGGCGGACACGCGCTTCTTTCACGAGTGGGGACAGCGCATCGCCGCCGGGGATCTTCTGCAACGGGCGCCGCTCCACCCGTTCTTCGGCTGGCACCGCGATGTCGCGCGCGAGCTCTTCCGGCAGCACCCCGAGGCCCTGCGCGCGCTGGCCGGCCCGGACGGGACGCCGCCCGCCTCCGAGGAGGACGCTGCCCGGCGGCTGTGGGACCGCTGGTACGGGGGCCCGACCTTCCACCAGGAGCCGCTGTACCCCTACCTGGTGGGGCTTTCCTACCGCCTGTTCGGCCCCGATCCCCGTTTCGTGTTCGCATGGCAGATGGTCCTGGGCGTTCTGGCGGTGCTGCTCGTCTTCGGCATCGCGCGCCGCATGTTCGGGGAGCTATGCGGCGCCCTGGCGGGCGTGCTTTTGGCGCTGTGCGGCCCCGTTTTCTACTACGAGTGCCTCTTGCTTCGCGACAGCGCCATCGTGTTCTTTGGGCTCCTCCTGGTGTGGCTGTGGCTCCTCGCGCTCGAGCGCGAGCGTCCCTGGCTGTGGGCGCTGGGCGGGGTCGCCGGCGGCTTGGCCGTGTTGCTCAAGAGCACCTTCGCCCTCCTGCTCTTGGCCATGTCGGCCTGGCTGATCGTCCGGCACCGCCGTAAGATGCGCGCGCATCTTCGCTCGCTCCTCCCCGCCGCCCTGGGATTCTCGCTCGCTCTCGCGCCGGCCGTCTCGCGCAACGTGGCGGTGGGGGCGCCGCCCTTCGCTTTCGCCAGCGTGGGCACGGTGACCTTCGTGGCGGCGAACACCGCCGACGCGCCGGCGGGAGAGGGGTTCTTCGTCAGCCCGGCCCTGGTCTCTCGCATCCTGTGGGAGAGCGAGGGCCATCTCCTCCCCGCCCTGGGCCTCACCATCGGCACCCACTCGAACGTCCTGCGCTGGCTCGGCCTGCTAGTCGCCAAACTGGCCTACAGTTTCCACTGGTACGAGATCCCGGTGAACAGCGACTTCTACGTCTTTCGCACCTACGCTCCCATCCTGCGCTTGCCGGTCGTGTTCGGCCTGCTCGGGCCGCTCGCGCTCCTTTCCATCGCGGTGTTCTTTCGGCGCAAAATCCGCCAGTTCTGGCCGCTGCTCGCGCTCGCCGGCGTGCATCTTCTGGCCATGCTGGTCATGCACCCCTGCTCGCGCTACCGCGCTCCCATGACCGCCGCGCTCGTCCCCTTCGCCGCGGCCGCCCTGGTGTGGCTGGTCGAGCAGGCGCGGGCAGTTACGCTGCGCCGCCTCCTCGCCGCGCTGGGCGCGCTGCTCGCGCTGTTTCTCGCCGTCAACCTGCCGTCCGCCGAACGCATGCGCGTGCCGCGCCCCGCCTACCTGGCCCAGCCCCACCTGTTCTTCACCGCGCCCCGGGCCGACCGGCTCGCCGCCGCCGGGGATCTTCGGGGCGCCGCCATGCTCGTCGAGGAAAGCCTCGCCTGGGAAAACGTCTTCCTGCCGGCCGGCACCGGGCGAGCGCCCTCGCCAAAGGAGGCGAGCCTCGCCTATGTCGCCGCGGCCATCCATGAAGAATGCGCGGCGCGCTTCCTGCTCGCCGGAGACGTCGCGCGCGCCGGCGTCCACCTGGTCCGGGCGGGAGAACTCTTCGCCTATCTTGCGCGCGCCATTTGACAAGCCTGCGCGATTTTGGTCGAATGCCCTGGATTTTTCGGCTGTTTCCGCTCCCGGCCCGCGCCCGAGGTGTCCGACGCCGATGACCGCCGATCGCACCGTCCCCGTCGCCCTGTCCGCCCGGCACGTTCACCTGTCGAAGGAGCACGTCGAGGCGCTGTTCGGCCCGAACTACCGGCTCACCCCGCAGGCCGATCTCTCCCAGCCCGGCCAGTTCGCCGCCAAGGAGTGCGTCGAGGTGGTGGGGCCGCGCCGCTCCATCCCCGGCGTGCGCGTGCTGGGCCCGCCGCGGGGGAGCACCCAGGTCGAGCTGTCGATCTCCGACGGGGTGCTGCTGGGGATCGCCCTGCCCAACCGGCTCTCCGGCAACCTCGCGGGCACGCCCGGCCTGCACCTGGTCGGGCCGCGCGGCGCGGTGAAACTGCGCCAGGGCGCCATCGCCGCGGCCCGGCACCTGCACGCCACGCCGCAAGACGCCGAGCGCCTGGGCCTGCGCGACGGCCAGAAGGTCTACGCCCGGCTGCTCGGCGCGCGCGGCATCATCTTCGACGAGGTGGTGGTGCGCGTGGCGGAAGCGGCCCGGCTCGAGCTGCACATCGACACCGACGAGGGCAACGCGGCCGGAGTGAAGGCCGGCGACCGGGCCGAGATCGTGGCCAGCCTGTGCCGCGAGTCCTGCCCCGCGAGCGGCTGCCCCATCGCCGCCTCGGTCACGGACGGCCAGGGCCGGCCGTTCTGCGACTTCACCCGGACCCGCTCGTTTCGTTGAGAGGCCGCGCCAAGCATGACGAGCTCCATCGACATCGAGGCCCTGGTCGCCGCGGTCACCACCGAGGTCATGGGCCGCTTGAACGCCGCACAGAGCGCTCCGCCAAGACGCGCCTTCGCCTTCTTGCTGCCGCTCGCTGGCCGCGCCCTGCCGCGCTTGCTCTCGGCCGCCGCCGCGCTCGCCCGGCGCGGGTGCGAAGTCGAGCTCCTCGCCGCGCCGCAGGCGGAGGCGGCGTTGCAAAAGACAGGTCTCGCCGCGGCGGGCGCGCTCAAGCCGCTTGCGGCCGCCGCGGCCGAACGGCTCACCCGCGGGATCGAGAGCCGCGAGGTGTTCGTCCTGGGAAGCGCGAGCTTCGCCCTGCTGCGGCGCCTCGCCGAGCGCCAGGACGACGACCCGTGCGTACGGCTGCTGCTCTCGGCGCGGCTGCGGGGCTGCCCGGTGCTCCTTGTCTGTGACGACGTGGAAGGCGAGGGCGCGCTGGGCCACGAGGCGGCCGAGCGCCTACGTGAGCTCGCCCTCCTCGGTATGACGGCGACCTCCAGCGCACAGCTGGAGAACGCCCTGCGCCGGCTGGAGGCGCGCCCCGGCACCGCCGCGCGCGAACTCGGCGGATTGCTCACCGAGTCCGACGCCGAGCTTCTTTTCGCCGCCGGCGAACGCAAGATCCGGCTTTCGCGCCGGACCGTTGTCACCCCGCTCGCCCGCAGCCGGGCCGCCGAGCTCGGCCTGATTCTCGAACGCGAGGAGGACTAGATGCTGCTCGCCCGCGTGATCGGCACGGTGGTCAGCACCCGAAAGAGCGAGAAGCTCTCCGGCACCAAGCTGCTCATCATCGAGCCGGTGGACTTTCAAAAACAGAAGGCCGAGGGCAAGCCGCTGGTGGCCATCGACTCGGTGGGCGCCGGCGAGGGCGAGATCGTGCTGGTGGTGCAGGGATCGTCGGCGCGCCTCACCGAGACCACCAAGGACACGCCGGTGGACGCCACGGTGATGGCCATCGTGGACTACGTGGACATCGAGGGCAAGCGGACCTTCGCCAAGTCGTGAGGTTGAGCCATGGCCGTATCCGTGAACGACAAAGAGCTGGATCGCCTGGTGGCGCTGGTGGCGGCGCGGGTGCAGGAGGAGCTCTCCGCCCGCTCGGGCGGGCGGCCCGCGGCCATGCTCGCCCCGGCGGTTGATTCCGGCGCCACCGCGGAGGCGAGGCCCGAGGACGGGATCTTCGCCGACATGGAGCAGGCCATCGAGGCGGCCCGCCAGAGCTACGCCGCCTTCGAGGAGGTGAGCCTGGCCCGGCGCAAGGTGTTCGTCGAGGCCATGCGCGAGTGCGCGGTGCAGAACGCCGAGGCCTGGGCCCGCCTGGCGGTGGAGGAGACCGGCCTGGGCCGGGTGGAGCACAAGATCCAGAAGAACCTGCTGGCGGCGCGAAAGACCCCCGGCGTCGAGGACCTCGTCCCGCTGTGCTACACCGGCGACGACGGCATGACGCTGGTGGAGCCGGCGCCCTTCGGCGTCATCGGCGCCATCACCCCCTGCACCAACCCCGCCGCCACCATCATCAACAACAGCCTCTCCATCGTCTCGGCCGGCAATGCGGTGGTGTTCAACCCGCACCCCTCGGCGCGCCGGGTGTCGAACGCCGCGGTGGCCGCCCTGAACGGCGCCATCCGCCGCGCCGGCGGGCCGGATCGCCTGTTGTGCTCGCTGGCCCGCCCCAGCATGGAGAGCTCCCAGGCCCTGATGAAGCACCCGGCGGTGCGCCTCTTGCTCGTCACCGGCGGCGGCGAGGTGGTGAAGCTCGCGCTGGCCTCGGGCAAGCGCTGCGTGGCCGCCGGGCCGGGCAACCCGCCGGTGATCGTGGACGACACCGCCGACGTCAAGAAGGCCGCGCGCTGCATCGTGGACGGCGCCTCGTTCGACAACAACGTGCTGTGCACCGCGGAGAAGGAGGTCTTCGTCTTCGAGAGCATGGCCGATGCGCTGAAACAAGAGATGATCCGCTACGGGGCCTTCGAGCTGCGCGGGGCGCAGATCGAGAATGCGCTGAAGACCCTGGTCGAGCCGGGGACTCCCCACCCGCACCCCAACAAGAAGTTCGTGGGCAAGGACGCCGCGCTCCTGGCGCAGGCCATCGGCGTATCGGTCCCGCCCGAGACCCGGCTGCTCATCGCCGAGGTGAGCGAGCTCGCCCACCCCTTGATCCAGGCCGAGATGCTCATGCCCATCCTGCCCGTCATGCGCGTGCGCGATCTCGACCAGGCGCTCGAGTGCGCCCGGGCGGCCGAGCACGGCTTCCGCCACTCGGCCATGATGCACAGCGAGAGCGTGAGCAACATGACCCGGGTGGCGCGCGAGGTGGAGTGCACCATCTTCGTCAAGAACGCCCCCTCCTACGCCGGCCTGGGCTACGGCGGCGAGGGGTACGCCACCCTGTCCATCGCCGGCCCCACCGGCGAGGGGCTCACCTCGGCCCGCACCTTCACCCGGCAGCGCCGCTGCGTGCTGGCCGGCGGTTTCCGCATCATCTGAGGAGGGCATGGAGCCATCGCGCGACACCATCCTCGAACGCGTGCGCCGCGCCGGCGTGGTCGGCGCGGGCGGCGGCGGCTTCCCGGCCCACGTGAAGCTTGCGGCCCAGGCCGAGGTGGTGATCGCCAACGGCGCCGAGTGCGAGCCGCTCTCGCGGGTGGACCAGCAGCGCATGCAGCGCGAGCCGGAGCAGCTGCTGCGCGGGCTGCGCCTGGCCATGCGGGCGGTGGGGGCGAAGCAGGGCATCGTGGCCCTCAAGGCGAAGTACCACGACGCCATCGAGGCGCTCGAGGCGCGGCTGCGGCTGGAAAAAGCATCGCCCGAGGTGCGGCTGCACCTGCTCGGCGACTTCTACCCCGCGGGCGACGAGTTCGTGCTGGTGCGCGAGGTGCTCTCGCGCGTCATCCCGGAGTTCGGGCTGCCGCTCTCGGTGGGCGCGGTGGTGCAGAACGTCTCGACGCTCATCGACATCGCCGCCGCGGTGGACGGAGAGCGCCCGGTGACGAGCCGCTACGTCACCGTGACCGGCGCGGTGGCGAGCCCGGCGACCTTCGAGGTGCCGCTGGGGACGCCGCTCGCGCTTCTTGTACGCGCCGCCGGCGGCCCGGCCACCCCGAACCCGGCGCTCATCGCGGGCGGGCCCATGATGGGCGCGCTGGCGTCCGGCCCTGAGGCCCCGGTGACGAAGACCTTGAACACTTTGCTCGTCCTGCCGGAGCAGCACCCGGTGGTCCAGCGCCGCCGCCGCAACTCCGCCCGCCAGATCCAGCTCACCCGCAGCGCCTGCCTCAAGTGCATGATGTGCACCGAGGTGTGCCCGCGCAACCTGCTGGGCCACCGCCTGTACCCCGACCGGCTCATGCGCTCGCTGGCGGCCTCGGTGGCCGAGGACCTCTCGGCCTACCAGGGCGCCTACCTGTGCTCCGAGTGCGGCCTGTGCGCGGTGTACGGCTGCGTGATGAGCCTCGATCCGGCGGCGGTGCACCGCGAGCTCAAGGCCCGCATGAGCCGGGCCGGGGTGCCGCGCCCCGAGCCGCGTCCGGCCGCCGAGCGCGTGTTCGGCCCGCTGCGCGCCGTGCCCAGCAAGCGTCTCATCGCCCGGCTGGGGCTCACCCCCTACGACCGGCCGGCGCCGATCCGGGAGTTTACCGAGAAGCTCGGTTCGCTTACGTTGCCGCTCAAGCAGCACGCCGGCGTGCCGGCCGTGCCGCGGGTGAAGCCCGGCCAGCGCGTGAAGGCCGGCGAGCTTGTGGCCGAGGTGCCCGAGGGCAAGCTGGGCGCCGCGCTCCACGCCAGCCGAGCGGGGAAGGTGGTCGAGGTGACGGACGCCGCTCTTCGCATCGAGGTGGGATGACATGGCCACCATGAACTGTCCCGATCCGACGCTGCACGATCCCTTCCACGGACGGGAGGGGCCGGCCCCGCGGGCGCTGGGCGGCATCGAGACCTCCAGCATCGCCCGCGGCATCGAGGCCACCGACGCCATGCTCAAGGCGGCGCGGGTGGAGCTTCTGGCCGGCAACCCGGTGTGCCCCGGGAAGTACGTGGCCCTGGTGGGCGGGGCGGTGGCCGAGGTGGAGAGCGCGGTGCGCGCCGGCGAGGCGGCGGCGGCCGACACCCTGGTGGACGCGCTGGTCATCCCCAACGTCCACCCGCAGGTGCTCCAGGCCTTCTCGGCCACCACCTTCCCCGAACAGCTCGCCGCGGTGGGCGTGCTCGAGACCTTCTCGGTGGCCGCGGCGGTGGTGGGGGGCGACGCCGCGGTCAAGGCGGCGCGAGTGGATCTGTTGGAGATCCGCCTGGCCCGCGCGCTGGGCGGCAAGGCCTACGTGCTGCTCACCGGCGAGGTGGCGGCGGTGCGCGCGGCGGTGGAGGCCGGCGCGGCGGCGGCCCGCAAGCAGGGGCTGCTGCTCGGGACCACGGTGATCCCGGCGCCGCACCCCGACCTGCTCTCGCGCCTGATGTGAGGAAACGCATGCGCCTCGCCCGCGTCATCGGAACCCTGGTCTCCACCGTGCAGCACGAGGCCTTTACCGGCTACACCCTCTTGTGGGTGCAGCCGGTGGACGACGCGGGCCGCCCCGCGGATCCGCCGCTGATCGCGGTGGACGGCGCCCAGGCGGGCATCGGCGACTACGTGCTCCTGGTCCAGGAAGGCAAGAGCGCCCGCGCGGTGATGGGGAACGATAAGGCCCCGTGCGAGGCGGTGGTGGCCGGCGTGATCGACTACGTGGAGGTCGGCGGTCGGCAGCGGCCGCTCGCACCGCCGCGGGAGGAGACGCGGTGAACTACCGGCGCGAGGACATCGAGGCGCTGGTGCGCGCGGTGGTGACCGAGACGCTCGGCGGTGCCGGCCTGCCCCCGGCGGAGAAGCGGCAGCCCAAAAAACTCCTGGCCGCCAACTGGAAGATGAACCTGCTCGCCGCCGACGCGCGCCGCTTCGCCGCGGAGCTCGCGGCGGCGCCGCCAGGGGTCGAGGTGCTGCTGTGCCCGCCGCACGTGCTGCTGCCGGTGGTGCGCGAGGCGCTGGGGACGCGCCGGGACGTGGCGCTGGGGGCGCAGAACTTCCACCCCGAGCCGCGCGGGGCCTTCACCGGCGAGCACTCCGCCGAACAGCTCCGCGACGCGGGCGCCAGCTTCGTCATCGTGGGGCACTCCGAGCGGCGCGCGCTGTTCGCCGAAAACGATCTTTGGGTGGGGACCAAGCTCGCGCGCGCGCTGCGCGAGAACCTGCGCCCCATCCTGTGCGTGGGCGAGACGCTCTCGCAGCGGCGCGACGGGGCCACCTTCCGCGTGCTGCGGACGCAGCTCGACGTGGCGCTGGCCGCGCTGCCGGCGCCGGCGCCGGATCCGGAGGCGCTGGCCGTGGCCTACGAGCCGGTGTGGGCCATCGGCACCGGCCAGAACGCCACGGCCGCCCAGGCCCAGGAGGCCTCGGCCTTCCTGCGCGAGCGGCTGGGTGAACGCTTCGGCCACGCGGCCGCACACCGGGTGCGCATCCTGTACGGCGGCTCGGTGACGCCCGAGAACGCGCCCGCGCTCGCCGCCTGCCCGGACGTGGACGGGTTCCTGGTGGGCTCGGCGAGCCTGTCGCGGGAGAAGTTCGAGGCCCTGGGCCGGGCCCTCTCGGCCGCGGCGGGTGGAGGCGATCGATGAAACCGCGTATCTTCCTCGGCGCCGATCACGGCGGCTACAACCTCAAGCAAGAGCTGCGCGCGCACCTGGAGAAGCAGGGGTACCCGGTGGGCGACTTCGGCACCTTCGGCACCGAGGCGGTGGACTACCCGGACTTCGCCCTGCTGGTGGCGCAGGCGGTGCGGGGGGTGCAGGAGGCGGGCGGCGCGGCCTTCGGCATCCTGGTCGACAGCATCGGCCAGGCCAGCGCCATCGCCGCCAACAAGGTGCCGGGCATCCGGGCGGTGATGGCCAGCGACGCTTACGCGGCCAAGAGCAGCCGCGAGCACAACGACGCCAACGTGCTGTGCCTGGGCGGCCAGGTGCACGGCGCGGGCTGGGCGAAGGAGCTGGTCGAGCTGTGGCTCTCTACGCCCTACGGCGGCGGCCGGCACCAGCGGCGGCTCGACAAGATCGCCGGCATCGAGAAGCGCTACCAGGGAGGCGGCAAGTGATCGTGGGCCGCGTCATCGGCCAGGTGGTGGCCACGGTGAAGGACGCCAACCTGGAGGGCTTGCGCATCTTCGTGGTCCAGCCGCTGGACGCGCAGCTTCGCCCGGCCGGAAAGCCCATCGCCGCGGTGGACGGAATTCGTTGCGCCGGCGTCGGGGATGTGGTGTATCTGGCCACGAAACGGGACGCGGCCATCGCGCTCGGCGACAAGCCCCCGGTGGACGCGACCATCATCGGCTACGTGGACGAGTCGGCCGTCGAGCGTGAACCCGGCGGCCGTGTGGAACCCTGGAGACCCTAGTGGACAACCCAATGAGGAGGTCGAACGTGGAAACCAAGGAAGCCCTGGGAATGATCGAGACCCGCGGACTGGTCGGCGCCGTCGAGGCGGCGGATGCCATGGTCAAGGCCGCCAAGGTGTCGCTGGTGGGCAAGGAGTTCATCGGCGGCGGCTACGTCACCGTGATGGTGCGCGGCGACGTGGGCGCGGTGAAGGCCGCGGTGGAGGCCGGCGCGGTGGCGGCCAAGAAGGTCGGCGAGCTGGTGTCTGTGCACGTCATCCCGCGCCCGGACGACCAGGTCGAGGGCATCCTGCCCAAGATCGGAAAGTAGTCCGCGGCGTCCCCCTCCGCCGCCCGTGACCTTATTGCGGAGGGGACGTGTGTCCCGGGAGGCTCCCGATGGATACGAATGATCTCGTTCAGAAGATCAGCCAGGAGGTCCTGCGCCGGCTGGCCGGGATCTCGCCGGCGTCATCGAACGGCCAGGGCGCACCTGCGCCGGAGCGGTCCGGCCCGGCCACGGCCGCGGCCCCGGGGAAGGGCACGACGCTCGTCCTGCTCACCGGCGGTGACGCGCGCGCCGACGAGGTGCTACGCCAGGTGGGCCTCTTGTGCGCGCAGGCTCCCCGCTCGGTGGTGGTGATGTCACCCACCGCGGAGCGGGTGCTGGGACGAGCCGCGGTGCGCCGGGCGGCGCCCGAGGCCGAGCTTCAGCCGGAGCTCCCGGTCGAGCGGCTGCTCGAGGGCGTCACCCAGGTGGTGCTTCCGAACCTGTCGCTCAACGCCGCCGCCAAGATGGCCAACCTGCTGCCCGACAGCCTGGTGTGCATCCTGGCCATCCGGGCGCTGCTGTGCGGCATCCCGGTGTCGGCCTCGGCAGACTCGCTGCTGCCCGAGGGGGTGAAAGTAGGCAGCCTTCCCGCCGGGGTTCGCGCGCGCCTGGACTGGCTGCAAAAGACGCTCTCCGACATGGGCGTGCGCTTCCTCCCGCTCGAGCAGCTTTCCCTGGGCGCGCCCCGGCCGGGGGCGGCGGCGCCCTCGCCTGCCAGGGCCGCGGGCACCGGCTGCGAGCGTCTCTCCACCGGCGAGTGCAGCGGCTGCGGCCTGTGCGTGGAGCACCACGCCGAGACGGTGCAGAAGATCGTCCAGAGCGGCGCCGGGCGCGTCTCGGCGGCGGGCGGCACGCGGGCGCAGCACCCGGATCTGGCCCCGCTCATCGACCACACCCTGCTGAAGCCCGACGCCACCGAGGCGCAGGTGCGGAAATTGTGCGAGGAGGCGCGGCAGCACTCGTTCGCCTCGGTGTGCGTCAACCCGGCCTGGGTGCCGCTGTGCGCGAAACTCCTCGCCGGCAGCCCGGTGAAGGTGTGCACCGTGATCGGGTTCCCGCTCGGGGCCACCACCCCCACCACCAAGGCGGTGGAGGCCCGCGACGCCATCGCCAACGGGGCGCACGAGATCGACATGGTGATCAACGTGGGCGCGCTCAAGTCCGGAAACGACGAGCTTGTGCGCCGGGACATCGAGGCGGTGGTGCAGGCCGCCAAAGGACAAGCCCTGGTGAAGGTCATCCTGGAGACGGCGCTGCTCACGCGCGAGGAGAAGATCAAGGCCTGCCTGCTGGCCAAGCAGGCCGGCGCCGACTTCGTCAAGACCTCCACCGGCTTCGGGCCGGGCGGGGCCACGGTCGAGGACATCGCGCTCATGCGCGAGACGGTGGGGCCCGAGATGGGCGTCAAGGCCTCGGGCGGCATCCGCGACCGGGCCACCGCCGAGGCCATGGTGGCGGCCGGCGCCACCCGCATCGGCGCCTCGGCCTCGGTGGCCATCGCCAAGGGTTCCGGCGGCGCCGGGGGCGGGTACTGACCCGAGAGCGCAAGCCTCTCAGCTCGACTCATCAGAACAAAATTTTTTCCGGGGCCTGTCCCCGCACTTCCCGCACTTCTCCGGGCAATCACAGGGAATCACAGGGCCTGTCCCCGCATTTTCCCAAGTTATATCGGAAGCTTGACCGGCAAAAACCGTTCTCTCAATCTCCAGCAGAAAAAGGTGAAACGATCCGTAAATTGCGCCTGCGCTCGAGGCGAGGAGTTGAAAAAGAACAGAAAAGTGTTTGACAGGATCTCGCTTTTCTTCTACCGTGCCACAACTTCCAAAGGAGGAAATCATGAAGTGGGCAGCTGGAATCATCGGTATCATCGGCGCGTTGGCGGGCCTCTTGCTGGGCTTCAAGTGGCTGTCCGATCTCAATTCCGAGCTTGGCCAGATGGCCGCCGCCATGGCCGCATCGGCCGGCGATGCCGGGAAAGAGCTCAGCAGCATGAAGGCCGCGACCTATGCCCTGCTCATCTGCGGCGTGCTGGGCCTGATCGTCTCGGTGCTGGTCATCATGCGCAAGTTCAACCGCTTTGCGAACGCCGTGCTGCTCATCGTGTGTGGCGCGCTGCCGCTGGTTTTCGCCACCCAAGCCGTCTTCGGCGTGCCCATGATCCTGGCCGGCTTGCTGGCCTTCGCGGTGAAGTACGACTCCGGCGCCGCCCCCGCCGCTCCTGCCGCACCCGCGCAGTAATCCCGGCACCCCGCCAGCCCCGTCATTCCCCCTTGTGAAGGCCGTACCCGGAAGCAATTATTCGCTGTAATTTCAGCCGCAAAGAACTCTGTGAGCCAACCAGCTCTCGACGGGCCTGTCCCCAAACGTCCCCAAACACCCTGGGGCCTGTCCCCAAAGAAAGTGTTTGTTTTTCAAGCGGTTGAAAGCCGGCGCGACGACGCCGCCCACCTTGGTGTGAATTTATTGTATTATTTCGACTGGTTACAGGTCGCGCCGGGAGAATTGCATGGGGAGCAGGCGGCCGAGGGAGGTGCGCACGAGGTCGCCGCGCGGGTTGCAGAGGAGCAGCAAAAGATCCGGAGAAAACTCCGAGATCACCTGCCGGCACAGGCCGCAGGGGGCGGCCGGGGGCGCGTTGCCGGTGGCGATGGCGAGCGCCAGAAAGTCCCTTCTCCCCGCGGCCACCGCGGCGGCGATGGCGTTTCGCTCGGCGCACACCGTGGCGCCGTAGGATGCGTTCTCCACGTTGCAGCCGGTGAAGATCGTCCCGTCCGCGCAGCGCACCGCCGCCCCCACCGCGAAGCGCGAGTAGGGCGCGTGGGCGTTGCGGCGCACCTCGAGCGCGCGCCGGATGAGCTCCGCGTCACCCGTGTTCAGGCGAGCGCGCCGCATCTTGCGTCGCTGGGGTCGTTTCGACATGCGGCCTCCCGTAAGAAAGCACGCCCGATCGCGAGGCGTTCTCGGCGCCGCGGCCGGTCGCACAGTGAAAAAGGTTCAGCGGAGCTGGCCCACCAAGGCCAGCACGAGCCGACTGAAGGTCTCCTGCACGCGCTTTGTCGTCTCCTGCACCTCGTCATGGGAGAGCGGGTTCTTGCCAATGCCCGCGGCCAGGTTGGAGATGCAGGAGATCCCGAGGACCCGCAGCCCCATGTGGCAGGCGGCGATCACCTCGGGGATGGTCGACATGCCCACCGCGTCGGCGCCCAGGGAGCGAAGCGCCCGGATCTCGGCGGGGGTCTCGTAGGAAGGCCCGCTGAAGGCCGCGTACACGCCCTCGCGCAGCTGGATGTTCTCCCGCCCGGCCACCGCGCGCGCCTGCTCGCGAAGATCGCGGCTGTAGGCGTCGCTGAGGTCGGGAAAGCGCGGCCCCAGCGCGGCCAGGTTGCGCCCCATGAGGGGATTCCCGCCCATGAGGTTGATGTGGTCGGAGATGAGCATGAGATCGCCCGCCTGCAGATCCTCGCGGATGCCGCCGGCGGCGTTGGTGACGATCAACATGCGCGCGCCCAGCCGTCCCATGAGGCGCACCCCCATGGCGACCTGCTCCAGCGAGTACCCCTCATAGTAGTGGAAGCGCCCCTGCATCACCGCCACCCGGCGCCCGGACAGGTAGCCCAGCACCAGCCGCCCGGCGTGCCCCTCCACGGTGGAAACCGGAAAGCCCGGCAGGTCGGCGTAGGCGATGCGCGCCGCCTGGTCCACCCGGTCGCCGATGAAACCCAGGCCGGAGCCCAGGATGAGCCCGATCTCGGGAACGATCTGGCTGGATTCGCGCACCCGCTGGACGGCCTCGTCCAGTTGCTCCAGAACCGTGATCATGCGTCCTCCGCCCATGGTCAGGAGATGATGCGGCGGATGAGCTTGCCGCGCGGGGGCGGTTGCGCCCCCAGGGTGTAGGCCGAAAACAGGCGCGCGCGCGCCTCGTCCCGGTGGGTGGCGTCGTTGAAATACAGCGTGGCCAGCGGGGCGCCCTCTTCCACCGCGTCACCCACCTTGCGGTGCAGCACGATGCCGGCGCCGTGGTCGATGGGATCCTCCGCCCGCGCCCGCCCGGCGCCGAGCAGCATGGCGCTGATGCCGACCTCCTCCGCCTGGATGCGCTGCACGAACCCCCGCGCCGGCGCGGCCACCACCTCGGTGCGTTTGGCGGCCGGCAGGCGCGAAAAGTCCTCCAGCGCCAGCGCGTCGCCGCCCTGGGCGGCCACCACCTCCTGGAACTTCTTCAGCGCCGCGCCCTTCTGCACCAGCTCGCGCACCCGGCGCCGCGCCTGCGACAGGGTGGCGGCCACCTGGCCCAGCACCAGCATGTGGGCCGCCAGCTCGAAGGACAGCTCGGATAGATCGTTCTCGACCTGGCCGCGCAGCACGTTCACCGACTCGATCACCTCCAGGCTGTTGCCCACGTGGGTGCCGAGCGGCTGATCCATGTCGGTGAGCAGGGCCACCATCTGCTTGCCCTGGCTGCGCCCGATGGCCACCAGGGTGCGGGCCAGGCGCAGCGCGTCGGAGGGCTTCTTCATGAAGGCGCCGCTGCCCACCTTGACGTCGAGCACCAGAGCGTCGATGCCCTCGGCCAGTTTCTTCGACAGGATCGACGAGGCGATGAGCGGGATGCTCTCCACCGTGGCGGTCACGTCCCGCAGCGCGTACAGCTTGCGGTCGGCCGGCGCCAGCTCGGCGGTCTGCCCGGCCAGCACCAGCTTGCAGGTCTTCAGCACCTCGCGGAAGCGCTCGGCGCTCAGGCGCACGTCGAAGCCGGGGATGCTCTCCAACTTGTCCAGCGTGCCGCCGGTGTGACCCAGGCCCCTCCCCGACACCATGGGCACCACCACCCCGGCGGCCGCGGCGATGGGCGCGAGGATCAAAGAGGTCTTGTCGCCCACCCCGCCGGTGGAGTGCTTGTCCACCTTGCGCCCCGGGATGTCCGACCAGTCCATGACCGCGCCCGAGTGGACCATCTCGCCGGTCAGCGCCACGGTCTCCTCGTCCGAGGCGCCGTTGAGGTAGATGGCCATGCACAGCGCCGATGCCTGGTAGTCGGGGATCTCTCCCGAGGTCACGCCCTGGACGAAGAAGCGGATCTCCTCGGGCGTGAGCGCCACCCGGTCGCGCTTCTTGCGGATGATGTCGTACATCCTCATGGCTTTGCCTCCGCGTCGGCCGCGAGCGCCGGAAAGAAGCTCTCCCCCGGGCCGTTCCAGGATACGCCCAGGGCCTCGGCCGCGGTGGCCCCCAGGTCGGCGAACGAGCGGCGCACGCCGAGCTCGCCGCCGCCGCCGTCCGGGCGCCAGGACAGCAGCGGCACGTACTCGCGGGTGTGATCGGTGTGCGCGGCGAAGGTCGGGTCACAGCCGTGATCGGCCGTGATGAGCAGGAGGTCTCCCGGCCGCAGCCGCTCCTGGAGGCGGGGTAGCGCCGCGTCGAACTCGGCGAGCGCGCGCGCGTACCCCGCCGCGTCCCGCCGGTGGCCGAAGGTCATGTCGAAGTCCACCAGGTTTACAAAGAGCAACCCGCGCGCAAGCTCGTCCAAGAGTTTCAGCGTCATGTCGATGCCGTTGGCATTTCCCTCGGTGGGCTCGCTGCGCTCCACCCCCTGGCCCGCGAAGATGTCGCCGATCTTGCCCACGCCCCACACCGGGACCCCGGCTCGCCGCAGGGCATCGAGCACCGTCGGGCCGGTGGGTTTCATGGAGAAGTCGTGCCGGTGATAGGTGCGCCGGTACGCCCCCGGCGCGCCCACGAAGGGCCGGGCGATCACCCGGCCCACCCGGTAGGCATCCAAGAACTCCCGCGCCGCGCGGCAGGCGCGGTACAGCTCGTCGAGGGGAATGGTCTCCTCGTGTGCCGCCACCTGGAAGACGCTGTCGGCGGAGGTGTACACGATCCACTGGCCGCTTCGCTGGTGCTCTTCTCCGAGCTCGTCGATGATGGCGGTCCCCGAGGCCGCCTTGTTGCCCAGCACCCCGCGGCCGGTGCGGCGCGAAAACTCGCGGACGATCTCCTCGGGGAAGCCCCTGGGGAAGGTGGCGAACGGCTCGGCGAGCACCAACCCCATGAGCTCCCAGTGCCCGGTGGTGGTGTCCTTGCCGGGGGAGCGCTCGGCCATCTTGCCGAACCAGCCCTCCGGCCGCGCCTGCGCCGGGACCCCGGCGATGGGCGCGATGCGGCCCAGGCCCAGCGCGGCGAGGTGGGGAAGCAGAAGTCCCCCGACCGCGCGCGCCAGGTTGGGCAAGGTGGCGGCGCCCGCGTCGCCGTAGGCCCCGGCGTCCGGCAGCTCACCGATGCCGGCGCTGTCGAGCACGATCACCACCACGCGGCGGTTTTCAGATTTCGCACGGCGTGCTGTCGTTGGCTCGGCCATGGGTGTTCGATTGTACGGGAGGATCCGCCGAAGTCAAAATATCCCCTCAGGCGCACCGCGGAAATTCAGTATATTACGCGGCTGCTGGCGATGAGTCCTCCCAACTGCTCGGCGCAAAGCCGCCTGCGCTG
>CAZLNM010000043.1:0-1075 GCA_964561025.1 uncultured Myxococcales bacterium
AACGCCGACTGCCCGGCCGGCATGATCTGCCAGGCCTGCCAGTGCGTGCCCGGCGACTGCCCCGACGCCGACGGCGATGGCTACTTTTCCTGCCGCGGCGACTGCGACGATCGCAACCCGGCCGTGAATCCGGCGATGGCCGAGGTGTGTGGCGACGGCCTCGACAACGACTGTGACGGGATCGTGGACGACGGCTGCGGCGGCCTGCCGTGCGCCTCGGACGCCGACTGCGCCGCCGGCGAGATGTGCTGGGACGGCATGTGCGTGCCCGGCCGCTGCGCCTCCGACCACGACTGCGGGGCGGGTCTTTCCTGCTGCGCCGGCCTGTGCGCGGACGTGCTCTTCGACCCGCGCAACTGCGGGGCCTGCGGGATGAGCTGCGCCGCCGGCGAGCGCTGCCTGCGCGGGCAGTGCTTCGGCGGCGATCCCTGCCAGGGCGTCACCTGCGCGCCGGGCCAGGTGTGCCAGAACGGCGTGTGCGTGCAGGAGTGCGGATGCCACGCCGACACCGACTGCGCCGCGGGCCAGGTGTGCGTGGACTGCCAGTGCCAGGCGGCCTGCGAGGATCGCGACGGGGACGGCTTCTGCGCCGGCGAGGACTGCGACGACGCGGACGCCGCGGTGAACCCCCGCGCCGCCGAAACCTGCGGGGACTCCCTCGACAACGACTGCGACGGCCTGGTGGACGAGGACTGCGGCACGCCATGCCGCGCGGACTCGGATTGCCCCGCCGGATTGCGCTGCATGAACGGGGTGTGCGTCCGCTGAGCGGGCCGGCCCCGGGATGAAAGGAACGGCCGCAAGCCGTTCCTTTTTTTTGCGCGGTTGTTTTTTCGGACCCCTCTGCTAGCATCGGCGCCGTGGACGAACTCGGCTCGGAACTCGGGCGCTACCGGCTGCTCGAACGCCTCGGCGGGGGCGGCATGGGCGAGGTGTTTCTGGCCGAGCTTCGCGGCGAGGAGGGTTTCACCCGGCGCCTGGCGCTGAAACGCATGCGGCCGGAGCTGTCCGCGGACGCGCGCTTTCGGGAGATGTTCGCCAGCGAGGCCCGCCTGGCCGCGCAGCTCCACCATCC
>CAZLNM010000043.1:1085-37520 GCA_964561025.1 uncultured Myxococcales bacterium
TACGTCCAGGGCCTGGACGTTTCGCGCCTGCTGGACCGGGCGCGTTCGCGCGCGCTCGCCGTGCCGCGGGCGTTCGCCCTGGCGGTGGCCGCCGGCTGCCTGCGGGGCCTGGAGCACGCCCACCGGCTCGAGCCGCCGCTGGTCCACGGCGACATCTGTCCCGCGAACATCCTGCTGGGAATCTCCGGCGAGGTGAAGATTTTGGACTTCGGCCTGGCGCGCCTGGCGCGTCCCGGCGGCGCAGAGAACGAGGTGCGCGGGCACCCGGGGTACATGCCGCCGGAGGTCGCCTTCGGCGAGCCCGCCGGCCCGGCGGCGGACATCTTCGGCGTGGGCGCCGTGTTGTATGAGCTGCTGGCCGGGATCGGCCCGCTCGAGCCCACGGACCCTTCGGAGTCCTTGCTCGAGAACGCCAGGCGTTGCCGCATTCCCCCCTTGCGGACGCTACGGCCCGAGATCTCCCCGGAGACGGCCGGCATCGTCCAGCGCGCGCTTTCGGCCGCCCCCGGCGAGCGGTTTTCCTCCGCCCTGGAGATGGAGGACGCGCTGGTGCGCCTCGCGGCCGCGGAGCGAGCGGAGACGGGGCCGCGGGCGGTGGCGGAGTTCTGCCTGGCGGTCATGGAGCGGCCGCAGGTGCCCTCGGCCCGCGGGGTGTCGCCGACCCTGGTGGCCAAGGCGCCCCCGGCGAGGGTGGCACGCCGGCATCGCCTGGGGTGGGGCGGAGCGCTCCTCGGCCTGGTGGCTCTGGCGGCCGCCGCCTGGTGGGTTTGGCCGGGCTCGTCCGGGCCGCCGCCGGCCACCGAGAGTCTTTCGCCAACGGTGGATGCCGGGACGGCGCCGGACGCGGCGATCGCCGCCGTCGGTTCGGACCTGCCGGCCGTGGCCGGAGCGGGATCGCTCGAGGAGGCGAACGTCGATGACGGCGGGGTCGCTTTGGCAGAGACCCGGGACGCCGGGCCGCGACCGCCCGGGCGCAAGGGGATCCCGCTCGCGCCGGACGAGCCGGGCCCGGGCGGAGATCCGGCGCCGCCGGACGCATCTTCTGCCAGCCGGGACGGGGGCGCGGGTGAGGATTCGGGTGCGATGACCGAGGGACCTTCTCAGCGCAATTTTTCGGTCCGCGCCAACCGGGAGGCCCGTTGCGCCCTCGACGACGGACCGGCGCTGCCCTGTCCCCTGACCGCCGGGGCGGAGCTCTCCGGCGCCCATCTGTTGTCGGTCGAGGACGGCGAGGGGCTGCGCATCCGGGTGCGCCTGGAGAACGAGGGCGGCGGCTACCTGCTGGCCCTGCAGTCGGAGCCCTTCGCCATCCTGTCGCTGGACGGCGCTCCGCGGGGCCTCACCCCGCTCGCCAACGTGCGCCTCGGCCGCGGCGCCCACGCGGTGACCTTCGCCGGTGAAAAAAGGCGCCCGCTCACGCTCTACCTGTTTCTGCCGTAGTCTTCGTGGACGAAAGTGGTTTTTTCCTGTGCTGCGACGGTTGCGCTGGCTGTTTTGCTCTTTCCGCCGTGCCCCAAGAAGCGTGCCATTCGAACATCGAAGAGGAGGCCACTGTTTCCGGTGTAGCCTCCGCTCGGCCTACGCTGTCAAGGGCCTGGCGGTCCCTTCGGGATTCGCTTTCGCTCACCCTTGACAGCGGCCGAGCTGCGGCTGGTCCTGCTGACAAGAAGAGCATGCAGGCATGCTCTTCCCGTTCCTGGAAGAATTTCTTGATGGCATCGTGCGGCAAGCAGATATCGAAAGAGCGAGCGTGGCCGGCCGAGGGTCCCGACCGGTGGCGCGAACGTGAGGTTCGTTCGGCCCGCGTATCGGCAGAAGAGGTGTTCTTTCAGCGCGCGCCGGTGCAGCGCGTGCGCGCGGGCCGGCAGGTGGAGCGCTCGCAGGCGAGGCCAGGCTTGCACTCGCCGTAGCCGCGGCAGGGGCTGCCGGCGGCCTTGCGCGCGGCGCAGCGCAGGCTCTCCTCGTCGCAGAAGAGATCGGTGCGGCAGCCCGGCTCCTCCCCGGGGCGGCAGGCGGCGTCTTGCAGGAGGAGGGCGACGCAGCTCTTCGCCTCGCCGCTCTTCAAACAGGCATGTTCGTTGGGACAGTCGAGCGCGCTCTGGCACGGCTCGCCAGCGGCGCGCGCTCCCTCGAAGAGGTCGGGACAGGATTCGAAGATCGCGTTCAGGTCGGTCCAGCCGGTGCAGCCCGGCCGGCGCGCGAGCGCAAGACACGATGCGGCGCGGTCGGGGCGGTAGCGGGCGCGGCCCTCGGAAACCGCCCGCTGCAGCGGCGCGATCAGGTACTGCCGGGTGAGACCCTCGTGGTAACGCAGGCAGGTCTTCTCATCTGAGAAGCGGCTCCCACCGAGGTCGGTGATCTCCTCGGCTTTGCAGCAGCGCATAAGCTGCTTGCAGAACGCCTCGGAGAAGGCTGAGGCGAACTCGTCGATGGCGAGTTCGCTGACTTGGGGCCGCTCGCAGCGGCAGCCGGCCGTAAAAAAGAGCAGGGCCGCGGCCAGCCACGGGGCGAGCGAGTGACGCTGGGCCGGATGGAGCATGGTCACTCGAGGCAGATCCCGGGCGCCGGGAAGGCCGCGCACAGCTCGCGCACCTCCTGGGCGATGCGGGTAAGGCGCGCCTCGTCGGCCGGCGCCTGGCACACCTCGTCGATCCAGCGGGCGATGTGCTTCATCTCGGGCTCGCGCATGCCGCGGCTGGTGACCGAGGGCGTGCCCAGGCGGATGCCCGAGGGGTCGAAGGGCTTGCGCGGGTCGAAGGGCACGGTGTTGTAGTTGAGCTCCAGCCCGGCCTGGTCCAGCGCCTTGGCCGCCACCTTGCCGGGGATGCCCTTGCCGGTGAGATCGACCAGGATGAGGTGGTTGTCGGTGCCGCCGGTGGCCAGCGCAAAACCGCGCGCCAGGAGCTCGGCCGCCAGGGCCTTGGCGTTCTTTACGATCTGGTGGGCGTACTCGGCGAAGGCCGGCTGGGTCGCCTCGTGCAGCGCCACCGCGATGGCGGCGGTGGTGTGGTTGTGCGGGCCTCCCTGCAGCCCGGGGAAGACCGCCTTGTCGATGTCCTTGGCCAGCTCCTTGCGGCACAGGATCATCCCGCCGCGCGGGCCGCGCAGGGTCTTGTGGGTGGTGGTGGTGATGACGTCGGCGTGCCCCACCGGGGTGGGGTGGGCCCCGCCCGCCACCAGGCCGGCGATGTGCGCGATGTCGGCGCATAGCTTTGCGTCCACCTCGCGGGCGACCTCGGCGAAGGCGGCGAAGTCGATGAGGCGCGGGTAGGCGGTGGCGCCGCACCAGATGATGCGCGGCCGCTCGCGCCGGGCCAGCTCGCGCACCTGGTCCATGTCGATGCGCCCGTCCTCGCGCCGCACGCTGTACTGCACCGGGCGGAAGAACATGCCGGTGATGGAGACGTTCCAGCCGTGGGTGAGGTGGCCGCCGTGCGGCAGCGCCAGGCCCATCACCGCGTCGCCCGGCTTGCAGAAGGCCAGGTACACCGCCAGGTTGGCCGGCGAGCCCGAGTAGGGCTGGACGTTGGCGTGGTCGGCCCCGAAGAGTTTCTTGGCCCGCTCGATGGCGAGGCGCTCGACGGGGTCGATGTTCTGCTGGCCCTCGTAGTAACGCTTGCCGGCGTAGCCCTCGGAGTACTTGTTGCACAGCACGCTGCCGCAGGCCTCCAGGACCGCCTCTGACGTGTAGTTCTCGGAGGGGATGAGGCGGATCTTCTCGAACTGCCGCACTTCTTCCGCCTGGATCAATCGGGCGATCTCGGGGTCGGAGTTTGCGAGCGCGGGGTGACGGGCCATGGGTCCTCCCGGGGTTCGGAGTTCGCGAAGGACATTAGGCCGTGGCGGGCCCGCGAGTCAACAGCGCCTCCTTCCCCAACCGTCCCATCCGGGTATAATGTCCCATCATGCGACCCGCGACGGTCATCCTGCCGTTGTCGTTGTGCCTCGCCGCCGGCTGCGTCGGGGTCATCGAGCCCGACGATGGCGGCGCGGATGGGGTCCTCGAGGAGGTCACCGCGCCGGACGGTGGGGACGCTTTCGCGGATCTGGCGGGGGATGCGCCGGGTGATGGCGCGGACCGGCCCTCCGATCCCGCCGGCCCGTGCGGCGGCGTAAGCTGCGCCTCGGGCGAGGTGTGCTTCCAGGACCGCTGCTGCCGGCCCTCTTGCGCCGGCAAGGACTGCGGGGGCGACGGCTGCGGGGGGAGCTGCGGAACCTGCCTGGGCGCCGACGTTTGCGTGGACGGCCGGTGCCAGGCGCCGGGGAGCTGCGCCGGCCTGGTGTGCGGCGAGCGCCAGTGGTGCAAGGACGGCATCTGCCGCTGTCAGTCGGGGTGGATTTCCCAGGGCGATGACTGCGTGGCCCCGCCGGCTTCGGACCCCGCCTCGCGCAGCGCCGCCGAGGTGTGCGCGCGCTGGAACGCCGATTACGCGCAGCGCGCCAGCTCCGTGTGGACCCCGGGGCCCGGCGCCTGCGATCCGGGCACGGTCGATGCGGAGTCGCTGGACGACGGCGTACGGCGGCTCAACCTGTACCGCTGGCTGGTGGGGCTCGACCCGGTGTACCACGATCCGGCCCTGGCGCTGTACGCCCAGGCCTGCGCCGTCCTGATCCGGGCCAACGGGCAGCTCAACCACTACCCGCCCTCGGACTGGACGTGCTACACGGCGGAGGGGGCGGCGGGAGCGGGACACTGCAACGAGGCCATGGGCACCTACGATCCGGCCTCGGCCATCGACCTGTACCTGTGGGATCCCGGCGTGTCCTCGCTGGGGCACCGGCGCTGGCTGCTGGACCCGCCGATGCTCCCGACCGGGTTCGGCCAGGCCGATGGGTACAACTGCACCTACGTCATGACGGGCGGCAACGCCACCTACCCGGGCTTCGTGGCCTTTCCGCCGCCCGGCCCCGTGCCGCGCGAGGCCGTCATGGACACCTGGTCGGTGGGCGCGGGCGGCTTCGACATCGCCCAGACCACGGTCACCGTCGAGGATCTCACCGCGGGCACGCAGAGCACGCCCGCGCCGCAGTTCCCCGGGGGCGGATACGGGAGCTACGCCTACCTCTCGTTCAACCCCGGCCTGCCGGTGCAGGCGGGGCACGACTACCGGGTGAGCGTCACGCAGGTGAGCTGGGGCCAGAACCCCGCGCCCGCCACGCTCGGCTACACCGTGAGCGTCCAGGCCTGCCCCTGACCGCACCTCATAAATACTGCAATTCGATCGAGCCATCGGGGGGCTTGTCGTGGCGCGCCCGAGAGAACATGGTCGGCAAAAAAAAGCGAGGCACGGTCGGCCGCTACCCCCGTTGACACCCCGGGCGTGCCGTTGCAGACTGGCACCTAGGATGAGGAATGCGGTGTGCCGCCCGGTGGCACGACAGGGCCCGATGCGATGAAGAAGCCGAACGATGATCCCGCGCGCTTCGCCCGCGGCATCTCGAGAAAGGCCCGCATGGTCGGAGGACGGCAGGCAGCGCTCGCGGCCGTTTGGCTGTGGGCCATCTCGCTTTCGGGCTGCGACGAGGTGCGCTTCCGGGTGCGCACGCCGCCGGGCCAGGTGGTGGACGTGTTCCGCCAGGTCGAGGCCCCCACCATCGACATCCTGTGGGTGGTGGACAACTCGAGCTCCATGACCGAGGAGCAACAGGAGCTGGCCGACCACTTCGGCTCGTTCTTCCAGTTCATCTCCCAGAGCGAGGCCGACTTCCACATCGGGGTCATCTCCACCGACGTGTACGACCCCGCCCACCGCGGCCGGCTGCTGGGCTCCATCCCCATCATCTCCCGGGCCACCCCGTCCCCCGCCGAGGTGTTCGCGGCCAACGTCCACGTGGGCATCACCGGCAAGGGCGACGAGCAGGGGTTCACCGCCGCCTCGCTGGCCCTGAGCGAACCGCTCATCTCCAACGAGAACGCGGGCTTCGTGCGGGAGGATGCCAGCCTCTACATCATCTTCGTCTCCGACGAGGACGATCACTCCTTCGGCGAGGTCGAGGCCTACGTGCGGCGCTTCGAACAGATCAAGGGCATCGGCAACGACAAGAGGGTGGCCTGCGCCGCGGTGGTGGGCGACGTGCCGGACGGTTGCCCCGGCGCCCGGGCGGGGACCCGCTACGCCCAGCTCGCCCTGGACAGCGGGGGCGTGGTGGGGAGCATCTGCGACACCGACTTCGCGGGCGTGCTGGAGGCGTTGGGGTACTCCGCGGCCGGGCTCAAGCGGGCCTTCTCCCTGTCCCGGGTGGCGCTCCCGGGCAGCGTCACGGTGTACGTCAAGACCGGCTGCGGGCAAGCCGCCATGGACCCGGCGGTGTGCGAGAAGGTCTTCGACGACTGCCGCGGCTCGGCGCAGGGCATCTACGGGCTCACCTGCGTGGTGAGGCAGGCCCTGCCCGACGGTGTGCTCTTCGACGCCGAGACCAGCAGCATCCGCTTCGTGGGCGCGGCGCTGCCGCCCTTCGGGGCCATCGTCGAGGTGGGCTACACACCGCGGGAGGAGCCATGAGGCGGCGCCTCTCGCCCGCCGGCGCGTGTGCCCCGGCGCTCCTGCTCCTCCTCGGCGCGGCCGGTTGCAGCGACGAGCCGCTGGTGCGGGCCGACCCCCGCATCCTGCTCGGCGCCGAGGGAATCGAATTCGGCGCGGTGGCGGTGGGCGATGCCGTGACCCGCGAGATCGCCTTTCAAAACGTCGGCCAGGGCCCGCTCCAGTTCACCGCCTCGCTCGAAGGAGCTTCTGCCGGGGTGTTCTTGCCGGAGGCGCTGGATCTGCCGCTTTCTCCGGGAGGGCAGGGGCGGCTGCGGGTGACGTTCGCGCCGGCCGAGGTGGCGCGCTACCAGGCGGTGCTTGCGCTGCTCACCAACGACCGGCAGCACCCGCGGGTCGAGATCGCCCTCGGCGGGGACGGCTACCGGCGGGGCGAGCTCGAGGTCGAGCCGCGGCTCCTCGACTTCGGCCTGGTGAACGCCGGCGCCGCCTCCATCCGCGAGGTCACCATCCAGAACATCGGCAACGGCGAACTCAAGGTCACCGAGATCGCGCTGGATGCGGCCACCAGCAAGGACTTCTCCGTGCTGTCCTCCACCCGCACCCCGGCGACTCTCTCCGAGGGCGCCGCCGTGCCCATCCGCGTCGCCTACCGGCCGACCGCGGCGAGTGTTCCGCCCCCGGCCGGCATCCTGCGGGTACGGGCGGCCGACCCCTTCCGCCCCGAGGTGGAGGTGGCGCTTCAGGCCCGGCTCAACCGCGCCCCGGTGGCGCAGGCGGGACCCGATCGCAGCGCGGAGCCGCTCGAGCCGATCGAGCTGGACGGAAGCGAGAGCTTCGATCCGGACGGCGATCTCCCGCTGTCGTTCGCCTGGACCCTCACCCAGGCCCCGGTGGGCAGCCAGGCCCGCCTGGAGGAAGATACCCAGCCGGTGGCGCGCCTCAATCCGGACCTGGTGGGGGTGTACGAGGCCGAGCTGTGGGTGACCGACAACACCGGCCTGCGGAGCCTGGTTCCGGACCGGGCGGTGGTCACGGTGCGGCCCGCCGAGCGGCTCCTGGTGGAGCTGGTGTGGGATTCGCCGATCGCCGATCTCGACCTGCACGTGCTGGCGCCGGGCGGAACCTTCGGCGGCCGGCTGGATTGCTTCTTCGGCAACCGTTCGCCCGACTGGGGAACGCAGGGCGACCCCGCGGACGACCCGCTGCTTCTGCGCGACGACCTGGCGGGCTTCGGGCCGGAGACCTTCGCCTACGCCCACCCGGTGGCCGGGAGCTATACGCTACTTGCGGACTACTTCGCCTCCCACACCAGCTCGGGCGAGGAGCCAACGAACGCGACCGTGCGGGTGTTCGTGGACGGGCTGCTCAAGGCGGAGATCGCCCGCCGGCTCGAGCGCCAGGGGCAGCGCTGGAGCGTGGCCCAGGTGCGCTGGCCGGAGGGAACGGTGAGCGTGATCGACGAGGTGGAGTGAGATGAGGCGCGGCTGCCTATGGTTCGCGTGCTGGTTGTGCGCCTGCGGCGCGCCGCAGGACACCCCGGGCGACGGCTCGACCCACATCCCCTGCGCCTCGCGGCGGGACTGCCCGGGGCGCCAGGGATGCCTGGACGGCATCTGCGGCCCGTGCTCGCGCGATCGCGACTGCGCCACCACCGAGTACTGCAGCCCGCTCGACCAGTTGTGCGCTTTGCGGCCGGGCTTCGGCGACGAGTGCGCCCTCAACGGCGACTGCCCGCTGGGCGCCTACTGCGTGCAGGGCTTCTGCCGCAGTGCCGATCAGGTGACGTTGTGCCTGGGCGATCTGGACTGCCCCGAGGGCAAGCGCTGCGACCCCGCCAACCTGGTGTGCGTGCTGGACCTCGGCTGCGACCGGGACAGCGACTGCGCCGCGGGCGAGCTGTGCGACCTGGGCACCCGCCGCTGCCGGGCGGCCTGCACCCCGGAGAACCAGGAGGCGGTGTGCGGCTTCGGGCTGGTGTGCACCGCGGAGGGCCGCTGCGTCGAGTGCTTCCGCGACGATCAGTGCGGCGTAGGAAGGAGCTGTGACCTGTCCACCTTCCGCTGCAAAGGCCAGAACGCCTGCCTCACCAGCCGCGATTGTCCCTACGGCCAGGTGTGCAACCTGCAGACGCTCCAGTGCACCGTGCCGCCGCCGGCCTGCCTGGACAACCGCGACTGTCCCCTGGGCGCGAGCTGCGACACCAAGAGCGGCGAGTGCCGCTCCTCCGACTGCCGTCCCGATCGCTACGAGCCCAACGACACGCCCGCCCAGGCGCCGGTGCTCAAGGCCGGCCGCCAGGACGAGCTGCGCCTGTGCCCGGGCGACCTCGACTGGTTCGGCGTGGATCTTACGCGCGGGGATCGGCTCCAGGTGATCGTGAACATCGACTTCTTCGCCGCCGATCACTTCCGGCTGGCGCTGTTTGCTCCGGAGGCCAGCCGGCTCCTCCAGGAGGACCCGCTGCTGCTCGATGTCACCGCCGATGCGGACGGCCGGTACCTCCTGCGCGCCCGCTCCAGCGACCCCGAGCGTGCCTACGGCTTGCTCCTCAAGATCTCTCAAGGCGTACCCTGCGACAACGACACGCTTGAGCCCAACGACGGCGCGTTACAGGCCTCGGTGCTCACCGCGGGCCGCGTCGTCGGTCTGGCGTTGTGCCCCTATGACGAGGACTGGTTCGTGGTGCAGCGGCCCGCCGGCGAGCCGCTGGAGGTGCGTCTCGACTTCGATCCCTTCCAGGGAGTGCCCTACCTCGATCTGATCGCCGGCGACGGCCGCACCTTGCTCCTGCGCTCCCAGGCCGCCGGATCGCCCCAGACGGTGAGCGCCGACGGTCTGGCGGGGAGCCGCTTCTTCGCGCGGGTGTGGTCACCGCAGGCGCTGTCCTGCCGCTACGACGTGACCCTCACGCTGGGCGCGCGCCCGGCGGGGAGGTGAGGCGCATGAACTCACGGCCTTGGAATCGCGTGCGGACCTTTTTGCTGGGCGCGGCCCTGCTCCTGGGGTGGAACCTCTGCGGTTGCGCCGGCGGCGGGGACCGGCCGGACGCGGCCGTGGACACGGACGCCGGCCCGGACGCGGACGGCGCAGACGGCGACCCGGGCGACGGCGATGTCGCACCGGACGGCGCGGATGGCGCAGACGGCGGCGAGGTGACGCTACGGGTGACCGGCGTGCTGCCTTCCCGAGGCCCGCTGGAGGGCGGCATCTGGGCCAACGTGCTGGGCGAGGGCTTCGTGCGCGGCTTCGCCGAGAACCCGCTGGACGCCCGCGACGTCACCGAGGTGCGCTTCGGCGCCAACCTGGCCATCGACGTGGAGGTGGTGCGCGACGACATGATCAGCGTGCGGGTCCCGCCGGGGAGCCTGGGGCCGGTCGCGGTGAGCGTGAAGAACCCGAACGGTCAGGCAACGGGCGAGGGCGTGTTCACCTTCATCACCGCGCTCCAGGCCTACCGGGTCGAGCCGTTCGCGCTCGCCGCCGAGGGCGGTACGCCGCTCACGGTGGAGGGCCGCGGTTTCGACGCGCACACCCGCGTGCTGATCGGCAACCGGCCCGCGTCCCGGCTCGAGCTGCTGGACACCACCCGGCTTGCGGCGCTCGCTCCGCCGGGGGAGCCGGGTCTGGCCGACGTGGCGGTGGTGGGGCCGAATGGCCGGGTGTCGTTGTTCCACGCCGTGCGTTACCACGCGCCGCTTTCGCTGGATGCCGTGGAGCCGGCGGCGGGTCGTGCCAGCGGCGGCGAGCCGGTGGCCCTCGGGGGCGCGGGGTTCGACGAGACGTGCCGCGCCTTCTTTGACGCCGCGGAGGCGGCCATCTCGGGATGGAGCGGATCGCGTCTCGACGCGCTCACGCCGGCGGGGACGCCGGGCCCGGTGGACGTCTCGATCGCGAACCCGGTCGAGTCGCGGATTCTGCCCGGCGGCTATGTCTATCTGGACGCTCCCGCTGGCGACCTCGAGGTCGTGGCGGTGGCCCCGAACCGAGGCCCCGTGACGGGCGGCCACACGGTGACGGTCGTCGGCGAGGGTTTCTTAGCCGGGGTCGAAGAAGTGCTCTTCGGCGGGAACCCGGCCGATATGTTTTCCGTCCTCGACGATCGCCGCATCCAGGCGATGACCCCCGCGGGCGTGCCGGGACCGGCGGCGGTGACGGTGGCGACGTCCGGAGGCGACGCCACGCGAGATGCCGCGTACCGCTACTTCGAGCCCGTGGTGCTCGATTCCGTCGAGCCCGCCACCGGCCCGGCCGCGGGCGGCACCGAGGTGGTCCTGCGGGGAGCCGGGTTCCACGCGGGGATGACGGTGCGAATGGGGGGCGTGGCGCTGGAGGCGCTGGTGGTAGAAGACGCCGGCCATGCACGCGGGCTGACGCCGGCCGGCTCCCCCGGCCCGGTGGACGTGGTGGCCGAGGACGGCGATGGCCGCGCGGTGCTGGCAAGCGGCTTCTCGTACCAGGGCGAGGTGCAGTTGTGGCGGGTGGAGCCCGACAACGGCGCCATGGCCGGGGGCACCTACGTGCTGTGCCTGGGCCAGGGTTTCGACGAGACGACGCGGGTGTGGTTCGGCGAGCGCCCGGCCACCGTGGTGCAGCGCATCTCGCCGTCGGTGCTGGCCGTGCGCACCCCGCGCGGCGATCCCGGCGAGGTGGAGGTGCGAGCGGAGTCGGGGCTCGGCGAGGCGCGGCTGCCCGCCGGCTTCGCGTACGTCGATCCCACCAACCAGCGCGGCGGGGCCACCGGCGGGCCGGTGCGCGGCTCGTTCAACGTCACCGCGCTCGACGGCTCCTGGTCGAAGTACGCGCAGCCGGTGCCGGGCGCCACGGTGATCCTGGCGGAGCCGGCCCTCTCGGCCCTGACCGACGATCGCGGCCAGGTCACCTTCTCCGGCCCGGCCATCGTGAAGCCGGTCACGGTGACCGTGGGCAAGGCGGGCTTCCAGGCCACCACCGTCTCCAACCTCAACGCCACCAACCTCACCGTGTACCTCTATCCCAACCAGCAGGAGCCGATCGTGATCGACCCCGGCGACCCGGGGGACCCCCACCTGGGCCGGATCCGGGGCCGCGTGTTCGGCTTCAAGGACGTGCCCTGGCTGCCCTCCGGCCCGGACGTCACTTATCAGGCGCGGGTGAACTTCACGGCCTGGAGCCTGTACGGCGTGCCGCCCTTCGGCGGGACGCCGCGCGGGACGATCATCGAGCAGGACGGCGGGGCCTTCGACTACGAGGTCGGCTTCGGCTCCTACTCCCTGGTCGCCTTCTACGGCGCCTACCGGGCGGACCGCGACGAATTCACCCCGGCCCTCATGGGGGTGCGCCGCGGCATCGCGGTCAAGAGTGAGGAGCCGCTCGAGAATCAGGACATCGTGCTCTCCACCGCGCTGGACCAGACGGTGACGGTCACCCTGCGCGACCCGCCCGCGCCGCCACCCGAGCGCGAGGCCCACTACGGCGCCTACGTCAGCCTGGACCTGGGCGCCGACGGGGTGGTGTTCTTGTCCCAGGCGCAGGGCTCCACGGCGAACCTGCTCCTGGAGCGCTTGCCGGCCGCCGGCAGCGGGAGCTTCTTGTTCACGGGGCTCGCCAGCGTCCAGGGGAGTTACCCCCTGTCGTACGTGTTCCGCCGCCAGGAGGGCGGTTTCGGCGGCGGCGTGGAGCTGGGGCCCTTCCTGCCGTTCTTGTCGATCGAGGAGCCGACCCGCGATCAGCCGCTCGCCGGCGGGCGCATCCGCTTCCGCCCGCTGGGGGGCGAGACGCCGGACTTCATCGAACTGCTGATCGAGACCAACGACCTCTCGCCCGTGGTGCTGTGGCGGGTCATTCTCCCGGGCGACGCCACCGAGGTCACCTTGCCCCAGGAGCTGCTCGGGCTCCTGCCGCAGGGCCAGCCGCTGCTCATCCTGGCGTACTCCGCCGAGTCCCCGCGCTTCTCCTTCGATGGGTTCAGCTTCTCTCAACTTTACTCGAGCCGGTGGACACGCTACACGGTGGACGTGTCCCTGTGCCTGGCGCCATAGGAGGCCCGCCGGCATGCACCGCACGCGCGCCGCCACCCCGCTCGCTGGGCTCCTCTGCCTGCTCATGACCGGCTGCGAGGGAGGGGAGCGCCTGCGCACCTTCTGCACCGACGACACCGACTGCCCGGCGGGCTTCCGCTGCCAGCGCGAGACGGGCCTGTGCGTGTGCGCCGTCGACGCGGTGTGCCCGCCGGGACAGTACTGTGCCCCCGACGGCCAGTGCCGGCGCAGGCTGTCCTGCGACAGCAACGCCGACTGCCCGGCGGGGACCTTCTGCGACACCACCACCGGCAACTGCATCGAGCTGGGCAAGTGCACCCAGGACCGCCAGTGCCCCGCCGGCCAGATCTGCTCCGAGGTGTTCTTCCGCTGCGTGCCCGGCTGCCGGCAGGACGGCGACTGCGAGCTCTACGACGTGTGCCTGGAGGGCAGCTGCCAGAAGGGCCTGTGCCGGGACAAGACCTTCTGCGCCATCGGCCAGCTGTGCGACGAGCTGACCCACCGCTGTTACGACGACACCCGCGGGCCGTACTGCGCCTACTGCAAGAGCGCCACCATCTACGATCCGGACTCCTGCGGTGAGGGGCCCAACTTCTGCCTGGTCAAGGGCGGGGACCTGACCCTGCCGCCCTACTGTGGCGTGGACTGCGATCAGGGGCAGGCCTGCCCCAACGGCTACGACTGCGCCTCGGTACGGATCGTGTACACCAGCGAGAACTGCACCCGCGACGATCAGTGCGCCTCCGGCAAGTGCTACATCCGCGAGGGAGACCAGAAGGGCTTCTGTCTGTGCACCCAGGACAGCAACTGCCCTCAGGACGCCTGCGATCTCACCTTCTTGCGTTGCAGCGTGACCCGGCGGTCGTGCACCCCCGGTGGCAACGAGTGTGATCGGCCCATCTTCTGCATCGGTGGCTACTGCCACATCGGGCGCAACTGCAAGCCGCTGGAGGGCCTGCGCTGCGAGGACTTGCGATGAGGCGCGGGTTGCTCACCTGGGCCTGGGTGGCCCTGCTGTTCGTTCCGGCGGCGCGGGCGCAGGAGGCGGCCTCGGACGAGACGCTGATTCAGGCCCTGTCCGATCCCAGCTTCAAGGTGCGGGCCCAGGCCGCGGTGCTGATCGGCAAGCGCGGCGTCGCCGCGGCGGTTCCCCGGCTGGTCGAGCGCCTGCAAGATGAGAACCTGGCGGTGCGCGCGGCGGCGGCGCTCTCTCTGGGAAAGTTGAAGGCCGAGCCGGCCCGCCCGGCGCTGGCGGCGCTGTTGGGGCAGCCGGCCGGGCTGGTCCCGGAGGCGGCCGAGAAGGCCCTGCGCCTGTTGGACGAGGCCCGCGGGCGGCCGCGTTTCTTCGTGGTGATCGAGCCGGTGGCGGTGGCCGACGGGCTCTCCCAGAGCGGGCTCGGGCCGTTGCAGGAGGCGCTGCGAAAGAAACTGACCAAACGCGCGGAGATCGTGCTGGCCGCCGGGGAGGAGCGGGCGCTCTCCGGCGAGCGGCTGCTGGCCCACCTCGCGCAGCGCAAGCTCGCGGGCATCTCGCTGCGGCCCCGCCTGCTGGCGCGGGAGATCGCCAAGCGCGGTGGCGCCCACCAGGCCCGCTGCAAGCTGAGCGTGGTCACCGCCAGCCTGGTGAAGAACCGCATGGAGTTCGCCGGGAACGGTGAGGCGGAGACAGCGCTGGAGTCGCCACCCTCCGACGATGAGCGCGCGGAGATCGAGGCCATGTTGTTCGAGGCCGCGGCGGGCGCGGCCCTGGATCAGGTGATCGGCTACCTGGGGCGAAGAACCGACTGATATCGACACGGGAGAGTTCCATGTCCATGACCAAGTACCCCCGCAAGATGCGCAACTTCCTGCTCGATAAACGATTCCAGCTCAAGTACACCCTGGCGGTGGTGGTGCTCTCGGCCATCATCTCGACGGTGCTGGGGGTGCTCATCTACCAGGAGCAGCAGAAGGTGCTCCAGGCGGAGCGCGACAACTCCAAGCTGGTGGCGCTGGACGACCCGGAGCTGGACGCCGCCATGCAGCAGGTGCTGGCAGAGAGCGATCAGAAGATCCAGGAGCGCAGCCGGCGCATGCTCTTTTCGCTGGTCGGCTTCCTGGGGCTGCTGGTGCTGCTGCTCACCCTGGTGGGCATCGTGGCCACCCACAAGATCGCCGGCCCGGCCTACGCCATGCGCCGCACCCTGTCGGCCATCGCCGACGGCCAGCTCCCCGTGGTGCGCGCGCTGCGCAAGGGCGACGAGCTGCGCGCCGTGGCGGAGGAGCTGCGCCGCATGGCGGACAACCTGCGCAGCCGCGAGGAGAACGAGGCCCGGCGGCTCGAGGAGGCGCTGGCCGGCCCGGGGCTCCCCGAACCCGCCCGCGCCACCCTGACCGGCCTGCTCGAGGAGAAGAAGAAGCGGCTGGGATGAACCCCCCGACGTAAAAGTTGATCGGTCGCGTTCACCGCACTACATTCGAGCCATGAGCACCAAGACCGATGTGCCGCCGACGAGGCCGCCGTCGCTGCCGCAGATCCCCGCCATCAAGGCGGCGCCGCGGGAGGAGAACCCCGCGCCGGTGGCCACCCCCGCCCGTCCCAAGGGCTCCAAGCGCTCGCTGGCCGAGAGTTACCTGGCCTTTCTCAAGGACGCCCTGGCGCTGGCGCACCACCTGCAAGTGGACCACGTGCTGTACGCCTCGGACGCGCCCCCGCCCATCGATCTCCTCGCCCGCCGGCCCATCCGCAGGCGGATCGTGGTGGCCACGCACTCGGAGAAGATCGCGGCCACCTGCGAGGACGAGGGCCTGCGCACGGTGCTGGTGCCGGCCTACGCCTTCGACCGCTTCGAAAAGATCAAGGTGGCGCTGGCCGCCTGCGTCTCCGGCCGACTGATGGAGAACGGCGACCGGGTGCTGTGCCTGGCGGGCCCGCCCCACTCCAACGCCATCAACACCTGCCTGTTCACCCACATCGGGGAGGACTCCGAGGAGCGGGCCGCCCTGGCCGTGCTGGGCGCGGGGCAGGAGTTCGCCCCACAGGTGCTGGAGGCGGTGCTGAACATCGTGCTGTCCATCGGGCACGAGGGCTTCGAGGGCGCCCCGGTGGGCACCATCTTCGTGGTCGGCGACTGCACCACCGTGATGGAGAAGTCGCGCCAGCTCACCCTGAACCCCTTCCAGGGCTACTCCGAGGACGAGCGCAACATCCTCGATCCGCGGGTGCGCGAGGCCATCAAGAACTTCTGTCTGCTCGACGGCTCCTTCGTCATCCGCGAGGACGGGGTGGTGCTGGCGGCGGGGCGCTACCTGCAGTCGGCGCGCGATCTCGACATCGATCTGCCGCTGGGGCTCGGGACGCGCAACGCCGCCGCCATGGCGGTGACCAAGGTCTCGCGCGCCATCGCCTTCGTGGTGAGCAAGACCAGCGGGGCGGTGCGCATCTACAAGAACGGCGAGCTGGCCCTCGAGCTCAAGCAGTCTCGGCGCCGGCTGTCGTGAGGCCTTGACCCCGGGTCGAGCGAGAGTCAGGATGGGGCCATGTCTCATCGAAGCCGAACGGCGCTTGGGCTGGGGCTGCTCGCGGAGGCGGTGCTGGCGCTTGCGGGCTGCGGTGGTTCCGGGCGGGCGCCGCTCTCCTTCAGCGCCGTCGGTTTCAACACCGGCACCAGCGAGGGGACCGTCCCCGAGAATGATCCCAACGGCGGCTACACACGGGAGAAGGCGGCCTACTCGGATCAATACTACGGCGACGGGTTGGCCTTCGGGGCCGTGGTGGAGGACGCCCGGCAGTTCCTGACCTCTCTTCGCCCCGAGGTGGTGTTCTTTCAGGAGATCTTCTACAGCGGCGATTGTCCGTCCGTCCCCGCCGAGGCCCGCGCCGGCTTCGTGTGCGAGAGCTGGGTGGCGGGCCAACCCACCGTGGCCCAGATCGTGGTGGGCGAGGGGTACCAGGTGGCCTGCCACGTGGGCAAGAGCGACAAGTGCCTGGCGGTGCGGCGCGACTTCGGCACCATCCGCGGCTGCGGCGCGGACTTCTGTCTGGAGGGTCTGTACGGCTCGGCCGTCCCGGACTGCGGCCGGGGGGCGCGCATCGGCCGCGCGGTGATCGAGCTCGAGGGCGGCGGCACGCTCACCGCGGTCAACGTCCACCTCTCCTCGGGATTCTCCGGCGAGGATCAGCAGTGCCGGGTGCGCCAGGTGGAGCAGATCTTCGTGGACCTCGGTGACGGCCAGCGCGCGCTCTCGGGCGAGATCAACCTGGCCATGGGCGACTTCAACACCGACCCCGGCAGGCTGGCCCAGGTCGATCCCAGCGCCCAGCGCCTGAACGACTTCGCCGGGCCGGACAAACCCTTCCGCTTCGTCTCGCCGGTCGGGCCCGATGTCACGCCGACCTACGCGAATCTCTTCAACATCGATCACGCCATCAGCGATCGGCTGGTGGGGAGCTGCGTAAGCCCCGGCGTCAGCGAGGGCCACCCCCCGGTCAGCGGCATCGCCTACTTCGATCACCACCCGCTGGTGTGCCACCTGCAAGAGGTAGCGCCGTAGCTCGCTCCGACGACCGGGGCAGGCCTGGCCCCTGGCGGTTGCATGCGCCGCGCCGCCTGGGCTAAGCTCCCCGGCATGTCGAAAGACCTCATCGCCCAGATCGCCTCCGGCATCCAGGCCCACCACGCGCGCGCCGGCTCGCCGCTCGGCTTCGAGGAGTACCTGGCGCTGCTCGTGGCCGAGCCCGCCTTGCACTGCCGCGGCGCCGCCGAGTACCTGCGGGACACCTTCGACTTCTTCGGAAGCCAGGAGATCTCCACCCCCGCCGGGAAGCTGCGGCGTTTCGCCCTGTTCGACCAGGCCTTCGCCGGCGGGCTGGGGCGGGTGGCCGGCCAGGAGGAAGCCCAGAACAGCATCTACCGCCTGCTGAACAACTTCGTGCGGGTGGGCCGGGTCAACCGGCTCATCCTGCTCCACGGGCCGAACGGCTCCGCCAAGACCTCCCTGATCCGGGCCATGGCCCGCGGCCTGGAGCACTATTCGCTGCAGGCGGCGGGGGCGCTGTACCACTTTCGCTGGGTGTTCCCCTCCAGCCGCTTCGTGCGTAGCCACATCGGCTTCGGACAGAAACCCGACGCCCAGAGCCCGGCCGCGCCGGCGAGCTTCGCGCACCTCGCGCCCGAGGACGTGGACGCGGTGCTGGCGTGCGACCTGCACGACCACCCCTTGCTGCTGATCCCGCCGGAGGAGCGCCAGCGGCTGTTCGAGCGCCTGCGCGCGGAGGGCCGGCTGCCAGCCGACGCGGCCCTGCCCGAGGCGCTGCTGCGCGGCGATCTATGCCCCCGCTGCCGCCAGATCCACGACGCGCTGCTCTCGGCGTACGGCGGCAACGCCCAGGACGTGCTGCGCCATATCCAGGTGCAGCGTTTCCACTTCTCGCTACGCTACCGGCAGGGCATCTCGGTGGTCGAGCCTCAGCTCCACGTGGACGCCTCCGAGAAACAGGTGACCGCCTCCCGCGGGCTGGCCTCGCTGCCGCCGGCGGTGTCGCACCTCGATCTGTTCGAGCTCGGCGGGCCGCTGGTGGACGCCAACCGCGGCTTGCTCGAGTACAACGACCTGCTCAAACGTCCCATCGACACCTTCAAGTACCTGCTGGTGACCTGCGAGAGCGGGCAGGTGACCCTGGACCGCTCCAGCTTGTTTCTGGACACGGTGTTCATCGGCTCCACCAACGAGATGCTGCTCGACTCCTTCAAGGGCTACGCCGACTTCGCCTCCTTCAAGGGGCGGCTGGAGCTGGTGCGCGTCCCCTACCTGCGCCGCGTCTCCGAGGAGGTGCAGATCTACCGAGACCAGATCTCGGAGCCGGTGCTGGACCGGCACCTGGCGCCGCACACTCTGTACCTGGCCTCGCTGTGGGCGGTGCTCACCCGGCTGCGCCCGATCGAGGTGGACGGTCTCGGCGGGGATCTGAAGCCGGCGCTGCAATCGCTGAACCCGCTGGAGAAGGCCCGCCTGTACGACAGCGGCGAGCCGCCGCCGCGCTTCAGCTCGGCCCTGGCCCGCGAGATCCAGGCGCACGTGCCGGAGGCCTTCGCCCAGCCGGGCCAGGATTACGAGGGCCGCTCCGGGGCCTCGGCGCGCGAGGTGCGCATGCTGCTGCTGAACGCCGCCCAGCGCCCCGAGCGCAAGTGCCTGACGCCCCTCGGCCTGTTCGAGGAGATCGCCGAGCTCATGCGCGATCGCACCGTGTTCGAGTTCTTGCAGCGCAAGCCGGACGGCGAGTACGGGGACATGGAGCGCCTGCTGCACCGGGTGCGCGAGGAGTACCTGGAGATCCTGGAGGATGAGGCGGCCGAGGCCCTGGGGCTGGTGACCTCGGCCAGCTACCGCGATCTGTTCAACCGCTACGTGCTGCACGTCTCGCACTGGCTGCGCAAGGAGAAACTCCAGGACCCGGTCACCGGCCAGCCGGTGCCCCCCGACGAGGAGATGATGAAGGAGGTGGAGGCGGTGGTCCGGCCGGCGGACGAGGACTCGGCGGTGTTCCGGCGCGGCCTGATCTCCCGCATCGGCGCCTACGCCCTCGATGCCGGCCGGGCCGGCCAGGGCGGTCCCGCGCTGGATTATGCCCGGGTGTTCCCGGAGATCTTCGGGCGCCTCAAGGACGACTTCATGAAGAAGCGCCGGGCCACCATCCAGCGCGCCTACCAGAACTTCCTGCGCCTGCAAGGAGGGGAGGCCCTCGAGGCCCGCGACGAACAGCAGGCCTCCCGCATGCGCGACACCCTGATCCGCGACCGCGGCTACTGTATCGAATGCGCCCAGGAGGCGGTGGCCTACCTGCTCAAGCACCGCTACCAGACCGAGGACTGATCTTTCGCAGGGAGCTGGCCGTCTCCTGGCCACGCCTCCGGGTGGGGCCTTCTGAGCCAGCGCCGTCAGGCGTGACAGATGGAAGCTTCTGTTCGAGGGAGGGGACGAGTGGGGTGGGGCCGGGGCGCTTCAGAAACGGAACTCGAGTCGCGCCGCGCCCGGGGAGGCGGGGGTCTCCAGCCACCAGGCGAGCAGGGTGGCCACCCCCAGGGCGGCGGCCGTGCCCAGCAGGGCCGCGCCGGTACGGTAGCTACGCTCGGAGGAATCGTGCAACGCGCCGGCCCGGATCTGGATGGGCTCGTCGTGGGCGCGCTCGGCCTGCACCCGCCCGGACACCAGCACGGCCACGCCGGCGAAGGCCAGCGAGCCCGTCAGGCTCAGGCCGGTGAGCGTCCAGGGGGTGAGGCCAGGTTCGCGCCGCACCACCAGGGGGACGCGAACCGCGTCCGGGCGGCGCCAGGGCGCCAGCGCCCCGTCCACCGTCTCGATCTCGCTTACCAGGGTGCGCGGCGGGGGGCGCACGGGAGCGCGTGGCGGCGGAGGAGGAGCGGGCGCCGTCGTCTCGGCGGAAGCCCCCGGGGTGGCCACGATGGCGCCGGGGGCCAGGCGCGTCGCCGAGAAGGGGCGCACCAGCGCGCCGCGGGGCGGCCCGCCGATCACGATGCGGTAGCTGTGCGGCCCGGGCGGCACGTCGATGCGGGCCAGCACCTCGCCGCTCGGCTCGATGGTGTCGTCCGCGCGCAGCGTGGCCCCGTCGGGCGCAGGCAGCGCGATGCGCACCGTGCCCTGCTCGGCGTCGTCCCGCACCACGGTGAGGTCGAGCGGCACCGGGCGGACGCCGCGCGGCGACAGGCCGCGCAGGCCCAGGCCCAGCTCCACCGGGCCCTCGATCTCCAGGACCAGCATGCCCTGCGGCGCGAGCCGGAGCGAGGTCTGCACCTGGCCGGACGAGATGACCTCGGCCGACTCGGGGGCGCCGATCACACGGGGGCCCGCGGGGGGAGCGAGCAGCAAGGAGGTGAGCAGCGCCGCCGGGCCGAGCATGGGTTCATTCTACCACGGCCGGGGGCGTCGGAGACGCCTCCTCCAGGGCGGGGACGTTCTCGAAGGCCTCCACCTTGTCGTCCCGCAAGGTGACCGAGCGGTTCGGCGCGTACTGCCATTTCTCGACCTTGACGCCGTTGTCGAAGGAGCGCGTGACCCGGTCGGGGTAGCCGCGGGAACGGATCAACGCATCGGCGTGCATGCCGCGCAGGACCTTCTTCTGGTCGATGGCCGCGCGCTCCCCCTCGGGCCGGTCGGCGAACTCCGGCCGGGGATCGGCCGCCACCAGGAACGTCTCCAGCGCCGGGCCGAAGTCGGACTTCTTCTCGAACTCCGGCATCAGCACCAGCACCAGGGGCTTGCCGTCCGGCGCGGCCGGGCTGTCGAGCAGCACCCAGGTGAACGAGCGGGGGGATTCCAGGCGGCGCGAGGCCACCGCCTTGGAGGTGGGGAACTGGATCTCCCGCACCTTCACCCGCGTGCCCATGGGCAGCACCCCCAGCGGTTCGCCCGGCAGCATGGGGGCGCCCTTGCTGGTCTGGACCAGCACCCGCTCGTCGAAGGCCCGCTCCATGAGCAGGAAACGGTCGTCGTACACGAAGAACGGCCCGAAGTAGCAGGAGTGCTTGAGGAAGTACTCCTTGCCCGCAAATTCTTTGGCGATGTCATCCTGATCCTCGGGGGTCAAGCGCACGTAGGCCGGACAGGCGGCGAGCGCGAGCGCGCAGGCGCTAAGGCACAAAAAGAGAGAAAGACGCATGGGGACCTCCAGGTCGAAGCGAATGACGCCCCATTGTACAGAAATCCGCCCGCCTGTCACCGATCGAGAGGCCTGGAAAGTTGTGTCGCGGCGTGGTAACCGAGAGGCGTTCCCGGGAGGTGCCCATGGCCCTGTTCCTCGACAGCGCCGAGCCCGAGGCGATCCGCGCCGCCATGCCGCTCGGCATCTTCGCCGGCGTCACCACCAACCCTGCGCTTCTCTCCCGCATCCCGCTCGCCGACCAGCTGGAGCACCTGGGCGAGATCGCCCGCCTGTGCCGCAAGACGCTCTATCTCCAGGCGCACGGAAGCAGCGTCGAGGAGTTGGAGCGATACGCTTTGCTCCTCTACGAGGTGGCGCCCGGCCGCACGGTGATCAAGCTGCCCATGGGCCGCGAGGGCCTGCTGGCGTGCCAGGCGCTGCGCGCCCGGGGCGTCCCGGTGTGCCTCACCGCGCTGTTCTCGCCCTTGCAGGTGGCCGCGGCGGCGCTGGCCGGGGCGCACTCGGCCGCGCTGTACGTCGGCCGGGTGAGCGCCCGGGGCGAGGATGGCGTCGCGGTCGCCGCGCAGAGTCGCCGGGTGCTCTCGGCGCTCCACTCGTCCACCCGCCTGCTGTGCGCCAGCGTCAAGGATCCCCCCACGCTGCTCTCGCTCCTCGAGATCCCCGACGCCGACGTCACCATCCCGCCAACCTTGCAGGAGGCGCTGCTGTCTCACCCCGGCACCGCCGAGGCCCTGGAGGCCTTCCGCGCCGCGGCCCGGAGCCGCCCCCCGGCGACATCCTGAGTTCACCGCCGCCGAATTCCCAAGTCTCCCCGCGCAGCCCTCGGCCCCAGCCCGCAACCGCGCCTGCCCGCGCTGGCCGTGTGGGCCCCGCGCTTGGCCGCGCCAGAAGGTGGCAATGCAGGGAGGTGCGATACCTGTCCGGACACCATCTCCGTCCGGTGCGCTCAGGGCAGGAAGCGCTCGGGGTGCTTGAGCTTCTCGGGCAGGTAGGTGTCGATGACGTAGTTGAGCCCCCACTTGGCCAGCGCCTGCTGCTCGGCGCGCACCCCCATGTCCAGCAGCTTGTCGAAGGCCGCCTGCCAGGCCTTGTGGTGCAGCACGAAGGGATCGTTCTTGAGCGCGTCGCGGGCCCGCTTGATGTCCACGTCCTTGAGCGGGTGGGTGGGCAGCTTGTAGTCCACGATGTCGTCGGGGGTGATGCCCAGGTAGGTGGCCTGGGGGACGCAGAAGTACTCGTTGATGTGCGCCGCGTTGCCCGAGCCGACCTTCAGGGTGCGGTAGATGTTGCCGATGCCGTAGGGATCGCAGTCCACGAACACGTACACCGGCAGTTTCTTCTCGTCGGAGAGGCGCCGCACGAAACGCCGGCAGGCCCGCGTGGGCACGCCGCCCATGGACACCAGGATGCAGTCGGCGCGTTTCCAGTAGTTGTGTTTCACCAGGCGCTGGAACATGCCGGCGGTCTCGATGGCCAGGATGAAGCGCGCCTTGGTCTCGAACTTGAGGTGCTCGACGCTGATGGGGATGGAGTAGGCGCCCGAGCCGAACTTGGTGCAGTCGATGCGTAAGGTCTTGCCGGTGTCCCGGTCCTGATCGATGACCACCAGCCGGCCGGCCACCTCGCCGCCCTTCTCCTCGGGGATGAAGCCCAGCTGCTCGCGGTTGACCGAGAACAGGGCCTCGATGTCGTCGATCACCGTGTCGCTCTCGGGCTGGTCGTCGAAGCGCGCCGGGCCCCAGTTCTTGGAGACGTAGTAGGCCTCTCGCTTGGTGGCGATGTCGTCGCCGTCCACCAGGTCCTTGGAGAGGGACAGCATGCGCAGGGTCTGGGCGAAGGTCTTGACCGTGCCCACCGTGAGCGTGCGCTCCTTGCGCCGCCCCTTGAGCTCGAAGTAGCCCACCTCCGGGCGGTAGCGCACGTTCTGCAGCGAGCGCAGCGGGAAGCGCATGCAGGGTTTCTTCCCTGCCAGGATGCTGCGGTGGATGTCGCGGGCCTCACCGGTGATACGCTCGGCCATGGGAACGCTTTTCTTGGCCACGACTTCCTCCTAGGCCGTCGCCCGGCTGCGGCGCAGCGTGTCGGTGAGCGTCTCGACCACCTTGCGCTCCTGCTTGTCGTCGAGGCGCAGCATCTCCTTGAGCGCGATGCCGATGTGCGGGATGTAGGTCTCGATGTACGAGCGCTTGCGCCCCTCCTCGGCCTCGCGGCGCCGCTGCGACAGGTGCACCGCCAGGCGCCGGCCGCAGGTCTGCAACGCCAGGCGGATCTCGCGCAGGATCTCGGGGTAGCGCGCCACCGCCTCCTTGCTCTCGGAGGTGAACGGCACCCACACCGAGGCGATGTGCACCATGATCACCAGCGGCCCGGTGGGCAGGGCGCCGCGGGCCTGCTGCACCCGGTAGTTGCGCCAGTCGGTGTCCATCACCGCCTTGGTGATGGCGCAGTCCGACTGCTGGTACTGCAGCGGCACCCGGTTGGCGAAGCGGAACAGCGAGGCCAGCTCCTCGCCCGGCAGGTTTCCGCCCCAGGCCAGGCCGGCCTCCACGATGAAGGGGTTGCCGCGGTACACCGCCGGGGGGCGGGTGGCGGAGGTGACGAAGTCGGCCTGCACGCCCTTCTGCAGCCCCTTCAGGATCAGCTCCTCGCCGATGGGCACCACGCAGGCGGTGGGCGGGCTCATCACCTTGACCTGGGAGAGCGCCCGGTGCAGCCGCTCGATCTCGTCCGGCTTTATCGAGCGGGGCTTGGCCTCCGGCCGCAACCCGGCGATCTGCAGCATGGCCTGGGCCACCCGATCGCTCACGCGGGAGAACTCGCGCACCAGCATGCCGCGCAGGTCGCGGGCCCGGGTGTCCTTGAGCATCATGCCCAGGGCGCCGAGCTCCACCCCGTGCGGGTGGGGCTTGATGGTGAGCGGTTCCGGCGGCAGCTCCTGGGTGAGGCGCTCGAAGGTGACCCGCTCGCCCTTGGGGCTCTGGTAGTGGATGGTGGCGTGGGGGTTGGCGATGGCGGTCTGCTCGACGTACTGGTCCACCGAGCGGCGGCCGGCCCGGTACAGGGCCTCGATCTCCATCTCCACCCGGGTGCCGGTGGGGAAGGGCGACTCCCAGGGCACGTCCTTCTCGTCGCGCACGCGCTCGGGCTCGTTCTTGCGGGTGTCGATGCGGATCTCCAGGCGGTGGGCCGGGCGGTCGGCGCGGGTGCGCGAGGTGATGCACACCGGCTTTCCCGTGGTGAGCTGGGCGTACATGCCGGCGGCGGAGATGCCGATGCCCTGCTGGCCGCGCGACTGGCGCAGCCGGTGGAACTTGGAGCCGTACAGGAGCTTGCCGAAGACGCGCGGGATCTGGGAGTGGACGATGCCCGGGCCGTTGTCGGTGACGCGCACCCGGAAGCGGTTCTCCGCTAGCTCCTGGATGACCACCTCGATCTCCGGCAGGATGCGGGCCTCCTCGCAGGCGTCCAGCGAGTTGTCCACCGCCTCCTTGACCGCGGTGAGCAGGGCCTTCTGGGGGTTGTCGAAGCCGAGCAGGTGGCGGTTCTTGGCGAAGAACTCGCTGACCGAGATCTCCCGCTGGCCTGCCGCCAAAAGCTCCGCCATCGAGCGTTCCTTGGTGCGCGAGCGCCGGGCTGAAAGCGGCTTCGCGTCGGCCGGATCCGCTACCGTCGGGGCGGTTTCGATCTCCGCGGGTTGGGGGGTCGCGGCCGCATCCGGCGGGGGAGCAGAGCGGGCCGGGCCGGTGCGGCGCAGGACCTTCTCCGGGGATACGGCGGTGTCGAACAGCCCGAGTTGCGCCGCGGCTTTCTTGCCCTTGCGCTTGCCGGACGCGGGCCGGGACGGGGCGCGCGGCGCGGGCGGCTTCTGGGCCGCTTTGGCGCCGCGGCGGTTCTGGGAGCGCTGTGCCATACCCTGCCTCCGAAAAGCCCCCCGCTCCGAGGACGGGCGCATGATAGAGAGCCACCGGGGTGCTGTCAAATGCAAACCCGCCGCGCCTTGTGCCGGGCGCCCGATGGCACTAGGATGTTTTCCCGGAGGTGCCGCATGAGAAATTCGGGCTGGCTGCTTGTCACCGTCAGTCTCTTCTCCTTCGCCGGTTGCTCCGGATCGGACGGGGAGCCCGAGATCCCCTGGAAGCCCACGGACGTGGTGCCGGTCGCCGAGCTGGGCGCGCCGCGCGGCCACCAGCTCGCGCGGGGCATCATCCACGAGCACAGCCCGTACTCCCACGACGCCTGCGACGACTACCCGCGCTTCGATTACCACTGCATCCGCGAGCAACAATGTATCGCCGATTCCGAGTGCCCCAGCGACCACGCCTGCCACGATGGCTACTGCGTCAGCAAGCTCACCTGCTCCTCCAGCGGCGATTGCCTGCCGGACTACACCTGCCCTGAGAGCCTGCGCAACGAGCCGTGTTTCCGCGACGCGCGCGCCGGCATGTGCCAGAGCGGGCAGGACTTCGTGTTCCTCACCGATCACGCCTCGATCTTCGCCGACTTCGAGTTCCCCGAGGTGCTGCTCTACCAGGAAGGGGACACGCTCATCCAGCGCGGCGGTGTCCCGGTGGCGAACCGCGTGCTGTGCCCGGACGGCCACACGGTGCTGGTGGCCGCCGGCACCGAGACCTACATGATGCCCATCGGGTTGGAGCGCCACGTCGGCGGCACCCCCGCCGAGCGCCGGGCCGCCTACGAGGCGGAGGGGACCGCGGCCATCCAGGCGCTCCAGGCGGCCGGGGCGCTGGTGTTCTTGCAGCACACCGAGGGGTGGGATATCTCTTACATCCTGAACCAGCCCATCGACGGCATCGAGATCTACAACACCCACTTCAACCTGCTCGCGAACGCTGGCGCGGTGCTGGATCTTTTGGCCAAGCTGACCAGCACCCCCGAGCTGCTCCCAACGCCGGAGCTCCTGCTGCTGCCCATCTGGCAGGAGAACACCGCCGACCTGGAGCGCTGGTCGCGCGCCGCGGAGACGAGGAGGCTCACCGGCGTGCTGGCCACCGACGCCCACCGCAACGCCCTGCCCGGCGACGCCGGCGACGGCGAGCGCATGGACTCCTTCCGGCGCATGATGCACTGGTTCTCGAACTACCTCCTGCTCGACCCCGGCGAGTTCGACGATCAAACCCTCAAGCAGGCCATCAAGGCCGGGCACGCCTTCGGCGCGTTTCACTTCCTGGGCTACCCGCAGGGGTTCGATTTCTATGGTCAAAGCGGCAAGACCATCCTGGAGATGGGGGACGAGATCCGCACGGGCGATCCGGTCACGCTGCGCGTCAAGCGTCCACGAGTGTATGCGCTCGACCCCGAGGCCGATCCGCCGCGCATCATCGCTCGCCTGCTCCGGGCCCAGGACGGCGGGTGGATCGAACTGGAGGCCAACGAGGGCGACATCCAGCGGGAGGTGGGCGCGGGGGTGTACCGCGCCGAGATCCGTATGCACCCCAACCACCTGCGGCAGTGGCTGGGCCGGGAACCCGACAACTACCTGCGGGAGCTGGTATGGGTGTATTCCAACCCCATCTACGTTCGGCCGGCGGGATAACGCCGCCGGATTTTGGCTTGCCAAGCGGCTTTTCTCGTGCTACACAAAAATCGGGTTCAGCGCCGGCTTTGAAAGCGGGCGCGAGGCCCGGGCGTGCGTCCGGAGGCGTTTTTGTTCAAGCTCATCATCGAAGACGATGAGGGACACACCACGGTCGTTCCGCTGGTGAAGGAAGAGATCACCATCGGGCGCAAGGAAGGCAACACCATCCGCCTGACCGAGCGCAACGTCTCTCGCCACCACGCTCGCCTGATCCGCTCCAACGGCTCGGTCTTCATCGAGGACCTGGACAGCTACAACGGGGTCAAGGTCAACGGGGATCGCATCGCCGCCCGCACCACCATCCGCGAGGGCGACCTGGTGGAGATCGGCGACTACCACTTCGCCATCCAGTGGGCCCCCGACACGGATGCGCCGCCCGCCCCGGCCACGCCCGCCGACAAGGACAAGCCCCCCCTGCCTCCTCCGGCGGCTCGTCCGGCCCCGCCGCCAGTCGACGGGGCCACCGCCATCCTGCGCCTGCCGGTGGAGGAGAAGGCCCCGGCCGCGGGCGCCGAGGCCGGCCGCGCCCGGCCCATTCCAGACAACGAGGCCGGGCGGCTGGTGGTGGTGAGCACCGAGCTGGCCGGGTCGAGCTTCGTCCTCAACCGCACCGAGATGACCATCGGCCGCGGTGACGAGTGCGACATCCAGCTCGTTCACCGCTCCGTCTCCAGCGTGCACGCCAAGATCGTCTTCGACGGCGGCATCTACCGGGTGATCGACCAGGATTCGGCGAACGGCATCCTGGTCAACGGCGAGGAGTACGCCCGGGTGGACGTTCGCAAGGGCGACATCATCGAGCTGGGCCACGTCAAGCTGCGCTACGTGGCCCCCGGGGAGAGCTTCCAGTACACCCCGCAGACGGCTGGCCAGGTCGCGCCTGTGGCGGTGGCCCCGGCGGCGCCGCAATTCGACGAGTTCGAGAAGCCCAAGAAGAGCAAGCTACCCCTGTTCCTGGGCCTCGGCGCGGCGGGGGTGGTCGTGATCGCTCTCGGCTACTACTTCATCCAGTCGGCCGGCAAGGGCGGCCCGGGCCCGACACCGCCGGAAGTGACGGATGCGGGAACGGTTTCGGCCTCTGCCGATGCGGGAGCCGAGCCGGGCGTGGACGAGGTGGCGAACCTGTTCCGGCAGGGCCTGGATCTGCGCGCCCAGCGGAATTGGGAAGGGGCGGAGAAGAACTTTTTGGCCGTGCTCGACAAGAACGCCGAGCACATGGCGGCGCGCAACAACCTGGAGATGGTCCGCAAGGAGAAGGGCTACCAGCAGATCGTGGAGCGCGCCAAGAAGGCCATCGCGGAGCGCGACTGGGACGCGGCGCTGGGGTACCTCACCGAGATCCCCGGCGACAGCGTGTACCGCAAGGACGTGGAGCCGCTACGGCCCGAGGTGCAGTCCCAGTACAAGCTGTCGCACCTCAATCAGGCGAAACGCCTGCTGGAGCAGAACCAGTTCGCCGAGGCCATCCGACACGCCGACAGCGTGCTGGCCGAGGACGAGAAGAACCTGGCCGCCCTCAATCTCAAGCGTGAGGCGGAGACCCTGCTGAAACGCCGCAACATCAAGCCGCCGGAGCCTCCCAAGCCGCCCGACAAGCCCAAGCCTCCCGAGCCCCGGGCGGAGGTCAACCGCGAGCAGCTGAAGAACCTCAACCAGGAGGCCTACGCTCTCTCCCAGGCGGGGCAGTTCGACAAGGCGGCCGAGATCTTCCAGCGCATCCTCAAGATAGACCCCGGCTACTGCAATGCCATCGCCGGCCTTGGTGTCGCCAACGCCAAGATGGGGAACCGGGACAAGACCATCCAGTATTACCGCATGTTCATCCAGAAGTGCCCCAACGACCGCCGCGCGGCGCAGGCCCGCAACCTGCTCAAGCAGTTCGAGGGCGGGCAACCCTAGGCGGATTCGTCGTCGTTTTCTGCCTTTGCTGCGTCTGGTCGGCGCGCGAGATGTATTTCGGGCGCGATTTGCGACCTGGCTTGCGATGGCGCGGCGGGCGGGTGTTTTCGTCTTGTTCAGCGGTCGCGCCAGAAGGATGGAAGCGTTCACCGACTTCACTTCGCGCCGAAGAACGCCGCCAGCCCTTGGGCATCAAGAGCTTCGGCGAGCTTGCCGCGGGCGACGCAGGCCGCGATGGCCGGGCCCAGGACCTGCCCGAGGTGTTCGAGGAAGGCGCCATCGTCCGGGTTCAAGGCCGGCTTGTGATCCAACAGCTCGCTCACCAGCAGCGCCCCGGAGAGACCCTCCCGAAGCGAAAACGGCACCGCCGCGAACACCCGGTACGGCGGCGCGCCCTCCGGTTCGGCGGGGAGGCACACCTTGCCCTCGTCGAGCGCCCGCCGGATGGCGCCGGACGGGGGAACGGCCAGCGGCGCCGGGCGGCCCTCGGGGCGTCCGAAGAGCCGCACCAGGCCGCCGTCCGGGCCCACCACGGCCACCGTGTACACTGAGATCCCCACCAGGTCGCGCAGCGCGTCGGACAGGGCGTCACCGAGGCCCCTGGCTCCGACGCTGTGGCAGAGCGATTGCTGCAAGGCCAGCCGGCGGGCCAGGCGCAGATGGTCGGCGCGCAGCCCGTCGCAGAACGCGCGTAGTTGTTCGTGGTCCTGGAGAAGCTGGGTGAGGGGATCGATGGAGGGGACGACCTCGCGCTGGTACTCCCCCGCGTGCAGGCTGACCCGGGCGAAGATCCCGCCGGGTTGGTTCTGCGAGAGGCGCGTCTGATCCGCGACCAGAGAGTCGATCAGGCGCCGGCTCTCTTCGTCCATGTGGATGAAGCGCACTCCCACGCCGCCGATCTTGCCCTTGGCCCCCTCTACCCGCCGCACCACCCGGCCGTAGGCCAGCACGGGCTTCGCCACCGGGGCCGGCAGCGAGAACGACAGGCGCAGGCAGGCGTCCAGGGGGAGCGGCGGATCCATCTCGATGAAGATTCCGTTGCGGCTCAAATCCCGGCTGTACTCGAAGAAGATGCCCTTGAAGTCCTCGAACGAGATCTGCATCGAGGCGGTGATGCGGGGAAAGCGGCGGCGATCCACCCGGCCCAGCAGCTCCTCGACCTTGTGGGCCAGCTCGTCGTTCGCGATGGGCTTGGTGAGGTAGTCGTCGCAGCCCGCCTCGATGGCGGCCCGCACGTCTCGATCCCGGCTGGAGCTGGAGATCACGATGAGCGGCCACTCCCGCTCCGGATCCGCCTTGAGCCGCCGGCACAGCGCAAGTCCCTCCTTGGCGCCGGAGTCGAGATCCAAGAGCACCACGTCCGGGGGGTCCTCCCGCAGGCGAGCGTCGGCCTCGGCGAAACCGGCCGCCCGCTCCAGCCGCCAGCCCCGCCAGCCGAGCACCAGCGAGGCCATGTCGCCGAACGGCCGGACGGCGGAGATGAGCAACACCCGATCCATGGTTTCTCCCGGCAAGACCATAGACAGGAACTCGTATTTTTGCAACAATTACACCAGTGGGAACCGGGCCTTCGGGGCCGCGCCGGCAGGTCGGCTTGACCGGCGGCGAGGGGCGTGGTACACGGCGCCCGTTCCCTGTTGGGTCGTGCCGCCGGAGTCAGGGGAGGGCGTATGAAAAATCGGGTGGTGGAAATTCTGGTCCTGGACGACGATCCGGACACCTGCGAGGTGCTCAAGCACTACCTTGACAAGGAGGGGTTCCGGGTGGAGGTGGCGAACTCTCCCGCTCGCGGGCTCGATCTCCTCGAACGCCAGTCCTTTCACATCCTGATCCTCGACCTGCGCATGCCGCAGATGGACGGCATCCAGGTGCTGGAGAAGGTCCGCGAGAAGGACCGTGACCTGGCGGTCATCGTGCTCACCGGCTACCCCTCGGTCGAGACCGCGGTGGCCTCGCTCAAGGGCGGGGTGGCGGACTACGTGCAGAAGCCCATCGACAAGGACCGTCTGATCGAGGTGGTGCGCAACGTGGTGCGCCAGAAGGGCCTGATGCAGACGCCCGAGGAGAAACTGCTGGCGGCGGTGGGAGCCAAGGTGCGCTCCCTGCGCAAGGAGCAGGATCTCACCCTCAAGCAGGTGGCCCGGCGCACCGGGCTGTCGGTGAGCCTGCTCTCCCAGATCGAGCGGGCCGAGTCGGCGGCCTCGGTGGCCTCGCTGTTCAAGATCTCCTCGGCGCTGAACTCCAGCCTGGAGGATCTCTTCTCCGGCTTCTGATCTGTCGCGCCACGCCTGGCGACCGGGGAACCCATAGCCAGGTGCTCGATTGAATTCGGCAAAGCCTCCTGAAACATAAGGAGCATGCATGCATGCTCCTCATAGCTGCAAATCAAGCCGAAGCTTGGCTGCCGTCAAGGGTGAGCGAAGCGAATCCCGAAGGGATCGGAGCGGCTTTGCCGCGAAGACCCTTGACGGCATACGCCGAGCGGAGGCTACGAAAAGCCGAGATCACGCGCGAACGCGCTGGCTGTAGGGACCCCACGTTCGTGCGGCGGATTCGATGACCTGCCTGGCCGCGCGAGAGGGGAATACCCCCCCCAAAAAAAGCCCCTCCCGCGGGGGAGGGGCTTTCGCCTTCGAGTGGGGCTCGCCTACGGACGGCAGGTGTCAGTATCGGGCTTGCAGTTCCAGGTGCCGCCGCCGAGGTCGGTGCAGGTGGTGCCGCTGGGGCACTCGTTGCCGCCCTGGGTGCACGCCTTGCCGCAGTACTTCTCGCCGGCGACCGCCGCCGACTCGATGCACTTGGCGGTGCCGCAGTCGGCGTCCTGGGCGCAGATGGAGCACAGGGGGCTATCGGTGTCGGGCTTCACGCAGGCGGTGCCGTACTCGGTCTGGGAGAGCCCGATGTACACGCACTCCATGGTGTACGCCGCGCAGTCGGCGTTGGTCTGACACACCGCCGAGCAATACCCGGCGGTGAGGCATAGGTCGTTCGCGCAGGGAGTGGTCTGGTTGCAGGTCTCGCCGGGGTTGGCGCCGCTCTGGACCGGTGTGGCGCACAGCGCCTCGATGCCGTTCACCGTGCCCACGTACACGCACACCTCGGCCGGGTTGTTGTCCGCGCAGGCGGCGTTGCTGGTGCAGGGCTCGGCCGAGCCCTCGAACTTGATGCAGCCGCCGGTGGAGAGCGTTTCGCTCAGGCCGATGGCAGCGCAGATCATTCCCGAGGGGCAGTCGGCGTTCACGTCGCACAGGGTGGAGCAGTAGCCTGCGGTGAGGCACAGATCGCCGAAGCAGGGCGGCTTGCCGGTGCCGCACTCGCCGCCGGCCGGCGCGCACTGGGCCGGGACGGTCGGGTCGCAGTTCTGGGTGGTGCAGACCTTCTCCACCGCGGTGCCGGTGGGGTTGGTGTAGAAGTCGCACATCTCGCCGGCCGGGCAGTCGTCGTGGGCGCCGCAGGCGGTGCCGCTGCCGGGGAACCAGCGGCACACCGCGCCGTAGCCGAGCTGGGTGCAGTTGGCGTCCAGACAGAAGCCGATCTGGGTGCACACGCCGCCGGGGGCGCAGTCTGCGTTGGTGTCGCACATCGAGCTGCAGTGGCCGTCGAAGCAGAAGCCCTTGCAGGGATCGGGGCTGGCGTTGTCGTCACAGGTCCCGCCGAAGTTGATGGTGCCGGTCGTGGACTCGCAGGCGCCGATGATGGTGTTGTTGGGCCCCAGGGTGGGCATGCACACCTCGTTCGCCTTGCAGTCGGAGTTGCCGGTGCAGCGGCCGGGGATGCAGGCGCCGGTGGTCTGGGTGTCGCTCACCCGCAGCAGGCCGCACAGCATGTTGCTCGGGCAGTCGGTGTCGTCCTTGCACAGCGCGGAGCAGAAGTAGTCGGTGCCCGAACCGATGCAGAAGTCGCCCCAGCAATCCTTGTCGGTGACCTCGTAGCAGTCGGAGCCGATCGGCATGCAGGTGGTGGCGTTGGCCGGGTCGCAGTTCTGGTTGACGCAGACCTTCTGTACCGTGGAGGAGGCGCCCGGGGGCAGGTAGTAGGCGCAGTAGGTGCCGGCCGGGCAGTCGCCGTTGCCGTCACAGGCGGTGAGCGGCCCTTCCATCCAGTAGCACATGCCCACCGAGGCCAGCGTGGCGCAGCTCGAGTCCATGCAGAAGTTGATGGTGTTGCACACCATGTGCTCGGGGCAGTCGCTGCTCATCTCGCACACTTCCGAGCAGTGTCCGTTGAGGCAGTAGAAGTCCGAGCAGCGCTGGCTGGCCGGCAGGTTGTTGGGGTTGGCGTCATCGTCGCACACCGCGCCCGGGGGCAGATCGCCGAGCTTGCTGCACCCCGGCTCGATCTTCTTGCCGTCCTTGGAGGGGAAGGCCACACACACCTCCGGCGGGGTGCAGTCGGCCGAGCTCTGGCAGACAGCCTGGCCGGCCAGGCAGTAGGTCTCGCCGCCGGAGATGGGCTGGCAGGTGAACACCTTGTCGGGATCCTTGGGATCTTGGCAGTTGGCGCAGTCCGAGTCCGAGTTGCACTTGGCGGAGCACACCGCGTTGGGATCCTCATCGCCCCCGGAGAGGCAAGGGAAGTTCGGGTTGCAGGCCGAGCTCATCTGGCAAGCGCAGGAGGAGCCGCAGGTGCCGCTCTGATCGCCGCAAGCGCAGCCCTTGCCGCCCTTGAGGCAGATGAAGTATTCGCCACCGGCGTCCACGCAGCACATGATCTTGCCGTCGCCGGACTGGTTGGTGCACTCGCTGTTCGACTTGCAGTCCTTCTTGGAGCAGAAGCCGGTCTCCTGGCCCACGTACTTGAGGCAGTAGCCAGTGCAGCACTCGGTGGGCTGGGTGCAGGTCACGCCGATTTTGAAGCAGCCGCCCTCGGGCACGCAGGCCATCGGCCCCTGGTTGACGAAGGTGGGATCGCAGTTGCACTTGGCGTAGCCGTTCTCCACCACGCAGGTGCCGTGCCCGCTGCAGGTCTGGCCGGTGCAGTCGGTGGGGATGGCCTTGCACTCCAGGCCCTCGGCGTAAAAGCCAGTCTCACAGTTGCAGGCCGCCTGGCCGGCGTTGTCCACGCAGGTGCCGTGGCCCGAGCAGGTGACGTCCTTGCAGACGTCTTCCGAGGAGGCGCAGCCGCCGGCGAGCACGAGCAACGCCACGCAACACAATCCGTACAGTACGTTCCGACTCATGAACCTGTCCTCCTGTCTGGGGTGGGTCAATCGACCTCGGTAAAAATCGCATTCGGCGCGACCGCGGGCCATTCTGCGGGATGGCGCGTTTCCTGTCAACCCCAATCTGCGGCCCTTTTTCGGCCGGATTGACAGCTCGGGCGCTTTTCGGTTTTCATCGGTCCGGAGGCTCACATGAGACGCTTCGCCGGTGTGCTCTGGCTACTCGCCCTGGCGGTGCCCGCCGCAGCCCAGGAGGACGAGCCGGTCACCGATCCGTTGCAGGATCCGTCGCTGCTCGACTCCCTCCCGGAGCCGGACAGCCCGCTCTACCGCTACTACAAGCCGCGGCTGACACAGTGCTTCGGGGATGGGCTGGCGCTCCCGGAGCCGGCCCGGCTCGCCATCGGGGAGCGAAGCCTTCGCTTTACCGGTCCGGCGCTCTCCCTGGAAGGGAGTGACGCGGAGCTGGTGCTCGGGGTGATGGGCGCCATCAAGGATTTTTCGCCCGAGACCCGGCGGGCCCTCGACGGCTTCCTCAAGGGCTTTTCCGAGGCCGGCGCCGACCTGGTGGTCCTGGCGGGTGACATCGCCGGCAGCGAGTACGAGCAGGCCCAGATCCTGCAATACGTGGCCCGCGCGGGGCTGCCCGTCTTGTGCCTCATCGGAAACTCCGAGAGCCGCTCGGCCTTCAACCGGGCGGTGCTGGCCGCCTCCAAGGTGGCGCACAACCTGGTGAACTTCGATCTCACTCGCCGGGTGGAGTGGGACCGGGTCACCCTGGTCTCTCTGCCCGGCTACCACGACCGGCGCTTCGTCCACCAGTCCGCCGGCTGCGCCTACCAGGCCGCCGAACTGCAGGCGCTGCGCCGCATCATGGATCCCCCGCACGGCACGATGGTCCTGGTGGGGCACGGTCCCCCCAAGGGCAAGGGCAAGCGCGCCCTGGACCTCGCGGTGGAGGCGGGCAACGTGGGGGATCCGGCGCTGCACAAGTTCCTGGCCGACCACGACGTCCGTTTCGGTATCTTCTCCCACATCCTGGAGGCGGGCGGGCAGGCCGTGGATCCCGCGGGCGCCCCGGTCGCGCCCGGCGCCTGGGTCGAGCGGCTGTGGCTCAACACCGGCTCGGCCAACCCGCTGCCGTGGCAGCTCAACGATGGACGGACCGTGTGCGGCATGGCGGCCGTGGTCCGCTTCAAGGAAGGGCGGGGCTCCTACCGTCTGTTGGAGAACCCCTGCGGCAAGAAGTGACAAGACCCCCCATTTCGCTCGTCATCGACGGCATCTCCGACCGGGGCGAGGGGGTGGGCCGGGAAGGCGGGCGGGCCGTCTTCGTCCCCTTCGCCATCCCCGGCGAGCGGGTGACGGTGGCCGAAGCGAGCCGTTCCCGACGGCGCTCGGGCCGGTTGCTACAGGTCGATGCGCCCTCTCCGGAGCGAGTGGCGCCGGACTGCCCGGTGTTCGGCGAGTGCGGCGGCTGCCAGCTTCGCCACGTGCGCTACCCGGCCCAGTTGGACCTCAAGGCGCGCATCCTGCACGACGCGCTGCGGACGGTGGCCCGGCTCGAGGTGGGGCCGATCCAGGTCGTTCCCGCGCCGCGCACGCTCGGCTACCGCAACCACGTTCGCGTGCAGGTCGGAGCGGGGCCCGACGGGGGCGCGCGCTTCGGGTTCTTCGAGGGCGAGAGCCGCCGGCTGGTGCCGTTCGAGCGTTGCCGGCTCATGCCGGAACCGTTCCACCAGGCGCTGGCGGCGTTGCGGGAGCCGCTCGGCCGGCTGGCTCGCCGCCACCGGCGCCTGGCGGGAGAGGTGTGGCTGCGGCACGCCGAGCGGACCGGCGAGGTGCTGGCCACGCTGGTCGGGCTTCCCCCCGGCGAAGGCGTCGAGGCGCTGGCGGCCGTCGCCGGGATGCGCGGCGTGCTCCACAAGCCCTCCAGCCGGGAGTTCCCGATGGCCCGGCCGTCGTGGGGGCAAGATCACCTCGTCGAGGAGGTGCTGGGGCTGCGCATTTCGCTGCGCCCGGAGTCGTTCTTTCAGGTGAACACGCCCCAGGCCCGGGCGCTTTTCTCCCGCGTCCTTTCGCTGGCGGGCCAGCCTTCGGGGCCCATCGTGGACGCCTACTGCGGCGTGGGTGTGCTGACGCGGCTGCTGGCCGCGCGCGGATGGCGGGCGGTCGGCATCGAACTTCAGCACGACACGGTGGAGTGGGCGCGCCGGGACGCCTCCGCCGACCCGCAGCCGGCCGAGTTCTTCTCCGGGGCGGTGGAGCAGGCGCTACCGCGGCTGGTGAAGGAGGGGCTGCGACCCGCCGCGGCCATCCTGGATCCGCCGCGCGCCGGCTGCCACGAGCGGGTGCTCGATTCGCTGCGGCGGGCCGAGGTCCGCCGGCTCCTCATGGTGAGCTGCCATCCCGGCACGCTGGCGCGCGACCTGCATCGGCTCCTGGGACGCGGCTACCGACTCGGGGGCATCGAGGCCTTCGACATGTTCCCGCACACCGCGCACCTGGAATGCCTGGCGATCCTCGACCTGGGGTGAGCCGCGCCGCGCTCGATTCACACGGGCAACGGCTGCTGACTGTCTTGTGGCGGCCGCGTGGAGTGAGCAAATTGCGCGGCT